>CAXXPZ010000075.1:0-7302 GCA_963422555.2 uncultured Ruegeria sp.
TCACCCACCGCTTTGATAGCTCACTCGAGTCTATAGAAATTAGTTCAATTAAGAGAATTTTAATGTTCTTGGAAGTCTTCGAAATTGCCGAGCCGCAAGAAGGTGGGAAGTTCTTCAAGATCGTCCCAGATAAAAAGTGGCTTCTTAAGGCTGCATTTCTGCCGCTTAGGCAAGTCATTGAGGAAGATGAGATTCCGTTCTAGCCCATTTTCCTTCAGGAAATTCAGACTGGCAGAATGCTACACACAATATCTAAGTTTTGATGTTGCTAGCCGTATTCCCCAACACGGCTTTGAAGATGGACAGCCTTAGCTGTCCATCTTCAAAGCCGAAATAAACGCCTCCTGCGGGATATCGACCTTCCCGAACTGGCGCATCTTCTTTTTCCCCGCCTTCTGCTTGTCCAGCAGTTTGCGTTTCCGCGTGGCGTCGCCTCCGTAGCATTTGGCGGTCACGTCCTTGCGCAGGGCGGACAGCGTCTCGCGGGCGATGACCTTGCCTCCGATGGCGGCCTGGATCGGGATTTTGAACATGTGGCGCGGAATCAGGTCCTTGAGCTTTTCGCACATCGCCCGGCCCCGCATCTCGGCCCGGTCGCGGTGAACCATGGTCGACAGCGCATCGACCGGCTCGTCATTCACCAGCACCGACATCTTGACCAGCGCGTCCTCGGTATAGCCGGTCATCTGGTAGTCAAAGCTGGCATAGCCCTTGGTCACCGATTTCAGGCGGTCGTAGAAGTCAAAGACGACCTCATTCAACGGCAGGTCATAGACAACCATGGCGCGGGAGCCCGCATAGGTCAGGTCCATCTGAATGCCACGGCGGTCCTGACACAGTTTCAGCACGTCGCCCAGGAATTCGTCCGGCACAAGGATCGTCGCCTTGATGCGCGGTTCCTCGATATGGTCGACCTTGGACGGGTCGGGCATGTCGGCGGGGTTGTGCAGTTCGATCACTTCGCCGTCTTTCATATAGACGTGGTAAATCACCGACGGCGCGGTGGTGATCAGGTCGATATCGTATTCGCGTTCGATCCGGTCGCGGATGACCTCAAGGTGCAGCAGACCAAGGAAGCCGCAGCGGAAACCAAAGCCAAGTGCAGCCGAGGTTTCCATTTCAAAGCTAAAGCTGGCGTCGTTCAGCGCCAGCTTGTCGATGGCGTCACGCAGGTCTTCGAACTCGGCTGAATCAACGGGAAAGAGACCGCAGAACACCACCGGCTGTACGGGCATGAAACCGGGCAACGCCTGTTCAGCACCGTTGCGGTCGTTGGTGATGGTGTCCCCGACGCGTGTGTCGCGAACCTGTTTGATCGACGCAGTCAGAAACCCGATTTCGCCGGGACCAAGCGCGCTCACCATCTCCATCTCGGGCCGGAAAACACCGACGCGGTCGACATGGTGCAGGGTGTCGTTGGACATGAACTTGACGCGCATCCCTTTTTTCAGCGTGCCGTCCATGATCCGGACCATCACGATGACACCCAGATACGCGTCGTACCACGAATCCACCAGCATCGCCTTGAGCGGCGCGTCGAGCGCGCCTTGGGGCGCGGGCAGATGGGTGATAATGGATTCCAGTGTCTCGTGGATGCCCTGCCCGGTCTTGGCACTGACCTGAATGGCATCTGTCGCGTCGATGCCGATCACATCCTCAATCTGTTCAGCCACGCGGTCACAATCAGACGCAGGCAGGTCGATCTTGTTCAACACCGGCACGATCTCATGATCGGCGTCGATGGCATGATAGACATTCGCAAGCGTCTGCGCCTCGACCCCTTGAGTGCTGTCGACGACCAGCAGAGAGCCCTCGACCGCACGCATCGACCGCGAGACCTCATAGGCGAAATCCACGTGTCCGGGGGTATCGATCAGGTTCAGCACGTATTTCTCGCCATTATCGGCGGTATAGTCGATGCGGACCGTGTTGGCCTTGATGGTGATGCCACGCTCACGCTCAATATCCATACTGTCGAGCAGCTGTTCCTTCATGTCGCGATCCTTGACCGTTCCGGTCTCTTGGATGAGCCGGTCAGCAAGGGTGGATTTGCCATGGTCGATATGCGCGACGATGGAGAAATTGCGGATATGAGCGAGGTCTGTCATAGCGACGGGATATGGTTCGAAAATGTGCGCTGGTCAAGGTGGCACGGCAATGTGCGAAACCCTTTGTTTCACTGGCCGACCGGGATTGATTGCGATCCGCCTCTGATGCGTCCAATACCGCCGCCCGTCAACGCAACCCGTTCTTCACCAATTCGGCATTCATCCAGTCACGCGATGGATGATATCGCGCGTCAAGGCTGCGCGGGTGGCATCCTTCGCAGTGAATGGTGGTGTTTTCGCCATCCATTTTTTCAGTGAACACGACGTCATCGGCAGCGACAAGCGCCGCGACGTCAGACATGATTTTGTCGTCACTCGTCGCTCCGGGTGATTGAGGCAAGTGATAGGTTCGGCCGTATTTCTTAAGCATTTTCAGTATCAAATCAGGTTTCTATAAAAGTTCTCCACCAACAAACGCAACATTCCCACCCTGCGCAATCACTTTTTCGCATCAGATGATTGATCCGTTAACCACTTTGATTCATACTCCGCCGCAAACTGAGAGAGGCGTCAGATCTCTCCGGTCAGGCAAACATGAGGCAAGGGTATGAGACAGTTCCTCCTAATCGCACTTTGTGCAACGTCTATCTCGGCGGTGGCTCCGGCACCAACCGAGGCGGCACAGATCAAGCGGGCGTGTCTGGCGTCTGACCGGTCGGCAGCGACGCGGCAGCGGTGCAGTTGCATTCAGCGGGTCGCCAATCAGGCGCTGACGCGCAGTGATCAAAAACAAGTGGCCCAGTGGTTCAAGGACCCGCATCAGGCGCAGGAGCTGAAGATGTCGCAGACTGAACGCGACGATGCGCTGTGGGATCGGTATCAGGTCTTTGGTCAAATGGCGCAGGCCATCTGCAGCTAACACACTGTCAATCCTTGACCTGATCCACGCTGCCCCTCAGAAAAGGCGCAGCGAAAGGGATGTTGCATGGTGATGAAAGGGCTGACCCTGCGCGGGCTCGAAGTGTTCGAGGCGCTGGCGCGGACGGGATCGGTGGCGCAAGCCGCCGAGATCACTGGGCTCAGCCAGCCGTCGGTTTCCCAGCAGTTGCGCAATCTGGAAAAGGCGTTAGGCACCGATCTGGTTGATCACGGGCGCCGTCCGATGCGGCTGACGCAAGCTGGGCGCAGCTTTCTGACGCGTGCGGAATCCGTTCTGGCTGAATTGCAGATGGCCCAAAGCGAGCTAACGGTGATGGATCTGGGGCACCTGACCACCCTGTCTATCGGGTTGATCGACGATTTCGACAATGATCTGACCCCACGGCTGGCCACATTGCTGGCCGACAGCCTGACCCGGTCGAAATTCAAACTGACCACCCTGCCCAGCCTTGAGATATTCGAGGCACTCGAATCCCAGCGCCTGCATCTGGCGGTCTCGGCCCATAGCGGCGAAGTGCTGGAAGGCGTGATCGAATACCCGCTTGTCCGCGACCCCTTTATCCTGGTTGCCCCCAAAGGGAGCGGCGGTGTCGAGGCCGCCTTGGCCGAACTGCCATTTCTGCGCTATGCCCGCGAGCAGTTGATCAGCCGCCAGATCGAAGGCCAACTGGCACGGCAGCAGATGGAGTTCGAGGAACGGTTCGAGATCGGCTCGCACATGGCGCTGATGGCGATGGTCGCACGTGGGTTGGGATGGGCGATCACGACCCCGTTGGGATATATGCGCGCCGCCCGGTTCCACGAAGGGCTGCAGCTCCACCCCGCCCCGTTCGGAGAGTTTTCGCGCACGATATCGCTGTTTACGCGGTCGGACTGGTCCGATCAGGTTCCCAAGGACGTGGCCGGGATGATCCGGCGGCTGATGAAGACACAGATCATCGATCCGGCGGTCGCTCAGGTGCCGTGGCTGGGCGACCAGTTGGTTGTGATCAACGACTAGGGCTTCAGGTGGGTCCGCAGCCCCTCTGCAGCGGCTTCGATCAGGTCCAGCGCCCCCTCAAAATCGCGCGTATAATAGGGGTCGGGGACATGGTCCGCCCCGGTATGTGGGGCAAAATCCGTCAACACACTGACCGGCGTGTCATTTCCTGACGGGCGCAACCCCTCGATATTGGCCACATTGTCAACGTCCATACCGATGATCAGGTCGAAACGGTCAAAGTCGCTGGTGATGAATTGCCGCGCACGCAGATCGCTCAGGTCAATGCCGCGGGCTTTTGCCGCCTGCTGCATCGGACCATAGGGGGGATCGCCGATATGCCAGTCCGATGTTCCAGCGCTGTCCGTAGAAAACTCTGGCGCGAGGGTGCGAAAGATCCCCTCGGCAGCGGGTGACCGGCAGATATTGCCCAGACAGACAAAGAGGATACGGTGTGTCATACAGCATGGTTTAACGCACGGAGAGGACATGGAAAAGATCGTCATCCTGACCGGGGCCGGAATTTCCGCTGAAAGCGGGTTGGGGACTTTCCGGTATGAGGGTGGCCTGTGGGCACAGCACCGGATCGAGGATGTCGCCACACCCGAAGGCTTTGCCCGCGATCCCGCGCTGGTCCATGGTTTCTATAACGCACGTCGCGTTCAGGCCGCTCAGGCAAAACCCAACGCCGCGCATCACGCATTGGCCAGGTTGCAGCGCGACTGGCCTGCCGAGGTGGTTATCGTGACCCAGAATGTTGACAGCCTGCACGAGGCTGGCGGAGGCCGGGACGTCATCCACATGCATGGTACCCTTGCCGGGGCGCTGTGTTCAGGGTGCGGACACCGCTGGACATCAGCCCCCGAGCTGACCCCTGCCGATCCCTGCCCCTCTTGCGGCCGGCCCGCCGTGCGGCCGGATGTGGTCTGGTTTGGCGAGATGCCGTACTTTATGGACGAAATCTATGATCACCTGAGTGGTGCGCAGATCTTTGCGGCCATCGGAACGTCCGGGCAGGTCTATCCGGCGGCGGCCTTTGTGCACGAAGCCATCGCTGTGGGCGCAGAGACCTACGAACTCAACCTTGATGCGTCCGCAGACGCATCCCATTTTAACAAAACACTGCTTGGACCGGCAACACAGACCGTGCCTCTTTGGGTAGATAAGTTGCTGAACAATTCCTAAGCGCGATGCCCAGGCGACAAGGCGGCCAATTCTCGGTTATGCTGACAAAACATTAACATAAGGGTGACCCATGACAGATCTGGATCCCAAAACCGGCGAAATCATCGAAGACACCAGTCTGGACCAACGTGACGCACTGAGCGCACAACTGGCTGATTTATGGTGGACCTTCCTGATCCGCGGGGTGCTGGCCGCCTGTGTCGGCATCGCCGCGCTGTTCTGGCCCGGCGGCAGCATCTCATTGCTTTTGCGTCTGGTCGGCGTGCTGTTGGTCCTTGACGGCGGGCTGACATTGCTGGGCTTTGGCCGTCGTGGGCTTGTGGGCGGAGTTGGGATAGGCGCGATTCTGATCGGCCTGGTGCTGCTGATCTGGCCGGAAGGCGCCGCGAAACTGGCCTTTTTCCTGATGGGCGCCTGGGCTCTGATCATCGGCATCGGCTCGCTGGCCACTTGGCGGCAAATGCACGAACGCGACCCTCAGCGCAACGCCATGCGAAACTCGGGCTTTGTGGCGCTGGCGATTGGGCTTGTGCTGATCTTCTCACCCGGCATCGGTCTTGTTGCGCTGGGTTGGGTGATCGCCTTTTCCGCCTTGGCCATGGCAGGCGTGATGTTCTGGCTGACCCTGCGGTTCAAACGCGCAGGCGACCGTCTGGCCATGCGCACAGTCAATCGGTGACGCTGCGGCTTGTGCGATCAGACCGGGGGTACCCGGTCTGATCGCATGGATGACGGCCGCAGCGCGGCCCGAAGACAGGCGCGCCTTAGTGCGAATGTGCGCCGCCGTCTTTGCGTTCCAGATCAACGGGCACTTCGATTTCGACCTCTCCGGCCTGCTCAAAGATCAGCGTCACGGGGATTGTGGCGTCCTGCTCAAACGGTTGGCTCAACCCCATGAACATCACGTGGTCACCACCGCGCTGCAACATATGCGATTGGCCTGCGGGAATGGTGAATCCCTCTTCGACATGGATCATCTTGGCCACGCCGTTTTCATCCACTTTGTGTGTGTGCAACTCGACCCGGTCGGCCACATCCGAGATCACACCGATCAGCCGATCATCTGCCTCTCCGGTGTTCACGATCATCATAAAGGCCGCCCCGGCCTTGGCGTGTTTGCCCGACGACCGGGCATAGGCTTCGTCGACCTGTATCGCGCTTTCGGCAAATGCGGTTGTGGCAAGGGTTGCAAAAGCCATTGCGGCCAAGAGGTTGGATTTGAGCGACATAATGGCTCTCCTGTAATTCAACTGTCTGATTCAGATTGGAAAGATCACAGAAATACAGGCGGCGCGCGCGCTGGCTTCAAAGGAACAGCCGCTGCAATCAGGCTGTCCACAACACGCTCGGGCACGGGGCGGGACTGCTTTGGTGCCTGCGGCAACATCGGCTGATCGACCAGCACCGCGCCCAAAAGGGTCAGGGCATAATCAGGACAGTAATGCGGTGGACGTGTCGGTTGACCCTGTTCGTCCACATAGACGACAACCGGCCCGGTACCGGTGCACAGGACCATCTGCCCCACCGCCCGATCCATCCCGCGTGACCCGGCAACGCTCAGCCCTGTCAATCCAATCAGGGCAGACAGGGCACAAGGCAGAATTATGCGTCGCAAAGCCATCATTGTGTCGTCGGATATAGGTCAGGAAAAACTCCGGCTTCAAGCGCGAATGACACCTCTGCGGCATCGCGTCAGCCGTCTGTTCCCGGACGTTTGACCAAATCGACAGTCAGGCTGTTATGCTGTCGGTTGACCCGGCGCTGCATGCGGCTGCAGGTATTAAGAGCTTTGCCGATAAAGATCGGCACGAGCATAAGGATTTGAAATGGTTTTGTAGGCATCGATATGTCTCCGCCGTTGGAATAAGCAAAAACATACTTCATATTCAGTGATTCTTATGTGAACAACATCACGCAAAACGGCACTTTATCCACAATCCGGGAACAATTCTGTGCCCGGCACACGAAAAAGCCCGGCACCTTGCGGCACAGGGCTTGGTCTATTCGATGAAAGCAGGGCTTAGGCCGAGGCTTGTGCCTTGGCGATTTCCTTCTTCACTTTCAGTGCGGTGTCGGACAGCTCATCGTCCTTGGCTTTGGCCAGGAACGCGTCCAGACCACCGCGGTGGTCAACCGAACGCAGGGCAGCCG
>CAXXPZ010000076.1:0-7012 GCA_963422555.2 uncultured Ruegeria sp.
CCAGTTTTTCACCCGCACGGTGTGGGTTTTTGATGATGCGCATGTTGCCTCCGAACTCTGGGTTCATTGACGTGATCCGATTGTTGAAAATCTGTCAACCTGAGTTTGTTGGACCGCGGCGACGCCTGGTACGCTTTTTGCAGATGCAAACGAGATAGAGCCAAGCGTCGCAATTTGGCGCAAAACTTCAAATCTATGCCGCAAAATTGCTGGCCGTCTCTTGCCGCCTTGTTCAATGATGGCCCAAACATCTGCGAGGCAAGAATGCGGTATTCTGGATTTCGGGTCATCAAAGAGGCCCTTACAGGCCACAAAGGCTGGACCCCCGCCTGGAGGGACCCTGAGCCCCAAGCCGAATATGACATTATTGTTGTCGGCGGCGGCGGGCATGGGCTGGCGACCGCGTATTACCTGGCCAAGGAATTTGGCGAGGCACGGATTGCAGTGCTGGAAAAGGGCTGGATCGGTGGCGGCAACGTGGGGCGGAACACTACCATCATCCGCTCGAACTATCTGCTGGACGGGAATGAGCCGTTTTATGAGATGTCGCTGAAGCTGTGGGAAGGGTTGGAGCAGGATTTCAACTTTAATGCCATGGTCAGTCAGCGCGGCATTCTGAACCTTGTGCATACGGACGCGCAGCGCGATGCGGCGCGGCGGCGCGGCAATGCAATGATCCTGAACGGATCGGATGCTGAGCTGTTAGATGTCGCCGGGGTCAAAGCGATGTATCCGTTCCTGAATTTCGACAATGCGCGGTTCCCCATCAAGGGCGGGCTGCTGCATCGGCGCGGCGGCACGGTGCGCCATGACGCGGTGGCCTGGGGCTATGCGCGCGGCGCGGACCAGCGCGGCGTGGATATCATACAGAATTGCGAAGTGACCGGGTTTCGGATCGAGAATGGCAAGGTTCTGGGGGTCGAAACCTCGCGCGGTTATATCGGCGCCAAAAAGGTTGGCGTGGCCGTGGCCGGATCATCCAGCCGTGTGATGGAGAAGGCGGGCATGCGCCTGCCCATTGAAAGCCACGTGTTGCAGGCCTTTGTGTCCGAAGGATTGAAGCCTGTGATCCCCGGCGTGATCACCTTTGGCGCAGGCCATTTCTATTGCAGCCAGTCGGACAAGGGCGGGCTGGTCTTTGGCGGTGATATCGACATGTACAACACCTATGCCCAGCGGGGGAACCTGCCGGTGGTCGAGGATGTGATCCAAAGCGGTGTTGCCTTGATCCCCGCGCTTGGCCGGGTGCGGCTGCTGCGCGGTTGGGGTGGGGTGATGGACATGTCGATGGATGGCTCACCCTTCATCGACCGGACGCATATCGACGGGCTCTACTTCAATGGCGGCTGGTGTTACGGCGGGTTCAAGGCAACCCCGGCATCGGGCATGTGCTTTGCGCATCTGCTGTCCACCGACCGCCCGCATGAGGTGGCGACAGCTTATCGTCTCGACCGGTTCCGCACCGGTCACATCATTGACGAAAAAGGGATGGGCGCGCAGCCCAACCTGCATTGAAACGAGGCCAATCATGATTATCAATCACCCACTTCTTGGCCCCCGCGATGCGCAGGAATTTGTCTATCTGGGCGATGCCACGCTGATCGAACGGCCCGACTGGCAGGCCGAAAACGCCGCCGAGGCGTTTCACGACTATCTTTATCTGCGCGACAATCCGGCGGGCGCGCATCGTGAACTTTGGTATCACGAGCAGGGCGACCGATCCTGGCTGGTGGTGACACGCAATACGCTGACGCATGAAATCACTTCGGTGGAACTGGCCCGTGATGTGGCCCGGGCAAAGGGGCGCGGACGATGAACAGCCAGACCAACCGACTGAATGGCGGTCTTGTGGATCAGGGCCAGAGCCTGAGTTTCACCTTTGACGGCAAACGCTATCAGGGTCATCCCGGCGACACGCTGGCCTCGGCCTTGCTGGCCAACGGCGTGCGTTTGATGGGCCGGTCGTTCAAGTATCACCGCCCGCGCGGGGTGCTGACCTCGGGGTCCGAGGAACCCAACGCGCTGGTGGAATTGCGTTCGGGTGGGCGGCAGGAACCAAACACCCGCGCCACTGTGGCCGAGCTGTATGACGGGTTGCAGGCCAACTCACAAAACCGTTGGCCCTCGCTGAAACGCGATGTGCTGTCGGTCAACGACCTGTTCAGCAACTTCCTGACAGCGGGGTTCTACTACAAGACCTTCATGTGGCCCAAGGCGTTCTGGGAAAAACTGTACGAGCCGATCATTCGCAACGCTGCCGGTCTGGGCAGGGTATCCGGCGAAGACGACCCGGATGCTTATGACAAGGGCTTTCTGCATTGTGATCTACTGGTGATTGGTGCTGGACCCGCAGGCCTGATGGCGGCGCTGACGGCGGGGCGTGCAGGCGCACGGGTCATTCTGGCGGATGAGGATTTTGTCCTCGGCGGTCGGTTGAATGCCGAAAGTTTTGAACTGGGCGGCATGGCCGGATCGGACTGGGCCGCGCAGGCCGTGGCCGAGTTGTCGGCGATGGACAATGTCCGCCTGTTGCCGCGCACCACGGTGATCGGGGCCTTTGACCATGGCATCTATGGCGCGGTCGAGCGGGTGGCGGATCACTTGCCCACCCCCGCCGAAGGGCAGCCGCGTCAGATCATGTGGCGCATCTATTCCAAACGGGCACTGTTGTGTGCCGGGGCGATGGAGAGGCCCATCGCGTTTGCCAACAATGACCGGCCCGGGATCATGATGGCCGGGGCTGTCCGGGCCTATGCCAACCGCTGGGCGGTGACACCGCACCAGCAGGTGGCGGTCTTTACCAACAATGATGACGGCCACCGCACTGCTGCCGACCTGATCGCCAAAGGCGTGCAGGTCAGCGCGGTGATCGACACGCGGGCCGATGCGCCTGCGGTCGAAGGGGCCGAGCTATTTGCCGGGGCGCAGGTAATCGGCAGCAAAGGACGGCTGGGCCTTGAGACGGTGACGATCCGCACGGCGCAAGGGTTCACCCGCGATATCATCTGCGGCGGGCTGGCCGTATCCGGCGGCTGGAACCCGAACGTGCACCTCACCTGTCATCAGCGGGGTCGACCACAATGGGATGAAAACCTTGCCGCCTTTGTGCCGGGTGAAACCTTGCCCGTTGGCATGTCCGTTGCCGGTGCCGCAGCGGGTGCAATGTCAACCCATGGCGCAGTGCAGACCGGGGCCGAGGGCGCAATTGCTGCGCTTGGTGATCTGGGCATCACTGCGAAGGCAGGCGACCTGCCACAGGCCGAGGACGCGCCGGTGAACCTGCAACCCTTCTGGCATGTTTCCGAGGGCAAAGGCCGCGCCTGGCTGGACCAGCAGAACGATGTGACCGTCAAGGATGTGAAACTGGCGCATCAGGAAAACTATGTCTCGGTCGAGCATCTGAAACGCTATACCACGCTGGGTATGGCGACCGATCAGGGCAAGACCAGCAACATGGGCGGTCTGGCCGTGATGGCGGAAATGACCGGCAAGTCGATCCCGGAAACTGGCACCACCATCTTCCGCCCGCCTTACACGCCGGTGCCGATGGGCACACTGGCAGGCCGCGCGGTTGGCAGACATTTCCACCCGGTCCGGCAGACTCCCAGTCATAAATGGGCTACCGAACACGGCGCGGTGTTCACCGAAGTTGGCGACTGGCTGCGCGCACAGTGGTTCCCGCAACCGGGCGAGACCCACTGGCGGCAATCGGTGGACCGCGAGGTGTTGCAGACCCGTGCTTCGGTTGGTGTTTGCGACGTGACCACGCTGGGCAAGATCGACGTGCAGGGCGCGGATGCGGCCGCGTTCCTGAACAAGATTTATGCCAATGGTTTTGCCAAACTGGCAGTGGGCAAGGTGCGATACGGCCTGATGCTGCGCGAGGACGGCATCGCCTATGATGATGGCACCGCCGCGCGTTTGGCCGAGGATCATTTCGTCGTCACCACCACCACCGCCAATGCGGTTCTGGTCTATCGCCAGATGGAGTTCGCGCGGCAATGCCTGTGGCCCGATCTGGATGTGCAACTGATCTCGACCACCGAGGCCTGGGCGCAATATGCGGTGGCGGGGCCGAACTCACGCGCGCTGCTTGAAAAGATCGTCGATGATGTAGATCTGTCGAGCGAAGCCTTCCCCTTTATGGCCTGCGCCGAGATCACCGTCTGTGGCGGTTGCCGGGCGCGATTGTTCCGTATCTCGTTCTCAGGCGAACTGGCCTATGAGATTGCGGTGCCGACACGGTACGGCGATGCGCTGATGCGCAGGCTGATGGAGGCGGGCGAGGAGTTTGACGTTGTCCCTTACGGCACTGAGGCGCTTGGCGTCATGCGGATCGAAAAGGGCCACGCGGCAGGTAACGAGATGAACGGCACCACTACCGCGCTGAACCTTGGCATGGGCCGGATGGTCAGCAAGAAAAAGGATTGTGTCGGCAACACTCTCAGCGAACGTGACGGGCTGAATATGGCAGATGCGCTGCGGTTGGTTGGTTTTAAACCGGTGGATGCCAACGAAACAGTGGCCGCGGGCGGTCATCTGATGAATGCCGACGGCCCGGTCGATGCTGCACATGATCAGGGCTATGTCACCTCGGCGGCCTATTCGCCAGTGCTGCAAAGCTCGATCGGTATCGGATACCTTAAAAACGGGGCCGAGCGGATGGGAGAGGTTCTGCGACTGGCAAACCCGCTGGAGGGCAGCGAAGTCAAAGTCGAAGTGGTCAGCGCCCATTTTGTCGATCCCGAAGGAGGACGTCAGCGTGCATAAACTGAAACCGATCACCCCACTTGGCGGTACCGAACCCAAAGTTGATAGCTTTCCGGGGCTGACGATCACCGAAAACCCAACTCGTGCGCTGGCTTCCTTGTCGGCACGGTTGGGACATGAGAGTGACTGCGCCACAAAGGCGCGCGATTTGATCGGGGTTGACCTGCCGGGGCCGGGGCAAACTGCGGCCGGGCAGACCTATAGCGCGATCTGGATCGGCCCGGACAGTTGGATGATCGACGCGGACCATGCCAGCCATGAGATTTTGGCGGCGGAACTGAAAGCAGCGGTTGGGGATACGGCCTCGGTCGTGGAACAGACCGATGGATGGTGCCGGTTTGACGTTTCAGGCCCGGCGGTCTGCGATCTGTTCGAACGCCTGTGCAACGTCGATATCCGCGCGATGCAGGCGGGTACGGCGACCCGCTGTTCGATTCACCACATCGGTTGTTACTTGTGGTGTCACGAGGCGGGCACCGCGTTTTCGGTGCTTGGCCTGCGATCCTCGGCAGGGTCATTGCATCACGGGCTGGTTGAAATCGCGCAAGCGGTCTGCACGGCTTAGTCGGCCTTCACATCACCGGCGCGTTTTGGGTTTCTCGGAACCGGTTGCGCTCCCTGCGGTCCTGCCGCGGGGATGAGCCGAACTGTTCGACGTAATTGCGCGACATCGAGGTGGGGTTAGTGTAACCCACCGCATGCGCAATCGAGGTCAACGGGTCCTGCGTATAAATCACAAGTTGCCGCGCCGCGCGCAGGCGTAGCAGTCGGTAATATCCGCCGGGACTTTGCCCTGTGGCCTGTCGGAAGCTGCGTTCCAGATGGCGGGCCGATACACCAACCCGGCGCGCCATTTCGCGCGTGGTCAGCGGGAATTCCAGGTTTTCCGAGAGGCTCTATTCGTACATCGTATTGATGCTCATTCCAGCGAGGGCGCTGGCGAGGCAGTGCCTCGGGGTTGGGTTCTTCTGCAGGACTATGAGATGGAACCAGCGCAGATAGCTGGCAAGATATTTTGTGGCGATCCCCCGGCGGTTACCAATAAACCCCTTGAGGCGGGAGTGACGGTTGTTGACGTTTTGGATATGGAGTTCGCCGCGAACGCGTTCACCGGAAGACTGGTTGAGCGCTTCGTGGCTGACACACAGGGCGGCAGCACACGGCGGATAGCTGGTGCCCCCATCGGTCACCAGCAGTGCATCCTTGTCCATGACCGGCGCGAGAACCTCCCGCAGAGCGGCAGCATTGACCGCAGGCAGGACGGCACTAACGGTCGTGCCGGAGCGATCTGTCGCGACCAGAACCGGCACCTGCTCATCGGACAGGCCCCGCTTTGTTGCCTTGCCCCCGCGCTTTCGGGCCTTTCGGTCCGGCTTTTTTGCAGAGGATTTGCCTTCCGTGGCCCGTGTCCAAACACGATCCCCTTTGCGGCTTTCAAGAAAATAGGTTTCGTCGGCCTCGACAATGCCCTTCAGTTTTTCGGCGGTGGATTTGATCCCGGCAAGGAAGCGGTGTCGCCAGCGAAAGGCGGTGCTCCCGGCTATGCCACAGCGCTTTGCCGAAACTGCCACCGTATCGCCATTGGCGAGGCATTCGCTGAACGTCAGCCAAAGATCCTTGCGGTGCAGGCCGCTCAGTGGTGTACCCGTCACCGCTCCAAAGGTTCGATTGCAGGATCGGCAAAGATAGCGTTGCATTCCCCGCGCCTTGCCATTGGCCACTGCACCGTGTGCGCCGCAATGCGGGCAGGTCCGGTCTTCTCCAACACCCAGCTCAACTGCCGCAACCGAGGCTTCACCCGCTGGGCGACCGGCCAGAACCTCACCGACCTCTACTTTCTGCGCCTCGCTCAACGTGTCGACCTCCGACAACCAGGCAAGAAAGGCTTTCCGGTCCATAATGCGCATCCTCCTGTATTTCAGACAAAATATAACACATCAATACGATGTGCGAATAGAGCTTTCCGAGAAAAGCCGGATGGCCTGCGAGACCATGACGGGCAGGTGATCAGAGGTATCGTCGGTCTGAAACGCTGGCGTCTTTTGCCGAACCCCGGGGCTGCGGATCGTGGGGTGCTGGAACCAGCAGGCGACCTCGGTCATCACCGCCTCGCCAAAGGCAAGCTCGATCAGATGCAGGGACAGGTCAAACGCCGCCGCCGCACCCGACGCCGTACAGCAGCGCCGATCCAGCACGATTACGTCATCGGTGGTCATAAGCTGGGGGAATTCCGCCTCAAACG
>CAXXPZ010000077.1:0-44503 GCA_963422555.2 uncultured Ruegeria sp.
ACAAATAACTTACACTCTGTGTTCACGGACGTTCTTTGCACCGACTTCCGATACCAGGTTGACCCTATTTCAAGCCGACGGTTTGGCGCATCTATGTTCATAAAGGTGGTCATTCCAACGGCCTGGCCGGAAGATTTCTGGATCACCGCAAAAGGAAACATGGACCCAGCTTCGCGCAAGGCCAATCTTTGTTCAATTTCTGCGGGTATGCCTTCTGGCTTGGGTATCATTGTGTACCAAAGACGGTGCAGTTGTCCATCGGCGGCGGCCTCGGAAAGAACGGTGCTGTGTTCGTACGTAAGGGGTTCGACTAAGACGTGATGCCCTTCAAGGGAAAACGGTTTGATCCAGGGATCCATTTACTATCTGCCTCACATTTTCATTACCGAGTCCAGCGTGGCGAAGCAGGAAACAAGCGACCTTAGCCAGGGTCATTTCCGTTCAAAACCTGGAGAAAATTCAGTCCAATTTACTAGGGGCTTCTTTCATTCAGAAACTTCATCGTGTTTTCCAGCCCCTGCTGCATGTGGTCTTCAAGGTGGTCCAGCATGTCCGCCAGGCTGTCCCCGTTGGCAAGTTCAATATATTTGTCGTGAGATTCTCTCAGTGGACCTCCACGACCATGCGCTTTCTGATGCATCGCAAAGTAGAACTGCAGATTGGGTTTCAGTCGTCCCCAGCTTTGCAACAGAAGGGTATGGCCCGAAAGCTCGTAACACCAGGAGTGAAGGTGCATTTCGGCCATGATGGCTCCGTACGGATCATTCTGAGTGATGCAATCACAGAGCCGATTGTTGCGCATTTGCAGATCTGCGAGGCTGATCAAATCGCGCTTGTCCCAACAGAATTGAAACGCCATTTTCTCGAGCCCTGTGCGGAACGAATAGATCTCGTCCAAGTCAACCGGATCCAGCTTACGCAGGAACGTTCCGCGGAATGGCAGGTATACGAGTAGCCCTATCTCGCTCAATTGAACCATCGCCTCGCGCAGAGTGGCACGGCTTACATCAAGCTGGGCAGAGAGCTGAGTTTCAAGCAGTTTTGCCCCCGGTTCCAAATCCCCGGTCAAGATCAGTTTCTGCAATCTCTCCAGCGTTCTGTCTTTCAGCGTGCCGCCGGATTTCTCCGTTGAGGAAACTTGTTGTGTCATGTCGATTCCGTTGATGGAACGCCTAAGCGGCGAGCGGCGAGATTACACCGTGATGCAAAGATAGCCAGATAAACGACACCAAGTGAACTTTCAATTCCGGGTCTGATAGCTGGCTCAAGTCGGCTACGTTCAGGTTAGTCAAATGATGTAGGATTGTCGACAATAATAAATATTGTCGACAATTTAGGAAAGTTTCGGTATCGTCGTTGCAGGTGGGGATTCGAAAAGCTCCGAACATTGGCTGCGATTGCCCACTCCATCGGCAAGAAATGTTCACCCGGTCCGGAACCGGGATGACGCATCAGGTCAAAAGGGAGTTATTCATGTTGTCGACCGACATCCTCAAAAAGAAAATGCACACCGGGCTTGCGGTTCTTAGCGCTGCTGCGCTGCTTGCTGGCACTCCCGCGAAAGCGGAAGAGTTTCTGACAATCGGCACGGGTGGCGTTACCGGCATCTATTATGCTGTCGGTGGCGGTATCTGCCGCCTGGTCAATCAAGGGCGCAAAGAACATGGCATTCGGTGCTCGGTCGAGAGCACGGGCGGTTCGGTCTACAACCTGCGCACAATGCGCGAAGGCGAACTGGAGATGGGAATTGTGCAATCGGATTGGCAGTTCCACGCTCTCAACGGCACCAGCCTGTTCGAAGAGACCGGCCCAGACGCCGAACTCCGCAGCCTGTTTTCGTTGCACCCCGATACGGTCATCATCGCCGCGCGAAAGGAAACAGGGATTGAGTCCTTGGACGACCTTGGAGGCCGGACCATCAATCTGGGCAACCCCGGTTCTGGTACGCGGGGAACGGCAGAAGTTCTTGTCGACGCTTTGGGTTGGAACATGGATCATTTCGGGCTGAACCGCCCCGGGTTTACCGGAGAGTAAAACTCTCAAAGGATGAACCCTATGGAGAAGAAAAAATCACCCCCGAAGTACACGGCTGAGTTTCGCGCCCGCGGCGTTCGGCTTTATAAAGATCATCGCGCGGATTACGCCAGTGACAACGCGGCCTACCACGCGATCGCGCCAAAGCTCGGCTGCTCGCCGGACAGTCTCAGAGTCTGGTGCCAGCAGGCTGAGCGCGATGCCGGCGAACGCGATGGGCTGACCAGCGAGCAGAAGGCACGTCTGAAAGCCTTGGAGCGTGAGGTCAAGGAACTGCGCACGGCCAATGAGATCCTGAAGAAGGCGAGCGCGTATTTCGCACAGGCGGAGCTCGACCGCCCATTCCGGAAATGATCGCATTCATCGATAATCATCGGGACGAGTTCGGTGTCGGGTCGATCTGCAGGGTGCTGCCGATCGCGCCATCGTCCTATTATGCGCGTCTGTCTATCCGGCGCAGCCCGGACAAAGCCTCGGATCGGGCCAGGAAGGACGATAAGGATGCGCGGGAAATCCAGCGCGTCTTTGATGCCAGCCGGGGACGCTATGGCGCGCGCAAGGTATGGCATCAACTGCGCCGGGAAGGCTATGACATCGCACGCTGCACGGTGGAACGCCTGATGAAAGTCATGGGGTTGCAGGGTGTTACACGCGGCAAGAAGAAGACCACGATCCCGGACCCTGCACAGGCCTGCCCGGAAGACAAGGTCAATCGCGCGTTCACGGCCACCGCACCAAACCAGCTCTGGGTCTCCGACTTCACCTATGTGTCGACCTGGGCGGGAATGGTCTACGTGGCCTTTGTCATTGATGTCTTTGCGCGCAAGATCGTGGGCTGGCGCGTGTCCACGTCCATGACCACCAGCTTCGTGCTGGACGCGCTGAACCAGGCGATCTGCCAACGAATACCATCACAGGCAGACGGGCTCATTCACCATTCGGACAGGGGGTCGCAATACCTGGCGGTTCGGTACACAGAGCGGTTGGCCCAGGCCGGGATCGACGCATCGGTCGGCAGCGTCGGAGACAGCTATGACAACGCCCTGGCAGAAAGCATCATCGGCCTGTTCAAGACCGAAGTCATTGAGTTCTTCGGCACATGGAAAACGGTTGGCCAGGTTGAGTGGGAAACCCTGGACTGGGTCAGTTGGTACAATAACAGGCGGCTGCACGGCGCGATCGGGCACCGGCCGCCACAAGAACTGGAGGACGCATTCTATGCAAACCTGAACACCCTTGATAAAGTCGCCTGAGTCTTGAGCAAAAAAGTCTCCGGTAAACCCGGGGCGGTTCAAACCTTCCAGCAACAGTTGCGAAAACTCACCCTTCCAGACGCCGATCTCGATGCTCAGTTTGCCCTTTGGCATCATCTCCAACAACTCGCGGCGCAGACCATCCTTACGCTCGCGCTGCTTGGCTCGCTTGCCGCGTCGCACGGTTGCAGTCACCGGGTCCGCCGCAGGCCTGGTTTCACCCTCGGGGGATTGCAGAGCCTTGATGAAATCCGCCCAATCCGCCCGCGCCTTGAGCTTTTCGGCCTTGGATCGGTGCCAAGTGCAGGCGTTTTTGTGTAATTCGGCCAGTTGCGGATCGGCCATCATTTCCGCGCGAACTTTGTGCATCGCAGGCAAATGGTTCAGGATCGAGCGATCCTCGACATGGTTGTGGTTCATCATTTTCCAGTATTCCAGACCCTGGTCCTGGCTGATGTGGTTTGTCCGTCCCCGGTCGCGCTTGACCAGAAAGCTGTCCGTGCTGCGAACGGCATAGTGATTGATCCGCGCATAGTCATGGCTAAAGCCACGCCAAGCCCGCCACTTCACCTGATCGGCAGGAAACAGGTTGCCGCCAGAATCACGCCAGAGGACATTTTCGTATGGTGCGTCGGGATCAGGTGCGTGATTTGCGTCAATCCGGGGTCGGTGGGCGCGGAAGCGGTTGAATTTGCCGTTGTTGCGAAACAGCGTCTTGAACCCTTTCGCCCGCTGATGGGGGTATTTATCTTCGGGTGCTGCGCGAAAGAACGTCTCGGGAACGGGGCGGTCAACGAATTCGGTTTGCCCCCCTGCCCGAACATGAGCCAACACATCGAAATCGCATCCGCATCACCGCTGGCATCGACAAAACTGCGAATATCGCCGCCCGGCACACGAACATTGATATATTCGTCCACATCAAGGCTGAGTATCCAGTCCGACGCCTGATAGCTGGCGTGATTTCTGGCCTGGGAAAATGCCACGGTCTGCGGCTTTTCCTTGCGGCCGACGGGGTTGCGTTCGTGATGCGCCCAACCCAGTTCCTGCATCCGCTCAGCGATGGTGTCGGTGCCATCGTCACAATCGTTGGTATAGATCAGAATATCGTCAAATCCGATCGAGCGGT
This sequence comes from uncultured Ruegeria sp., assembly GCA_963422555.2. Taxonomy (GTDB): domain Bacteria; phylum Pseudomonadota; class Alphaproteobacteria; order Rhodobacterales; family Rhodobacteraceae; genus Ruegeria. The sequence goes on from CAXXPZ010000077.1 coordinate 4,417, forward strand.
TATAGGCCACCCAATCGATCATGAAAGCTCCTTCATTCTTCATCGTTGTCACGATGAGAAAGGTTTCATCCGTCATTCTTCGCTCTCTTGCCTGTGCCACTCGCGGATTATTGGTGATGTGTTTAAATTAGCCTTAAGATTTTGTCCAATGCGGAAGGCAGGCGACCCTCTGCCACGGGCAAAAGTGACCGGTCAGAGAGATCTACGAATTTGGCAGCATTTGGGACCTGAAATGAATATTTTCAGGCGGTTCCCTGATTGGCCGGGATCACCTCATATCCTGGTTCTTCAGGCTCATCATCTTCCATCTCTGGTGGGAAACCGGGCGCGCGGATATCCAGACCGGTGGCATCCTCAAGGCGTCTGATGATGTTGGGCGACAATTCCCGGTCACCGTAGACCGGATGAGCGTTTTTGCGGCGGGCGTAGTCCTGTGATTTTCTCGGCAAACATGAACTGTTCGACGGAGGAAGCGCGAATGAACGAAGCACTTTATGTTGGGCTGGATGTCCACAAGGATACGATTGCAGTAGCTGTCGCTGAGGATGGGCGCAGCGGAGAACTCAGGTTTCACGGAACGATCGTCAACTCGGCAGATGCTGTCCTGAGACTCACAAAGACCCTGACGAGGAACGGGCACATCCCGTCCTTTTGCTATGAAGCCGGGCCTTGCGGCTATGGCCTTCACAGACATCTGACCAAGCTTGGGTTTGAATGCGCCGTGATCGCGCCTTCAATGATCCCGCGCAAGACAGGGGATCGGGTCAAGACGGATCGGCGCGATGCTGAGATGCTTGCTCGCCTTTGGCGCGCGGGAGAACTCACGTCGATCTGGACGCCAGACGAAGAACAGGAAGCTATGCGCGATCTGATCCGAACTCGAAAGCAAGCAGTCGATGCGGTGAGGGCCGCAAAGCAACAATTGCTCAGCTTTCTGTTGCGTCACGGGCTGAAATATCAAACCGGCAAATACTGGACCAAGCGGCATAGACGCTGGCTGGCCGAGTTGCGTCGGTTCCCGTATCCACATCAGCAGCTCGCCTTCGAGGAGCTCAAGCGCGCAATTGATCAAGCCGAAGTTCGCGTTGCGACATTGGATCAGGTTATCGAAGAGGCCATCCCAGGCTGGCATTTTGCGCCAGTGGTCGATGCATTACGCGCTCTGCGTGGCGTCAATACCACGATTGCCGCAACTGTGGTGGCCGAGATCGGCGACATCACCCGGTTCGAAAATCCGCGGCAACTTATGGCCTGGCTGGGGCTCGTTCCAAGTGAGCACTCCAGCGGGAATACAACACGGCGGGGAAGGTTGACCAAAACGGGCAATGCTCTGGCGCGCACGATGTTGGTTGAGGCCGGCTGGTCATATCGGCACCCGCCCAAGGAAGGGCATCCGTATCTGAAGCGTTCTGCGCACCTGCCCCAAGAGATCAAGGACATCGGATGGAAAGCGCAGATCCGCCTCTACAAACGATATCGACATCTGTCGAATGCAGGTAAGCCTCAGCCGCGAGTGCTTGCGGCCATCGCTCGTGAACTGGCTGGCTTCATTTGGGACATCGCCAGAAAAACACCTCTGGTAACCTGATCACAGCGGACAACCTGCCTGTGCAGTACGCTGGAGATGGCGGCCAATGATAGGGAAATCCTCGGAGCACGTTGGGACAAATATCCGTCCTTAGAGAGAGGCAATCCCGCATCGTATTCGGCAAGGCGGTATCCAATCCGCGGATAAGAGCATGATAACCATCGGTTCGGCCCGCCGTCTCCAGCGCCTGCACAGGCTAAATACTTTGACCATTCCGCACCAGCGGGGTAGTCTCTTCATGTCGGGAAATCCAAAAACGCTCATAAGAGCGTTCGATAGCGTCCTCGAAAATCTTGATCATCAGCGGGTTGATCTCAAGCGGCACATTGGCGCGGTCGGCCACCTCTTGAAATAGACCGATGTCCTTTTTGACCAGATCCATTGTGAACGATATATCGCGCGACCCGTTCAGGATGACCTGGCTTTCGGTTTCATGCACGAAGGACGCGCCCGAAGATATCTTGATCGCCTCATAGGTCGTGTTCAGGTCCATCCCTGCCGCCTTTGCCGTCACCAAAGCCTCGGCGCAAGTGATCAGGTTGGCGGTGGCCAGATAGTTGGTCAGAACCTTCAGGACCGAAGCTGACCCCAGATCGCCGGTATGCAGAATGCGCCGTCCCATCTTGGTCAGGAACGGCAGAATACGCTCGAACGTGTCCCGGTCGCAGCCCGCAAAGATCGAGATGTTGCCCGTCGCCGCACGATGGCAACCACCCGAGACGGGGCAATCCACGGCGGTAGCGCCGCGTTCAATCACCATGGCTCCCAATCGTTTGACTTCGGCCTCGTCCGTCGTGGACATCTCCATCCAGATCTTGCCGGGGCCGACCTCGGGCAGCATCTGCTGCATCACCGCGTCAGATGCGGCAGGAGACGGCAAACAGGTGATAACTGCATCGCAGTCGCGCATCATCTGGGCCGGATTTTCCGCGGCTTTCGCGCCCTTGGCCACAAACTCGGCGACAAGTTCTGGGTTCAAGTCGTGGACTGTCAAATCAATCCCGTTGCGCAACAACGAACCGGATAGTTTTCCGCCCACATTTCCAAGACCGATGAAACCTACTTTCATGACGCTTTACTCCCTGCTCGCACCATTCCGCCTATGCCAGCACGAGGCGGCCCCGAACGTCATGCCGCCCAACGACGCTGGCAGGTCGTTTTTCAGCCCCCGCGCGCTTCGCAGTCGCGACTCGCTTGACAAGCGGCCTGCCCGTGCCGCATGTCCGGTCCGTTGGTGTCTGCGACAGCAGATGAAAAGGGAATGCGTCAGCGGATATACCGTCAAACGCAGCCGCCCCCGCGACCGTGACCGGAGAGGGTGCCCAAAGCCACTGGCCTGATAGGCCGGGAAGGCGGGACACCTGCCAGAGGTTTCCTCTGACATCCGCAAGCCGGGAGACCTGCCAGCGCCCGAAGTTGAAACCGGACGGGGTGTTCCGGTGTCGGGTCCATGTCGCAACACGTGGCCCGCATGAAACCCCGTCCCCCACGAAGAGGATTTGGGGGGATGAGAGACATGACCGAGACCGAGACCGTCGAGATGCTGGTCTGCACCACCTGTCGTCGCGGCCTGCCCGTAGAGGATGACGCACAACGCCCCGGCGCGTTGCTGCACAAGGCGCTTGAACAGGCCGAACTGCCCGATGGCGTGACGTTGAAGGCCGTTGAATGCCTGTCAAACTGCAACGAAGGCTGTTCCATCGTTCTGCGCGGCGGTCCGTCCCGCTGGACCTTTGTGTATGAGCATCTCAACGAAACCGACCATGTCGAGACCATCGTTGAAGGGGCCACCAGGTATCTGGCCACCGAGGACGGTCTGGTCAAATGGCGCGAGCGCCCTGAACATTTCCGCAAAAACTGTGCGGCCCGCATTCCCCCGATTGGAGCCCTGAAATGAGCAACCTTGAGAAACTTCCCGTCACCGTGATCACCGGCTTTCTGGGCTCGGGCAAGACGACGCTGGTGCGCCACCTGATGCAGAACCCCCAAGGCAAGCGTCTGGCCATCGTGGTGAATGAATTTGGCGATGTGGGCGTAGATGGCGACATCCTGAAATCCTGCGCCATTCCCGATTGCCCGGCAGAAAACATCATGGAACTGGCCAATGGCTGTATCTGCTGCACCGTAGCCGATGATTTCATCCCCACGATTGAGGCGCTGATGGCGCTGGAGCCGCGCCCCGATCACATCCTGATCGAAACCTCCGGCCTGGCGTTGCCGAAACCACTTCTGAAAGCCTTCGACTGGCCCGATATCCGCTCGAAAATCACGGTCGACGGTGTGATCGCCTTGGCCGATGCCGAGGCTGTCGCCACCGGTCGGTTTGCCCCGAATGTCGAGGCGGTGGATGCCCAGCGCAAGGCGGACGATTCCATCGACCACGAAACACCGCTGTCCGAGGTGTTCGAGGACCAGATTTCCTGCGCCGATATCATCCTGCTAACCAAACCCGATCTGGCCGGTCCCGAAGGCGTGGCCAAAGCGCGCGAGATCATCGCAGCCGAAACCCCGCGCCTTCTGCCGGTGGTCGAGGTTGCCGAAGGCGCCGTGGACGTGCGCGTTGTTCTGGGTCTGGAGGCCGCAGCCGAGGATGACATGGACGCACGTCCGTCGCATCATGACGGCCACCACGATCACGAACATGACGATTTCGAAAGCATCATCGTCGAATTACCCGAACAGACCGACCCGGCCGAACTGGTCGCCAATATCGAAAGGCTGGCGAATGAGCTGAACATCCTGCGCGTCAAAGGCTATGCCGCCGTTCAGGGAAAACCCATGCGTCTATTGGTTCAGGCCGTCGGCGCGCGTGTCCGTCATCAATACGACCGCCCGTGGCAGCCCGGCGAGGATCGCCGCTCGCGTCTGGTCGTCATTGCTGAACATGACGACATCAAAGAGGCCGCAATCCGCGATATCCTCGTCGGTGTGACCGAGCCTGCCGAGTAACCGCATATGCACGTCGTCTTTCGCGAAAGCCATGGGTTAGAGGAAACGGAAACCCCAACCGATCTGGGCCAGAGCCCGGCGGATCTGGTGGTGCTGTCGTTCTCAGACAGCGATCTTGGCGCTTTTGCGGCGGGCTGGCATCGCGGTGGCGGGCCCGAGGGGCGGATGCCGACCCTTCGGCTGGCCAATCTGACGGCGCTGAAGCATCCCCTTTCGGTAGACACCTATGTGGAACAGACGCTTGAGGGTGCCAAGGGTATCCTGATCCGCCTGATCGGCGGCGTACCCTACTGGTCTTACGGGTTGCAGCAGGTTCTGGCATTGGCGCAGGCCAAAGGGATCGCTCTGGCCGTGCTGCCTGCAGACGGGCGCGAGGATACGCGGCTGGATGAGTATTCCACCCTGCCCGTTTCGACCCTGCGGCGGTTGGCGCATTTGTGCGACACCGGCGGAGAGGTTGCGGCACAGGCCGCATTGGCGCAGATGGCGCTGGCGGCGGGGCTTTATGCCGGGCCAGTGATGGGCGCCAAGACCCTGCCCGAGTGCGGCGCATGGTGCCCGGATCGCGGCGTGATCCCGGTGGACAAAGCCTTCGCGGGTGACGCCAAGCGCATTCTCGTGACCTTCTACCGCGCGTATCTGACGTCGGCGGACACCGCCCCCGTAGCAGCCCTGATCCGCGGCCTGCGCGCACGCGGGTTTGAGGCTGTCGGGCTGTTCGCCCCCTCGCTGAAAGCTCCCGCAGCGGCGGACTGGCTGCGAGAACAGGTCGTGGCGTTGAACCCATCGGCCATCATCAACGCCACGTCCTTTTCGGGCAAAGGTGCGTCAGGCACTTCACCTTTGGACGCGGCCAATGTGCCAGTGTTTCAGGTGGCGCTCGCCACCTCGCGCCGCAAGGCCTGGGCCGAGGCGGAACGTGGCCTCTCGCCCGCCGATCTGGCGATGCATGTGGTGCTGCCCGAAGTGGACGGGCGGATAACGGCAGGCATCGCTTCGTTCAAGGAACCGGGCAAACGTGACCCGCATCTGGAATACTCCCGCTTTGCCCATCGGGCCGAACCGGAACGGATTGAGGCCATCATCGACCGGGTGACCGGTTGGCTGAACCTGACCGACAAACCCAAAGCTGATCAAATCCCCGCGCTGGTGCTGTCCACCTATCCTGGCAAAGACTGGCAGATGGCCCATGCGGTGGGCCTTGATGCCTTGGCTTCGGCCGAGGCGATACTGACCGATCTGCAGGGCGAAGGCTATGACACCGGGCCGACCGAACCCATCGCGGAAACACTGCTGGACGCGCGGATCACATGGTCGCTGCAGGACTACCTGACTGCGTTGGCGGAATTGCCGAAACAACTGAGGACGGACCTCGACACCGTCTGGGGCCAGCCCGAGGACGACCCGACTGTCACTGATGGCGCCTTTCACTTCACCGCCCTGCGACACGGCAAGGCGCTGGTCGCGCTGCAACCGGAACGCGGTACGCCAGAGTTGCGGGATGACGAATACCACGATCTGTCCCGGACGCCACGGCACGGCTATGTCGCCTTTTACCTCTGGTTGCGTCAGGGGCTGAAAGCCGATGCGCTGATCCATATCGGCGCGCATGGCACGCTGGAATGGTTGCCCGGAAAATCGGTTGCGCTGTCGGCGGAATGCTGGCCCGAGGTGCTGGTTCGCAATCTACCCGTGATCTACCCGTTTATCGTCAACGACCCCGGCGAAGCCGCGCAGGCCAAGCGCCGGATCGGGGCTGTGACCCTGGGTCATATCCCGCCGCCGATGAAGCAAAGCAGCACACCGGATCGCATGGTACGGCTGGAATCACTGCTGGATGAATTCTCGAACGCTGACGGTCTGGACCCAAAACGCCGCGATCGGTTGCAGGAGGATATTCGCGACGAGGCGCAGGCCATCGGGTTGGAAAGCGACCTTGGGCTGGATCAGGCCACCTGCATCGCCGAGGCGATCACCCGCATCGACCGCTTTGTCTGCGACATCAAGGAAAGTCAGTTCGGCGACGGGCTGCATGTCTTTGGCCGCACGCCCGAAGTGACCGGCAGTTTCGACTCCGAACCCTCGGCCAACGCCGAACGCACTGCCCTGCTGGACGCGCTGGCGGGCAAGCGGATCGAGGCCGGACCCTCTGGTTCACCCTATCGGGGCCGGTCGGATGTGTTGCCCACCGGGCGCAACCTTTATACCACCGACCCACGTTCGGTCCCCACCCGCGCGGCCTATGCGCAAGGCGTGAAACTGGCAGAGGAACTGGTCCGAAGGCATCTGCAGGAGGAAGGCGATTACCCCAAAGGTCTGATCGTTGACCTCTGGGGCTCGGCCACCATGCGCACCGCCGGAGAAGAGTTTGCCATGGCCCTGCACCTGCTGGGCGTAAGGCCCGTCTGGGACAAAGGATCTGAGCGTGTTTCAGGCATCGAAGTGCTGCCGATCACCGACCTCAGCCGCCCGCGTCTGGACCTGACCCTGCGCGTCTCGGGCCTGTTCCGCGACGTGTTCCCGACCCTCTCGGCGCTGTATGGTCAGGCGGTGCGAGCGTTGTCAGCGCGTGATGAGGCACCGGACTGGAACCCTTATGCAGGGCAAGCGCCAGCCGCGCGGGTTTTTGGCCCCGCCCCCGGCAGCTATGGCCTGAACATGAACCATCTGTCCGAGACATATACGGATGAGGCACGTGCGCAGGCCGGTCAGGCATGGCTGGACGCCAGCGCCTTTGCGCTGGAGGGGGAGGACATTGCGCGCGATATCGACGGGATCACCCAGCGCGTCGCCAATGCCGACAGTTTCGTGCACCTGCAGGACCTGACCGAAACCGACCTGCTGCTGGCCAACGACTATGCCACGCATGAGGCAGGCTTTGCCGCCGCCAAGAAGATCACCGGCGGCAGCGCGCAGCTGTACCATCTGGACAATACCAACCCGGATACGCCCCGTGCGCGGACCCTGCCCGAGGAAATCAGCCGCGTAGTTCACGCGCGCGCCACCAATCCCGGCTGGATCGCCGGGATGCAGCGCCACGGGTTCCGGGGTGCCGCCGAAATCGCCGCCACTTTGGATCACATGGCATCCTTTGCGCATTTGTCCGATACGGTCGCGCCGCATTTGTTCGACCTCTACCATGATGCCACACTGGGCGACGCGCAGGTGGATGCGTTTCTGGCCGAGGCCAATCCGCAGGCCCATCAGGCGATGCAGGACCGGTTCCGTGCGTTGCTGGAGGCCGGGCTGTGGGACACCCGCCGCAACTCGATCCGCGCCGGCCTAGAGGGGATGGGATGAGCGCCGCCAGCATACCCGTTGTGCAGGGCTGGTGCCCCGGCGCGCATCGTCCGATGATGTCGGGCGATGGGTTGGTGGTCCGGGTACGCCCCCGGCTGGCACGTCTTGATGCCGGGCAGGCGCTGGGCCTGTGCGATCTGGCGGATCGGTTTGGCAACGGCACCGTCGATCTGACCAACCGGGCCAACCTGCAACTGCGCGGCGTGGCCGAAGCGGACCATCAAAAGCTGCTGCAGGAACTGGCAGCGCTTGACCTGCTGGATGCGGAACCCGGCATCGAAATACGACGCAACATTCTTGTCTCACCGCTGTATCAGGCGGACGATCTGACCGCGCGCCTGACGCAAGAGCTGATGAACCGGCTGGCGGAACTGCCTAAACTACCGGCTAAGTTCGGCTTTGCGATCGATACCGGCCCGGTCCGGCTGTTTACCGAGGACTCCGCCGATATCCGGCTGGAATTGGGCGCAGATGGTCTGATCCTGCGTGCGGACGGTGTCGAGACGGGGCGCGCGGTGACCAAGGGTGAGGCCATCGATCAGGTGATCGAACTGGCGCGCTGGTTTGCCAAGGCCTTCACGTCGGAAACCCGCCGCATGGCCCGGATGATCGCGGTGCGGGACCTGCCGCAAAACTGGCAAGGCAGCGCGCCGGGCCCTGTTGGCCCTCCGATCCAACCCGGTCCGGGCGATATCGGGCCGGTCTATGGCGCGGCCTTTGGCCAACTGCTAGCACAGCAGCTTGCGGATCTGATCACCGCTTCGGGCGCAACCGCCCTGCGCGTCACACCTTGGCGGCTGTTCCTGTTGGAAGGCGGGGCGGCGATACCAGCACCAGCCTTTGTCACTGATGGCACCGATCCGCAGATCACCACCGACGCCTGCCCCGGCGCGCCATTCTGCCCGCAAGCGCAAGTGGAAACCCGCGATATCGCCCGTGCCCTTGCCCCGCGCGTTTCCGGCCGCCTGCACGTGTCAGGCTGCCCCAAGGGCTGCGCCCGGATGAACCCCGCGGATGTCGTCCTGGTCGGTAATGCCGGACGATTTGATCTTGTCAAACGGGGCCGCGCGGGGGATGAGCCAAATCAACGCGGACTGACAGCCGAAACACTCATGACCATGGACCTGACCTGATGCCCTATGAATACGAAACCAACGGCGCTGCGATCTATAAGCAGAGCTTTGCCACCATCCGGTCCGAGGCCGATCTGGCCCGGTTCGATGCGGATGAAGAGCAGGTCGCTGTCCGCATGATCCACGCCGCCGGAATGGTTGGGCTTGAGGAATTCGTGCATTTTTCGCCCGGTTTTGTTGCCGCTGCCCGCAGCGCACTGGAAGGTGGCGCGCCGATCCTGTGCGACGCGCGGATGGTCAGCGAAGGCGTCACCCGGTTCCGCCTGCCTGCGGATAATGAAGTGATCTGTACCCTGCATGACGACCGCGTTCGCCCGCTGGCGGCCGAGATGGGCAACACGCGCTCTGCCGCTGCGTTGGAACTGTGGCGTCCGCATCTGGAGGGCGCGGTAGTGGCCATCGGCAATGCACCGACCGCGCTGTTCCACCTGCTCAACATGTTGGAAGACTCCGAATGCCCGCGCCCGGCAGCCATAATCGGTTGCCCCGTGGGCTTCGTCGGCGCGGTCGAATCCAAAGACGCGCTGTGGCAGGCGCAGCCGGTGCCCTCGGTCATCGTCAAGGGCCGTCTGGGCGGCAGCGCCATCACCGTGGCGGCCATCAACGCCATCGCGAGCCGCGCGGAATGAGCATGGGCACCATATACGGCGTGGGGCTGGGCCCCGGTGACCCCGATCTGATGAGCGTTCGGGCCGACCGGTTGCTGCGCAACGCGCGCCATGTCGCGTTTTTTCGCAAGCCCGGGCACAGCGGTCAGGCCCGCAACATCGTGAACGGAATGATCCCGCAGGATGCCGTCGAGTTTCCCATGGAATACCCGGTCACGACCGAAATCCCCATCTCTGATCCGCGCTACAAAGAACTGCTTGCCTCGTTTTACGAAGATTGCACCACGCATCTCAGGGCGTTGTCGGAACAGGGCCAGGATGTGGTGGTTCTGTGCGAGGGGGATCCGTTTTTCTACGGCTCTTTCATGCATCTTTACAATCGCTTGCGAGAAAATTCTCAAGTCGAAATCGTACCCGCTATCACCGGCATGTCGGGCGCGTGGACCGCAACAGGTGATCCGATCACCTGGGGCGACGATGTACTGACCATATTGGTTGGCACGCTGCCCGAAGACGATCTGGCACGGCGCATGGCGCAGACCGATGCGCTGGTGGTGATGAAGATCGGGCGCAACATCGACAAGGTGAAACGGGCACTGAAAACAACCGGGCTCTTTGACCGCGCCTGGATCGTCGAATACGCGCAGATGCCCAACCAGCGGGTCTGCAAACTGTCTGACAACTGCGAAGGGATCACCCCTTATTTCTCGATCATCATCGTTCATGGTCAGGGACGCAGACCATGAGCGGATGGGTCAAGATCGCAGGTCTGGGTCCGGGTGACGAGGCTTTGGTGACGCCCGAGGTCACCCAAGCCCTGACCGAGGCCACGGACGTTGTCGGATACATTCCGTATGTTGCGCGTGTGGCGGAACGCCCCGGTCTGACCCTGCACGCCAGCGACAACCGGGTCGAGATCGACCGTTCCCGACATGCGCTGGAAATGGCGGCCGAGGGTAAACGGGTGGTCGTGGTCTCCTCGGGTGATCCGGGCGTGTTCGCCATGGCCGCAGCAGTGTTCGAGGCGCTGGAAAACGGCCCGTCCGAATGGCGCGACATCCGCATTGACGTGCTGCCGGGAATTACGGCAATGCTGGCTGCAGCGGCCCGCGCGGGCGCCCCTTTGGGCCATGATTTCTGCGCCATCAACCTCAGCGACAACCTCAAGCCGTGGTCTTTGATCGAAAAGCGTCTGCGCCTTGCCGCGCAGGGGGATTTCGCCATGGGGTTCTATAACCCACGCTCAAAATCCCGCCCCGAAGGGTTTGAAAAAACGCTGGAAATTCTGCGCGAGGAATGCGAGCCCGAGCGTCTGATCCTGTTCGCTCGCGCCGTATCCCGCCCGGATGAGGCAATTCGGATTTCTACGCTGGCCGATGCCACGCCGGATATGGCTGATATGCAGACGGTGGTGATCGTCGGCTCGTCGCGCACGCGGATCATCGAAAGGCAAGGAACCCCAATCGTTTACACGCCGAGGTTCACGCCCGAATGATCCAGCCAGTCCAGAACCTGCGCAACACTCGACAGCTCGGTCCGCTGCGGCAGAACCGGACGGTCGATCATCAGCACCGGCAGGCCCAACGACCGCGCAGCGTCCAGTTTGGCGCGCGCTCCGGTGCCGCCTGCGTTCTTGGACACGATCAATTCGCTTTGATGATGTGCGATCAACGCCCTGTCATCCTCCACACTGAACGGCCCGCGCGAGACGACGACGTCGCAATGTGGCAGCGGCAAGCTGTCAGGCTCGTCAACCAGCCGCAGCAGGTAATGGTGCTGGGGCTGGGCAGCGAAATCGGCAAGATGCATGCGCCCGACCGCCAGAAAGATACGCCTGGCGGGTCCACCCAACGCCTTAACAGCACTACTGATATCGGGCACGTTCTGCCAGCGATCACCGGATCGCGGCTGCCAGGCGGGACGGGTCAGGGCCGCCAGCGGGATGCCCGATTTTTGGCAGGCGGCAACCGCGTTGCCGCTCATCCCGGCGGCAAACGGGTGCGTCGCGTCGATGACATGGCTGATCGCGTGGTCGCGAATGTAGTGCACCAACCCCTCGACCCCGCCAAAGCCACCCACGCGCACCGGCAAGGGCTGAGGGCGCGGTGTGACGACACGACCGGCATAGGAATAGATCGCGGCAATACCCCGTTCGGCCACGGACTTGGCCAGAGCGTTTGCCTCGGTCGTGCCGCCAAGGATCAGGAGGTTGGGCATGCGTGACGCTCCGTGGTTGACCGTATTGGGACTGGGCGAAGATGGACTGGATGGACTGCCCCCGGCAAGCCGTCAAGTGCTGGACCGTGCCGACGTCATCATGGGCCCGCCCCGTCACCTGTCGCTGATCCCCGAAACCACGGCCCAGCGGATCGAATGGCCGGTGCCGTTTTCCGACGGTTTGCCCATTTTGCAACGCTTGCGCGGGCAGCATACGGTGGTGCTGGCCTCGGGCGATCCGTTCTGGTTTGGCGCAGGATCGGTCATTGCGCGCAATTTCGATCCGGCGGAATGGGTGGCCTTGCCCGGTCAGTCGACCTTTTCATTGGCTGCCGCACGGCTTGGCTGGCCGCTGGAGGCCACGTTGACCTTTGGCCTGCACGCGGCGCCGCTGACCCGGCTGCGGCCTCATCTGGCACCGGACCTGCGCGCGATCCTGTTGCTGCGCGACGGGCCAGCGGTGGCGGAACTGTCCACCTACCTGACCGAAACCGGGTTCGCGGACAGCATATTGCACGTGATGGAGGCCCTTGGCGGCCCACGGGAGCGTTCACAAAGCGTTTCCCTGACCGAGGCGCTGTTGGGCTCTTTCGAACACCCTGTCTGCGTCGGGTTAGAGGTCAGAGGCAAGGGCACCCCCCTGCCCAAGGCGTCCGGCAAGCCCGACGACATCTTTGAAACCGACGGCCAGATCACCAAACGTCCCATTCGGGCGCTGACCTTGTCTGCGTTGGCGCCGCAACGGGGTGAACATCTTTGGGACATTGGCGGCGGCACCGGGTCGATCAGTATTGAATGGCTGATGTGCGATCCCACGCTGACGGCCACCACGATTGAACCCCGCGCCGAGCGCGCCGAGCGTATCCGGCGCAATGCCGACACGCTGGGTCAGGACCGTTTGAAGGTTGTGCATGGCACCGCACCAGACGCGTTGCCGGGGCTGACGCCTCCGGATGTCGTATTCATTGGTGGCGGGCTAAGCCGCGAATTGCTGGACTGGCTGCAGGCCAACCTGCTGGCAGGAACGCGGCTTGTTGCTAACGCGGTGACGTTGGAAAGCGAGGCGTTGTTGTCCCAGTGCCACGAAACACTGGGTGGGGACTTGCTGCGCATCGAACTGGCACAGGCTGCCCCGCTGGGACCGCGCCGGGGCTGGAAATCCACCTATCCGGTCGTGCAGTGGAGCGTGACGCTATGATTGTTGCGGGCATCGGATTTTCATCGGCAGCGACAGTGGACAGCCTGCGGGCGGCGTTCGATCAGGCGACTGACGGCCAGACCGTCGACGCGCTGGCCACCGTAGTGGACAAACAGGGCCAGACAGCGCTGAGCGAATTTGTGGACGCCACCGGCCTGCCTTTGCATTTTATTCGCCCCGACGAACTGGCCGGGCAGCGCACCCTCACCTGCTCGACCCGCAGCCGGGCCACCTATGGCACCGGCAGCGTGGCCGAGGCATCCGCCCTTGCCGCAGCCGGACCCGGCGCACGGCTGCTTTCACCCAGACAGATATCGGCTGACCGGCTTGCCACCTGCGCCGTCGCCATCGGAGGACAGACATGACCGTTCATTTCATCGGCGCCGGACCGGGTGCCGCCGACCTGCTGACACTGCGCGGGCGCGATATCATCGCGTCCTGTCCGGTATGTCTGTATGCGGGCTCGCTGGTGCCCGAAGAGATTTTGGGCCACTGCCCCGAGGGTGCAAAGATCGTGAACACAGCGCCGATGGATCTGGATCAGATCATGGCCGAGATTGCTGCGGCCCAGGCCGAAGGCCATGATGTGGCGCGGCTGCATTCGGGCGATCTGTCGGTCTGGTCGGCGATGGGCGAACAGATGCGGCGGCTGAAGGAAATGGGTATCCCGGTCAGCGTGACGCCCGGCGTGCCGTCTTTTGCGGCAGCCGCTGCGTCGCTGGGCGCCGAACTGACCCTGCCCGGCCTGGCGCAATCGGTGGTGCTGACCCGCACGCCGGGGCGCGCCTCGTCGATGCCCGAGGGCGAGACGCTGGAGAATTTCGCCCGCACTGGCGCGACGCTGGCCATCCACCTGTCGATCGGCAATCTGGACAAGGTGATTGCCGACCTGACCCCGGCCTATGGCGCGGATTGCCCGGTGGCGGTGGTCTACCGTACCAGTTGGCCGGATGAGCGGATCATCCGCGCCACATTGGAGACGTTAAGGGACGCGCTGGACGACAGTATCTCGCGCACCGCTTTGATAATGGTGGGCCCAGCGCTGGCGGGCGAAGGGTTTGACGAAAGCTGCCTGTATTCAAAAACCTACGACCGCCGCTATCGCCCGCAAAGCGCGGACAGCCCATGGTCAAGCTGGAGCCCCGAGAATGAATAAGGCGATGACCAACCCCACGGGTCTTCTGATTTCCGCGCCCTCCTCGGGCACCGGCAAGACAACCGTCATGCTGGGCCTGCTGCGGGCGTTGGCCGAGGACGGGCTGGCCGTGCAACCGTTCAAGAGCGGGCCGGATTATATCGACCCCGCCTTTCACCGTGCGGCGGCGGGGCGGGCCTCGTTCAACCTTGATAGCTGGGCGATGGGTGAACCGCTGCTGAACGCCATCTCGGCACAGGCGGCAGGTGCGGATATTGTCGTCGCCGAGGGTTCGATGGGCCTGTTTGACGGGGTCGCCAAACCCGGCGAGCTGGGTCATGGTTCCAGCGCCGAGACGGCGCAGCGCATGGGCTGGCCGGTGGTTCTGGTACTAGATGTGGGCGGTCAGGCGCAATCTGCGGCGGCCACCGCGCTGGGGTTCCGGATGTACAACCCGGACCTTCCCTTTGCCGGGGTGATCCTGAACCGCTGTGCCAGCCCCCGCCACGAACGTCTGACGCGGTTGGGCATGGAGCGCGCGGGCATGCCGGTTCTGGGCGTTCTGCCCCGTCGCGGCGACCTGACCCTGCCAGAGCGCCATCTGGGCCTGATCCAGGCGGTCGAGCATCCCGATCTGGAAAGCGCCATTGTCGGATACGCGGCGTTCCTGCGCGAACATGTGGATCTTGCGGCGATCAAACGGGCGGCCTCCTCAGGCCCTGATGGGCCATCGTCAGCCGCGCTGCCGCGCCCTCCGGCACAACGGATCGCATTGGCGCGGGACGCTGCATTTTCCTTTACCTATCCGCACCTTGTCGAAGGATGGCGCGCGGCAGGAGCAGAGATTTTACCGTTTTCGCCGCTGGCCAATGAGGCCCCGGCGCCGGATGCCGATCTGGTGTGGCTGCCCGGCGGATATCCTGAGTTGCACGCGGGAAAACTGGCGGCAGCAGAAAGATTTTTGACCAGTCTGCGCAAACACGCCGAAACCAAACCCGTGCATGGAGAATGCGGCGGCTACATGGCCCTTGGCGAGGGGCTCATCGACAAGGAAGGCACGCGGCACGGGATGGCCGGGTTGCTGGGGCTTGTGACGTCATATGAGAAACGCAAATTCAACCTCGGCTACCGCAAGGCCGAGTTGCTGGAACCGATGGCCGGTTTTGCACCCGGCACGGCATTGCGCGGGCACGAATTTCATTATTCGTCGATTGTCGAACAGCCGGATGCGCCACTGGCCCGGGTCTTTGATGCCGAAGGCGCCGAAGGTCCGCAGACAGGATCGGTGCGCGGCAATGTGACAGGTACGTTCTTTCACCTGATCGCCGAGGCTTCGGCATGACAGGATTTATGTCGTTCATCGGGTCCGGCCCCGGTGACCCCGAACTGCTGACGCTCAAAGCCGTGGACCGGCTGCAAAAAGCCGACGCGGTGCTGTTCGATGACCTGAGCAGCGGCCCGATCCTGACCCATGCGCACGAGGATGCCGATCTGGTCGGTGTGGGCAAACGCGCCGGGCGCCCCTCGCCCAAGCAGGATCACGTCAGCCGCCTGCTGGTCGACTATGCCAAAACCGGGGCGCGTGTCGTGCGCCTGAAATCCGGCGATGGTGGATTGTTCGGACGGCTGGAGGAGGAACTGGTGGCCTTGCGCGCCGCCGGGATCGACTATGAGATCATTCCGGGCATCCCCTCGGCCGTGGCGGCAGCGGCGGCGGCGGGCATTCCATTGACCCGTCGGCTGACCGCGCGCCGGGTGCAGTTTGTCACCGGTCACGATGTTAGCGGCAAACTGCCCGAGGATCTGAACCTGCACGCCCTTGCCGACCCGTTCGCAACCACCGTGGTGTTCATGGGCAAACGCACATTTCCCTTGTTGGTCAAGGCGCTGCACGACCATGGCCTGCCTTTGGATACCCCGGCGCTGATGGCGGAATCCGTTTCGACCCCGGAACAATCGCTGCATCGTTCAACGGTTGGCGCTTTGTCTGAGCAGTTGCATTCCCAGGTCGGCACCGCCCCTGCCCTGATCCTGTATGGACCGCTTGCGGAGTTCGAGGATGTTTGATCTGACCCTGATCGGCATCGGCACGGGCAACCCCGATCACGTGACCTTTCAGGGTGCGCAGGCGATCCGGCAGGCCGATCTGATCCTGATTCCCCGCAAGGGTGAGAACAAGGCCGATCTGGCCGGGCTGCGCGAACAGATCATTTCCCGTGTCACCGAGGAGCCTGCGCAAATTGCCTATTTCGATATTCCTAAACGACGTGCAGATGACGGATATTTGCGCGGCGTCGATGAGTGGCACGATGCTATCGCCGAGCGTTGGCAGACGGCAATCGCGGAACATCCTGAACCGCGTAACGTGGCTCTGCTGATCTGGGGTGACCCGTCGCTGTACGACAGCGCACTGCGGATCGCTGCGCGGCTCAGCCCGTGCCCCAAAACCCGCGTAATACCGGGCATTACCGCCCTGCAGGCGTTGACGGCGGCCCATGCGATACCGATCAACGAAATCGGCGCGCCTTTTGTGGTGACAACCGGGCGACGTATCCGTGACGAAGGCTGGCCCACTGCCGCGGACAGGGTTGCGGTGATGCTGGACGGCGAATGCTCGTTCAAAAGCCTCGACATGGCGGGTTACGATATCTGGTGGGGCGCCTATGTGGGAATGAAAGAGGAAATCCTGATCCACGGGCCCTTGGCCGACATGTGTCAGGATATCCTGACAACCCGCGCGCAGGCGCGGGCCGATCACGGCTGGATCATGGATATTTACGTGCTGGCAAAACGTTCTGTGGATTGACCGCCGCCGTCGCGCCCACAAGAATGTGAGTGCGCAACAGGCCGATTTCTGGCATCAAAGCGGTAACCGAACTGACGGGAGAGCGCCGCGATGAAACCTCTGTGGGCCATGTTTGTCCTGCTGGCCACGCCGGTCTGGGCGGAAGATATGCAGCCGCGCCTTGGCTGGGAAGTGCACCCGACGGACAAGCCCTATGACGCGCTGGTCTCTGACACAGTGGCCGCGATCAAAGAGACCGGGTTGTTTGTTGTCACTCAGGCTGGGCCGACCAAGGCCGCAGCAGCGCGGGGCATCACGATCCCGGGCAACCGGGTGATCGGCGCCTTCAACAACGATTATGCGGTACGCGTTCTGGAATCCTCGACTACGGCGATGATCGAGGCTCCTATCCGGTTTTACGTGACCGAGAATACCGACGGCTCGGCAACGCTGTCTTACAAATCGCCCAGTTTCGTGTTCGCACCCTATTCAGACGAAGGTGGCGACGCGTTGGGCGAAATCGCCGCAGAACTGGACGCAAAGTTCCGCAATGTAGCAGAAATCGCAGTCAAATAGTCACACTGACGTGATCTGCCTTGCGTCCGGGGCCGCGCTCCGCAATCTGCTCGGAACTGAACAAATCGGAGCATGACTGATGCAGGACCTCCCGCCCCGCGCTGCGGATCTTCTGGCTCAACGACTGTACGAAGCCGGATGCCGTCATGCATTCGGAATGCCGGGGGGCGAGGTTCTGACGCTGGTGGATGCGCTGGAACAGGCCGGTATCACCTTTCACCTGACCAAGCATGAAAACGCAGCCGGATTCATGGCCGAAGCAGTGCATCACCGCGACGGAGCGCCCGCCATTTTGGTGGCTACTCTGGGCCCCGGCGCGATGAATGGGATCAACGTGG
The DNA here is from genome assembly GCA_963422555.2 of uncultured Ruegeria sp. GTDB lineage: Bacteria > Pseudomonadota > Alphaproteobacteria > Rhodobacterales > Rhodobacteraceae > Ruegeria. The sequence goes on from CAXXPZ010000077.1 coordinate 22,244, forward strand.
TGGCGAACGCGTTGCAGGACCGGGTGCCGATGATCGTGCTGACCGGTTGTGTCGATGAGGATGAGGCGCTGACCTATACCCATCAGGTGATGGATCACAGCCAAGTGTATCACTCGATCACCAAGGGTACGTTCAAGCTGACGGCACAAGGCGCGGATATCGTCGCGGACAAGGCCGTGTCGCTGGCCAATCAGCCCCGCCCGGGCCCGGTGCATATCGACGTTCCGATCTCAGTTGCGGATACGCGTGTCTCGGGCGTCAAACGCCGCCGTCTGGCCAAGGTCGCGCCCGTCGCGCCCGAGGGCGATTGCCTGAACAAGGCTCGCCGCTGGGTGGCCGAGGCCGAGCGTCCGCTGGCGATCATCGGCGTGGACGTGATGTATGATGATTCACGCTGTATCGTGCGCGCGTTTCTGGAACATTTCGGCATCCCGTTCGTGACCACCTACAAGGCCAAGGGCGTCGTGCCCGAGGATCATCCGCTGTGCTTGGGTGGTGCGGGCCTGTCGCCACTGGCCGACAAACATCTAGTCCCGTTGGTGGAACAGGCCGATCTGATCCTGTGTCTGGGCTATGACCCCATCGAAATGCGCCCCGGCTGGCGCGAGATCTGGGATCCCGAGGAAAAGCGTGTCATCGACATCTCGGCCGTGATTAACGATCACTACATGCATCAAGCGGGCCTAAATTTGGTGGCCGACACAGGATCCACGCTGGAAGCCATCGCCAAGGGCAATCCGGCCCGTGAAACATGGGCCGACGGGGAACCCGAAGCCGTCAAAGCCACGCTGGCGCTCGCGTTCCCAACGGACGAAGAGTGGGGGCCTGCAGCCGTGATCGCGGAAACCCGCGCCGCCCTGCCGCCCGAAACGCTGGCCACCGCCGACAGTGGCGCGCATCGCATTCTGCTGAGCCAGATGTGGCAATGCTCGGAAGAACGTGGACTGATCCAGTCCTCGGCGCTGTGCACCATGGGCTGTGCCGTGCCGATGGCCATCGGCCTGAAACTGGCCGAGCCCGACCGACCCGTGATCAGCTTTTCCGGCGATGCCGGGTTCCTGATGGTGGCCGGAGATCTGTCGACCGCCGCTGAGATGGGCGGCAATCCGATCTTTCTGGTCTTTGTCGATGCCAGCCTTGCGCTGATTGAACTGAAACAGCGCCAGCGGCAGATGGGCAATCGCGGGGTTGATTTCGACCGCCACGACTTTGCCGCCATGGGTCGCGCCTTTGGCGGATATGGCCATTCGGTGTGCAACCGGGCGGAACTGCGCGCCGCGCTGGATGCCGCTGTTAGTGCTGATAAATTCACCGTCATTGCCGCAGAAATCGACCGTGGAGGCTATGATGGCCGCATCTGATGGTCCTTTGAAGGGCGTCAAGGTTCTGGACCTGTCCCGCATTCTGGCCGGACCGACCTGCACGCAATTGCTAGGTGATCTGGGCGCCAGCGTCATCAAGATCGAAAACCCCGCAACCGGCGGCGATGATACCCGGCAATGGGGCCCGCCATATGTCGAGGATGCGGATGGCAACCGATCAGACCTGAGCGCATATTTCATGTCCTCCAACCGCAACAAGAAGTCCGTGGCGCTGGACATCACCACGCCCGAAGGACAGGCCGAGGTGCGCCGTCTGGCCTCGCATGCGGATATTCTTATCGAGAATTTCAAGCCCGGTGGTCTGGCCAAATACGGGTTGGACTATGCGGCCCTATCGCCAGAGTTTCCGGGCCTCGTCTATTGCTCGATCTCGGGTTACGGCCAGACCGGCCCGAACGCATCAAAACCCGGATATGACTTGATGGCGCAAGGCTATGGCGGGGTCATGTCCCTGACCGGAGATCCGGACGGCGCCCCGATGAAAGTGGGCGTTGGAATCGCCGATGTGATGTGCGGCATGTATGCCTGCGTGGGTATTCTGGCCGCCCTGCGGCACCGCGATCTGACCGGCGAAGGCCAGCAGATCGATCTGGCGCTGGTCGACGCGCAGGTCGCGTGGTTGATCAACGAAGGCGTGAATTATCTGACTTCGGGCAATGCCCCACAGCGGCGCGGTAACGGACATCCAAATATCGTGCCTTATGACGTTTACGAAACCTCGGACGGCCACGTCATACTGGCTGTCGGAAATGACAGTCAGTTTCGGCGGTTTTGCGATTTCATCGACATGCCCGAACTGGCCGATGACCCGCGATTTGCCACCAACCCGACGCGGTTGGAACATCGCGATGCCCTGAACGCTGTGCTGCGTCCGGCAGTCCGCAAGCAGGATACAGCAAGCGTCATCGCAGGATTGGAAGCGTTGAAGGTGCCCGTGGGACCGGTGCAGTCACTGGATCAGGTTTTCGCCACCGATCAGGTTGACGCCCGGCAGATGCAAATCTCGATGCAGGCCCAACCGGGCGCGGTGAACCTGATCGGGAATCCGCTCAACCTGTCACGTACACCCGTGACTTACCGCAGCGCGCCGCCCGTCTGCGGGGCTGATACAGATGCGGTGCTGAGTGCCCAAAACCCCTTTGAGGATTGAAACACTCTGCACGTTTCGGCGGCAAGTTGCTGAAACATGTTGTTGAATCGGCGGTTTTATTCACTTTTTACACACACGGGCTTTCACCAATTCGAGAGCAGGGTCGATACTGTTACGACGCCGCTGCACACTCTGATAAATCGAACAGTGTCAAATATCTCAACCAGATTGGACCCAAGCATGAAGCAAGACGTTTTTGGACAAATGAACACCCTGACCCAGCCGGCAAGCGTCGACGCCTGGAATGGTGTTCTGCTTGGGTTCATGGCGCATGCGGCTGTTACACCTCAGCATTTGGGTAAAGTGCTGGAGCTTGAGCCCGATTTTGCACTGGGTCATGCGATCAAGGGTCTGTTCATGGTGTTGCTGGGACGCCGCGAAATGTTGCCTGTCGCTGTCGAGGCATTGTCGACCGCAAATGCGGCTGTGAAACGGCAACCGGTCTCGGCCCGCGAACAGTTGTATATTGATGCGCTGGGTCTGTGTTTGGGTGGGCATCATGTTCCAGCTGTACAGAAATTCGAAGCGATCCTGCGCGATCATCCCGAAGACTCGCTGGCAATGAAACTCAGCCACGCGGTCCGTTTTGTGTTGGGAGATTCTCACGGCATGCGCCGGTCGATTGAACGGGTGATGCCCGCCTATGCGCCCGATCATGCCGGGCGCGGTTACCTGCTGGGTTGCCACGCCTTTGCGCTGGAGGAAACAGGCGCCTATGAAAAGGCTGAAATCTCGGGGTGCCAGACTTTGTGGATGGTGTCGGACGACGCCTGGGGCCTGCACGCTGTGGCGCATGTTCACGACATGACCGGCAATGCAGCCCAGGGGCTGGACTGGCTGGCCGGGCGCGAAGACGCCTGGGCGCATTGCAACAACTTTCGCTATCACGTCTGGTGGCACAAGGCGCTGATGCATCTGGACCTGGGTCAGGTGGATCAGGTGATGGCGCTGTACGATCATCAGATCCGGCAGGACAAGACGGACGATTACCGTGATATCTCAAACGCCACTTCGCTGCTGTCCCGGCTTGAGCTTGAGGGCGTGAATGTCGGAAACCGGTGGGAAGAGCTGGCCGATCTCAGTGCCGCCCGGACTGAGGATGGCTGCCTGATCTTTGCTGACCTGCATTATCTGTTGGCCCTGACCGGCGATAATCGCGAGGACGCGACCGCGAAAATGCTAAGCCGCATCCACAAGGACGCGATCCAGCCCAAGGATGACGTTACGCGGCGGATGGCCGACCCGGGTGTTGCAGCGGCCAAAGGGCTTGAGGCCTTTGGCGACGGGCAGTATGGAACAGCATTCGATAACCTGAGCGCGGTGCGCGGTTCGATGCAATTGGCCGGTGGCAGCCATGCCCAACGTGATGTATTCGAGCGCATCACAATCGATTCCGGCCTGCGTGCCGGACGTCTGGACGAGGTCGAGCGGATTCTGGACGACCGCCGTGCAAAACGCGCAGGAGGCGAAGACAATTATACCCTCGCCCGCCGCGCGCTGATTGAGGCTGCCCGCGACAGCGGCAATGCGCAAAGCGTTCCGGCCGAATAACAAAACGAAAAAAGAAGACCAAGAAGGACAGAAAACGTATGGCGACTATCTCGCCCGCTTCTGATTTTGCGCAGGTTGCGGCTCCGGCTGCGGCCCCTGCCCGCACGCGCGATCCGCGGCTGGATTTCTATCGCGGTATCGCGATGTTCATCATCCTGATCGCGCATATCCCGAACGATCCGTGGGCCAGGTGGATTCCAGCCCGGTTCGGCTTTTCCGATGCCACCGAGATTTTTGTGTTCTGTTCCGGCATGGCCTCGGCCATTGCCTTTGGCGGCGCATTCATGCGCAAAGGCTGGTGGCTGGGTACGTCGCGCGTGGCCTTTCGCATCTGGCAGGTTTACTGGGCCCATATCTGCCTGTTCTTTTTTGTGGCCATGTCGATGGCGGCGCTGAACGAAACCGGTTTGTTTGACAAGAATTATATCTCGTCGCTGAATCTGCAGCACTTTTTCAATGATCCGGCACCGCAGATGGTCGGTCTTTTCACATTGACCTATGTGCCGAACTATTTTGACATCCTGCCGATGTATCTGGTCGTGCTGGCGATGATGCCGCTGTTCATGGGCCTTTACCGCATCGGATTCTGGGCAGTGGCACTGACTTCGGCCACGATCTGGTTTGTCGCGCAATTCGGCGTTCTTGCTCTGCCGGCCGAGCCCTGGTCAGAGCGTCAGTGGTTTTTCAACCCGTTTGGCTGGCAACTGCTGTTCTTCACCGGCTTTGCCTTCATGCGCGGCTGGATACCTGCACCGCCGGTTTCAAAAACGCTGATCTGGGCGGCGGCGGCTTTCCTGATCCTGTCGATGCCCTTCGGGTCGTGGAAAGTGTTCCTGTGGATCGACGCCATTGCACCCGGACTGGCCGACAACATCCGCGACGTCTGGCCGCTGACCAAAGAGCTGCGCAACAAGACCGATTTCGGCCTGTTCCGCTATATGCACTTTCTGTCGCTGGCCTATCTGGGCTGGGTGATTGCAGGCGAGCACGGCCATCGCCTGATCGCCACCGGGCACGGTGCCGGCGCGCGTGCATGGCAATGGGTTTTAGCGGTCATCTCCAAGGTCGGGCAGCAATCGCTTGCCGTGTTTGTCTTTTCCATGGCTGCCGCGCGCCTTATCGGCGTTGGGCTGGATCAGACCGGGCGGGATGTCGCCAGTGTATTCGTCGCCAACATGATTGGCTTTGCCATGATCATCGGCGTGGCCTATCTGGCCGCGTGGTTCAAAACACATCCATGGAAGTCGAAGAAATGAATTTCACGCGTCGCGCATTCCTGGCCTCGTCAACTGCCCTGGCCTTTGCCCCGTCCGCGTTTGCCACTGGGGGCGAGGTGCCGTTTGACCGGAACGATGTGATAGCACTGGCCCGCGATCTGGCCAGCCGTCCCTATGCGGAACGCGAGATGGTGCCGCAGGAATGGCAGGACCTGACCTATCAGCAATACCGCTCGATCCGGTTCCGGCTGGACCGCGCGCTTTGGTACGAAACCGAGACGCCCTTTAACGTCGATTTCTTCACACCCGGCTTGTACTTCCCCCGCACGGTCAAAGTATCGACTGTCGTGGACGGGATGGCCACTCCGGTTGCCTTCGATCTGGAGATGTTCGACAAATCCGAAGACGTGCCGGACCTGCCGATCGACGATACACTAGGCTTTTCCGGCCTGCGCCTGCGCACCGAAATGCACCGCCCTGGCAAGACTGACGAATTCTGCGTGTTTCAGGGCGCCAGCTATTTCCGCGCCATCGGGTTGCACGAGGTCTATGGCCTGTCCGCCCGCGGACTGGCCCTGAAAACCGGCGATCCGGATGGCGAGGAATTTCCTGAATTTATCCGGTTCTGGTTGGAACGCCCAAAGCCCGGCCAGCGCGACATGATCGTGCATGCGCTGATGGACAGCCCCAGCGTGACCGGTGCCTATCGGTTCAACGTCACCGCCGGGGCAGACTGCGTGATGGATGTCGAGGCCACGCTGTTCCCGCGCACTGAATTGCCCCATGTAGGCATCGCGCCCGGCACGTCGATGTTCCTGTTTGATCAGACCAATCACAGCCGGTTTGATGATTTCCGCCCTGCCGTGCATGACAGCGACGGCCTGCTGATCCGCAATGGCGCGGGCGAAGTGATCTGGCGGCCTCTGGCCAACCCGACCCGTCTGCAGATTTCCTCGTTCGTTGACACCAACCCGCAAGGGTTCGGTCTGTTACAGCGCAAGCGTGAATTTTCGGATTATGCGGACCTTGAGGCGAATTACCACAAGCGCCCCGGTCTTTGGGTTGAACCCAATGGCGATTGGGGCAAAGGCACTGTCACGCTGGTGGAAATCCCGGCCGATCAGGAAATCTACGACAATATTGTCGCCTATTGGCGCCCGGCCGAACCCTATGCCGCCGGGTCGCAGATCGATCTGTCCTATCGTCTGATCTGGGGCGAAGAACCCCAGCGCACCGCGATGCCCCGCGTGATCAACACCGCGATGGGGGAAAACACATTCGGAGAGGGACGTCTGGCGGTGATCGATTTCGAGGACAGCGATCTGTTCGACGACCTTGATGCGATCTCAATCTTCGCCAATTCACCCCATGCCGAAACCTCGGACGGGGTTTTGCAGCGCAACCCGGATACCGGCGGTGTACGCCTGGCGTTTTCGTTCGAACCGGGTGACCGGGATCATGTCGAGCTGCGCGCGCAATTGCTGGTAGGCAAACAACCCGCATCAGAGGTTTGGCTGTACCGATGGACGACATGAGCCACAACCTGCAGATCATGCCGCCAGAGGCACCTCTGGCGATGCCTGCGCAGGATTTCAGCGCCGGATTCCGCGATGCTCAGGTGCCATCCGGACCGGTGGCGCGATCTGCCGGATTTTGGCGAGCGCTTGCTTTCTCACCGGCGATGGCGGCAACGCTGGGCCTGTTGTGGGTCATGTCCGACTGGTTCGGGGCCGAGGGGATCAACCTGATCGAAGGCATCCTGCTGGCACTGATCTCGTTCAATTTCTTCTGGATTTCCTTCACCGTTTGTACGGTTCTGCTGGGCATGGTGTCCTTGTCGCGGCAAGAGCCACCGAAACGCGAGGGCCGCCCCGAGCCGCTGCGCGTCGCCCTGCTGATGCCTGTTTATAACGAAGTTCCGTGGTTCGTTCTGGGCAACGCCCGCACCATGCTGGAGGAGTTGCGGGCACGCGGCGGGCAACATCACTATGCCATGTTCATCCTGTCCGATACCCGCGACCCTGAGATTGCCGCGCAAGAGCAGGCCAGCATCGAGGCGCTGCGCACCACTCTGGCGCCGGGGCTGGAGCTGTATTATCGCCGCCGCGCGCAGAACACCGATCGCAAGGTTGGCAATATCGCCGATTGGGTCAGCCGCTGGGGCGATGACTGGGACGCAATGCTGGTGCTGGATGCCGACAGCCTGATGACAGGACGCGCCATTGTGCGCCTGACGGATGCGCTGGCGCGTGATCCGGGCGCAGGCCTGATCCAAAGCTACCCGCAACTGATCGGCGCACAGTCGGTCTTTGCCCGGATGCAGCAATTTGCCAACGGCGTTTACGGCATCGCCTTTGCCGAAGGACTGGCGCGCTGGTGCGGGCAAGAGGGCAACTACTGGGGTCACAACGCGATCATCCGCACCAGGGCGTTTGCCAATTGCGCCGGTTTGCCCAAGCTGCGCTCGTTCAGCGGGCAGGACAAGCTGATCATGAGCCACGACTTTGTCGAGGCCGGTCTGCTGCGCCGCGCCGGTTGGGCCGTGCGGTTCCTGCCGCGCATTCGCGGATCTTATGAAGAAACACCACCTACCCTCATCGACCACGCCATGCGCGACCGGCGCTGGTGTCAGGGCAACCTGCAGCACTTGAAACTGCTGGGTTCGGCCGGGTTCCGTGCGGTATCACGGTTCCACATGTTCCACGGTGCTGTTGGGTATCTGATGTCCCCGCTGTGGTTTGCGCTGCTGGTGATGTGGGCGCTGATCGGTCAGGGCAAGGACGCCTCGGTCCTGCATTATTTCAGCCCAGACAACCCGCTGTTCCCGCAATGGCCCGAAATGTCCGAAACGCGCCATGTTCTGATCATTCTGGTCATGTACGCGATGCTGCTGGCCCCCAAGGTTCTGGGGGTCCTGGCCCTGCCCCTCAGCGGGATGCGGTACTCGGAATTCGGTAGTGGGCGGCGGTTCGTGACCTCGTTTCTGGCTGAGGTTGTCCTGTCGATCCTCTATGCGCCGATCCTGATGGTGCAACAGATGATCGCCGTTTTTCGAACCGCGTTTGGCATTCAGCGCGGCTGGTCCCCGCAGGCCCGTGACGGTGGCAGCTATGGGCTGCGCACGCTGATCCTGTGCCACGCGCTGGAAACCGTCAGCGGTGTGGCCCTGACCATCGGCATTGTGGCCGGTCTGGTGTCGATCTGGCTGGCACCGATCGCGATCAGCCTTGCACTGGCCATCCCCCTGTCCGCGCTCAGCGGGGTATCCGCAGGCGCGGCGCGTAAGATGGTGGGGATGCGTGAGGATTTCAAAGAGCCCGCGATCACCCGCACAGCCCGTCGCTATCGGAATGAATTGAAGCGACTGATCGAAGGAAAAAGCGCGGTTACACCGGCAGAGTGATCAGCTGCCGGGTAACCCTTCGTACCAGTCCAGCATCATGTCAGCCCAGCCTTTTGGCACATTGTGCCCGCCGGGAAACAGCGCGAATTCCAACGCGCCACCATCGGCACATCCAGTCCATTTGCGGCGCATAAACTGGTCGGTCGTTCCAAACCCGGTTGGTTTGGTGTCGGCGCATTCATTGGCCTGACGCCAGATTTCAAGCCCGGCAAAGATATCGCCCTGATGAAACCGGCCACCCCCCAGAATGCGCCCTTCGAGCGGGACCACATTGTCAGTCCAGCCATGGGTGTGGAACAGGCGTACCGGGCCATCGCATTCCTCGGGGTGCGGGCGCCAGAACCCGCCTGAGACCGGAACATAGGCCGAGAATGTCTCGGGCGCGTCGCAGGCAAGGTAGTTGACCATGAACCCCCCTGCCGAAAACCCGCCCAGCACAACCCGTTCAGCATCTACGCCAAAACGATCCGCGGCATCCTGCACCACCTCGGTCAAAAAGTCGGTTTCGTTGCGCCCGTCCCAGCCGGGGTAGAAATTCCAGCTCTGCCGTCCGTTGCGGATGGCACCCTCGGGGGCCATCACGGCATATCCCCGCTCCAGCAACGGCTCGACCATGCCGCGGTTTTTCATCGTACCGCTTCCGGTCCCGCCATAGCCGTGCAAAAAGATCACCATCGGTGGGTTATCCGCCTTGGGCAGTTCGATCTGGTATCCGCCGTTGGGGGTTTCACACATCCCCTCTTCGACGCCGCAGGCGGCATTGGCGGAATGGGCGGACAAGGCCAGGCAGGCCACCAGCCATTGTTTTGCAGTCATCAAACGTTTCCCTCGTAATCGTTGACCGGTAATCCGGCGCGCACCCATCCGGGGCCTGCGGCCGAACCCAACATGCCTTCGGGCACGTCGATAATCCGGGCGAATCCCGCCTTGGTCAATCTGTTGCTAAGCCGGGCGGATCGCACGCCGCGCGCGCAGATCAGCGCCACGGGCCTGTTCAGATCACCGGCCACAAGCTGCGTCAGAGCCTGCGAAAAATCCTCGCGCCGCATATCCAGCGGATAGGCCCCTTGTCCAATTCCGGTGGCCTGCCATTCCTTTGGCGTGCGGATATCCACCAACAGGACGTCCCCCGACAACGCCTGTTCATGCGCATCGGTCACGGTTAACTGCCCGCCTGCGTAATCGGGCGGAATCAGCCGGTATTCGCGAATGGCAAAGCCACCGGCAATTGCTGCGCCTGTGCCCAGAATCACCCACCGCCGGGTCCGTTTCGCCATGTGCGCCACGCGGTTATCTCCTGTGTGGATAGGCAAGGTTTTAGCACATCGCACATCGGATTGCCGCGACAGAATAACCCTGCACTCTTCAAGTTCCCGTCAAGTCAATTTCAGTCCCCGAAATACCAAAACTTCGCCTGAGAAGGCGGTGAAAAACCTGCACTATCTGGACAGTCCCAGAATTATCCTTTCTAATTTGGACCAACTTGACCGCTCAGATCGGAGTATCGCAATTGTCCCTATTCCTTATCGCGGCCCTTCCATTCCTCGGAGCTGTCTTTCCCGCACTGCTGATCCGCGCAGGGCGAAACGCAGCCGCATCCGCAGCGGGGTTAACCACGTTTCTGGCCCTGATGGGTCTGTTGATCCACATCCCAAGCGTCATGCGCGGCGATGTTGTCACCGCCCGGTTCGACTGGATTCCGGGGCTGGGTCTGAACGCGAATTTCATGCTGGACGGGTTGGGGTTCCTGTTCGCGCTGCTGATCCTGGGCATCGGTTTGCTGATCATTCTCTATGCGCGGTTCTACCTGTCGCGCGAAGATCCGATGGGGCAGTTCTATACCTACCTGCTGTTGTTTCAGGGTGCCATGGTCGGGATCGTTCTGTCTGACAACATCCTGCTTTTGTTGATTTTTTGGGAACTCACCTCGCTCAGCTCATTCCTGCTGATCGGATACTGGAAGCATCTGCCAGAGGGGCGGCAAGGGGCAAGGATGGCGCTGGCCGTAACCGGATCGGGCGGGTTGGCAATGATCGCTGGGATGCTGATCCTGGGCAATATCGTTGGGTCTTATGACCTGAGTGTCATTTTGCAGAACAAGGATCTGATTCAGTCCTCACCCTATTATCTGCCCGCACTGATCCTGATCCTGCTGGGATGTTTCACCAAATCGGCGCAATTCCCGTTCCACTTCTGGCTGCCCCACGCCATGGCCGCACCGACGCCAGTATCGGCCTACCTGCACTCGGCCACGATGGTAAAAGCCGGTCTGTTCCTGATGGCGCGCATGTGGCCTGTGCTGGCCGGAACCGATGCGTGGTTTTATATCGTGGCCACGACAGGGCTGATAACCATGCTGATCGGGGCGGTCATCGCGCTGTTCAAGGATGACCTCAAGGCGCTGTTGGCGTTTTCAACCGTGTCGCATCTGGGACTGGTGACCATGCTGCTGGGCTTTGGCACCAAGATTGCCGCCGTCGCAGCGATCTTTCACATCATCAACCACGCGACCTTCAAGGCCGCGTTGTTCATGACCGCCGGGATCGTGGATCACGAGGCCGGAACGCGCGATGTCAAACGGCTGGGTGGATTGCGCCACCTGATGCCGATCACCTTTACCATCGGCACAATCGCGGCACTGTCAATGGCCGGTCTGCCGCCGCTGAACGGCTTCCTGTCCAAGGAAATGATGCTGGAGGAGACGGTCCACACCACGTGGCTCAACTCGCATTATCTGGTACCCGGGCTGGCCTTGCTGGCGGCGCTGTTTTCGGCGGCGTATTCGTTCCGGTTTGTCGGTCACGTATTTCTGGGACCTGAACGGGATGACTATCCCCAACATCCCCACGACCCGCCCGTTGGCCTGTGGCTGGCGCCTGCGTTCCTTGTGGTTCTGGTCGTTCTCATCGGTTTTTATTCCAATGCCGTTGTTGGTCCACTGGTCGCGGTGGTTTCCAGTGCGGTGATCGGCGGGGAAAAGCTGCCCTATTATTCGCTGAAGCTGTGGCACGGGTTCACGTCTGCACTGTATATGTCCGCAGCGGCCACGATTGGCGGTCTGTTCCTGCTGTCCATGCATCACCGGGGAGAACGGCTGTGGAATGCCCTGCCCCGTCCCGAAGCCAAGACGATTTTTGATACGGTCATTCACGCGCTGACCCGGCTGAGCCGCCTGATCACCGATGAACTCCACAACGGCGTCATAAGCCGCTATGCGATCATCTTTGTCGTGTTCACCGTCGGGCTTGGATATTACGCCTATTCCACCGGCACAATCGGCGCCGTAACCCGTGTTCCCTTGCCTGCTCAGATCATCCCGATCATCGGCTGGATCTGCCTCGTTGGTGCGACACTGGCGATCATGTGGTTCCACCGCAACCGGCTATTGTCGCTGGTGCTGATCGGCGTTGTCGGATTGATCGTGTCGATGGCGTTCAACTATCTTTCGGCCCCGGATCTGGCGCTGACCCAGATCTCGGTCGAAGTGGTCACGATGATCCTGCTGCTGTTGTCGCTCAATTTTCTGCCCACCGAAACGCCATGGGACAGCACGGCCCCGCGCCGTTGGCGTGATGCGGTGATCTCAGTGGTCGCTGGCATTGGTGCGGGTGGGCTGATCTACGCGCTGATGATGCGCGATTTTGCCTTTCCGACGATCTCGGAATTTCATCTGGCGAATTCCTACAAGGGTGGCGGTGGTACCAATGTGGTCAACGTGATTTTGGTGGATTTCCGGGGCTTTGATACGTTCGGAGAGATCATTGTCCTGGGCATTGCCGCCCTGATCATCTTTGCCCTGACCGAAGCTGTCCTGAGCACAAACGTGCGCGCCTACCTGCTGAACCGCAAACCGCATTGGCCGCAATCGGGGGACTCGCACCCGTTGATGATGGTTGTCGCGACCCGGGTGATGATGCCGATCGCGCTGATGGTCGGCGCATACATCTTTTTCCGCGGCCACAACCAGCCCGGCGGCGGGTTCATCGCGGGGCTGATCGTAGCGATTGCCTTCCTGATGCAATATATGGCCAGCGGCTATACCTGGGCTATCGAACGGCAGCGGTTCTATTACCACGGCACCATCGGATGGGGCGTGTTGATTGCCGCCGCAACCGGTTTGGGCGCGTGGTTCAACGAGCGCCCCTTCCTGACCAGCGATTTCGGCTACATCAACTGGCCCCCGCTGGAGGAATTTGAATGGGCCACAGCGATCCTGTTCGACACCGGTGTGTTCCTGGCCGTTCTTGGCGCGGTCATGCTGGCACTGGACAGCCTGTCGCGGTTCGCCTGGCAACCGGGCATGGCACAGGAACACCCGATGGATATCAACCCGCTGCGAGATGACCCGCCGGAAGAAAAACAAGAAGAGGAGCAGGTCTGATGGAAGCGCTCGTAGCCTCAGCCGTTGGCGTCATGACCGCTGCCGGGATTTTCCTGATCCTGCGCCGCCGGACCTTTCCGGTCATTCTGGGCCTGTCCCTGATTACCTATGCGGTGAACGTTTTTCTGTTCGCAACCGGGCGGCTGGCGCTGAACGCGCCCGCCGTTTTGAACAAATACGAAGATGTGCCCTATACCGACCCTCTGCCTCAGGCGCTGGTTCTGACCGCCATCGTGATTTCATTCGGGATGACGGCGGTCATCGTGATGATCGCACTCAGCGCCTATTTGTCCTCGAAGGATGATCACATCGACATGACTGCGCAGGACAGCGTCGACGCGCCGGGAGAAGACGCATGAACCACTGGATCGTTGCGCCGATCGTCCTGCCCGCGATTCTGGCCCCTTTCATCATCATGGTCCTGCGCTTTCATCTGGATCTGCAGCGCATCTTCTCGGTCGCGGGCGTTGTCGGCCTGCTGGGGATCGCACTGACCATCACGGCGCAGGCGTCGGGTGGGGATATTCAGGTCTATGAGCTGGGCAACTGGCCTGCGCCCTTTGGCATCGTTCTGGTGCTGGATCGCATGTCGGCAATGATGGTTCTGCTGACCGCGCTGCTGGCCCTGCCCATTGTCCTTTACGCCATCACCTCGGGTTGGGATGAGCGGGGCAAGCATTTTCACTCGTTGTTTCAGTTCCAGTTGATGGGGGTATGCGGCGCGTTTCTGACCGGCGACGCCTTCAACCTGTTTGTCTTTTTCGAAGTGCTGCTGATCGCCTCATACGGTCTGATGACCCATGGTGGTGGCGCGGTACGGCTGAAAGCGGGGGTTCAATATGTCGCTTATAACCTGCTTGGCTCGACCCTGTTTCTGTTTGCCCTGGGCACGATCTATGCGGTAACCGGTACACTGAACATGGCCGATCTGGCCGTGCGGGTAGCCGAAATTCCGCCCGAGGATACCGCGCTGCTGCGGGTTGGCGCGGTTTTGCTGTTGCTGGTGTTCTGCATTAAGGCCGCCGTGCTGCCGCTGCATTTCTGGCTGCCTGCCAGCTATGCCAACGCACCGCTGCCAGTGGCGGCGCTGTTTGCGATCATGACCAAGGTGGGCACCTATTCGATCCTGCGGGTCTATACGCTGATTTTCGGGCCAGACGTCGCCGTGACCGACGGGCTGGTGGGCGAGTGGCTGGAAACCGCCGCGGTTCTGACGCTGGCCATCGGAACGCTGGGCATTCTCGGGTCGCGCCACATTGCGCGCATGGTGGCCTTTTGCGCCATCGCGTCGATGGGTACCCTGCTGGTGGCGATCTCGCTGTTCAACGAGGTCGCGACAGCTGCGGCGCTGTATTACGTCTTTCACTCGACACTGGCGACCGCATTGATGTTCCTTGTGGCCGATCTTGTTATGCAACGGCAGAACGGCGCGATTTCACCCACTGCGCCGATGCCGCAGGGCGGGCTGATCGCGGCCCTGTTCTTTGTCGGTTCAATTGCTTTGGCCGGTATGCCACCCCTGTCGGGCTTCGTCGGTAAACTGCTGGTGCTGGATGCCACCCGTGAAGCACCCCATGCCAACGCAGTCTGGGCCGTGATCCTGATCGGGTCCTTTGTCACTATCGTGGGCCTTGCCCGGGCAGGATCGCTGATTTTCTGGAAAAGCCACGACGCCCAGCACAACACCGAACCGGACCCGGAAAACGAAGAAGAGATTCCACATCCGCCCGCGCCCGAGCCGATGCCGGGGCTGACCTTTACTGCCGTGTTCGGACTGGTTCTGGGGCTGGTGTTGCTGACCTTGTTTGCCGGGCCGGCGCTGCAATATACCAGCAACACCGCCGTGCAATTGTTCACGCCGGAAAACTATATTTCGGCTGTATTGGGAGGAGAACAGTAATGAAACTGCTTCACCGTATATTCCCGCACCCGCACCTGACCTTTCTGCTGACTTTGGTGTGGATTCTTCTGGCGAACAAACCTTCGCTGAATTCACTGGTATTTGGCCTGATACTGGGGATCATCATCCCCTTTATCACTCAACCCTATTGGCCGGATCGACCCAAGCTGCGCAACTGGCCGATGGTGGTTGAATACATGCTGGTCGTCCTATGGGATATCATAATGGCCAATATCGTAGTTGCCCGCATCATCCTGTTCAAACGTGACGCGGATCGCGAACCCAACTGGGTTTGCATCCCGCTGGAGCTGCGCACGCCCGAGGCGATCACCGTACTGGCTGGGACCATCACCATGACCCCCGGCACCGTCAGCTGCGATCTGTCAGCACAGGGTCACAACCTGCTGGTCCATTGCCTCGATGCGCCTAACCCGGACGAGGTGCGCGACCAGATCAAGCAACGCTATGAACGCCGCCTGAAGGAGATTTTCGAATGATCGAGTATGCAATCTACTTTGCGTTTGCCTGTTTCGGCGCGGCGATCATGTTGTGCTTGTGGCGGATCATCAGCGCCGAGGGCGTCGGCACCCGCGTTCTGGCGCTGGACACAATGGTTATCAACACAATCGCTCTGATGATCCTTTATGGTCTGCATCTTGGGACCGAAATCTTTTTCGAGGCCGCCATGATCATCGCCATGCTTGGTTTTGTCTCAACCGTGGCCTATGCGCGCTTTATGCTGCGCGGCAACATTATCGAGTGAGGGTGACATGACCATTGTGTTTGAATTCCTCATTGCCTTTTTCTTGATCGTCTCGGGCATTTTCGGATTTGTCGGATCGTTTGGCATGATCAAGCTCAAAGACCCGATGTCCCGCCTGCATGCGCCTACAAAAGCCACTACCTTGGGCGTAGGAGGCGTGTTGCTGGCGTCGATCTTTCACTCGTTCCTGATCGAGGAACATTTGTCGCTGCACGAGCTTCTGATCACCTTGTTCCTGTTTTTGACTGCTCCGATCACGGCCCTGTTCATTGCCAAATGGCACATTCATCGCCATGAAAAGCCCGATGATCTGCCGGATGCGGGCGAGGATGAGCTATGGGCCACCCACGCGGTCGAGCAGGTCGAGGACGTCCCCGAACACAGAGCGAACTGAGCCCCATGCATATGCCTTCGTTGCCCCTGACCCGCGATCTGGTTCTGATAGGCGGAGGCCACACACACGCGCTGTTGCTGCGTAAATGGGGTATGAACCCGCTGCCCGGCG
Source organism: uncultured Ruegeria sp. (assembly GCA_963422555.2). Classification (GTDB taxonomy): domain Bacteria; phylum Pseudomonadota; class Alphaproteobacteria; order Rhodobacterales; family Rhodobacteraceae; genus Ruegeria. The sequence continues at coordinate 38,496 of CAXXPZ010000077.1, forward strand.
CTCGGGTGACCGTGATCAATCCCGGCCCGACCGCGCCTTATTCCGGGATGCTGCCCGGGTATGTCGCCGGTCATTATGACCGGGCGGAACTGGATATAGACCTGATCAGACTTGCCCGGTTTGCCGACGCGCGCGTGATACTCGGCGCGGCCGACGGGATAGATACCGAGGCCCGCATGATCCACGTCCCGAACCAGCCGCCGGTGGCGTTTGACGTGGCTTCGATCAATGTGGGCATCACTTCGAATATGCCCGCCCTGCCCGGTTTTGGTGATCATGCGGTGCCTGCCAAGCCGCTTGGACCCTTTGCCGCCAGATGGGGCCGCTATTTGGCTGGTGAGGGCACGGCTTCGGTCGCAGTGATCGGCGGCGGCGTTGCTGGGGCCGAGCTGGTCATGGCCATGGCCCATGCCCTGCGCGCCAAGGGACGCGCCGCACAGGTCGCCTTGATCGACAATGCTGACATCCTGAACGCCACCCGCGCCCAAAACGGCGGCAACGATCCGGCACGCCATGGACGCGCTGGGTATCGAAGTGATCGAAAACGCAACAATCTCGGACATCACGCAGAACGGCGTCGATCTGGCGGATGGGCGACACATCCCTGCCGAATTCGTCACCGGGGCCGCAGGTGCCCGGCCCTAAGATTGGCTGGCTGGGACGGGACTAACGCTCGAAGGTGGTTACGTGTGTGTGAACGCGCATCTGCAATCCAGCGACCCGGCGATCTTCGCGGCTGGCGACTGCGCCCATCTTACAGACAACCCACGACCCAAAGCAGGCGTTTATGCGGTGCGCGAGGCGCCGGTTCTGTTCGACAATCTGCGCGCGGCCTTGGGGGCCGGGAAAATGCGGCGCTACGTCCCGCAGAAGATTACCTCAAGCTGATCTCGCTAGGCAGAAAATCCGCCTTGGCCGAACGTCTGGGCACGTCTTTTAGTGGCCGTCTGATGTGGACGTGGAAGAACCACATCGATCAGGGATTTATGAACCGGTTCCGTGACTTGCCCCGGATGTCACCACCTGCATTGCCTAAGGCCTATGCAGGTGGGTTGCGTGAGGCATTGGGAGACAAACCGATGTGCGGCGGCTGCGGTGCCAAGGTCGGACGAGGTGCGTTGCGCTCGGCCCTGCAGGACCTGCCCTTGCCCCGCCGAGACGATGTGTCACCCCTACCCGGCGATGATGCGGCATTGCTGACGACTGGCGGTGTTCGGCAGGTCATGACCTCGGACCATCTGCGCGGCTTTGTGCTAGATCCGGCGCTGATGACCCGGATTGCGGCCATCCATGCCCTGGGCGACATCTGGGCAATGGGTGCCGCGCCGCAGGCCGCTACGGCCACAGTCATCCTGCCCCGCATGTCCCCCGACCTGCAACGCCGCACGATGTCCGAGATCATGACAACGGCCAGCGATGTGATTCGTCAGGCCGGGGCCGAGATCGTGGGCGGTCACAGCTCGATGGGGGACGAGATGACAATCGGGTTCACCCTGACCGGCCTGTGCGACCACGATCCGATCACATTGTCGGGGGGTCAGCCCGGCGATGCGCTGATCCTGACCAAACCGCTGGGCAGCGGGGTCCTGATGGCCGCCGAAATGGCCGGTCAGGCCGACGGCGCCTGGGTGGCTGAGGCGTATCATCAGATGGTGCAGCCACAGGGCGTCGCATCGGGCATTCTGGTCGGCGCGCACGCCATGACGGATGTGACAGGGTTCGGGCTGGCCGGGCATCTGCAGGGCATCTGCGCGGCCTCAGGCTGTGGCGCGTTGGTGAACCCTGGGGCGGTGCCGCTGATGACCGGCGCAGCGGAGCTGAGCGAAATGGGCATCCGGTCGACGATTTTTGAAGATAACCGAATGATTGTGCCAGAACTGCCGGTTGGTGGCGCGGCAGACCTGCTGTTCGATCCGCAAACCGCGGGCGGGTTGCTGGCCGCTGTAGGCGCGACTCAGGCCCAGATATTGCTGGAGCAATTGCTTAAGGCCGGATACCCGGCCGCCATCATCGGGCACCTGACCGACGCACCCGGCCTGCGGCTTCAGAACTGAGCCAGAACCTCTTCGATCCGGGCTGCGGCCTCGGCCAAGCCGGTTGCGTCCAGCGCCGCGACTTCGATCTGCACGATCACATCCGCCTGCTGCGCGCGACGGGATTTGGCGTAGGCCGAATCATAGTGCTGCTCCATCAATGCGCGGGTCAGGGCATGTTTGTCGTCGGCATCGATCAGCGCCAGCCAGCCGTCAACGACCGCGTGACCGCGATGGTGCCGCAGCGGCGACAGCCGGTCGCGCAGCCGCGCGGCGTCAGACAGGATATCGTCATATGCCTTTACCAGATAAGTCGTTCGCGCCTCGATCGGGGCGGAAACCAGAATGCGGGGTGCCGCGCAGAGTGCAGCCCAAAGGCTCGGCGGCAGGATCAGATTGCCGATTTTCGACGATTCCGCCTCGACCATAACGGGTTGGGTCGGATCGAGCGTGCACAAGGCTTTGGCCAGCGCGGATTCAAACGCTTTCTGACTGGGTTGCCCGCCCGGCCGTTCGCCCAGCAGCGAGCCCCGGTGATTGGCCAGACCTTCAAGGTCCAGAACCTGAACGCCGCGTGCCTGCAACTGCTGTAACAGCTCGGTCTTTGCGGTTCCGGTATAGCCGTCCAGCGCCACCAGCTTGTGCGGCAAAGGATCATCGTAAAGGTATGCCTTCACCAGACGCCGATAAGTGCGATAACCGCCATCAACCACTTCGGCACGCCAACCAATCTGCTGCAGCATCCAGGTGAAAGACCCGGACCGCTGCCCGCCGCGCCAGCAATAAACCAGCGGCTTCCAGCCACCTTCATGATGGCTGAGGCTGTTTTCGATGTGACCTGCCGCGTTCCGAAACACCAGCGCGGCGCCCAGCTTGCGCGCCAGAAAGGGGCTTTTCTGAACATAGATTGTACCGACCCGCGCACGTTCGTCGTTATCCAGAACCGGCAGGTTGATGGCCCCCGGGCAAGTGATCTTCGGCAAATTCAGCAGGGCTGCGCACGTCGATAACCGTATCGAACGCATGGGTATAAAGCTGTGGCAAGGTGGAGAATTTCAGAGCCATATCGCTCCTCTAGCGCGCATGTGATCGAATGGAAAGCGGATGTCAGCCTTCGGGATCGGGTTCGATCAGCTCGGGCCCCGCCGCACGGTTGGAATTCACGGCGCGCCCGACCCGGTGGAATTGCAGCGTGTCCTCTGGTCCCGGCTGCATCAATGCCGCCGCACCCTTGCCCGTTTCACCCAGCCATAGCGGCCAGTCTGTGGGTTCGAGGATCAAGGGCATCCGGTGGTGAATTTGGCGCAGGGTTTCATTCGCAGCCGTCGTCACGATTGCACAGGTTCCTTGCCGCGTTGTATCTGGCCCCCAATCCTGCCAGATCCCGGCAAACGCAATCGGCGCGCCGTCACGGCGGTGAATGTACCAGGGCAACCGCTGTCCATCCTCGGTCTTGGTCCATTCATAGAAACCGGTCGCCGCGATCAGGCAGCGCCGTTCCCGGCACGCAGCGCGAAAGGCGGGTTTTTCAGCCAGCGTTTCGGCCCGTGCATTGATCAGTAACGGCCCCGCCGTTTCGGATTTATACCAATGCGGCAGGAACCCCCATCGCAGCGCGTCCAACCGGCGCCCGCCATCGCCCGAGCGCACCACATGCACAGGGGTTGGTCGGGCATACGTTGAAATTCGGAACGGCAGGCAAATCATTGGCCGGGCGCGCTGCAAACAATTGCGCCATGGCGTCGTTGGGAAGAGTTATTGCAAACCGTCCACACATAGTTATGAATTTCCGACAATCTTTTCAGGCGCACGGGATATCGCGATCCATGGCAAAGCAAACAGCGAAATCCTGAAGAGCAAAGCGTTAAGTGACGTGAATGCAGGGAAACTGCCGCAGGCGCTGAAAAAGGCCCAGTTGGGCGCAAAGAAATTTCCCAAAGACGCGGATTATCACACCATTGCCGGGTTCGTGCTGACCCAGATGGAGCGATACAAGCAATCCATTCCGCATTTCGTCGAAGCCTCGCGGATCAAACCTGACGATGTGCAAATCGTCGAAAACCTGGCAAATGCCCTTATGCAGACGGGACAAATCCCCAAGGCATTGGGTTATGCCGAGGAAAAAGCTGCAGCAATTTCCCGACAGCCGTGAACTGTCCCGCGTCATCGACGAGATCGGGATGAAGGGAACCAGTTGGCGGCAGATCATCGACTACACGACAACACGGCTGGTCTCGGATCCCGACAACGCGACTCTTTTCGCCAACCGCGCCCGCGCCTATGGCCGGATCGGTTATGTCGCGCAAAGCTCGGCCGATATGGTCCGGGCATACGCGTTGGCGCCGGATGATATCGACATCGCCTATCGCATGGCGATCGATTTACGTCAGTCCGGTGATATCCATGGGTGTGTCGAGATTCTACGCGGCCTTCTGCAATCCAATGGTGAACATGCCAAAACCCTGCACCAGTTGGCGACACTGGCTGATGCCGATGAAGCCGGGGACCTGCTGGATCAGGTTGAATCCACCATCGCCACGCAATCGCATGATGACACCTATCTGGAATTCTCCAAGGCGCATTTGATTGCCCGGCTGGATGGTCTGCCCGCAGCCATGCCGCATTTCGCACGCGCCAATCTCGTGCAGCATCAAGCGAACCCTTATGATCCTGCAGCCGAAGAAGAATTACTTACGCGCATCTGCCACCTGTTCCCAATTGGCATCGCAATCCCAGAAGCGGATGGGGCCAAAGCCCCGGCACCCATCTTTGTAATCGGTCAGCCCCGCTCGGGCACGACGCTGATGGAAATGATGCTCAGCTCGGCTGAGTCCGTCGCCGGCTGTGGAGAGATTTCCTTGGCCGCGGACTTGTCCCAGCCGTTTGTTGATAATCAGAATCCGTTCACCAAACAGGACGCCACGGCCTTTGCGCGGGAATATCGCGATTTGATGCCACCAACGCCTGACGGTATGGCCGCATTTGTCGACAAGATGCCGCATAATTATCAACGCGTTGGCTTTTTGCTGGCGGCTTTCCCAAACGCCAGGGTGATCAACATTTTGCGCGATCCACGCGATGCTGGCCTGTCAAAATGGATCAGACGGTTTCCGGCGCTTGGAATGCGCTATTCCTCGGATCTGGCGGCGATTGCGCATTCGGCCAATTTGTACCGCAAATACATGACGCATTGGGATCAGCTGTTCGGCGACCGTATCCTGACAGTTTCCTACGAAGACCTTGTTGCCAATCCTCAAAACCACAGCCGAACAGTGGCTGCCTTTTGTGGTATCGAGTGGACCGAACGGATGATCCATCCGGAGGAAAACACCAAACAGGTGCGAACCGCCAGCACGGATCAGGTGCGAAAAACGATCTCTACCAGATCCGTAGGCGGCTGGCGCAAGGTTGCAGATCATCTGCAGCCCATGCTGGACGGGTTCGATCCATCACTTTGGCCCGAATACGATCTTGGCTGATCACAAAATGAAAAAAGACCGCCCGTGACAGGCGGCCTTTGGCATTCGGTTACACCGGCTTATTTCTGTTTGATACGCCCATCCAGATACGGAGTGTAAGGCGCGTTTTCGGCCCAGGTATTCCGCTGTGACATCCGCCAGATCGGGGCCGAAGTCATAGGCGTTTTTGTCGTCGCCCGCGAACATCTTGTATCCATCACCGCCATTGCGGACATAGTTGTTCGTGACCACCAGATAGCTGGCGGCAGGATCGATTGGCTCAAAACCACCGTCTTTGGCGACCAGAACCTCGACAATGCGCCCTTCGTTGGGTGCAGCCGACGGGTCCCAGGTAAAGGTCATGCCAGCAACCTGCGGAAAGCGACCCTTGACCTCTTCGACCTGGCTGACACCGTTTTCCAGCGCGTCGATGACGCCCTGACCGCTGATCTCGAAGGTCGAAAGCGTGTTCTGGAACGGCAGCACGGTCAGCACTTCGCCCATGGTCACGTCACCC
>CAXXPZ010000078.1:0-27674 GCA_963422555.2 uncultured Ruegeria sp.
CCGCCTGTTGGGCAGGGGATCTTTCGTTCAGGAATCAGGTACCCGGGCAGTAGTCCGCACGCGTTTTTTCGAGCGCGGTTTGAGTGGCGAACCCGTAAGTATCAATGATTTCCTTAAAGCTTCCATCTCCCTTGATCTTGGCCAGCGCCGCATCATAAGCATCGCGGAATTCGGTATCGTCCGGGCGGAAGGCCGCGCCAGCGCAGCTTTGCGGGGCGTCAGTGACCGGATAGACGATCTCGAGGTTTTCGTCGTTTGCTTTTTCCAAAAGGTCGACAACCACCAGACCCGACAGGGCCAGAACATCGATCCGGCCATTTTGCAGCATTGAGATGCCGCTCGCGCCGTCCGGGAACACAACAAGATCGGATTGCGGTACGCTGGCCTCCAGGGCGTAGCCTTCTTCGGCACAGCCACCACACACACCGATTTTCGCGCCAGCGGCAGCCACGGCCTGATAGGTGTCCAGACCCTTGGGATTGCCCGCCATGACGGCAAAGGCTTCGGCGTCACAGACATCGGGTTCCGAGAACATGACCGCTTCGCAACGTTCGGGCTTGATGTAAAGACCGGCAGCGACCAGATCGAACCGGTTCGCCAACAGGCCAGGGATCATCGCGCCGTAATCGACAACAACTGCCTCGACGTTTTCGACACCAAGCTCCTTAAGCACGGCCTTAGCGACATCGGGGGCCGCGCCGCCAATGTTCCCTTCGCCATCGATCGAGCTGTAGGGCGGTTCATTCGCAATCGCGATCTTGGCGGTGCCGGAGCTTTGAAGCCGCTCCAATGTCGTTTCAGCCTGAGCGATCTGTGCACCGGCGCCAAGCGCCAGCATGCCAACCGCAACAGCGTTTGTCATCCTGGATCCAAATTTTACAACCATCTTATCCTCCCGGTTTTGTTAGGTCGTTTTCGTAGCTACGCATCTGTGTCGGACGAAATAAACTTGCGCAGGAAATCGCGCGTGCGATCTTCCCGAGGGTTCTGGAAGATCTGTTCCGGCGGGCCCTGCTCGGCAATCACACCCTTATCGAAGAACATGACCCGGTCGGCAAATTCCCGGGCAAAGCTCATCTCATGTGTCACCAGAAGCATAGTCATATCAGTTTCGTGGGCCAGTTTGCGCATGACGCCGAGGACCTCTCCGACTAGTTCCGGATCAAGCGCCGAAGTCGGTTCATCAAACAGCATGATGCGCGGTTTGAGGGCCAGCGCGCGGGCAATGGCAACCCGCTGCTTCTGTCCGCCAGACAATTGTGACGGATAGTGATCGAACTTGTCACCCAAGCCCACCATCTCCAACAGGTCCCGTGCAACTTCGACGGCTTCTTTCGGGTTTATTCCCTTGGAAATCCTCTGCGGCTCGGTCACGTTTTTCAGGACGGTCAAATGGGGAAACAGGTTGAAATGTTGAAACACCATGCCGATTTCCGCACGCGCGTCATGCAGGTGTTTTTCACCTGCTGGTACTAGGGCGCCGCCCTTATCTTCGTGCCAAAGCTGCTTGCCGTCGATGACGATGTGGCCTGAAGTCAGAGTCTCCAGCGTCATCAGGATCCGCAGAATCGTTGTTTTTCCACTGCCGCTTGGACCAATCAGAGAGATCTTTTCTCCTGCGTTGACGCTGAAATTCAGGTCCTTCAAGACTTGCAGTGCCCCGTAGGATTTTGAGACATTCTCAAAAGAAATGAGGGGTGTTTCGATCATCTCGGCTCCCTGAATGCGCTTGGCATCGTCCGGTTTGATTGTTGGTATGTTGTTTTAGTTGTCGATATTTGTACATTTTTGGTGAATAGCTGTCTACAGGAATTTTTCATATCTGCAGGTGCGCCATGTCACAGAATATAGCGAAGGGGTACGACTACATTGTCGTGGGTGCGGGGTCAGCCGGCTGTGTCCTGGCAAATCGGTTATCCGAGGATGCGCAGGCGCAGGTGCTGTTGATCGAAGCGGGCCCGACGGACCGCGACGCGTTTCTGGGCTGGCAATTGTCCATGCCTGCCGCCCTGACCTATCCGCTGAACTCAAAACGCTTCAACTGGTACTATGAAACAGAGCCGCAAAAGCATCTGAACAACCGCCGCCTTTACTGGCCGCGTGGCAAAGTGTTGGGCGGGTCGTCCTCGATCAATGGTATGGTCTGGATTCGCGGCCATGCGTGGGACTATGACAACTGGGCCGCGCAAGGGTTGCCGGGCTGGACCTGGGCGGAATGCCTGCCCTATTTCAAGAAAACCGAATCGCGCAACAAAGAGATCAGCAACTATCGCGGGGGCGACGGTCCGATCGGCGTGACCATCGGCGAATATCCCAACCCTCTTTTTGAGGCCTATATCAAAGCCGGTGTTCAAGCGGGCTATCCCGAAAGTCAGGATTTCAATGGCCACCAATTCGAAGGCTTTGGTCGCTTTGACATGAACATCGCTGATGGCCGACGCCAGAATTCGTCATTTGCCTATCTGCGTCCGGCGATGAAGCGCAAGAACCTGACCATCATGACCGGCACCATGGTCAACCGTATCCTCTTTGGTGGCAACCGGGCCACCGGCATCGAGATCATTCAGGGCCGCGATTTGGTCGAAATTAACGCCGATTGCGAGGTGATCCTGTCCGGCGGCGCCGTCAATTCACCGCAAACCCTAATGCTATCCGGGATCGGCAACGCCGACGACCTGACAGCGTTGGGCATTCCCGTCGTGCAGGATTTGAAGGGGGTCGGAGAAAACCTTCAGGACCACGTCAACACCTCGGTCAAGATGGAATGCAGTCAGCCCGTAACGCTCTACAAGGCCAATGCCTTTCCCAACAACATCAAAATCGGACTGGAATATTTCACCCGCAAAACAGGACCCGGCGCCACAATGCATACCGAGGCTGGCGCGTTTTTCAAAACCCGCGACGGGGTTGATCTGCCAGATGCTCAGCATCACTTCATTCCGATTCTGGTCTATGACAACGGACGGACATGGCCAGACCGGCACGGATTTCAGTGTCATGTCTGCCCGCTGCGCCCCGAAAGCACCGGCACAATCAAGTTGCGCTCCACCGATCCTTTCGATCATCCGATCATCGACGCCAATGTGCTGGCGACCGAGGAAGACCGCCGCATGACTCGCGACTCGGTCAAGGTCACGCGCGAAGTCTTCCGTCAGGAAGCCATGAAGGATTTTGTCAAAGCCGAGTTGTTCCCCGGCCCTGGCGTGCACACCGATGCCGAGATCGACGCCTATATTCGCGAAAGCGCGACTACCTGCTATCATCCTACAGGTACTGTCAAGATGGGAACCGATGATATGTCTTGCCTCAGCCACGAGATGAAGGTCCACGGCATTGAGGGTCTGCGCGTTTGCGATGGCGCGGCGATGCCGCAGGTAAACTCCGGCAACACCAACGCCCCCATTTCCATGATGGCCGAGAAATGCGCCGACATGATCCGCGGACGCCCGCAACTGACACCGGAATGGTATCCATTGGCCGATTATGACGCCGTGAAGCCGGAGGGTATGAAGTGACCCGGCCTACACATCCCATTTCGGACGAATTGACGGAAGACTTGAGCGATGAATTCCTTGCACCGCCACCGGTCGGGTGGGTGGAACTCGGCACACAGGTCTACGACCGGGCCACAGTCAAGGCCGGGTTGGTGACGTTGACAAACGATCCCTCCGGCGAGATTGATCTGCACGCCTATTTTGCGCCATTCGACGGCATTCGTCTGTCCACTAACCGGGTGTACAGCCCGCAATATTCCAACATGGCCTCGCTCCGTGCCGTCGGTGAGGATATTGCAATATCGGCCGCAGGGCTTATGCCGGATGATCCTCTGGATGTGCTCGCGTTCGGCTGCACTTCGGCCGCCATGGCCTTGGGGTCGGACAAGGTCGCCGCCGATATCCGGAAACACAAACCAAATGTCATCGTGACCGATCCGATTGCATCTGTTCTGACGGGGCTTCGGGCACTCGGGGCCAAGCGGGTCGCCGTCATCACTCCCTATATTGGCGAAGTGAATATCGGCATTGCGGATTATCTGGAGAAACTGGGGCTGGATCTGACGGCCAAGGGGTTTTTCCGTATTTACGATGACAATCAACGCAACCGGCTGTCACTAGAGTCGTACCTTGAGGCTGTGAACAAGATTACGAAAGCCGCGCCTTGTGATGCCGTTTTCATCTCTTGCACGGCGCTTGCGACGGCACCCTATGTGGCCCGGATCGAAGCCGAGGCCGGGGTCCCGGTCGTGACCTCAAATCAGGCACTGGCCTGGAACATCATGCGCCTTGGCGGGCATCAAGGGACAACTGACAGGTTTGGAACCTTGTTCGGTCTCTGAATCGCTGGCGAAAAACCAGCCCCCATGAACATGGCGGGCTGGTCGATCCGATCAATCTACAATGGTCAATTCACGGGGAGTATTCCCCATCTGGCGACAGCCCTCTTCGGTGACTACAATGGTTTCGCTCACACCGACAGTGAACTCTCCATAGCGGCGCAGCGCTGGCGGAACGTGAAAGACCATGCCCGGCTCAAGCTCGCGTGTGACACCGGTATAGAATGACAAAATTCCACCTTCGCCCCAATCCGGCGCAAAGGAAGTACCCACCGCATACCCGGTGCGTTTCTTGAAGTTCTCGGTGAAACCGTCTCGATCAATGATGGCCTGACAGGCATTATGCACCGCTTCGCAGGTGACACCCGGCCGGATCGCATCCAGCGCGGCCTGCAACGCTTCCTGACAGCAATTGTTCATCGCCACCGCCTCGGCTGGGGGTTTGCCGATCCAGGCCGAACGCATCAGCGCAGCATGATATCGGTCATGACAACCCGCCATTTCCAGAAAGGCCGGATCGCCAGCCTTCAGCGTGGTACGCCGCCATGTGCCATGCGGAATACCTGTGCGTGCACCTGCCGAAGCCAGAGGCTCCATTCCGACATATTCGGAACCAGCAGCAATCGCCGCGCCCATCATGGCAGCGACAAAATCATTGTCGGAATTGCCTTCTTTCACAGCCGCCAACCCTGCGCGCATACCTGCGTCGACATATTTGGCGGCGTGTTGCAGCTTCTCCAGTTCCAGCGGTGATTTGATCATCCGCAGACTTTCGATGACCCCTGCCGCATTGCCAAGGCTGCCCAGATTGTCAAGCAGGGCCTTGTAGATCGCGATCGGCAGGAACCAGCCGCGTTCGTCGATGGCGATGCGCTTTGACTGCCAGCCGCGCGCCTTGATCAGGTTGACCGTCACATCCACCGGATCGGCACTATCCTGATAAACCTCAAGATCGCTGACATAGGAATTGGCGATCAGGTTGTTCATCTCAAGCTGGCGAACGATGAACACCGGATCATCGTCAACCGGCAGCAGCAACGCCTGGTAGGTGTAATAGCCGGGGGTCTGCTGCCCAGTCAGGTAGAAGATATTTTCCGGCCCGGTGACGATCATGATATCAACCCCGGCCCGTTGCAGTGCCTCGCGCGCGCGCGCCACGCGGGCGTCAAGCTCAGCCTTGGGGAAAACCGCTTCCTGACCCTGTTTCACAACTGCATCCTGCTGCATTTCCGTCTCCTTCACGTCAGGCGTTTACCGTTTCGGCAATGAACTTGGTTTCCAGATATTCCTGCAGGCCCTCCATGCCGCCAACGCGGCCGGACCCGGTTTCTTTGGTGCCGCCAAAGGGCGTTTCGGTATTGGCAATCGCCAGCGTGTTGACACCGACGCACCCGAATTGCAGCCCCTTACGGAACATATCGATTTCGGCACGATCCTGCGAGAACACATAGCTTGCCAGCCCGACCGGCACCGCGTTGGACCGGCTCAGAACTTCTACGCTGTCGCTGAAGCTGCTGAACGAGGCGATGGGGCCGAAAATCTCTTCCTGAAAGCCGACTGATTGCTCTGGCACCTGTGTCAGCACTGTCGGTTCCCAGAACCAGCCCGCATCGCCAATCCGGTTACCGCCACGCACCAGTTCTGCCCCGTCCGATACGGCCCGCTCGCTGAGATCTGCCATTGCATCCAGACGGCGCTGATTGATCAAAGGCCCCATATCGACGCCTTCGTCCAGACCATTGCCAACCTTCAGCGCATCAACCTGTGCCAGAAACTCGGCGATGAAATTGTCATGAACACTTTCATGCACATAAATACGGTTCGGCGCGGTACAGACCTGTCCGGCATTTCGGAATTTGCGGAATGCGACCTGTGCAGCCGCAGCTTTCAGCTCTGCCGTCTTACTGATCACCACCGGGGCGTTGCCGCCCAGTTCCATAGTGAAACTCTTCATCTGGCTTGCAGCCTGTGCCGCAAGGATCTTGCCCACACGGGTTGACCCGGTGAAAGAAATTTTGCGCATCATCGGGTGGTCGATCAACGTCTCGGCAATTTCCGAAGAGCGCCCGGTCACAAAGTTTACCACCCCGCGCGGAATGCCCGCATCGTCCAGCGCTCGGATCAGTTCCTGACCTGAGCTTGGCGCGTCTTCAGGCGCCTTGACTACGGCTGTGCAGCCAGCCGCCAACGCCGGGGCCAGATGCGCCGCGATCTCGCCCATCGGAAAGTTCCAGGGCGAAAACACAACCACCGGCCCGACCGGTATCCGCAGAGCGGTTTGTGTGCTCACCTGATCCTGTGCCGGAATGGTCCGGCCATAGACGCGCCGGGCTTCCTCTCCGAACCACTCGAACAGTTCGGGTATTCCGCCGACTTCACCACGGGCTTCGTGCAGGGGTTTGCCATGATCGCGCACCATCATGCGAGCGATATCCTCGGCACGCTCGGCAATGATCTGGCCTGCACGGCGCAGCAGCGCCTGGCGTTCAACCGGGGGCAGCGCGGCCCAATCCGGAAAAGCCCGGCCCGCCGCTTGGGCGGCATTGTCTAGGTCGTCAGGCGTGGCACAGGGTACATTGCCGATAAGAGAACCGTCGACAGGATTGATCACAGGGCGCGTTTCACGCCCATCTGCATCAAGCCAGTCTCCGTCGATAAACAGCTGGAAAACATTGGTCATACTGGGTTCTTTCAGCTTAACGCGTTGCAGGCGCGGACAATGTCGCGACAGGCGAGTTTCAGATCATCGGTATCGAGGGCATAGGCGATACGCAGATAGGGCGACAGGCCAAAGGCCACGCCGGGGATCACCGCCACGTTGGCCGCTCCCAGAAGATATTTCGCCATATCCACATCGGATTCGATGACCTCTCCGTCGGGGGTTGTTTTGCCGATAGCTCCGGCACAGGACGCATATACATAAAAAGCCGAGTCTGGTGCCGCGGCACTCAGCACACCGCCGGTTTCGGCCAGGGCATACAGCACGATGTTACGGCGCATGCGCAATGTGGCGTTCCAGTCCTTCAGGAAGGACGTGTCGCCATTCAGAGCCTCGACCGCCGCCGCCTGCGATATGGAACTGGCGTTGGATGTGGACTGCGATTGCAGGATCACCAGTGCCTTGATCAGCCATGCAGGCCCACCAGCATATCCGACACGCCAGCCGGTCATAGAGAAGCACTTTGAAACGCCGTTCACCGTCAGCGTGCGATCCTTCATATCCGGCGCCGCCGAAGCGAATGAGGCGAAGGTGCCGTCATAGACGATATGTTCGTAAATATCTTCCGACAGCACAAAGACTTGCGGATGGCGCCGCAGCACCTCAGCCAGCGCCTCCAGCTCAGCTGCGGAATAGAGCGCCCCAGTGGGGTTGGACGGCGAATTCAGGATAAGCCATTTGCTGCGCGGCGTGATTGCGGCCTCAAGCGCCTCGGGCGTGATCTTGAACCCGTCCACCTCAACACACTCGACGACGACCGGAGTGCCGCCAGCTAGCGCAACCATATCGGGGTAGCTCACCCAATAAGGTGCGGGCACGATGACCTCGTCTCCGGCATCCACAGTGGCCTGAAACGCATTGTAGATGATCTGCTTCGCGCCACAGGATACGATTAGCTCACCCTCTAGGTAGCTCAGCCCGTTCTCACGTTGAAACTTGGCGGCAACCGCCATCTTGATCTCGGCCGTTCCCGGAACGGCGGTATATTTGGTGTCACCCCCCCGGATGGCGGCTATGCCCGCGTCGCAGACCGCTTCGGGCGTGGCAAAATCCAGATCTCCCTCACCGAGATTAATGATGTTTCGTCCAGCGGCGCGCAGCTTGCGGGCCTCATCGGAAACGGCTGCTGTCGGGGATGGCTTGGCGCTGGCCATGCGAGACGCAAGCGCCGGATGAAGGGAGGTATCGAGCATCTTTATCTCCTGTCTGAGAAATGTTTTGGGTTGGAGGGGCTGGCATCAGGCCAGCGTGACCCGCGCATCTGAATCTGCGGCAACCTGTTCCACCACCGCCTTGACGCTGTTGGCGCGTTTCTGCTTCTCCAAGATGGAAAACTCACCATAGGTGACGCCGATCAACGGATCGTCAAAGCCTTGATCGAGGACACGCTCGACGTTTTCACCAAGGGCTTTGAAATCGACATCGCCGTTCTGTTCAAATGAAGTGACTGTGATGTTGAACAGGCCTTTGATCCGTTCGATAGATTCCTCGCGGGTTTGCAACTTTGGTTCCTTTAGATTGATATCAATGGGTTCAGTCAGCTGGATTGCAGCAGATCGAACGCGATATCTCGGTAGATTTTAGCGGCCAGGATCAACTCGGCCTCTGGTACAAATTCATCAGGCTTATGCGCCACCGCAAGATCACCCGGGCCAAGCACGATGCCCTGGGCACTGACCTGCCGAAAATGCACCAGATCACACCCACCCTGAAAGCCGGTGATAGCGGTCGCATGTCCGTGGTGATGGCAACACGCCCGCTGGGCCGCCTCAACGACGGGATGATCGAGCGCGGTTTCGGTCGCACCACCGGTGGTGGGTTTGAAATCCACAATCTCCATGTGGGCGCGGGAAATCTCGGCAGCCCGTGCGACCAGCGCTGCGATTTCCTGTTTGACCGCATCCTCGTCTTCACCGGGGATCATCCGGCGGTCAAGCATCACGTCAAATGCATCGGGCACAACATTGTCCGCGTGCCCGCCATTGCCACGGGTAATCGTTAGGGACGGATTGCCGACCAGCGGATGATTGCGCGATTTTATCTGTGCGTGTTCTCCGTTCACTTCGGCGAAAAGAGATGCACTTTCGATAATTGCATTTACCCCGAGGTCCGGGGTGCCGGAATGTGCGGTTTGTCCGGACACCCGTACAATCGGGCGCATCGACCCTTTGTGAGCGGCGACCGTGGTGCATGAGGTGGGCTCTCCGACGACGCAAAAATCTATCTTCGGAGCGTTTTTAACATAGTGCCGCGCGCCGGCACTGGCGACTTCTTCATCGGCGACAAATATGCCCATCAGCGTTCCTGACCAGCCATCCGCCGCGCGGATCAGTTGAGACATCGCCTCTAGCATCGAAACAAGCGGCCCTTTGGCATCATTCGAGCCGCGCCCGTAGAGCAGCCCATTGTCGCGGCGCAGCCGAAATGGATCGGAGGACCAACCATCTCCGGCTGGGACCACATCGAGATGTGTGTTGAAAGCAAAAACCGGACCTGGACCGTTCTCGAATATGCCGATTGCATTGGTACGCCCGGGGGTCACCTCAACCGTGGTCGCCGTGCAGCCCGCGGCTTTCATTCTATCAGCAACCCAGGCGGCGGCCTCGACCTCTCGCCCCGGTGGGTTCTCGGTGTTGATGGCAACGATCTGTTCGAGATCTTCGATCAAACCAGCAAGATCCGGCGGGGAAAATGTAGCGCTCATGTTCGAATTCCGATCAATACATTGTTCAAGTTATGCTCTATCGTACAATGTAGCGTATAGCAATACCGGTTCGCAGGAATCTGCAATCAACACGAATGCAGCAAAGAACTGGAAAGATGTGCGAACCGCCAGTATCTTGACCTTCAGAAAACTAAGGCGATTGAATGTATGGATGTGAATGCGAGGAACAAAAAACAAGCCAGCAAGAGGCGCGTGCTACTTGCTCAGCAAATCGTGCAACTGGCCTTGATGGAAAAATGGCAAAAGGGGCACCATCTTGTCGAGTTGCAATTGGTCGAGACCTTGGGCGTTTCCCGCTCTCCGGTGCGCTCCGCTCTCAAACTTCTGGAAGAGCTTGGCGTTCTTTCAGCGCGTCAGAATCATGGGTTTTTTCTTGAGCTGAATGGCGCGGAACTTTCGGCCGTTGACCTAAAGGTTCCCCGGACCGAAGAGGAAGAGCTTTATATTGCTCTGATTGAGAGCCGCGCCAAAGGAGATGCCAGCGAGCGCTTCACCCAGACGGATATTCAGCGTAAGTTCAATGTCAAACGCACCGTCCTGATCAACACGCTGAACAGGATGGCAGATGAAGGGCTGATCATCCGAAACACCGGTCAGGGGTGGAGTTTCGTTCCCACTCTGGACAGCATCCAATCCCGGCTCGCCAGCTATGAATATCGGTCATCCGTGGAACCCGCGGCAATCGGGGTCTCGACATTCAAGATCGACTTTCAGACCCTTGCACAACAGCGTCACGTGCATATGGACTTACTTGAAGCCATTAAGAACAACAGCACCAACGCGCTTTGGGTCTATGAAGTCGATGCGAATTTTCATGAAACGATCGCCGCATTTTCAGGCAATCAGTTTTTCGTAAATGCGGTCGTACAGCAAAACAGGTTGCGCCGCATATTGGATCTCTGGGACGGTGAAAACCTGAAGCGCGTTGAAGAGTGGTGCCACGAACATCTGGCTGTGATTGACGCGCTGGAACGCGGCAACCTGCCGAATGCGTCCAAACTGATGGCGGCGCATTTGAAATCCGCCGCCGCCGGTGCGGTAAGTTAGGTATTTTGACCCGCCCCGATCTTTGGGCAGGCCTTAAGCAAGTAATGACGCGATGCCCACATTCAAAGTTTGCAGAACGGGACACTTTGCGGATGTGTCGCAATCTTTTGGAACGGCCAGAGTCAGCGACTTACCGGACACACTTATCCTGCTATCCTGCGATCTCAGCAAATAGCCGAAAGCCCGAGGTCGTTGCACTGGAGAATTGCCGTTTTCGGATCATGTTGCGACCTCAATGCCATCCAGTGTGACCGAAGCGGATCTGAAACTCTTGAACCCGCACATGTGCGAACACGCCGCTTTGTGAACCGAGGATCCTGCTCGATCATGTTAATCAAAAACTTGGACCTGATCGTTTGTAAGTTGCCCCGGCACGAAAGCTAGCGGTCCTGATGCCTACATCTGGGCAAATGGATCGACCTATTAAACGGCATCGCTGTCAACGGCGGTGAGAAAGTCTGCCATTGGGCGGAGCACTTTTGCTCACCCGATTTGCGATTCTGCCTGAAATACAAGGCTCTGGTCTTGCCCGCATTATGATGGCCGAGGCAGAACGGTATGCAATCACAAACTGTCTGCACGAGCTGACCTTGGAGACGCGGGTTGAGTTGATTACAAATCAAACAAAATTTGCGACCTTCGGATTCAAGATCGTCGGTGGCCGCACCCATAAGGGTTATTGCAAAGTGACTACCCTGAGAATGACAAAAGTACCAAGCGAGTAAACAAGGAGATGCTAAATGGAGATGTTTGACTTCGAACTTTTGAAACATGGGTCTCAGGAACACGCCCTCACTACGATCGAAGTAAGCTTCAGAAAATTAGTTGCCAAGGCACTAATATTTTCTGCCTTAATACTTCTCATACCATTTGTCCTCCTCTGAAACGTTCCGTCGTTGTGTTTTGGAACGGAGACGGGAGCCACAAGATGGGGAAATTATTGCAATATTCTTGAGAAATTTGAGTGTCGAAGAAACCTCACAGATCGCTGGAAGCCAATTGGGCAATTTGTAAGACCAGCAGACTTTGTGTTCTTCCAATGGGTAAAGTCATAACACGATTCTTCACGCTGAAGCAGGTCTGACTGAAGGTCGGAGGGTTTTTCCAAGGCGTGGAAACTGAAGCTTTGAGAAAACTAATTTCGGAGGCTTGAGCCTCCCCACCAGTCATCACTTTGCCTCGATCACACCCCAAAAGGTGACAACGTGATTGGTTGGCACCCCCACCGGTTCTGATGGTTTCCATCACCAGGACCTACCATATGAGATATCAGGGGATGTCCATTCCATCACAACCCCTTCGGATTGAGCGTAAATGCTCCTGAGTGCACCCTGGATTTCGACGGCAGTGCAACTCCCCTACCCGTTTTGCGCGCATAAATCGAATATTATGCACACCACATTTCGCTCACGTCGAGTTCGCGATCACATTCGATAAGTACCCCTTATCTCTAGTTATCGAGTTTCCCCGAAAAAAGGACCAGAATGGCACCCGTGCAATCCCCTGCCCCCCATCTTCCTGCGGCGGCCCCCTGCCCTTTCCGTCAGATATCAGGACGCGCTAACGGATCTTTATGTCTGCGGCGCGCAAACAAATACGCTGCGCGCATATGAGCGTGATCTGCTCTGTATCTCCGCCTGGAAAAGAACTCGGTTCGGGACCGCATTGGACTGGCCGTATTCCGAGGCCATTGCGCTGGCTTTCATTCCCGATCACACCCGCGAAATCGCTTAGGCACTGATATCGCAAGGGCTGCCCAAGTCACTGGCCCGTCCGGCCCCATCAACTCTGGACCGGCGCATCGCGTCCTGGCTGGCCTTCCACCGGATGTAAGACCTCACCTCCCCGTTTTATGCACCACAAGTCAAGCACGCCCGGGCCGAGACCCGACCGTCGGCTGTTCGTGGACGCCTCACTCAAGAAGTTCTAAAAGAGGAATCTTGTCTAGATGACCCTGCTTGAGATCAAAACGACCTTCAAGGTTGAAACGCTGCGGCTCGTCTTGAAAACCCGCGCCGGATAGGTGTTGGAGCACAGGATTGAGGTCCGCAAGATCTGTTAAGGATGGCAGTTCCGACCTGTCAAAATGGGCTGATCAGGTGTTAAAAGGCCGCCGGCCCCCGGATGCGATCTATCAGATCGTCAAGCACCGGCCTAAGTTGGCTGGGCTTCTCGAGGACATTGACTCGCAGTACGGGTGCGCTTTGGCATTCTTACTCTGGTAGCGCTGGACAGCGTCCCGATCCAAGGCTCAGGTACAGAAATATTACAATATCGTCGACATCGAGGAAGATCCGAAGACCGGTCTTCTGGGATAGGAAAAGGCGCTGGAAGTCATCCACCGCCTTCTACTTTAATAGCTCTATTCGCACATCGTATTGATGTGTTATATTTTGTCTGAAATACAGGAGGATGCGCATTATGGACCGGAAAGCCTTTCTTGCCTGGTTGTCGGAGGTCGACACGTTGAGCGAGGCGCAGAAAGTAGAGGTCGGTGAGGTTTGAACCGCCCCGGGTTTACCGGAGAGTAAAACTCTCAAAGGATGAACCCTATGGAGAAGAAAAAATCACCCCCGAAGTACACGGCTGAGTTTCGCGCCCGCGGCGTTCGGCTTTATAAAGACCATCGCGCGGATTACGCCAGTGACAACGCGGCCTACCACGCGATCGCGCCAAAGCTCGGCTGCTCGCCGGACAGTCTCAGAGTCTGGTGTCAGCAGGCTGAGCGCGATGCCGGCGAACGCGATGGGCTGACCAGCGAGCAGAAGGCACGTCTGAAAGCCTTGGAGCGTGAGAACAAGGAATTGCGCACGGCCAATGAGATCCTGAAGAAGGCGAGCGCGTATTTCGCACAGGCGGAGCTCGACCGCCCGTTCCGGAAATGATCGCATTCATCGATAATCATCGGGACGAGTTCAGTGTCGGGTCGATCTGCAGGGTGCTGCCGATCGCGCCATCGTCCTATTATGCGCGTCTGTCTATCCGGCGCAGCCCGGACAAAGCCTCGGATCGGGCCAGGAAGGACGATAAGGATGCGCGGGAAATCCGGCGCGTCTTTGATGCCAGCCGGGGACGCTATGGCGCGCGCAAGGTATGGCATCAACTGCGCCGGGAAGGGTATGACATCGCACGCTGCACGGTGGAACGCCTGATGAAAGTCATGGGGTTGCAGGGTGTTACACGCGGCAAGAAGAAGACCACGATCCCGGACCCTGCACAGGCCTGCCCGGAAGACAAGGTCAATCGCGCGTTCACGGCCACCGCACCAAACCAGCTCTGGGTCTCCGACTTCACCTATGTGTCGACCTGGTGGGAATGGTCTACGTGGCCTTTGTCATTGATGTCTTTGCGCGCAAGATCGTGGGCTGGCGGGTGTCCACGTCCATGACCACCAGCTTCGTGCTGGACGCGCTGAACCAGGCGATCTGCCAACGAATACCATCACAGGCAGACGGGCTCATTCACCATTCGGACAGGGGGTCGCAATACCTGGCGGTTCGGTACACAGAGCGGTTGGCCCAGGCCGGGATCGACGCATCGGTCGGCAGCGTCGGGGACAGCTATGACAACGCCCTGGCAGAAAGCATCATCGGCCTGTTCAAGACCGAAGTCATTGAGTTCTTCGGCACATGGAAAACGGTTGGCCAGGTTGAGTGGGAAACCCTGGACTGGGTCAGCTGGTACAACAACAAGCGGCTGCACGGCGCGATCGGGCACCGGCCGCCACAAGAACTGGAGGACGCATTCTATGCAAACCTGAACACCCTTGATAAAGTCGCCTGAGTCTTGAGCAAAAAAGTCTCCGGTAAACCCGGGGCGGTTCAGTTCTGGCCGGTCGCCCAGCGGGTGAAGCCTCGGTTGCGGCAGTTGAGCTGGGTGTTGGAGAAGACCGGACCTGCCCGCATTGCGGCGCACACGGTGCAGTGGCCAATGGCAAGTCGCGGGGAATGCAACGCTATCTTTGCCGATCCTGCAATCGAACCTTTGGAGCGGTGACGGGTACACCACTGAGCGGCCTGCACCGCAAGGATCTTTGGCTGACGTTCAGCGAATGCCTCGCCAATGGCGATACGGTGGCAGTTTCGGCAAAGCGCTGTGGCATAGCCGGGAGCACCGCCTTTCGCTGGCGACACCGCTTCCTTGCCGGGATCAAATCCACCGCCGAAAAACTGAAGGGCATTGTCGAGGCCGACGAAACCTATTTTCTTGAAAGCCGCAAAGGGGATCGTGTTTGGACACGGGCCACGGAAGGCAAATCCTCTGCAAAAAAGCCGGACCGAAAGGCCCGAAAGCGCGGGGGCAAGGCAACAAAGCGGGGCCTGTCCGATGAGCAGGTGCCGGTTCTGGTCGCGACA
This sequence comes from uncultured Ruegeria sp., assembly GCA_963422555.2. GTDB lineage: Bacteria > Pseudomonadota > Alphaproteobacteria > Rhodobacterales > Rhodobacteraceae > Ruegeria. The sequence continues at coordinate 15,180 of CAXXPZ010000078.1, forward strand.
GATCGCTCCGGCACGACCGTTAGTGCCGTCCTGCCTGCGGTCAATGCTGCCGCTCTGCGGGAGGTTCTCGCGCCGGTCATGGACAAGGATGCACTGCTGGTGACCGATGGGGGCACCAGCTATCCGCCGTGTGCTGCCGCCCTGTGTGTCAGCCACGAAGCGCTCAACCAGTCTTCCGGTGAACGCGTTCGCGGCGAACTCCATATCCAAAACGTCAACAACCGTCACTCCCGCCTCAAGGGGTTTATTGGTAACCGCCGGGGGATCGCCACAAAATATCTTGCCAGCTATCTGCGCTGGTTCCATCTCATAGTCCTGCAGAAGAACCCAACCCCGAGGCACTGCCTCGCCAGCGCCCTCGCTGGAATGAGCATCAATACGATGTACGAATAGAGCCACTTTAATTGACCTTACTCAGGAAATCTTACCCGTGGGTAACATCATCTTCTTCACGTAAATCATCTATCAAAGTTGCAATCGCCCGTTCCAGTTTGGCCCGGTCGACCCGCGTAAAATCCAGATCGTATCGAAGCTCAATCCGTCCGCTGGAGGCAGCGCACTTTGCAATGCCATCCCGACCGGAAACCTGAAAGGTCGTTTTGGCGCGTCTGGGTTTGCCTTGCGTTTGTGCGGGCGACTTGCTGACTGGTGCGGCGTCCTGTGACAGGAAAGCACGCAATATCGAAATCTCGCGCGCGCTGTTGCGATTGGGTTCGCTCATCAAAACCGTGCTGAGTTGACGGATCGCACCAGGGTCGGCGTCCAGTTTCCGCTTCAGCTCAACACCCACATTTCGCGGAATATCGTTGGGGTGGCTCAACACCTTCTCCAGCATCATCAGCAGACTGGCGAAAGCGCGGATATAGCTGCGCTTGGTATAACTGGCTGATTTGAACAGGATCGTCACGGCCTTGTCGACATCAGCACAGTCATTTGCCGGGTCTTCGGTGTAGGCCCGGGCAAGGGCGCCCATTTCAGCAAAAGAGATATCCTTGCGGATCAGGTTCTCGTCAACCATGCGACGGTAACTGTCATCCAGATCGGCGGCATCTGAAATACCAGCGGGGATGGCCGCATAAAGCTCATCACCAGTATCCTCATACAATGCGCGATAAGCCGATAGGCGACGCATCCCCTGGATCAGGTCGAACTGTCCGTCTGGGCGACGCTCGACGCGGATCGGGTTCGACAGGCCAATATCTTGGATCGAGGCTTTCAGCTCATCCAGATCCGGGTCGGGGCCGGGTTTTCGATCGCGGGTCAGTTTTTCGGTTACGACATCTGTCAACGAAACCCGCTCGGTCACCAGACCCTCGGACCGCAGGCGGACCAGCTCATGCGCGAGGCGGTCATTCTCAATCCGGATAGCATCTTCGGTTGATTGCTTGTCCCGCAGGGCTTCGGCATTCTCGGAAATGGCAGTCGCCATGGGGCCACGCCTTTTGTCGAGCACTTTGTCTGGAACCTTGCCGACCGGGATCTCTTCCATCGCCGGCATATCGATATCGAACATTCTGCGCTTGCGGCTCATGACTCATCCTCCAGCTTGTCCCAGGCCGACAGCATCGCGCCCCGAAACTCTTCGTACACATTGTCGAAAGTGGATCGCGCCCTGCGCCAGGTTTCGCGCGTCATCTCTCGGTAATCCATCTCGTAAACCGAGCTCAGGAACCGACCAGACTGTTCAACTGCGCGCGTCATCTCAACCGGGTGTTCAGCCAGATGATCGCCAAAAACCTTGCGGAACGCGTCATACATCGCCAGATGCAGTGCGTTGCCCGGCTCGTACCGGGTCAGGACAAAGCGAATCTCGGCAAAGGTTTTGGGCAGGCCGATCTTACCCGTGGGTATGGTCTTGTCGAAACCATAGTGCAAATCCTCTAACGCTTCGGCCAATTGCCCGATGAAAGACGTGGTTGAATCGTACTCCCAATATCCCGGACCAGACGGCACATAGAGCATGTCGGCAGCAAAAACAGCGTTCATCGATTGATAGCCGATTGCAGGGGGACAATCGAACAGGATCAGATCGTATGCATCATCTGGAATTTGATCCAGATAGCGCGACACAGCCGCAAAGAAGGACCATTCAGGATTCAGATGCCGATACTGTGCGGAGGCAAATTCCACAAAGGCTGCGTTGGCGCAGGAGGGGATGGCATCAATGGTCGACCACGACGTCTGTTTAATAAAGTCCGAGATCCGTAGCTCACCCAAACCCATATCGGTGATCGCAGGCGGCAAATCACGGCGGGGCAGGGCGGTCCCGGATTCGGCGGCTGCGGGCCGATTGTTCATCCGCTCAGTCTCACGGATCAGATCACGAGCCATAATGCCCCAGACGGTAAAGTCCTCGGCAACGTCGGTCAGGCCCATCGAATGGCTGAGCGTGGCCTGGGGATCAAAATCCACCACCAGCACCCTGTATCCATCAAGCGCCGCCGCGTGAGCGAGGTGCAGCGCCACGGTCGATTTCCCGGCGCCCCCTTTGAAGTTGGCGACCGCCGCACGGATCGCACGCTTGCCAACCGGGCGCGGCGGCATCAGCACCTTGCGATTCAACTTGAGACGGCGGCGCAGTTCATTGACCTCTTCCAGACTGAACCAGCGTTGCCGTCCTTCAGGCTCCACCTCGCCACCGGGCAGCGAGGGGTCGGCTGCCAGTTTGCCGCGAAAGGTTGACTGATTGATCCGAAAGATCAGCTCGGCCACCTCCCAGCTGGAAAACCGGCGCAGCGTCTTTTCCATTTCGGGGCTGAAGGTTTGCCTGCGGATCCACCCCTGCAGTTTAAGGGACTGCGTGCGCAGGGTATTCAGGTCTTCGTGCGTGTACATGCCTCGGGTCTCTTCTTTTTGGACGCAAATTTCTTTGTAGTTGTTATTTACGCCCAGTTTGCAGTTTTGGCAAAAGAAATTATTATCGGAATACGGTCTTACCCACGGGTAAGAAAACAAGGCGGAAACGGGCCTGCAACGATTCGCGGCCCAACCCTCACGGCAGAATCGGTTTCTTGGGTGCTGATAGCAAGATTTAGGGGGACAGAACCCAAGGTACTGCCCCATATAGGGGGACAGAAAGGCCTTTTAAGGGGTCATACAAGGTGTCCCCCATCACCATAAATTCACCAGATTCTTTTCATTTTGATTTGCGATACAGGGTCCGGTTTCACTGCGCTCTTGACAGAATCGATGCGATGGACGCTAATCAGGACACAATTCCGAAAAGCGTTGGAGAACGGCGCAAACAAGGTGGGTTACATCCCACAAGAGGCAGATTGAGCGGTGAGGAGGCCAATGCAGGTTGCAAAACCGGTGGGACGCAATGCGCCTGCCCTCAAATACGATATTCTATCCGCACTGACCGTTTATGCGTTGTCGGGGGACAAGCACCGTCACCGCAGCATTCTGCGTCTCATGACCCTGATCACGACCCGATATAACTGGCGCAACAACGAGCTTTCAATCGGACGCGAAGAGATGGCACGCCTGTGGTCAGTTGATGAGCGAACCGTAAAACGCGAGATGGCCAAATTCCGTGCCAGCGGTTGGGTGAGTGTGAAACGGGCGGCCGCGCGGGGGCGTGTGGCTGTTTATGAGTTGGACCTGAAGCAGATGCTGTTGGACACATCCGATATCTGGCCAATGATCGGGCCCGATTTTCAGGATAGAATGCAGACCGAGCCCGAATCGCAAACCAATATCATTCCCTTTCAGACCAATCCGACCCCGCCTCAACACGAGGGCGACGATGTTTGGACGCAGGTGCAATCCATTCTGCACGGGCGCGACCCCGAGCTTTGGTCCAGCTGGTTCCAGCATCTGAGCGAAGCCGAGAGGGCAGGGGGCAGTGTCACGCTTATGGCACCATCGCGGTTCATGGCGGATTACATCTCGCAGAAATGGGCGGCGCGCGTATTGGCAGCTTATGGCCGTGTCGACCCCTCAATCAGAACAGTACGAATCGAGGTGGCTGAATAGTGCGTTAAAAACGATGATCTGGATCCCGAGGTGAAAGCCGTTTGGGTCTGTTGCGACGACACAAGCCCTTGAAAACCGGGATGCGAGTGCTTTGATCAGCACGTCCGGGCCTAAAATCAAGGGGATCTTTACTGGACTTGCTCCAAATTCGGTTGCCGACTATCTAGCGTAAACGGTTCAATCGCCGACAATGTCCCGTTCTGGCCTGATCCAATTGCAATGATTGTGGAAATTTGCTTTGCAAAAGTTGAAACTGAAGTTCAGCCAAGGTTTGGATGAATCAATCCTGTGGCGCCTGCTGGCAGAAAACATGCGGTCACAGGCTGTTCCTTACGCGGTTGCCATCGTGGCCATGGTGTTTGTCGCTGCAACCACCGCTGCGGTCGCCTTCATCATGCGTGACGTGGTCGATTCGCTGTTTGACAGCGAAAACTCGGCCAAGATTCTGGGCGTATCGATTGCGGTCTTCGTCATATTCCTGATCAAGGGAATCGCGACCTATGTCCAGGTCGTGGCCATGACCCGGGCAGGCAACCGGATAATCGCCATTAAGCAGATTCAGCTGTATGATAAACTGTTGCGGCAAGGCGTGTCCTTCTTCAATCTTACCGAAAGTTCTGACCTGCTGATGAAGGTGACGCAGTCGGCGAACGCGGCACGCACCGTGATCGAGCTGATTGTGACTTCGGCGGTGCGGGATACGCTGACGCTGATTGGCCTGCTGGCGGTGATGTTCTATCAGCAACCCGTGCTATCGCTGGTCACTCTGGTGATCGGACCTTTGGCAATCTGGGGTGTGCGGACGCTGCTACGCAAGGTCCGTGAAATCGCGGATATGGAATTGCAGTCCATGTCGGCGATCATGAAGGTCATTCAGGAAACCTCGCGCGGGATTCGCGTCGTCAAGTCTTTTGGCCTGGAAGAACGCATGGCCGGACAGATGTATTCGGCGGTGAAAAGTGTTGAAAAACGCCGCAATAAGCTGGCTCGCCTCAAAGCGGCGACGAGCCCCTTGATGGATATTCTGGCAGGTTTCGCCATTGCCTCAGTCATCGGATTGAGCGCCGCCAGCCTGTTTGGATCAAGTGGCACGACCCCTGGTGAGCTCATGTCGTTTGTGACCGCTTTGATGATGGCCTACGAGCCTGCTAAGCACCTGTCGAAAGTGCGTGTCGGGCTCGAGATCGGACTGCGTAGAGTTCGAATGCTGTTTCAGTTGCTGGACGAGCCAGAAACGCTGCCCGAGCAGGAAAACCCCGAAAATTTACCGGACGGGCCGCGTGAAGTGGTCTTTGACAACGTAAACTTTGGCTACCGTCGTCGGGAACCGATCCTGAAAGAGCTTTCCCTGACGTTCGAAGCGGGGCAGACGACAGCGCTGGTGGGTCTGTCAGGAGGTGGTAAATCAACCATCCTGAATCTGGCCCTGCGCCTTTACGATCCGCAAAAGGGCAGTGTTTCGATTGATGGGCTGGACATCAAATATGCCTCTTTCAAGTCGTTGCGCGCCAACATGTCGTTTGTCGGTCAAGAGACGTTCCTGTTCTCGGCCTCGGTTGCAGACAACATCCGGTTTGGTCGAGAGGGGGCGACACAGGAAGAAGTGATCGAAGCGGCCAAGGCGGCAAACGCCTATGACTTTATCATGAAGCTGGAAAAGGGCTTTGACACGATGGTGGGCGAGAATGGTTCGTTCCTGTCAGGTGGTCAGAAACAGCGGTTGGCAATTGCCCGGGCGTTGCTGCGCGACAGCCCTATTTTGCTGTTGGATGAGCCGACCAGCGCATTGGATTCAGAATCCGAACATCAGGTGCAAGAGGCGCTGAACAGGCTGACTAGCGGCCGCACCACGATCATCGTGGCACACAGATTATCTACTATTTTACATGCAGATAAGATTGTAGTGATCGAAAACGGGCAAGTTAGCGAACAAGGCAGCGCGCAGAAACTTTTGGAGACTTCGGGACCATTCCGCAAGCTGTACGACCATCAGTTTGCCTGCGCGGTAAAGACGGGGTAGGGCGGATGGCGCTGTCCCGGAATGCGGCGATCCAACTGCGAGGCGTCGCTTGATGGATGCCACGGTCATCATACCGACCTATCACAGCTGGGATCAGCTGCAGTCCTGTCTGGACTGCCTGGCGCAGCAGACGCTGGAGTCGGACCGGTTTGAGATTTTGGTGGTCAACAACGATCCGGCCGACCCGGTGCCTGCCGGGTTTCGCCTGCCGCAGAACGCGCGTGTTCTGGATGAGGCGAAGCCGGGTTCCTATGCGGCGCGCAATTGCGGTATCCGTGCGGCGGCGGCGGATCTTCTGTTCTTTACTGATTCCGATTGCTTGCCCGTTCCGGATTTTCTGGTTGCGGGTCTGCGCATAGCTCAGGAAAACCCTGATATCGGGCGGTTCGGGGGAGAGGTTGCCCTGATCCCGAACGGGGATGACTGGACCTCGACGGAACTTTATGACCGGTATTTGGGTCTGGAACAGCAAAAATGGGTTGAACGGGGGCGGGCGGTCACCGCGAACCTGATCGTGCGTCGCAGCCTGTTAGATCAGGTCGGCCCGTTCAACGATACAGTTCTGTCCGGCGGCGACATGGAGTGGAACGACCGGGCCAAAGCCGCGGGCGCGCCAATTATCTTTGCCGCCGATGCCATCGTGCGCCATCCGGCCCGGGGCAGCCTGCAGGACCACATCGCAAAGGCCCGCCGGATCGAAGGCGCAAGGCTGCGTCGCAACGCGGGGAGGGGATGGGTAAACTACATCCCGCCGTTCCATAAATTGATCCCGTCTTTCAAGACGCTGACCAAACTGTTGAAGACCCCCGGGATTGGGGTCGGGCAGGCCTTTTCTGTCTGGGGAGTGCACTATGTCGTGCGTGTGGTGAAAATCACCGAGACCATCCGCCTTTTGTGGTTGCGCCAGCCGGATCAAAGAACCTGACATCTTGAACAAAAAAGCCGGGGCCAATGCCCCGGCCGATTTCAAATGCGTGGATTGAGTTCTAGCTGCCGACGCCGATATAGGTTTCGAACCCGGCGCCAAGGGCCATGTTGGACGAATAGACGTTGCGCAGGTCGACCATGCGCGCCGATGCCATCGTATCGGCCAGTTCGCTTAGGTTGAGCGCGCGGAACTCGTTCCATTCGGTCAGGATCACCACCGCATCGGCGCCTTTGGCAGCGGCGTAGGGATCGTCCATCCATTCTACACCCGGTAGCAGCGCCTCACCCTCGGACCGGCCTTGCGGGTCGACCACGCGGACCCGGGCGCCGCCGCCGATCAGGGCCGGAACGATTGTCAGCGAGGGGGCATCCCGCATGTCATCGGTATCAGGTTTGAAGGTCACGCCCAGAACGGCGATGGTTTTGCCGTTGAACCTGTCATCGCAGACGTCACGAATTTTCTCGATCATCCGAGCCTTGACGGCATCATTCACACGAATGACCGTTTCAGTAATTTGCATCGGATAGGCGTGTTCCTGACCGATCCGCGCCAGAGCTGCCGTGTCCTTGGGAAAACACGACCCGCCATAGCCGGGGCCTGCGCGCAGGAACTTGTTGCCGATGCGGCCATCCAGACCGATCCCGCGAGCGACCTCTTTGACATCGCCGCCGACCCGTTCGCACAGGCCTGCAATTTCGTTGATGAAGGTGATCTTGGTCGCCAGAAATGCGTTGGCAGCGTATTTGATCAGCTCAGCGCTTTCCAGATCGGTGTTCAGGATCGGAAAGTCGCGCAGATACAGCGGGCGATAGATTTCAGCCATCACCTCGGCCGCGCGCTCGTTCTCTATCCCCACGACCACGCGGTCGGGACGCATGAAATCGTCGATCGCGGCGCCTTCGCGCAGGAATTCCGGGTTCGAGGCCACGTCGAACTCGGCCTTGGGGTTGGCGGCTGAGACGACCTCGTGCACCTGGCGATTTGTGCCGACCGGGACGGTCGATTTGGTGACAACGACGGTATAGCTGGTGATGGCCTGGGCGATTTCGCGCGCGGCAGCCATCACGTAGGTCAGGTCGGCATGGCCATCGCCGCGCCGGGTCGGCGTGCCGACCGCGATGAATACCGCATCCGCACCATCCACGGCCGCCACCAGATCGGTGGTAAAGGTCAGCCGTCCTGCCGCCACGTTCTTGGCCATCAGAACATCCAGACCGGGTTCATAGATCGGAACCTTTCCCGCTTGCAGCATCTCGATCTTTTCGGCGGCTTTGTCGACGCAGATCACGTCAAGACCGAAATCCGAAAAACACACCCCTGACACCAGGCCAACATATCCGGTGCCGATCATTGCAATGCGCATTGGTCAAATTCCTTTATTGAGCCGTCGCGCCGGAATACGCTTTTAAACAAGCAGTTTTCAAGCGTATTTTGCCGGTTGCAATCCGCGTGACCGGAATACGCCGACGCATTCGGACGGGCGGGAGGTCGGCATTGTCAACTGTGACATTCCGGGCCCAGTTGTTTGATCTGCACGGCAACATTAGCGCCAGGTTTGGTTGCGAACGGTATCCGATAAAGAGTATGGGGGTCGAAGTCGGGCCGGCATCTCTGATATTTCCGCCGGTAGGACTGCGCCGGTGACAGGTAGAATTAATGACCACTAAACGAACCAACGGCCCAGCGGCATCTGCGTCGTCGCGTGATCGCAAATCCCGACGCAATCGCCTGCTGCTGCTGTCGCCCATTCTGGTATTGTTGTCGCCCGTGTTGCTGCCGGTTTACTACGTTCTGCGGAGGCGCCAGGGAAAGCCGTTGTTTTCGGGCAAAAGGCGGGTCGGGCGATCGGTCATGCGACCGTTGGGCCAGATGGGAAAACTTGCGGGGTCGCTTGGTTCGGTGCCTCCGGCACCTCTGGACGCGGCAAAGGAGGCGCGGGTCGATGCGCTTCCCGATACGTTTGCCCTGTGCCGCATTATCGGCAACGACCTTGTTCCGCGTCATAAGGCGGGGCAGTCGCTGGAGAATATCCGGTTCATTCTGGAACATGAGCCCGACTTTGAGGATTGCACCAAGATTTGGGTTCTGAACCGGATTTTCGACCCCGAAAACGAGGCCAGCCTGATCGCCTTGTTGGAGGAGCATGATCAGATTTATGAGCGCATTCCGTTTGATGCCGACGCGCTGCAGGCCACCGGTTATGACTTTTCCACCTTTCCGGAACCAATGATCTTTGCCGATGGCACGTTGGATCAGTTGGACGAAAAGAACCGGTTGCCGATGATTTCGCAAGCGTACCGGTCGCGCAACAACTATGTCATGAACAACAATGGCGCGCGGAACTTTGCACTGGAGCTGTGTCTGACCCACGCAAAATGGGCACTGCCTTTCGATGGGAATTGTTTTTTCATCCAAAATGCCTGGAACACTCTGCGCAATGACATCCTTGCCCAGCGGGACAAACGGTATTTCACCGTTCCAATGGTCCGGATGCTGGATAACGATGACCTGCTGCGCGACAGCGAAGCGCCCGAAGCCACCGAAGAACCGCAGATGGTCTTTCGCTGCGATGCGCCGCTGAGGTTTGATGAGGCGCATCCTTACGGGCGCAGACCCAAGGTCGAACTGTTTTTGCATCTGGGCATTCACGGGCCCTGGGAAAATTGGCCGGTTGCGGGATTTGATATACCACCGCGCAAGGTCTCTGCCGAAGGCCATCGCGTTGGGCAGGCCGGATGGGTCGCGCGTCTGTTTTCCGGTCAGGCCAATCTGGAACAGGACAAGGGCAACACCATCCTGGATCGCGGCGTGGCGCGCAATCTGGCCATTCGTGCGACGCTGGACATGCTCGAAGCCCGCGCGGTAGAGGATCAATTCGCATCTGCGCGCCCGGTTTTTTATGACGACAAGCGATTGGCAGCGCTGACCGAGAATCCGTCTCATTCGGACCGGGCTGCCATTCAGGCCGCTGCGGATGAGGCGATAGATCGGGGTCCGTACTCGGTTGTTGACAAGCCCGAACCAGGCCCCAGCGGTGACCCGCACGACTATTTTCACCCAGCGCCCTATTGGTGGCCCAATCCGAAAAAACCCGACGGGTTGCCATATGTGCGACAGGACGGGAACCGGGTTCCGGGGACACGCCTTTATGAGCCGGACAGCGACCGTTTTGACCGTACCCGGTTGCAACGGTTGTTTGATGACACAACGACGCTTGTTCTGGCGGCGCGGATAACCGGGGATGCGGCGTATGGTGATCATGCGGGCACCCTGATCCGCACCTGGTTCATCGATCCGGCCACCAGAATGAACCCGAACCTGAACTATGCTCAGGTACGGCGCGGGCATAATGGTGATCGCGGGTCGGACAATGGGTTGATCGAGACCAAGGATTTCTATTTTTTCCTCGATGCGGTGCGGTTGCTGGGGGACGAAGCGCTGACAGACGGGCTGCGGGATTGGTGTTCTGCGTTTTTGGATTGGCTGAACACCAGCGAGCAGGGGATCAAGGAATCCCGAAACGAAAACAACCATGGCACTTGTTTTGATTTACAGGCCGCCGCTTTGGCCGCATTTCTGGGCGATACGGCGACGTTGCAACAGGTGAACTTACGTGCGCAGGCGCGGCTTTTGGGCACCATCACTGCCACGGGCGAGCAGCCGCATGAAATGTCGCGGACGATGACGCAGCATTACTGCGCGTTTAATCTGCAAAGCTGGATCAACCTGTTCAACCTGCTCGAAGGCGCCGGGCTGCACCCATGGAACAGCGCCGCTGCGGACAGGCTGGAACAGGCCATGCGGTGGACCCTGACCGAGTCGAAACAGGGTTGGGGGCATCCGCAGATCGAGCCTTTTGAGATGGCTCGCCTTGCCCCTATCGAGGAAACTCTGCGCCACAGAACCGGGCAGGGCATTCTGAAAATCGAGGATGCGCCTGCATGTTTCCATCCGCATGATGGTATCGCGCCGTTCTGGCGGCAGGTGCGTCGGGCACCGCCGGTTTAATCCCGGCAATCCGTGTCCCTGAGCACCCGCTTGCCTAAGGGTCAAGCCGGAGCGTTCACATTCAATCTGTTGTTGCAAGTTTCAAAATGATCTGGATGATCATCGCCACCAAGACCGGAAAATCCGGTTAACCGCGCATAAGCGCGGACAATTAAAAATGGGGAGATCAAATGTCTTTTAAAAGCTCTATTCGCACATCGTATTGATGTGTTATATTTTGTCTGAAATACAGGAGGATGCGCATTATGGACCGGAAAGCCTTTCTTGCCTGGTTGTCGGAGGTCGACACGTTGAGCGAGGCGCAGAAAGTAGAGGTCGGTGAGGTTCTGGCCGGTCGCCCAGCGGGTGAAGCCTCGGTTGCGGCAGTTGAGCTGGGTGTTGGAGAAGACCGGACCTGCCCGCATTGCGGCGCACACGGTGCAGTGGCCAATGGCAAGGCGCGGGGAATGCAACGCTATCTTTGCCGATCCTGCAATCGAACCTTTGGAGCGGTGACGGGTACACCACTGAGCGGCCTGCACCGCAAGGATCTTTGGCTGACGTTCAGCGAATGCCTCGCCAATGGCGATACGGTGGCAGTTTCGGCAAAGCGCTGTGGCATAGCCGGGAGCACCGCCTTTCGCTGGCGACACCGCTTCCTTGCCGGGATCAAATCCACCGCCGAAAAACTGAAGGGCATTGTCGAGGCCGACGAAACCTATTTTCTTGAAAGCCGCAAAGGGGATCGTGTTTGGACACGGGCCACGGAAGGCAAATCCTCTGCAAAAAAGCCGGACCGAAAGGCCCGAAAGCGCGGGGGCAAGGCAACAAAGCGGGGCCTGTCCGATGAGCAGGTGCCGGTTCTGGTCGCGACAGATCGCTCCGGCACGACCGTTAGTGCCGTCCTGCCTGCGGTCAATGCTGCCGCTCTGCGGGAGGTTCTCGCGCCGGTCATGGACAAGGATGCACTGCTGGTGACCGATGGGGGCACCAGCTATCCGCCGTGTGCTGCCGCCCTGTGTGTCAGCCACGAAGCGCTCAACCAGTCTTCCGGTGAACGCGTTCGCGGCGAACTCCATATCCAAAACGTCAACAACCGTCACTCCCGCCTCAAGGGGTTTATTGGTAACCGCCGGGGGATCGCCACAAAATATCTTGCCAGCTATCTGCGCTGGTTCCATCTCATAGTCCTGCAGAAGAACCCAACCCCGAGGCACTGCCTCGCCAGCGCCCTCGCTGGAATGAGCATCAATACGATGTACGAATAGAGCCCTTTTAAAACTTTGATGGTCGCCGCCAGTGCGACCGCGATGATTGCGGCTGGTGCTTCGGCTGAAACGCTGCGCTGGGCGCGTGCAGGGGATTCTCTGACGCTGGACCCGCATGCGCAGAACGAAGGTCCGACCTCGGCCATGGCGCATCAGATCATGGAAACGCTGGTCATGCGCGACCATTCCGGCGCGCTTGTCCCGTCGCTGGCCACCGAATGGGCGCCTTCTGAGGAAAACCCGAACATATGGGTGTTCAAGCTGCGTGAAGGCGTCACGTTTCATGACGGGGCCGAGTTCGACAGCGACGATGT
>CAXXPZ010000079.1:0-14400 GCA_963422555.2 uncultured Ruegeria sp.
CGTCGCCCGGTTGAACGCCCCCGAAACCCGCGTCTTGCGCCCGCCGACCATTGCACGCACGGCCCCATCGGCGGACATCACCACAATGGCGGCCTGCGCCTTTGACCCCTCGCGCACTTTTTCCTGAAAGATGAATTGCAGCGCCTCTTCGGCGGATTGCTGGAGGCGCTGATCCAGCGTGGTGCGGATCACCACATCCTCGGTGGTGTTGCGGGTGAAGAACTCGGGCCCGCTGGCCATGAACCCAATCGGCGAAATAGCCGCCTGCAGGGGCTGCCGCCGCCTCGGACAGTTGCGCCGGTCTGCTGCGCGCCTCGCTGGCCTGGGCGGTCGTCAGATAGCCCTGTGCCTCCATCAGACCAACCACCAGCCGCGCCCGGTCTTGCGAGCGCTTCAGGCTGTTGGTCGGCGCATACCGTGTCGGGGCAACCAGCAGTCCGGCCAACATTGCGGCCTCGGCGGGGCTCACCTCGGCGGCCGAGATGCCAAAGTAGCGCTGGCTCGCGGCCTCGAACCCGCGCGCACCAGTGCCCAGAAAGGCGCGGTTCAGATAAATGGTCAGGACTTCATCTTTGGAGTATTTGACCTCCATCGCAATCGCATAGATCGCCTCTTTGCCCTTGCGCCACAGCGACCCCCGTCGGCAGTCGGACTCATACGCGGCCTCGGACTCCCAATCTTCGGGCACATAAGGCACGCCCAGACACAACAGTTTTGCGGTCTGCTGCGTGATAGTCGATCCGCCATGGCCGGACAACGGGCCCCGGCCCTCGCTCAGGTTGATGCGTACGGCGCTGGCAACACCGCGTGGGCTGACGCCGAAATGGCGATAAAAACGCTTGTCCTCGGTCGCGACTACGGCGTTTTTCAAATGGGGCGACACGGTATCTGCGGTGATCACTCCGCCGAACTGATCCCCGCGCCAGGCAAAGACCTTGCCATCGCGATCCAGCAGGGTCACCGATCCGCGCGCACGTCCGTCCAGCAAGGCATCGACGTTCGGAAGCGTCGAGTAAACCACACCAACCGCCAGCGCCAACAGCAGGGCGGCAATTGCGCCCACCCGCCAGGTCAGCCCCCAGATCAGGCGGAATATCCAGCGGAACAGGCGGCGCAAAATTCCTCCCCCATTGCCGCCCCCACGTTTGCGCGTGGTCCGGCGCGCGGGCTTGCGCTTGGTGGTTTTGCGCGCCGTCGACTTTTTGCCCGCCGGTTTGGCAGCCCTTTTGGTCGCCGTGGGCTTGCGCCCTTTCGACGGGTATCTTTTTTCCGCAACCAGTGGCGTCTTGCGGCGCTTGGACTCAGTCATGCTCAAACTCTGCCCGATTATGCTTTTGCGTCACCATACCTTGGCGGCACAGCTATGTAGAGGTCCGAATTTTCGGAATTTCCCCTCCCACTCCTGCCTATTAATCAATCAAACAACCAGATTTGTGCAAAAATTGTGCAACTTTCGGCGAAATTCCCCCGCGTCGAGACCCTGAAATCGTTCCTTATTGCGCGCAGTCCCGCTCTTTTTCTGCAGGTGCAAACAAACCGGCCCGGCCGGAAAGCAGAGGGGAAAGACGTGAAACTGATTATTGCGACAATCAAGCCGTTCAAGCTTGAGGAGGTGCGCGAGGCACTGACCCAGGCGGGAGTGCGCGGCATGATGGTGACCGAAATCAAGGGCTTCGGCTCGCAATCGGGTCACACTGAGATTTATCGCGGAGCCGAATATGCCGTGAACTTCGTCCCCAAGATCAAGCTGGAGCTCGTGGTGCCCGCAACCATGGCCGACCAGATTGTCGAAACCATCACCACCACCGCCAAGACCGGCAAGATCGGCGACGGCAAGATATTCGTCCTCGATGTCGAGCAGGCCCTGCGTGTGCGAACCGGGGAAACCAACGAGGGCGCGCTGTAAGCCGCGCCATTCCGAAAAGGACAGAGACCAGATGAAACTGAACCGAATTCTTCCGACAGCAGCCATGCTGATCGCTTTTCCAGCGGCTGCCTTTGCCAATGATCCGCCCTCATCAATGGAGGATGTCGGCTATATCTTTACGACCCTGCTGTTTCTGATGGCAGGCTTTCTGGTGTTCTTCATGGCTGCCGGTTTTGCCATGCTCGAAGGCGGGCTGGTGCGGTCGAAAAACGTGGCCATGCAGATGATCAAGAACGTGGCGCTGTTTTCCTTTGCCGCGATCATGTATTGGCTGATCGGCTTCAACCTGATGTATCCCGGTGACGGCTGGACCATTTCGGGCTGGCTGGGCCCGTTCTTCTCGACCACCGTACTTGATCCTGTTGGCGTCGGCCCGGACGCGGCTGCGCTGGATTATGCCTCGATCGGGTCGGATTTCTTTTTTCAGCTGGTCTTTGTCGCAGCCACCGCGTCGATTGTCTCCGGTGCCGTGGCTGAACGGATCAAGCTGTGGCCTTTCCTGATTTTCGTCATTGTGTTGACCGGGATCATGTACCCGATCTCTGGTTCCTGGAAATGGGGCGCGGGCTGGTTGGATGCACGGGGATTCTCGGATTTCGCCGGATCAACCGTGGTGCACTCGGTCGGTGGCTGGGCGGCTTTGGCCGGTGTCATCATCCTTGGCCCGCGGATCGGCAAATACAAGGACGGCAAGGTCCACCCGATGCCCGGTTCAAATCTGGCGTTGGCCACATTGGGGACATTCATCCTGTGGCTGGGTTGGTTCGGCTTCAATGGTGGCTCGCAACTGGCAATGGGCACAGTTGGCGATGTATTCGACGTGTCGCGCATTTTTGCCAACACCAACATGGCCGCCGCATCAGGCGCAATCGCGGCGCTGATCCTGACGCAGCTTTTGTACAAAAAGCCTGACCTGACCATGGTGCTGAACGGCGCGCTGGCCGGTCTGGTTTCGATCACTGCCGAGCCCCTGGCCCCTACCCTGTTCGGGGCGCTGTGGATCGGTGCGGTCGGCGGCATCATCGTGGTGTTCGCAGTGCCGATGCTGGACAAGTTCAAACTGGACGACGTTGTCGGTGCAATCCCGGTTCACCTTTTTGCCGGTATCTGGGGCACTATTGCGGTGATCTTTTATGGCGAGGCCAGCCTGGGTACGCAGCTTCTGGGCATCATCGCCTATGGTGTGTTCACCTTTGCCGGTGCGCTGGTCCTATGGACCGTCCTGAAAACCACCATGGGCATCCGCGTCAGCGAAGAGGATGAGATCAACGGTCTGGATATGGCGGAACTGGGGATGGAAGCCTATCCGGAGTTCTCGAAGGGCTGAACACCCTTACCCTTATGACAAAATAAAACCCGGGCGATCATGCCCGGGTTTTCTTTGTTTCAAACTCGGTAAGTTCAAACGCCCACGTCGATAATCGCCTTGGCCAGAATCGGCACCGTAGTCGCGTTCAGACCGGCGATATTCAGGCGGCTGTCGCCGACCATGTAGATGCCGTGATCGGCGCGCAGTTTCTCGACCAGTTCCGGTGCCGCGCCAAGGCGCGAGAACATGCCGCGATGCTGGGCGATAAAGCCGAACCGGTCCGAACCGCTCAGCCGTTGCAATTCGTCTGCCAATTGCTGGCGCAGGTCCAGCATGGACAGGCGGACCTCTTCCAGTTCATTGGCCCAATCGGTGCGCAGTGCGTCATCCGTCAGAATCGTCGCGACCACGCGTGCGCCATGATCGGGCGGAAAGGAATAATTCTGGCGATTCAGGAAGGCCAGGGTCCCCTGGTTCATCGCCGTTTGACCCGCATCCGCGCTGACGGCCATCAACAGACCAGTGCGTTCGCGGTATACGCCGAAGTTTTTGGAGCACGACGCTGCAATCAGGCATTCCTTGACGGATGCGGCCACCAGACGGACCGCTTGTGCGTCTTCCTCAAGCCCGTCGCCAAAGCCCTGATAGGCAATGTCGATCATCGCCACCAGACCGCGTTCGTTGATGAGGCTGACAACCTCTTGCCATTGCACCATGTTCAGGTTGGCGCCGGTCGGGTTGTGGCAGCAGCCATGCAGCAATACGACGTCACCCGCATTGGCGGTCTTGAGGTCCGTAATCATGCCGTCGAAATCAACGCTGCGGGTTTCGCCGTCAAAATAACGATAGGGAACAGCCTCCATCCCCAGATAGTTCAGGATCGACAGGTGGTTCGGCCAGGTCGGGTTCGACACGAAAACGCGGGCCGAGGGGTTGGCCATGCGGATCATCTCAAACGCCTGACGACAGGCACCGGTGCCGCCTGGCGTTGCCACGGCAGCGATATTGCCGCGCGGCACCGAGGTGCCCAAGATCAGCTCGATCATCGCATCCGCATAGGCGGGATCACCGGCAAGACCGGTATAGGCCTTGCTTTCTTGGTCTTCCCAGATGCGCTGCTCGGCGGCTTTGACCGCGCGCATGACGGGGGTGACGCCTTCGGCATTCTTGTAGACACCGACGCCCAGGTCGATCTTTTGATCACGCGGGTCATCGCGGTACATCTGCATCAACGCCAGGATCTTGTCGGCGGGGCTGCGGTTTCAGAAATTCGAACATCAGGTCTCTCCGGTTGCGACGGGCAGGGTCGGGAAGGCACCCCATTCAGCCCAGGAGCCGTCATAAAGCGAGTGGTCTTTCTTGCCCAAGCGTTCCAGCGCAAGGCTCAGAATCGCCGCCGTTACGCCCGAACCGCAGGATGTGATGGCGGGTTTCGACAGATCGACGCCAGCGGCCTCGAACACGGCGCGGCAGTCTTCGGGCGATTTCATCGTGCCGTTCTTGTTCAGCAACATACCAAATGGCACGTTGCGCGACCCCGGTATGTGACCCGAACGCAGGCCTTCGCGCGGCTCGGACCCGGTTCCGGCAAAGCGGTCGGCGGATCGCGCATCGATGATCTCGTGATCGGCCAGTTTGGCTGCGGCGGAAACCTGGGTCACGTCGCGTACTAGGTGGTTCTGAACACGAACGGTCATGTGGCGATCACGGATGACGGGCGGCAGATCTTCAAGATCGCGCCCTTCAGCCTGCCATTTGGGCATTCCACCATCCAGCACCGCGATGTTGTCCTGCCCCATCAGGCGGAACAGCCACCAGACCCGCGCAGCGGACATCAGCCCGGCCCCGTCATAGACAACAACCTGATGCCCATCGCCCACGCCCATCGCCCGCAGACGCGACATGAACTTTTCGACCGGCGGCGCCATATGCGGCAGGTCGGATCGGTGATCGGAAATATCGTCGATATCAAAGAACCGGGCACCGGGGATGTGGCCCGCATCATATTCGGCCTTCGCATCCCTCTGTTGCTGCGGCAAATACCAGGATCCGTCCAGAATCCGCAGATCCGGGTCTTTCAAATGGGCGGCAAGCCATTCCGTAGAAACGAGGGTTTTCGGATCGTCCTGCATCAAAACCTCCCTTGGGCACGCTTGGGTTTCCCTATACGTGGCAAGGTTTGTGATCAAGACTGGAAGCGTCTATTCCGCCCCTTGGCGCAGCCTGAAATACTGGATTATCCCAACCAGGCTGATCAGAATCCAGAACCCTTTGATCAGCATCGACGCCAGATTGAAGTTCTGCAGCAGCGAATAGACGATCAATACCGAGCCCAGCAGATTGACCACCGGGAAAATCAGATCATCCGAATTCAGTACCCGCACCTGCGTGGCGAAATAGGCCGCCACCACAATCAGCGCGCCAAAGGAACCGATGGCATCCGCCAACGTCAAAGAGTCGATAAATGCGTTCATTGAATGTCCCGTCAGTCCTGCCTGTCTGTATCAGCCAACCGAAGCCAAAGCCGCCGGTTGCCCATAATGGTGCATGTTCAGAAAAGCCGCGCCCTGTGCGCCCGCTCGGTATCCATGCGGTAGATCTGCCGCGAACCGCAACCCTTCGCCCGCGCGCAGCGGTACCCATTCGCCGTCGCGCAGAACCTCAAGCAGACCGTCCAGCACAAATACCTCTTCGGTCACGCCAGCAGCATGCGCGGGGGAATCGTGGCACTGGTTCGGCGACAGCGCGACATGAAAGGTCTCGGCCCCCAACGCGGGGTCAAAGGGAAAGACGATCTTGACCTTGATGCTGCCGGGAAATGTCACGGTTCGAAACACGCTGCTATCTGTGGGATCGCGCGACGCGGTGGTTCCGATCAGCGCACTTAGCGGCAGTTGAAAACCCTTGGCGATCTTCCACAGCGTGGCAATGGTCGGACTTGATTCGCCGCGTTCAATCTGACCCAGCATGGCCTTGCTGACACCGGTCAGATCAGCAGCTTTCGACAGGCTCAGCCCTGACGCTGCCCGCACATCCCTCAGCTTCAGGGTGATTTCATCCGATTCCATACCTGCGCCCTGCGATTTATCTTGTACGTTATAACGCACATGTGGTACGTGCGCTATAACATACGCACTCGAATACCGCAGGTAGGGCAAAAGGGAAACAGCATCATGCCAATGTACCGATCCAGAACCTCAACCCATGGCCGCAACATGGCCGGTGCCCGCGGATTGTGGCGTGCCACAGGTATGGGCGACGACGATTTCGGCAAACCGATCATCGCCATCGTCAACTCGTTCACTCAGTTCGTGCCCGGTCACGTCCACCTCAAGGATCTGGGCCAGATGGTCGCGCGCGAGGTCGAGGCAGCAGGCGGTGTCGCGAAAGAGTTCAATACCATCGCGGTCGATGACGGCATCGCCATGGGCCATGACGGGATGCTGTATTCCCTGCCCTCGCGTGAGGTGATCGCGGATTCGGTCGAATACATGGTCAACGCCCATTGCGCCGATGCGATGGTCTGTATCTCAAACTGCGACAAGATCACGCCCGGCATGCTGATGGCCGCGATGCGCCTGAATATTCCAGCCATCTTTGTGTCAGGCGGACCGATGGAGGCCGGCAAGATCGACGTCGCCGATCTGGACGCGAAAAAGATCGATCTGGTCGACGCGATGGTTGCCGCCGCCGATGACAGGTTCACCGATGAGCAGGTGCAGCATATCGAAGAAAACGCCTGCCCCACCTGCGGATCGTGTTCTGGCATGTTCACCGCCAACTCGATGAACTGTCTGGCCGAGGCGCTGGGTCTGGCGCTGCCGGGCAACGGCTCGACCCTGGCCACCCATGCTGACCGGAAAGAGTTGTTCCTTGAGGCCGGGCGCCGGATCGTCGAGATCACCAAGCGCCATTACGATCTGGACGAGAAAGGCTTTCTGCCGCGCGAGATCGCGAATTTTGATGCATTTGAGAATGCCATGAGCCTGGATATCGCCATGGGCGGCTCGACCAACACGGTGCTGCACCTGCTGGCCATCGCGCATGAGGGTGAAGTGGATTTCACCATGTCCGACATGGACAAGCTCAGCCGCAAAGTACCGTGCCTGTGCAAGGTCGCGCCCAATACCGAGAATGTGCATATGGAGGACGTCCACCGCGCCGGTGGCATCTTCTCGATCCTTGGCGAACTTAGCCGCGCCGGACTGCTGCATGAAGAATGCAGCACAGTGCACTCGGCCACCATGGGTGAGGCGATTGCCAACTGGGACATCAAGATCGCCAACAATCCAAAGGCGCAGGACCTGTTCAGAGCGGCCCCCGGTGGCGTCCGTACTACGCAGGCGTTCAGCCAGTCGAACCGGTTCAAGGAACTGGATACCGACCGCGAAGGCGGCGTGATCAGGTCCAAGGAACACGCGTTTTCTCAGGATGGCGGTCTGGCGGTTCTGTTCGGCAATATCGCGCGCGACGGCTGTATCGTGAAAACGGCAGGTGTGGATGAGAATATCCTGAAATTCACTGGCACCGCTTATGTCTGCGAAAGCCAGGATCAGGCGGTCAGCGACATTCTGACCGGCAAGGTCAAAGAGGGCGATGTTGTCGTCATCCGCTATGAGGGCCCGCGCGGCGGGCCGGGGATGCAGGAAATGCTGTACCCGACCTCGTATCTGAAATCCAAAGGTCTGGGCAAAGCCTGCGCCCTGCTGACCGATGGCCGGTTCTCGGGCGGCACTTCGGGCCTGTCGATCGGGCATGTTTCGCCCGAAGCGGCCGAAGGTGGCACGATTGGTCTTGTGCAAAATGGCGACAGGATCGAGATCGACATCCCCAACCGCACCATCCATCTGGCCGTGTCGGATGAGGATCTGGCGGCACGACGCGAGGAACAGGACGAAAAGGGCTGGATCCCTGCCGCGCCGCGCAAGCGCAAAGTGTCAACGGCGCTCAAGGCTTATGCCAAACTGGCCACCAGCGCCGCAAAAGGCGCCGTGCGTCAGCTTTGATACTATGAGAGCGATCCGTCCCGCCGGATTGCTCTCGACGTCCTACCAAATAACAAAACTCTCCCGCGCCCGCCGCGTGCCATCAGCTGCGCCGATTCCCCTTGCGGGCCCAACCAGAGGAGATGTCTCGTCAGAGACATTGACGATGGGCGGGAGCGGTCCCTTGCCCTCAATCGCCCAGTTTGGCGTGAATTTCATCCATATCGATTTCGCCAATCGGCAATTTGTTGGCCGGGTTCTCGAAATCGTATTTGAACAGCTCGAAATCCTGTTTGTAGATCTCGTAAACCAGATGCATCGACAGGTCGTCGAAATAATCCTCGACCGGGTGCGCGCGTTTCGGGCCATGCCCTTCGGATTCGTTGAAGCGCGGTATCTCGGACAATGTGACCGGATGCGCGGTTTCAAGATGGCTCAGCACATCCTGCATGCCATCGTTGAATTTTTCGGTCCAGAAGATGTGATCGTACTGCCCGCCATTTGCGATCAGGGTCGAGACATGGCCCGACATAGCCGACCAGTGAATGTCCGGATCCATGGGCCGTCGCCAGCGAATCGTGTCCCGCGCAAACAGCAGGAACCGGCGAAAGCTGGCAATCTGATCGAACTCGCCCTTGCCGTCCTCGCCACCAACCTCGATCCCGTAATTGTAGATCAGCGTCGGAACCAGATTGCCACGATAGCGTCTGCCGTTACGCTGGATGCCGCAGATCTTGTCGAAAAAGGAACTCAGGATACGCGTATACGGGTTGCGCGCACAGGTGAACGTATATGACGCATGGGACCGCACATTCCGAGTGATCTGGTCCTTGCTGTCGTCAAACGCCCATTTGTGCATTCCGCCGGCCGCATCATGGATATCACCATCAAAGAACTCCCCATGATCCGAATAATACATGATCTGACCAATGGTCGAGCAGGCGCATTTCGGCACAACACGGTACACCATGCTTTGGCTTTCGGTCATCCATGTTCCGGGAAAACCCATCTGCGGTGCCTCCTTTGCTGGTCGGGTCACATGACGACAGTCCAGCTTTTGAAATCAAAGAACCAAAAATAGTAACTACCCAGCTACCCCTCTGACTGAATTCAATATGACATTCTTTGCGGACGAGGTGGTCGAGCGCTGCATCGGCAAGAATCAACCAAAATCATCGTGGGATCGTCCTGAAATGTCGGAAAGGCGCATTGCCGAATTTCAGAAGTTTGGGGTAACAGATTGCATAGAAACCTGAGATGACAATTTGGGGGTCAGCGATCAATGAGCTATTATGCCAGTGATGTGGACGGCGGTTACTTTACTTTCGATGAGCGGCTGTCAGCCCTTTCCGAACTGATCTCGATGATCGACCGACCGGGCGACTATTGTGTGTATGGGCGGTTTCCTACCCCAATGCCTCGCATCTGGAACCACACGACAGGCCTCCTCGCATTCCCTCTCCAACCGGCACAATTACAGGACTTGATCACACTTGGTGAACGCGCACCATATGGACGCGGCGCAGAAACAATTTTGGACAGGTCCGTTCGTGACTGTTGGCAGGTTTCGCCAGATCAAATCAGCGTAGGAGGAGAAACCTGGGGCGAAACATTCAATCGCATCCTCAACCGTGCGGCCGAAGGCCTCGGCTACCCGCCGGAAGCTGTCGACGCGGAACTTTACAAAATCCTCGTTTACGAGGAAGGCGGTTTTTTTGCGCCGCACCGTGATACCGAGAAGGTTACCGGCATGGTGGCGACCTTGGTCGTTTCACTACCGGTTGCAGGGAAAGGGGGCGAACTGATCATCCGCCATCGCGGTCGAGAGACGATTGTCGAAATGTGTAGCAACGATCCTTCCGAACTGGTTTTTGCGGCCTTTTATGCTGATTGCGAACATGAAATTAGGCCTGTGACAGAAGGTCATCGCGCCTGTCTGGTTTACAATTTGGTTCTCACTCCGGGTCAAAATGTGGCCACCTCGGCACCGAACTATGCAGATCTTATGGGTCAGATTGCGAAGGAGATCAAAAACTGCTTCGCAACGTCGGACGCGCCTGAAAAACTTGTCTGGCTTCTCGAGCATGATTACAGCATCGCAGGCCTGTCGTTTGAAACCCTAAAAAACACGGATGCAACGGTTGGGCGTGCTTTGATTGCAGCTGCGGCACAGGCTGACTGTTCCCTCCACGCGGCCATCGTGCATGTTGATGAATATGCCGCCGCTGCCTACCTTGGGCGGGACTATGTCTGGGAAATCGAAGACATCGGCGCGGACGAATACGAACTCTATGATATCATTGAGCGGAGATGTGAGCTTGATGATTGGGTGCATCCCGATTTGGGCGCGAGCGCTTATGGCCAACTGGCGTTGGCGCAAAACGAATTGATGCCACCAGAACGGATCACAAATTGGGAACCTGACGTGAATCGCTTGACGGAGGCGAGCGGCAATGAGGGGGCCACAGTTGAGCGACACTATCGAAGCGCGGCCTTTGTTCTTTGGCCTGCTAAAGAAGGCCCTCGTGTTCTTGCCCAAGCCGGTGCCAAGGCGCTTTCCGTCCTTTTTGTACAGTCTGAGCAACGCGCTGCGACCTCTGACGGGAATGATTTGTCGCTTGACACCATTGCGGCTGAAATTGCTGAAGCTTGGCCAGCGCCCCAAGTCTTGCATTACTCGGACCGGGATGAGTGGCAAGAGAGCGGCGCAGTAATGCTGTCACGGCTTTGTCGTATCGGAAGTCGGAAAGCAACGGAATTATTTCTCGATCGGGTTGTGATACCGTATTACGGACCGGGTCTCAAAGCCGCACTGATTGAAGCAACATCGGAATTGGCTGAAAAAGACATGCTGAAGCGGCTTCTTGGCCTTGTTAGCGCACAATGCACAGAGCAGCCAGAAGCTGTCATAAATCTGGTCATGGGCCTGAGTGAGGCAAGTGATCAGGGGCAGAAAGTCATGACGCGGAATGCACTGAAAGATCTTATCAAGCACCTTTGTTCGGAGATACCGGTCGCGCTCAACGTACACCGGCCAAAAAACGCAGAGCCATTTTGGTACGGGTCGCGTCGACAGTCTGCCACGCCTTTGCCTGAACGCACGCTCCGGGAAATTTTTCAGTTGGCCTGGAGTTTTGATTTGGAAAGCAGCCTTGCTGGGGTGGTTGGCAATCTTGTCAACGCGCCCGACATCGTGCCGCCTGATCGCACCTTGCCACCCGTTCTGGCAAAATTGGGCACGTCGTTTCACGCGCAGGCATCAGAAAGTGAGGCATTCGCGCGGTTTTGGCGGCACTCGGCCAACGTCCTGCTGGCTCGCAGTCGTACCACACCTCCTGAACCGACCGATTGGGTCGTTAGCTCAAATGACTTGGGGTGCGGGTGCGAATACTGTGCCGAACTTGTTCGATTTTGTGCAGATCCGGTTACAACCACACATCGAATTCCAGTGAGAAGGGAGTTGCGGTCGCATCTGCGGTCCGTGATCGAAAGAGCGGGTGCGGATTTGAGTTGTGAAACTGAACGCAAGGGTAGTCCTTATACGCTCATCTGCACCAAGACCCGCGATAGCTACACCAGACGAAGACAGCAATATGCGAACGACATCTCTGCAATCAAGCGCTTACTTGAAGTGGCAGACGCTGTGCCAGAGGCCACTAGCATTGCAGCCAGCCTCCGCGCGGCGGTCAACTGTAGTCAGAGTAACTCTCCAACTACAACGACCTGACAAGCCCGGAATTGGTCAGCATGGTTTGAGGTTCAGGATGAGTTGATCGGGGAGAGTTCTCAAGGTTTCGAGTATGCTCCACCCCTGCTTGCGCGCCGTCTCAATGACGGTTCGAAGCGTGCAGAAGTTTTCTGCGCCGACGTGAGTTCGGAAGCATCCCGACACTTTTTGACGGACCTTGGTCATGCGAAGGTCCCTTTCGGCTTCATTGTTTGTAAACGGCACACTCAGGTCGTTGAGGAAGAGCAGAACCTCTTCTTTGCGGGTTTGCATCCGCAGCGCGAGATTATGTCCGATCCTGCGCTTTGGTTTGCCTCGCCGCGTTTTGCCGACCTTGTCCGGGACCAGCGGGGGAAGCGCCTCGTGCATCCGGATGGCCGTCTGGCAACATGCGTCATATCGGCGTTCGATGGCAGCAATCCGGGCGGGCACCACCGCGCGGGAATTCCGGTCTCGCGCCCTGTCTGCGGCTGTTTTGGCGTCCAGCAGAATGGAGCGCATCTCCGTGGCCCATGGCTCTTTCTCAATGTCGATCAAAGCCTGCAATTCCCGAAGGTGATGGGCGTTGCATAAGGCGTGACGCACTCCGGGGATCTTTCTGTAGGACGCCCAGTTGTCGTGAACGACACTTCCGGTCACCTCCTGCGTCACATCGCCTCTGCTACGGCCAATCCGGAAATGGCTCAAGTCTGGTGAGCACAGGATGTGGAGCCACCGGGTCTTGCCGTTGATGCGCAGGCCGGTCTCATCCATGTGCTTCACCGCAACGTCTGGGCCGCACAACAACGCTTGAATCCTGTTGACAACGGGCCGCATTACAGCCGCGGTTCTGGCGACGAGCGACGCCAGCGTTGCTGCGGAAATGTCGACCCCGTGAAGGTCGGAAAATATCTGCGCCAGGCGGTTGTCAGGGATGCAGTGCCGGGTTTGAAGATAGCTCGCCATGGCGGCAAGGTTGTCGCCATACTGCACCGGGGCGTTCACCCCTGCGGGAAACGTGGCCTGCACCCGGGTGCCACAGGCCGGGCAGACGCAGACACGCGCCCTGTGCTCAGTGACAATAAGCGGCGGTGGGGGTGGCAGGTCAAAGACCTGTCGCCTCACATACCGGTCGCAAACAACGCCAGACAGCCTGTGCTTACAGTCCGGACAGATGTGTGGGTAGTGATCGATGATCTGCTCCGGCGTCGAGGTCTGGCGCAGCGTCTTGCCGGGATGGCCGGGCTGACCTCCGGACTTGCGCCCGCAGGACCCGCGCAAACTTCTGGTTCGCTTCTTGCGCGCAGGCTTCGACAGCCCATCGCTTGAGGGAGGCTTGCCGCTGTTTGAGCTGTTAAGCCCAAGGCGGCGCTCCAGGTCCTCTACGCGCTGTGCGAGGGTTTTGTTGGCCTTCTCCAGATCTACGTTTTGCTTGAAAAGTTGGGCGTTTTGTTCGGTGATATCCGCGATCTGCTCTTCAAGCCTCTCGATCTTGGTGCGCAAGGCCGCGTTCTGCTCCGCCAGAACAATGACCAGATCAATCAGATTTGACTTTGAGAAGGTCGCAAGCCAGCTGCGGGTCAGGTGAGCAGTATCCATACGCCTATCGAGTCACAGAAACGCTAACCAAGAAACAAAAATAACCCGCATGGCCCGATTCAAATCGTCGCAGTCAGACCACCTGGGCAGTTACCAAAAATATTCTGTTTATTCAATCGCTCATCCTCAGTATCACGGTTGCAAATGGGCAGAAATGGGAATTCCGGACAACTTATGTCAAAGATTGCCTTTATCCTTTTGTGCCACAAGGACCCCGAGGCCATCATCGCGCAGGCCGAACAACTGACGGCTGCCGGGGATTGCATGGCCATCCATTTCGACGCGCGGTCCGGGCAGACGGACTATGCGCGGCTGCAGGCGGCCCTTGGTGACAATCCAAACGTGACCTTCGCAACCAGGCGGATCAGATGCGGTTGGGGTGAATGGTCGCTGGTTCAGGCCACGTTATACGCGCTGCAGGCCGCGACCGAGGCGTTTCCGCGCGCCACCCATTTTTACATGCTGTCAGGCGACTGCATGGCGATCAAGACCGCTGAGTATGCCCATCGTTTTCTGGATGACAATGATGTGGACTTTGTCGAGAGTTACGATTTCTTTGACAGCAACTGGATCAAGACCGGCATGAAAGAAGACCGGTTGATCTATCGGCATTATTTCAACGAACGCGCGCAGGCCAAATTGTTCTATGCCAGCTATGAGGCGCAGAAGAAACTGGGCCTGACCCGGGACATCCCACATGACATACAAGTGATGATCGGCAGTCAGTGGTGGTGCCTGCGTCGCCGAACGGTCGAGATGATCCTGGATTTTCTGCAGCAGCGCCGCGACGTGATCCGCTTTTTCTCGACAACCTGGATTCCCGATGAGACGTTTTTTCAGACTCTCGTCCGCCACCTGGTCCCGAAGGAAGAGA
>CAXXPZ010000080.1:0-17117 GCA_963422555.2 uncultured Ruegeria sp.
GTTTTCACAGGCTATCTGCCGATGACGATATCGGCGCACAAGCCGCCCAGACTTTCGCTCTTGCCCAATCGCAATGCGCCTCCGTGGGCGCGGGCGATGTCGGCGACGATTGCCAATCCCAAACCTACACCGCTGCCGCGATTCTGGTTGCGGGCCGGGTCCAGCCGCGAAAAGGGTTTCACCGCTTCGGTTCGCTGATCGATCGGGATGCCCGGGCCGTCATCCTCAACCCGGATACGCAGGGATTTGGGTGTCAGTTTCAGACTGACCTCAGCGCGCGTGCCATATCTGACGGCATTTCCAATCAGGTTTTCTACTGCGCGGCGCATCGCCGTGGGCCGCAATGGGGCCGTGCCCTGCCCTTCGACCGACACCAGTTCGACATTATGTCCTGCCCGAAGCGAATCGTCGGTGATCTGGCGCAGCCAGACCGCCGGGTCTACGGTCTCGGGTGCCCCTTCTGCAGTGCCACGTGAAAATTCCAGAAACGCGTCCAGCAACGACTGCATTTCATCGACATCTTTCAACAGAGGCCCAGCTTCGTCCTCGGGCAACAACGACAGCCCGAGTTTGAGCCGTGTCAGCGGCGTGCGTAAATCGTGACTGACCCCGGACAGCATCAGGGTGCGCTGTTCCATCTGCCGTTCCAGGCGGGTGCGCATGTCAACAAAGGCACTGCCCGCCGCGCGAACTTCGATCGCGCCACTGGGTGAATATGGCATAACGCGCCCGCGACCAAAGGCCTGAGCAGCCTCGGCCAGGCGTGTGATCGGGCGCAGCTGGTTGCGCATGTAGAGAAAGGAAATCGAGGTCATCAAAACGGCAAAGAACACCATCGTGACGATCAACTGATGAGGCGCGACCGGTGATAGCCGCCGCCGTTCAAATGCCAGTTCCAACGTGCCGAGATCGGTAGCCAAATACAGGCGCACGGGTTGCCCTCTGGGCAAGGCAATAGCGATGAAATCGGGCAGCAGATCCTGTAGCTCATTGACCAGCTGCGGTGCGATGAAATCGTACCAGCGGCGTCTTCCGACCTCTGGTTCTTCGCTCGGGGCCAGATATCTGGCGGTCATCTGCAAGGCCTCGATATCCGGACGTGCGGTGGCCAGGGCCTGCTGCTGCGTCTCGGCCCCTTGCATGACATCCGTCACCAGATTCACCTCGCGCACCGCGTTTCGGGTCATCTGGGCGGTCACATCTTCAAGGTGCTTTTGCATGAACGCAATCGAGACCACCAGAAGCACCACGATCACGGGCACAACCAGGATCAGGGCCGCCCGGGCATAGAGGCTGCGCGGCATATAGGGTTTGAGCCAGTGCGAAGACATGCGCTAAACCTAGCGGGCCGCTTGGGTAAGAGAAAGAGGTCAGAATGCAGGCTCCCGACGATTTCAACGCCCGACCGGGTGAAACTATCGTACTGGCACCGGGCATACGGCGTATTCTGGCGCCAAATCCGTCTCCGATGACCTATCGCGGCACCAATACCTATCTGATCGGCGATCGCGAGATTGCGGTGATTGATCCTGGTCCTTTAAGCGAGCCCCATCTGCAGGCGATTCTGGGCGCTCTTGGACCCGGTCAGCGCGTCAGCCATATTCTGGTTACGCACAGTCATCTGGACCATTCGCCTCTGGCCGCGCCGCTGTCCCGGCAGACAGGCGCACCGATTCTGGCTTTTGGCGGACCGGAGGCCGGGCGCAGCGCGGTCATGACCCGTCTGGCCCAACAGGGTCTGGCCGGAGGTGGCGAAGGCATCGACACAGGTTTCAGTCCGGATACCGAACTGTCCGACGGCGAACACATCGAGGGTGACGGCTGGACGCTCGAGGTGATCCATACGCCGGGCCATCTGGGCAACCACATCGCCTTGGCATTGGGGGATGTGTGTTTTACCGCTGATCACGTGATGGGCTGGGCCAGCTCTCTGGTCTCACCTCCGGACGGTGATCTGACCGACTTCATGGCGGCCTGCCATCGGCTGCGCGCGCGCAACTGGTCGGTGTTTCACCCCGAGCACGGCGCCCCGGTGACAGAACCTGCCGCCCGTCTGGATTGGCTGATAGAACATCGCCTTGGGCGCGAGGATCAGATTCTTTCGGCACTGGCAGATGGCAAATCCAACGTTCGGAACCTGACGCGCCAGATTTATGTCGACACGCCCGAAACTTTGTTGCCAGCAGCCGAACGCAACGTGTTTGCGCATTTGGTTGATCTGACCGGAAGATCCCGTGTCGCACCGGAACCCGAACTATCTGTCACCGCCGAATTTCGCAGGCTGACGTGAACTGCAGATTTTTTTACGCGCGAGGCGCTTCCCCTCTGGACGACCAGAATCCGGGTTGTTATACGCGCCTCAGTTCCGGCGTAGCTCAGCGGTAGAGCAGTTGACTGTTAATCAATTGGTCGTAGGTTCGATCCCTACCGCCGGAGCCATTTTCCAAATTCACCCGGTCAAAGCACCCTCAAAATCTGCGCGCAGATTTCGTTTCAGGACCTTGCCTGTCGCGTTCAGGGGCAGCGCATCCACAAAAACAACCTTGTCCGGCACTTGCCACTTGGCGATCTTGCCGTCGAAGAAATCCAGCAATTCCCTTTCGCTGGGCTCCTCTCCGTCGGCTTTGACCGCAACCAATAGCGGTCTTTCATCCCATTTTGGGTGCGGCACGCCAATCACGGCGGCCGTGGCCAGTTTGGGATGGGCGACGGCAATGTTTTCCAGCTCGACCGAACTGATCCATTCACCGCCCGATTTGATGATGTCCTTGGACCGGTCCCGGATCGTCATGTAGCCGTCGGGGTTCAATGTGGCCACGTCGCCTGTGGCGAACCATCCATCGGCTAGCAAGTCCTGATCCTGCTGTTGGAAATAGCTGTCCAGAACCCAATGCCCCCGCACCATAAGGTCACCCTGGGTTTCGCCGTCATGCGGCAGGTCGTTACCGTCGTCATCCACAATCTTCAGCTCGACACCAAATGGCGGACGCCCCTGATTTTCGCGCAGCCTGTGGCGTTCTTCCAAAGACAGGTTGAAATGTTTGGCCAACGGATAATTCGCCGTTCCCAAGGGGCTCATCTCGCTCATGCCCCAGGCATGGACGGTATCGACGCCATAGGTTTCGCGGAAGGTTTCGATCATCGATGGCGGGCACGCAGCGCCGCCGATTACCGTGCGTTCAAGACTGGTCAGTTTCGACCCCGATTTCGCCGCATGCGCCAACAGCCCTTGCCAGATCGTCGGAACGCCCATCGCCAGCGTCACCCCATAGGTGTCAATCAGGTTAACCAGCGCCTCGCCATGCAGGTCAGGGCCCGGAAGGGCCATCCGCGAGCCCGACATCGCACAGGCATAGGGCGACCCCCAGGCGTTGACGTGGAACATAGGCACCACCGGCATGACCGTATCCATGGCCGAATATCCGATCACGTCGCGCGTGTTCGATGCAAAGCTGTGCAGAACAGTTGAGCGGTGCGAATACAGCACCCCTTTTGGGTTGCCTGTTGTGCCCGAGGTATAGCACAGGCTCGACGCCGTATTTTCATCAAGTGCGGGCCATTCGAAACCCGGATCACCGGAACCGATCAGTTCGTCATAGAACTTGACGCCCGGCACCTGAGAAAGCGCCGCGTCATCCCTTGGCCCCATCAATACGAAATGCTGAACTTCGGTCAGATGTTCCTGCAGCGCTGCGACCAGCGGCAGAAAGGTTGCGTCAAAGAACAGCACCCGGTCCTGCGCGTGGTTGATGATATAGGTCAGTTGTTCGGGAAACAGGCGTGGATTGATCGTGTGGCAGACAAAACCGGCCCCCGAGACACCATAATAGATCTCAAGATGTCGTCGATTGTTCCATGCCAGTGTTGCGATGCGATCCTGCGGCTGCAGCCCCAGTGCAGTTAGGGCCGACCCTAACCGCCGGGCGTTTTGCGAAATCCCTGCCCAGTTGGTCTGCGTCACCGCGCCGCCAGCCTCGACCGAATAGATTTCGGTCTGGCCGTGATAGCGCTCGGCGTGATCAATCAGTGACGAAATCAGCAGCGGCTGCGTCATCATCTGTCCCAGCATGGACATCCTCCCGTTGTCGGCGCTTTGGCGATTTCGACCTGCGCCATGTCTGTCACCTGCGTGCCGTCCCCCGACCTTGGGACGCATCATACAGGTGTTTCATTGGCACTGAGCCTGCCAATGTTTTAATTGTCTGACAATAGAGAATTCGCCATGCCGCAACGGCTGGCAACCTTGGCGCCGCGCAATCAGCTTTGGTGCCGCAACGCATATGCGACCAGAGCGGCGGTTGAGCCGTCTTTGCCGTCCGCACTAACCTCGCCATCGACGACCGGCCCCAGCGAGGTCGCCAGTTCCTTGCCCAGCTCAACTCCCCACTGATCAAACGAGTTGATTCCCAGCAGGACGCCTTCGACAAAGACACGGTGTTCGTAAAGGGCAATGATCTGCCCCAGAACATAAGGCGTGAGTTTCGGATAAATCAGGGTCGTCGATGGTCGATTGCCCGAAAACACCCGATGCGGTGCCTGGCGTTCCAACTCAGCGCCCTGCAACCCTTTGTCCGCCATCCGCGCGCGGGCTTCATCCAGAGATCGCCCGCGCATCAGGGCTTCGGACTGAGCAAGGCAGTTGGCCAGCAACAGCCGGTGGTGATGGGCCAGTTCCGGCTCGTGCCCCTCGGCTGCGACCATGAACTCACACGGGATCGTGTCGGTGCCCTGATGGATCAGCTGGTAGAACGCGTGTTGTCCGTTGGTGCCGGGTTCACCCCAGACAACGGGACCCGACGGCACGGTCAGCGCACTACCATCCATTGCCACAGATTTCCCGTTGGACTCCATTTCAAGCTGCTGGAAATAGGCTGGCAGGCGCAACAGGCGCTGGTCGTAAGGCAGAACCGCACAGCTGGCATGCCCCAGAACCTGACGGTGCCAGACCCCAACCAGGGCCAGCATCACCGGCATGTTCTCGGCCCATTCCGCCGACTGGAAATGCAGGTCCATCGCCTGCCCGCCGCGCAGAAACGCGTCAAATGCGTTCGACCCCACCGCGATCATCACCGGCAGACCAACCGGCCCCCAGACCGAATACCGCCCGCCGACCCAATCGGCAAAACCAAACACCCGCGCCGACGGAATGCCAAATCGCTCGGTCTGGTCCAATGCGCTGGACACCGCCGCGAACTGCCGCGCCGGGTCCCCACCACCATCCACCATCCACGCCCGCGCTGTACGCGCATTGGTCATGGTTTCGATCGTCGTGAAGGTTTTCGATGCAACAATGATCAGCGTCCGCGTTGGGTCCAACGCGCGCAACGTATCAGCGATATGGGCGCCATCCACGTTCGAGACATAGTGCACACGTGGCCCGTCATGGTAGGGTGCCAGCGCATGCGTCGCCATCACCGGACCCAGATCGGACCCGCCGATGCCGATATTGACCACATCGGTAAAACTGCCTCCTGCCCCTTGTGCTGCGCCACCACGAACTTCTTCGGCAAAGACGCGCATCCGCTGAAGCGTCTCAAGCACATCCGGCATCACGTCCTGCCCGTCGACTTCTACAGGTTCTCTGTCCAGATTGCGCAAGGCAGTGTGCAGAACCGCGCGGTCTTCGGTTTCGTTGATCTTTTGCCCGGAAAACATCGCTGCGCGGCGTTCGGCTAGGTTGGCTTCGTCACATAAGCGGATCAGGCCTCCACGGATGTCATCGTCAATTCCGGTCTTGGAATAATCAAACACCATATCCCCGGTCGAAGCGCTGAAACGTTGCGCCCGGTCGGGATCGATTTCGAACAGGTCCAGAATGCGGCGATCTGCATGAGACACCGCCAGAGATTTCAGAGCTTTTAGTTGCATATTTCTTATTCCGCCCAATGTACGGTCATGCCGCTGAGAACAGCGGCGATGGGTGCTTCTTCCGGTGGCAGACCCAAGGCACGGTCCAATGCATCACGTTTAGCGGCACCAAAGATAATTAGATGCTTTGACAAGGCCCCATCCAGCACTGGTGCCGTCAGGGTGATACGCGGTTCCGGCTGCACCTCGGTCCGGGCCACGGCCAATTTCGGCGCGTGGCTGTCCAGTGCGGCCTCAAGCCCCGCCATGCCGGGAAACAACGAGGCAGTGTGCATATCTTCCCCCATGCCCAGCACCAGTACGGACAGCGGCAGAACCGGCGTGATCAGCGTTTCGATCTCGGCCAGCGCGTCCTCGGGGTTTCGATCCGGCACGTAAAGCGGCACATATTCCGCGACCGAGGCCCGGTTGGTCAGCAGCCGTTCTCGGATCAGTTTTTCGTTCGAGCGGTGATCGTCGCGGGCCACGCAGCGTTCGTCCGTTGGCAACACTCGCACCCGGTCCCATTCCAGATCGGCGGCGCACAACCCATCAAATACCGGGCCCGGCGTGGTGCCACCGGGCACAGCCAGTGCAACCTTTTCATCATGCAGCAAGG
The DNA here is from genome assembly GCA_963422555.2 of uncultured Ruegeria sp. Taxonomy (GTDB): domain Bacteria; phylum Pseudomonadota; class Alphaproteobacteria; order Rhodobacterales; family Rhodobacteraceae; genus Ruegeria. The sequence goes on from CAXXPZ010000080.1 coordinate 6,467, forward strand.
CGGATTCGATATCCCCGGCCAGCGCGTTCGCGACATCGATGGCCAGCATGTCCCGGTCGGCATATTCCTGAAATTTCATGGCTTTATTCCTTGCCAGCGGCGACCGTCCCGTTTCATCAGCAGCTCGGCGTCGCCCGGTCCTGTGCTGCCGCTGTCATATGGTTTGGGCACATCGCCCCGTGCCTGCCACCCGGCGATGATCGGATCGGTCCAGGCCCATGCGGCCTCAACTTCATCGCCGCGCATGAACAAGGTCTGATTGCCCCGGATCACATCCATGATCAGCCGTTCATAGGCGCCCGGCGGATCCTGATTTTCCGGACCCAGCGCTTCGGCAAAGCTCATGTCCAAAGGCACATCCACCAATCGCATTCCACCCTGCCCGGGTTCCTTGATCGTCACCTTGAGCGTGATGCCTTCGTTCGGTTGCAGCCGGATCGACAGAACATTGGCGTGGCGGCCCGCATCTTCGCCGAAAATCGAATGCGGCGCGTCCTTGAACATCACGTTGATGACCGATGACCGCGCCACCAGCCGCTTGCCAGTGCGCAGATAAAACGGCGTGCCCGCCCACCGCCAGTTGCTGACATGCGCGCGCAGCGCCACATAGCTTTCCGTGGTCGAGCGCGGTTTTCCCACAACCTCACGATACCCCGGCCCCTGCGGACCGGCCGAGAATTGCCCACGCACGATATGATGCGGCTCGACCGCATCCAGCGCGCGAATAACCTTGAGCTTTTCGTCTCGCACCGCGTCCGGGTCGAATTTCGCGGGCGGTTCCATCGCAATCAGGCACAGCAGCTGCATCAGGTGGTTCTGCACCATGTCGCGCATGGCGCCCGCGTGTTCATAATACCCTTCGCGCCCGTCGATTCCGACGGTTTCAGCGACGGTGACCTGAATATGATCGACATACTGACTGTTCCACAGCGGCTCGAACAGCATGTTGCCGAACCGTACAGCCATCAGGTTCTGAACCGTTTCCTTGCCCAGATAATGATCGATCCGGTAAATCTGACTTTCATCAAAATGCGTCGCCAACGTTGCGTTCAGCGCGCGGGCGCTGTCCAGATCATGGCCAAACGGCTTTTCCACCACGATTCGCGTTTTGTCATTGGCCAGCCCGTTGGTCTGAATGCGTTCGGCCAGCGGGCCGAACAATTCTGGCCCGACTGAGAAATAAAACGCGCGGATGCGATCGCCCTGCACCATCTTTTCCAACCGACCCCAACCATCATCGGAATGCGCATTCAGGCGGATATAATCCAGCCGCTGAAAGAAAGCGCCCAATGCAGCCGTATCTTCCGTGGGCACCGAGGCACGCAGCCCCTCGGCCACCATGTCATGAAAGGTCTCAGAATTCAGATCGCTGCGCGCAACTGCGATAATGCGGGCATCTTCGGGCCATTGCCCCGCGCAGAAACGACGAAACAGCGCCGGCAGGATCTTGCGCTGTGCCAGATCGCCGGTACCACCGAAAATGACCAGATCGAACGGGTCGACAGGAATGACGCGAGAAACCATGGCTTGTCCTTACCTTGCCCCTGTCGGCATGTCCAATGTTAGCGCAATCAAATCTATCGAATCTGCGTCATCAAAACTCTGTCAGAACGGTCGTATCTGCCTTTCACCCCGCGCAGCAACCGATTAGATCAGTCGAACCGCTGCATAAAACCGGATACCGGAATGAAAGACACCGCCACTCAGACCGCCAATATCGGCAAGTTTCAGAACAAATTGGTGACAGCCGACGGGCAAACCCGCGCGACGGTTGCGCTGAGCCATCCTGAAACGCTGTGGTTCAACACCGGAACACTGTGCAATATCGAATGCGTGAGTTGCTATATTGCAAGCAGCCCCACCAATGATGCGCTGGTTTATATAACGGCCGCCGAAGTGACCGATTACCTCGACCAGATCGAGGCCCGCAATTGGCCCATCCGCGAGATCGGCTTTACCGGCGGTGAGCCCTTCATGAACCCCGAGATGATCGAGATGACCCGCGCCGCGCTGGTCCGCGGGTACGAAGTGTTGATCCTGACCAATGCCATGGCACCGATGATGCGCCCCAAAATGCGCGAAGGTCTGCTGGAACTGCAGCGCGATCATGGAGACAGGCTGACGCTGCGGATTTCGGTCGATCACTACCGCCCCGACCTGCATGACGAGGAACGTGGCAAGGGCAGCTTTGCCAAAACCGTGACCGGGATGGAGTGGCTGCGCGACAACGGTATTAAAATGGCTGTTGCCGGGCGCACGGTCTGGGGCGATACCGACGCGGACAGCCGTGCCGGTTATGCCGCCTTTTTCGCCCAGTACGGGTTTGCCATCGATGCCAATGACCCGGGCAAGACCGTTCTATTCCCTGAAATGGATGAAACCGTCGAAGTTCCCGAGATTACCACCGCCTGCTGGGGCATTCTGGATAAATCCCCCGACGCGGTGATGTGTGCCAGCGCCCGTATGGTGGTCAAACGCAAGGGCGCGGAAAAACCGGCGGTGCTGGCCTGTACGCTGCTACCCTATTCGCCGGAGTTCGAGATGGGCACGACACTGGCCGAGGCCGATGTTCATTTGAATCACCCGCACTGCGCTAAGATTTGCGTTCTTGGCGGGGCGAGATGTTCGGGCTGAGGGTCAGTTTACCCGAAATTCACCCACCATGTTTCGCCATTCACCGGGCGCGATCATCTTGCGGTGCGTGAACCGCACCGAATGCAGCGGGCCTTCGATCTCGCGCTGCCAGAATTCGATGAAATCAAACAGTTTAGGATGATCCGGCGCCAGATCGTATTCCTGCCAGACAAACGTATTCAGGACATGAATATAGTCGGGCATATGGTAGAAAAATTCCGCCGTTGTCAGCCCGTACCCCTTAAGCATCAACTCGGTTTCGCTTTGCTCCATGCAGACCTCCAAATTCTTGCAAGGTCTCTTCAGCATAACATGCAAACAACCTAATTCTTACTTAACAATATGTTACTCTGATGTTACCGAGGATTTTCGCAGGCGAAACCGTTGCTTGCTTGCACCTTATGTGCCGGGTCTGATAAGGTACATCCACAAGATATAGACTCCGCACAAAGAACGGGCAGTTTACGTGAGCGATACGCCAGAAATTCCTGAAAACATGGATGAAACCCCGCCCGAGCGCCCCGTGTATGACGGCCCGACGGTGTCCATCGAATCCGAGATGCGCACGTCTTATCTCGATTACGCGATGTCGGTCATCGTTTCCCGCGCGATCCCCGATCTGCGCGACGGTCTGAAACCGGTGCATCGGCGCATCCTTTACGCGATGCACGAGACGGGGAACACACATGACAAATCCTATCGCAAATCGGCGCGCCCGGTTGGCGATGTGATGGGTAAGTACCACCCGCATGGTGACAGTGCCATCTATGACGCGCTGGTGCGGATGGCGCAGGATTTCTCGATGTCATTGCCGCTGCTGGATGGTCAGGGCAACTTTGGCTCGATGGACGGCGATAACTCGGCGGCCATGCGCTATACCGAAGTACGGATGGACAAGCCCGCCGCATTTTTGTTGGCCGATATCGACAAGGATACCGTTGATTTTCAGGACAACTATGACGGCAAGGATCAGGAACCAACGGTTTTGCCCGCCCGGTTCCCGAATATGCTGGTCAATGGTGCTGGCGGTATCGCTGTGGGTATGGCCACGAACATCCCGCCGCACAATCTGGGCGAGGTGATCGACGCCACGCTGGCGCTGATTGACGATCCTGACCTGACGTCCGAGCAACTGATCGAATACGTCCCCGGCCCCGATTTTCCGACTGGTGGCATCATGCTGGGCCGGTCAGGCGCGCGCAAAGCCTATTTGGAAGGACGCGGCAGCGTCATTATCCGGTCCAAGACCCGTGTCGAGGAAATTCGCAAGGACCGCTATGCCATCGTCGTGGACGAAATCCCCTATCAGGTGAACAAGGCCGCGATGATCGAAAAGATCGCCGAGGCGGTGCGCGAAAAGCGGATCGAAGGCGTGGCCCATGTGCAGGACGAATCCGACCGTAATGGTGTGCGCGTGGTCGTCGAACTCAAACGCGACGCGACGCCAGAGGTGGTTCTGAATCAGCTGTTCCGGTTCTCGCCGATGCAAACCTATTTCGGCTGCAATATGCTGGCGCTGAATGGCGGTCGGCCCGAACAACTGACGCTGCGCCGGTTTCTGACATCGTTCATCGACTTCCGTGAGGATGTCGTTGCCCGTCGCACCGCGCATCTTCTGCGCAAAGCCCGCGAACGCAGCCACATCCTGTGTGGTCTGGCCGTGGCCGTCACCAATATCGACGAGATTGTCACCACGATCCGGCAATCGGCAGACGCAGCGGAGGCCCGCGAAAAGCTGATGACCCGGCGCTGGCCCGCCCAGCCGATCCTGGAATATATCGCGCTGATAGATGATCCGACCCATACCGCGAATGAGGACGGAACCTATAACCTGTCCGAAACTCAGGCCCGCGCCATTCTGGAGCTGCGGTTGCAGCGCCTGACGCAGATCGGCGTGAAAGAAGTCACCGACGAGCTGGAAGAACTGGCGGGCAAGATCAAGGAATACCTGGAAATTCTGGGATCGCGCGAGCGCATCATGTCGATTATCGGCGACGAACTGCGCGAGGTACGCGAGCAATTCGCCGTGCCGCGCCGCACCGAAATCGTCGACTGGTCCGGCGATATGGATGACGAGGACCTGATCGAACGCGAAGATATGGTCGTGACGGTCACGTCAGGCGGCTATATCAAGCGGACCCCGCTGGCAGATTTCCGCGCCCAGAAACGGGGCGGCAAGGGCCTGTCCGGGATGCAGACCAAAGAAGAGGATGTGGTCACCAACCTCTTCGTTGCCAACACTCATACTCAACTGCTGTTCTTTACCACCGACGGGATGGTCTACAAGCTCAAGACCTGGCGCTTGCCGCAGTCGGGACGCACTGGCAAGGGCAAGGCCATCGTCAACATCCTGCCGATCCCGACCGGGGTTTCCATCGCGGCGATCATGCCCGTGGATGTGCCCGACGAGGAATGGGAAAACCTGCAGATTGTCTTTGCCACCAGCGCCGGAACCGTGCGCCGCAACCGGCTGTCGGATTTCGCCAACGTCAAGCGCAACGGCAAGATTGCGATGAAATTCGAAGACGACCATGCCGACACCAAAATGATCAATGCGCGCATCTGCTCGGATGATGATGTGATGCTCGTCACCAAGTCAGGCCGCGCAATCCGCTTTCCGACAACAGATGTGCGGGTGTTCAACAGCCGCTCGTCGGTTGGCGTGCGCGGTGTGCGTCTGAATGGCAAGGATGAGGTGGTTTCGATGTCGGTCATCCGCCATTTCAACGCCACATCGGATGAACGTGCCGCCTATCTGAAAATGCGCCGCCTGATGGCCGGTGTCACGGATGAGGCTGAATCAGATGAGGACGAAGGCAATGCCGACAGCGTCCTGCCACAAGAACGCTATGCCGAAATGTCGGCGGCGGAAAACCTGATCCTGACGATCACCGCCGCTGGCGCGGGCAAGCTGAGCTCCAGCCACGACTACCCGGTGCGCGGACGCGGCGGCATGGGTGTTGCCGCCATGGACAAAGCCATGCGTGGCGGAGATCTGGTGGCCTCGTTCCCGGTTGAAGTTGACGACCAGATCATGCTGGCGACGTCCAAGGGGCAGTCGATCCGGGTGCCGGTCGAAGGAATTTCCTTCCGCTCACGTTCAGCAGGCGGTGTGAAAGTGTTCAATACCGGCAAGGGTGAAGTGGTCGTCAGCGTCGCATGGATCGCAGATCAGGGCGACGAAGAAGAGTAGCCGAACCAAAGCACACAAGATTAAGCCCCGGACCTTTGAACGCAGGTCCGGGGCTTTTTTGTCTGAATTCAGACCTCTGAGTGCAATTTCCGGCAAAATATGCGAAAATGGGCCTGTTCCAACGTCCAAATTTACCTTGTTTGTCGACTTGGACTTGCTCTAAGTCAAATCTAACACTGTTTGGATTCGGTATGTTTTTTCGCAACCGAGGAGGAAGCCATGAAAACAAAACTCACCACAATCGAGATGGGCGCGGTCGCGTTCATGGCCTACTCGATGTATTTCGGCGCCGGAAACCTGATCTTTCCGCTGCGCCTTGGCTATGCGGTCGGCTCGGAAATGGGGCCTGCCCTGATCGGATTTCTGGTCACAGCAGTCGGTTTTCCAATTCTGGTCGTTCTGGCCTGTGCCCGCATTGGCGGCGGGTTGGACCGGCTGACCGAGAACCTGCCAAAGCTGTTGGCGGTGCCATTTACCTTCCTGCTCTACATCATTCTAGGGCCACTTGTGGCGACGCCACGCACCGCCGTGGTGGCGTATGATTCCTCTGCTCCTCTGATCGGCGGGGCCAGCACGTTGTCACAGGCGATTTTTCTGGCCGTGTTCTTTGCGATCACGCTGGCCATGTCGATCAACCCACACAAGTTGCTGGATATTGTCGGCAAGATGGTAACGCCGCTGTTGTTGCTGGTGCTGGGCGTCATCGTCATCGGTGCAATCCTGTTGCCGCAGGGCCCTGTCGCACCGCCCAACGAAACCTTCGCAGCTGCCGCAACAAGCGATTTCTTCGCCCGGGGCGTTGACGAAGGCTATCAGACCATGAACCCGCTGGGTTCTCTGGTTTTGGCCGTTGTAATCCTCAAGGTGGTGGCGGATTGCGGTCTTACGGATCGCAGTGTCATCGCAAGCTCGACCCTCAAGGCGATGCTGATTGCCGCTGTGGGTCTGTCGCTGACCTATGCCGGCCTGGCCTATCTGGGTGCCACGGCCCACGTGGTCGCCCCCGACGCCTCGCGCGGACCCGATATCGTGGTGCCGTATGCGATGGCCATGTTCGGCCGGCTCGGAGTGGTTTGTCTGGCCGTAGTGGTGATCCTGGCCTGTCTGACCACCGCCGTTGGCATCATGAGCGCCTGTGGATTCTATTTTGCCAAGGTTTTCCCGTCGCTGGGCTACAAGGGCGCGGTCGTCGTCTGCTGTATTCTGGGTATGCTGGTCGCGAATATCGGGCTTGGCCCCTTGCTGGTGATGAGCCGCCCGGTGCTGTTCTTCATCTATCCGATTGCAATGGGCATCGTGTTCCTGAATCTGGCGATCAACTGGATCAAAAATCCAAGGCTGGCCTTCTCGGTCGCAGTTGTGATCCTCGCGCCGTTTGCGCTGATCGATGGGCTGCGCATCGCAGGGGTCGAACTGCCCTCGGCCCTGCTGAACGCGCTGCAATCGCTGCCGTTCTTTGATCTGGGTCTTTATTGGGTGATCCCGACGATCATCGGCTTTGTCGCAGGGGCATTCCTTGCACCCCGCGCGCAACACGCTGAATAATAAAAAGAAAGCCCCGGCAATCCCCCTACTCGATTCACACATTTCCAGCGATCCCATATCCGAGTTGGATTGACCTAAATTGATAGAGACCGCGCAACATAACCACGGGGCCCGGTTTCCCATAATATCCGGTCCAGCCACCGAGACGGGCGCACACCCAGGCTGCAAAGGCGAGCGACCCCTTTGGATGCGGGTTTTTCTGCTTTTCGGTCTTACCTTCAAGCGAAGCGGATACGGCCTCAAGGACCGGTTGATCCTGCGCCTCGAATACATCCTCCAGCGGGCGTTTGCCTGCGCCATCCCGGTCCTGCACGAGCTGCATGCAGGATATCCCCGCGATAAGCGTCATTGCGCAAAGAGTTTTGAAGGGTGCGGGCTCCATAGACACGTTTTCGATGTCGAAACCTTTGGTCTTAATGGTCCGGAAAACCTGCTCAATGACCCAGCGCCGACGGTAGAGTTGAGTGATCCATCGTGCCTGTTCGAATGTTTCGACCCGATGGCTGGTCAGCAGGCGCCAACGTGCAGGCTGCACACCTACTGGCGGGTCGATTTCTCGCGCCTCAACGATGTAGACGGACGTGCTGGCGGGAACGCCTTGTTCAATCGGTCTGTTTTTGGGGTGCGGCAGGGTAACGCAAGCGAAACGAACGCCAATCCGGGCCGTGCGCTTCTTCTGCCCGGGTCGCGCGGGCAACTCGACCGTATGTTCTTGCTGCGGCGTGCCCTCAAGGCTGAAAAAGAGCTTGCCTGTATCATCGGAAAGATTGCGATCATGGGACGCTCGGACCAGGACGTCCACGCCTTTTGGGCGGCATGCAAACATCTCGAAGATGTCCCCTTCACGGTCGGCTATAACCGTGACATTCGCAGCCGCGTTCAGAACGGCGGCACTAGTTTGCATGCTTTCAAGCCAGCGATAGCTCTCTTTTTCACGAAGAGGTCGATTTTTGGGCGGCTTCTTGCGGCCGCCAGAGCGTTCAATGAGTTGCATGTCAACCGCTCCGAGCAACGTGCCCTGTTCGGCCTCCACCGCGATCGTAGCATGGCCGACAATGCAGTTTCCCGACCCATCATCACGAAAGCTCGTTGTGTCTTGAATCGCCAGAACATGCAGACCGTCAACGCGCCCGGACGTGACCTTCCCGGCCTTTTCGACAATCTTTTTCACTGTCACCTTCTCGTTCCTCAAAAACCGACCAAAGCGAACCTCACCTGCGCGATTGCCGCCGACGCTACGCACCGAAATACCACGAGGACCGACCTCGACAAGACGACCATGCAAAAAGCGTTCAGCCTGATCCAAACGACAATCACCAAAATGCGAACTCGAGTTTTGCATCTCTACCCCCTTGAAACAGCAAGACAGGAGATAGAACCGATATGACAAAACGGCAAGGTTCAGAACCTAATTCCGCGTGCGGGAAAAGATGTGTGCATACAGTAGGGCAATCCCCGGGGCTTTACGGAAAGTGTTGCTAATCTCACTTTCGATTGCCTCGCATCCACGTGGACATTGACTCGCTCAAACAAGAAGCTCCCGAAAATACCTTCGGGAGTTTTTTATGTTTGAGATCAATCAACGACAAAGAAGCGGACAGAACGGACGGTCCAAGTCTTCGCGTGTTGACCATTCGAAACGCAGATTAGAAGGTCGAGACGCGAATTGTAGAAGCTTGTATTCAAATTAGTTCGCGGTTGAAGCGTGGTCCCGTGTGACCGCCCGGAAAGCGACATAAATTCCGTAGACAAAGGCGGCTATGCCGACAAGCTGCCCAGCAAGCCATACATCCTTGCCCGTTTCGTTATGGGCAAAATAGAAGTTAGGCCAGATCATGTTGCAGACGACATAACCTACCGCCGCATATATTGTCGCGCCAACTAGACCCACAACACATATCATGGGTGCCTTGCTTTCGTTTCCAGAGATTGCCGCTGCGGTATCAGCGCGAGGCAAGACGCGATAGCAGAGACCAATGACGGCCATTCCGAGGCCACCTGTTTTCAAGGCATATTCCATCAGGACCGCGGGACAACCCCACCACAGTGTCATGTTCTTCATAAAGGCATGACCAACATCGCCAGCGATTGCGCCATGCATGTAGTGGAGTATTGGAATAAACCCAGCCAGAAACCCAAGAATAAACAACCCCAGACCCCATTGGATAAACCGCGACCCAAGTTCTATAGACGTCGTACTTTCCACAATTGCCATTGTGTTGGTCGCATCACTCATGGTCTGCTCCTCGCGTTTCTGGTCGTCTCAAGGATAAGTCGGAAACACTATTTCGACCAAATGATATTTTTTCGGGGCATCTTTCAAGATTACACTCAGAAGGCAGTTGGGCTTGAAATTACCTCCCCGTGCGACCCGATTAAGCAATTCCTACTTGAGCGTCCGTTCCGGGCTCAAGGCGGACATCCACCAGGCGCACATTATTAATGTTGCAGATCACGCTACACGATTTGCATCATTTACTGCAAAGGGCTGGCGGCAATCCCCGGGGCTTTTTCAGGTCATGCCAAAGATCAGTACCTGCGGATTAACGTTCTGATTTCAGGTTCTTGAACCAATCGAGCATCTTGTCTGGCCACCCGGCGAGTGTGTCATGCCCGCCCCAATGTCCTCGGACTAGGTGCACGATCTAGGAAGCAATGGGCTCACAGCCCGTAAAGCTCCCCAAACTTGGTTTCCAAATACCGAAGCAATGGCTCGGGGCCTGGTTCCTGGCCGCTGGCCCGCCGGATGGTTTCGCGCGGGGCATACAGGCCGCCATGGCGTTGCAGGTTTTCGCGCAGCCATCCAGTTGCGCCGGATGTATCTCCCTTTGCCAATTGCGCGTCAAGATCCGGGACAGCGCCACGCAGAGTTTGATACAGGCAACCGGCATAGACATTGCCCAGCGAATAGGTCGGGAAGTAGCCAAACAGCCCGACCGACCAGTGCACATCCTGCAGGCATCCGTTCGAGGGTTTGTCGACCGCATATCCGAAATCGGCCTTGAACCGGTCGTTCCAGGCCGCTTCCAGTTCGCTGACCTGCAGGTCGCCCGCCATCAAGGCGCGCTCAAGGTCAAAACGCAGCATGATGTGCAGGTTATATTGCACCTCGTCGGCTTCGGTCCGGATGTAACCGTTATGGACCCGGTTGACCGTGGCATAAAACGCGTCTGCATCGGCAATTCCGAAATCGCCAAACACTTCGACCATCTGGCCGTACAGCCAGCTGGTGAAGGCCTGCGACCGGCCCAGCTGGTTTTCGTAGATCCGGCTCTGGCT
>CAXXPZ010000081.1:0-30014 GCA_963422555.2 uncultured Ruegeria sp.
CCCACTTCTGCAGCATTTGGCGCACGATAACCTCGATGTGCTTGTCGTTGATCTTCACGCCCTGCAGACGATAAACATCCTGCACCTCGTCGATCATGTAATCCGCCAGCGCTTCGACACCCATGATGGACAGGATGTCATGCGGAGCCGGGTTGCCGTCCATCAGGTATTCACCCTTCTGGATAAAGTCGCCTTCTGCAACCGGGATATGTTTGCCCTTGGGCACCATATACTCGATCGTTTCCATCGACTCGTCCGCCGGCTCGATGCTGATGCGACGCTTGTTCTTGTAGTCGCGGCCAAAGCGCACGTAACCATCGGCTTCTGCGATGATCGCGTGATCTTTCGGACGACGGGCTTCGAACAGTTCGGCCACACGCGGCAGACCACCGGTGATGTCCTTGGTCTTGGCACCTTCGCGCGGGATACGCGCAACAACTTCACCGGCTTCGACCTGCTGACCGTCTTCGATCGACAGAATCGCATCCACCGACATCGGATAGTGAACCGGGTTGCCCGCGTCATTGCGGACCGGCTCGCCATCTTCACCGACCAGAATGATCTCAGGCTTGAGGTCGCTGCCTTTGGGGGCGGCGCGCCAGTCGATCACGATCTTCTGGGTCATACCGGTCGCGTCGTCGGTCTCATCACGAACAGCAATGCCCGAAACCAGGTCGACGTATTTCGCAGTACCGGCTTTCTCGGCGATGATCGGCAGGGTGTAGGGATCCCATTCGTACAGCTTGTCGCCACGGGCAACCTTGGCGCCGTCCTTGACGAACAGCTTGGAGCCGTAGCCCAGCTTGTGGCTGGCACGTTCCTCGCCGTGTTCGTCTTTGATCACCAGCTTCATGTTGCGACCTATGACCAGGATTTCACCTGCGGAATTGGCCAGAACCTGCGGGTTCTCGAACGAAACGACGCCGTCTTGGCTGGCTTCCTGGAAGGACTGCTGACCACCTTGGGCAACACCGCCGATGTGGAAGGTCCGCATCGTCAGCTGTGTACCGGGTTCACCGATGGACTGGGCGGCGATGATGCCGACCGCTTCGCCGGTATTGACCCGGGTGCCGCGCGCAAGGTCACGACCGTAGCAGGTGGCACAAACGCCTTCTTCCGATTCACAGGTCAGAGGCGAGCGGATGCGCATCGACGCAACAGCGGCCTCGTCGATGATGTCGGCCATACGTTCGTCGATCAATTGACCGGCAGCAACCAGAACCTCGTCCGTACCTGGACGCAGAACATCGTCGGCAGAGACACGGCCCAGCACACGTTCAGCCAGCGAGGAAACAACCTCACCATCATTGACCGCAGCCTCGGCAGTGATCGCACGTTCGGTGCCGCAGTCGATCTCACGAACGATGCAGTCCTGCGCGACGTCCACCAGACGACGGGTCAGGTAACCCGAGTTTGCCGTCTTCAGAGCCGTATCCGACAGACCCTTACGGGCGCCGTGAGTCGAGTTGAAGTATTCAAGAACGGTCAGACCTTCCTTGAAGTTCGAGATGATCGGCGTTTCGATGATGTCGCCGTTCGGCTTGGCCATCAGGCCACGCATCCCGCCCAGCTGCTTCATCTGCGTGACCGAGCCACGCGCACCAGAGTGGGCCATCATGTAGACCGAGTTCGGTTCCTGCTCGGATCCATCCTCTGCCCGATCCGAGGATGAGATCGTGCTCATCATCGCATCGGTCACGCGGTCGTTACACTTCGACCAGGCATCAACAACTTTGTTGTACTTTTCGCCCTGAGTGATCAGGCCGTCCATGTACTGCTGTTCAAAGTCCTTCACCTGACTGCGGGTTTCATCAACGATGCCCCACTTGTCATCGGGAATGACCATGTCGTCCTTACCGAACGAGATACCGGCCTTGAACGCCTCTTTGAAGCCCATCGACATGATCTGGTCACAGAAGATAACCGACTCTTTCTGACCGCAGTAACGGTAGACGGTGTCGATCACCTGCTGCACTTCTTTTTTCCGCAGCAGACGGTTGACCAGTTCGAACGGCGCTTTGTTGTTCATCGGCAGCAAGGCACCCAGACGCAAACGCCCCGGAGTGGTCTCGAAACGCTGCTGAACTTCGTTGCCTTCTTCGTCGATCTGCATGATCCGCGCAGTGATCTTGGTGTGCAGGTGCACTTCGCCGGAATCCAGCGCGTGCTGAACTTCGTCGATAGAACCGAACACCTTGCCTTCGCCCGGCATGCCTTCGCGTTCCAGGGTCACATAGTAGAGACCCAGGATCATATCCTGCGACGGAACAATGATCGGCGCGCCGTTTGCAGGCGACAGAACGTTGTTGGTCGACATCATCAGAACGCGCGCTTCCAACTGGGCCTCAAGGCTCAGCGGGACATGAACGGCCATCTGGTCGCCGTCAAAGTCGGCGTTAAAGGCCGAACAGACCAGCGGGTGCAGCTGGATCGCTTTACCTTCGATCAGGACCGGCTCGAACGCCTGAATGCCAAGACGGTGCAGCGTCGGCGCACGGTTCAGCATGACTGGGTGTTCGCGGATCACCTCGTCAAGAATATCCCACACTTCGGGGCGTTCTTTCTCGACCAGTTTCTTCGCCTGTTTCACGGTCGAAGACAGACCCTTGGCTTCTAGGCGCGAGTAGATGAACGGCTTGAACAGCTCCAGCGCCATCTTCTTGGGCAGACCACACTGGTGCAGCTTCAGTTCAGGCCCGGTCACAATGACCGAACGGCCCGAGAAGTCGACGCGCTTACCCAAAAGGTTCTGACGGAAGCGGCCCTGTTTCCCTTTCAGCATGTCCGACAGCGATTTCAGCGGACGCTTGTTGGCGCCGGTGATCACGCGGCCACGACGGCCGTTGTCGAACAGAGCATCCACGGATTCCTGCAGCATCCGCTTTTCGTTGCGGACGATGATGTCAGGCGCGCGCAGTTCGATCAGACGCTTCAGACGGTTGTTCCGGTTGATGACGCGGCGATACAGATCGTTCAGGTCCGAGGTCGCGAAACGGCCACCATCCAGCGGAACCAGCGGACGCAGTTCCGGCGGAATGACCGGGATCACGGTCATCACCATCCACTCGGGGCGGTTGCCCGACTCGAGGAAGCTTTCGACAACCTTCAGACGCTTGATGATCTTCTTGGGCTTCAGCTCACCAGTTGCTTCGGCCAGATCAGCGCGCAGCTGCTCGGCTTCAGCTTCCAGATCGATCTGGGCCAGCATCTCACGGATGGCTTCGGCGCCGATATTCGCGGTGAACGCGTCCATGCCATAAGCATCCTGCGCATCCATGTACTCTTCTTCGTTCAGCATCTGGCCATAGGACAGATCGGTCAGACCGGGCTCGATGACGACGTAGTTTTCAAAGTACAGAACGCGTTCCAGATCGCGCAGCGTCATGTCCAGCATCAGACCGATGCGGGACGGCAGCGATTTCAGGAACCAGATATGTGCAACGGGCGCGGCCAGTTCGATATGACCCATACGCTCGCGGCGGACTTTCTGCAGGGTGACTTCCACACCGCATTTCTCGCAGACAACGCCACGATACTTCATCCGCTTATATTTGCCGCACAGACATTCGTAATCTTTGATCGGACCAAAGATACGCGCGCAGAACAGACCGTCACGTTCAGGCTTGAACGTCCGGTAGTTGATGGTTTCGGGTTTCTTGATCTCGCCATAGGACCAAGACAGAATCCGCTCGGGCGACGCCAGCGAGACCTTGATCTCGTCGAAAACCTTGGGCGGTGTCAGCGGGTTGAACGGGTTGTTGGTGATTTCCTGGTTCATTTTGATTTCCTCAAATTCGTGCGGAAGGGCGGAGAGGTGAGCGGAAACTTCAAAAGTTTCCGCCCAAGAATTTTTTCAAAATTCTTATTCCTCAACCTCCGCATCCAGGAGTTCCATGTTCAGGCCGAGGCCGCGGACTTCTTTCACCAGAACGTTGAACGATTCCGGTACGCCCGCTTCAAAGTTGTCCTCGCCCTTGACGATCGACTCATAGACCTTGGTCCGGCCGGCGACGTCATCCGATTTCACGGTCAACATCTCCTGCAGAGTGTAGGCGGCGCCGTAAGCTTCCAGAGCCCAGACCTCCATCTCACCAAAGCGCTGACCACCGAACTGTGCCTTACCACCCAGCGGCTGCTGGGTAACCAGGCTGTACGGCCCGGTCGAACGCGCGTGGATCTTGTCGTCCACAAGGTGATGCAGTTTCAGCAGGTACTTGATGCCCACGGTCACCGGACGCGCGAATTGCTCACCCGTGCGACCATCGAACAGAACCGACTGACCACTTTCCGAGAAGCCCGCACGCACCAGCGCGTCATTGACGTCAGCCTCTTTGGCACCGTCAAAGACCGGGGTCGCGATCGGAACACCGCGGGTTACGTTGCCCGCAGCCTCGATCAGGTGACCCTCGTCCATGCCGGCAATGCCCTCTTCATAGACATTCTCGCCATAGGCCAGCTTCATCGCTTCGCGTACCGGGGTCAGATCGCCGGAACGGCGGTAATCACCCAGCGCGTCGTCGATGTTCAGACCCAGACCGCGCGCGGCCCAACCCATGTGGGTTTCAAGGATCTGACCCACGTTCATACGCGACGGCACACCCAGCGGGTTCAGACAGAAGTCAACCGGCGTACCATCGGCCAGGAACGGCATGTCTTCCATCGGTACAACCTTGGAAATCACACCTTTGTTCCCGTGACGACCGGCCATCTTGTCGCCCGGCTGCAGCTTACGCTTCACGGCGATGAAGACTTTGACCATCTTCATCACACCCGGCGGCAGGTCATCGCCACGGCGGACTTTCTCGACCTTGTCCTCGAAACGGGCATCCAGAGCACGCTTGAGCACTTCGTACTGCTCGTTCAGCGCTTCGACGATCTGGGCGTCCTTCTCGTCCTCCAGCGCCAGCTGCCACCATTGACCACGGGTCAGCATTTCCAGCAGGTCATCGGTGATTACCGATCCGGCCTTGACGCCTTTCGGGCCTTTGACAGCGGTCTTGCCAAGGATCAGGCCCTGCAAACGCGCATAGATGTTGCGGTCAAGGATCGCCAGCTCGTCGTCCCGGTCACGGGCCAGACGTTCGACTTCCTCACGCTCGATCTGCAGCGCACGTTCGTCTTTCTCGACACCGTGACGGTTAAAGACGCGAACCTCGACAACGGTTCCGTAATCACCCGGCTTCACACGCAACGAGGTGTCGCGCACGTCAGATGCTTTTTCACCAAAGATGGCGCGCAGCAGCTTTTCTTCCGGTGTCATCGGGCTTTCGCCCTTCGGAGTGATCTTGCCGACCAGAATATCGCCCGGCTCCACATCCGCGCCGATGTAAACGATGCCAGCCTCGTCGAGGTTGCGCAGCGCTTCTTCACCGACATTCGGGATGTCGCGGGTGATCTCTTCCGGACCCAGCTTGGTGTCACGGGCGGCGACTTCGAATTCCTCGATATGGACCGAGGTAAAGACGTCATCACGCGCGATACGTTCCGAGATCAGGATCGAGTCTTCGTAGTTGTAACCGTTCCACGGCATGAACGCGACGACCACGTTCTTACCAAGGGCCAGTTCACCGATATCGGTGGACGGACCATCAGCAACCACTTCGCCCTTGCCAACCGTGTCACCCACTTTGACCAGCGGACGCTGGTTGATGCAGGTGTTCTGGTTCGACCGCTGGAATTTGCGCAGACGGTAGATATCAACACCGGCGTCGCCCAGTTCCAGGTCCTCGGTAGCGCGGATAACGATACGCTGAGCATCGACCTGGTCGATGATACCGGCACGTTTAGCCTGAATCGCAGCGCCCGAGTCGATCGCGACCTTTTCCTCGATCCCGGTGCCGACCAGCGGCGCCTCGGCCCGCAGCAGCGGAACCGCCTGACGTTGCATGTTCGAACCCATCAAGGCCCGGTTGGCATCGTCATTTTCAAGGAACGGGATCAGCGATGCAGCGACCGAGACCAGCTGTTTCGGGCTGACGTCGATCAGGTCCACATTCTCGCGCGGGGCAAGAGTGTAGTCACCCGACTGACGGGTCGAGACCAGATCGTTGATGAACTTGCCGTCACCGTCCAGCGTCGCGTTCGCCTGCGCCACGGTGTGACGCATTTCCTCGGTCGCGGACATGTAGTGCACTTCGTCCGTCACCTCGGCGTCCTTGACGACGCGATACGGTGTTTCGATAAAGCCATACTTGTTCACGCGGGCAAAGGTGGCCAGCGAGTTGATCAGACCGATGTTCGGACCTTCCGGCGTTTCAATCGGGCACATCCGACCATAGTGGGTCGGGTGCACGTCGCGAACCTCAAAGCCCGCACGTTCCCGTGTCAGACCACCGGGGCCAAGCGCCGAGAGGCGGCGTTTGTGGGTGACTTCCGACAGCGGGTTGGTCTGGTCCATGAACTGCGACAGCTGAGACGATCCGAAGAATTCGCGGACAGCAGCGGCAGCCGGTTTCGCATTGATCAGATCTTGCGGCATGACGGTGTCGATTTCGACCGACGACATACGTTCCTTGATCGCGCGTTCCATGCGCAGCAGGCCAACGCGGTACTGGTTTTCCATCAGTTCGCCAACCGAACGCACACGACGGTTGCCGAGGTGGTCGATATCGTCGATGTCACCCTTGCCATCACGCAGTTCCACCAGCGCCTTGATGCAGGCCACGATGTCTTCGCGGTCCAGCGTGCGCTGCGTGTCGGGTTTGTCCAGCGCCAGGCGCATGTTCATCTTCACGCGACCAACAGCGGACAGGTCATAGCGCTCGCCGTCGAAGAACAGCGTCTCGAACAGGGCCGAGGCCGCTTCGACGGTGGGCGGCTCGCCCGGACGCATGACACGGTAGATATCCATGAGCGCGCTTTCGCGGTTCATGTTCTTGTCCTGCGCCATAGTGTTGCGCATGTAGGGGCCGACATTGACGTTGTCGATGTCGAGAACCGGAATGTCGGTGATGCCCGCGTCGATCAGGTCTTTCGCGGTGCCGCCGATCAGCTCGCCGCTCTTGTCATATTCCAGCGTCAACTCATCACCGGCTTCGACATAGATCGCACCGGTTTCTTCGTTGATCATGTCCTTGGCGACAAATTTGCCAACGATGTGATCGAACGGAACCAGCAGGTCGGTGACGTTGCCTTCGTCGATCAGCTTCTTGACGGCGCGCGGAGTGACTTTCTTGCCGGCCTCGGCAATCACTTCACCGGACTTGGCGTCAACCAGATCATAGGTCGGACGGGTGCCGCGCACGCGCTGCGGGAAGAACGGCGTGACCCAGCCCTTTTTCTTGTCCAGCTTGTAGGACACGGTGTTGTAATACGCGTCCATGATCGCTTCCTGATCCAGACCCAGCGAATACAGCAGGGTGGTCACAGGCAGCTTGCGGCGACGGTCGATGCGGGCGAACACGATGTCCTTGGCGTCGAACTCAAAGTCCAGCCAGCTGCCGCGATACGGGATGATGCGGCAGGCAAACAGCAGCTTGCCCGAGGAATGGGTCTTGCCCTTGTCGTGGTCAAAGAACACACCGGGCGAGCGGTGCATCTGGGACACGATCACACGCTCGGTGCCGTTCACGATGAACGTCCCGTTTGGCGTCATCAGGGGCATGTCGCCCATGAACACGTCCTGTTCCTTGATGTCCTTGACCGACTTGGCGCCGGTGTCCTCATCGACATCAAACACGATCAGACGCAGAGTGACCTTGAGCGGCGCGCTGTAGGTCATGTCGCGCTGCATACACTCTTCGACGTCGTATTTGGGTTTTTCCAGATCGTATTTCACGAACTCCAGAACGGAGGTTTCGTTGAAATCCTTGATCGGGAAAACCGACTGGAACACGCCTTTGATGCCTTCACCGTCAGTCGGCAGTTCCGCATCGCCGGAGCGCAGGAATAGATCATAAGAAGATTTCTGTACCTCAATGAGGTTCGGCATCTCCAGCACTTCGCGGATTTTGCCGTAATATTTCCGAAGACGTTTCTGGCCAAGGAACGATTGAGCCATGTCAGATGTCACCTTTCGATGTTCTCAGCGTGTAAAGACACCGTCGGGCCCCGGCGCCTTACCCATAAGAGACGACACGTCCGGATCAATTCATGGCCACCGTCCCGAGTGGCGGCCTCCCGATCCGCGAACCGTGTCTTAGAAAATGCCCCGGGAACCGAGGCCCTTTCTAAGACAGGTTCGGCTGGACCCGGATTTCTCCGGATCCAGCCAA
Organism: uncultured Ruegeria sp.; assembly: GCA_963422555.2. Classification (GTDB taxonomy): domain Bacteria; phylum Pseudomonadota; class Alphaproteobacteria; order Rhodobacterales; family Rhodobacteraceae; genus Ruegeria. The sequence continues at coordinate 8,214 of CAXXPZ010000081.1, forward strand.
AATTTGCGGCACATCAGCAATGCGCCTGTCGAATGGCTCAGGCCACTTCGACTTCGGCGCCAGCTGCTTCCAGCTTGCCTTTGACTTCTTCAGCTTCGTCTTTCGACACAGCTTCTTTGATCTTGCCACCGGCTTCGACCAGTTCCTTGGCTTCTTTCAGGCCAAGACCGGTCAGTGCGCGGACTTCTTTGATCACGTTGATTTTCGAAGCGCCGGCGTTCTTCAGAACGACGTCGAATTCGGTCTTTTCTTCCTCGGCTGCGCCACCGGCGTCGCCGCCTGCTGCAACATTACGGCGCCGCCAGCAGCGGGCTCAATGCCGTATTCGTCTTTGAGGATGGTTTTCAGTTCTTGTGCTTCCAGCAGGGTCAGACCCACGATGCTTTCTGCGAGTGCTTTCAGATCAGCCATTTTATCAGCTCTTTCCGTTTACAGTGTGTGTTCCAACGTCAGGGCGTTTGCCCCACGCAGATCATTCAGTGCCAACCGCTTACGCAGCTTCCGCCTTCTCTTCGATGGTGGAAAGGATGCTTGCGATGTTGCTTGCAGGTGCGCCAATCGCGCCGGCGATATTCGAAGCAGGTGCGCCAATGCAGCCCACGATCGAAGCAATAAGCTCCTCACGAGACGGCATTTTCGAAACTGTTTCGACGCCTTTGCGGTCCAGAGCGTTCTCACCCATTGCACCGCCGAGGATCTCAAAATTCTTGTTATCCTTGACGAAGTCCTCGGCCACCTTGGCTGCTGCCACGGGGTCCTCGGAATAGGTCAGAACGGTCATACCCGTCAGCAGGTCAGCAATGCTTTCACATGGCTTTCCGTCGAGGGCGATTTTGGCGAGCCTGTTCTTGGCAACACGCACGGCACCACCCGCGTCACGAGCACGTGCGCGAAGGTCCTGCATCTCGGCAACTGTCAGACCGGCGTAGTGCGAAACCACTACGACGCCAGAGCTTTCGAAGATTTGGCCGAGTTCCTCGACCACTTTCTCTTTCTGGGCTCTATCCACAGTTCTCTCCAGGTTTGGGATGATATCTCATCCCGGCTCATATTTGCCGCAACTTACGCTCCGGCGTTCAGGTCCGTTGTTACGGGGTTGAGCCAAAATTCGCCCGAGGGTGGGACCCTCAGAATTCTTTGGTCTTACCCGTCTCAGGCAGGGAATTAAGACCTTGTCGTAAGGTCACCCACCGTCTTGGACGAAACGAAATAAAGCGCACGACGAATCGCACGCTTTATTCCGCTGCTTTACTTAGGGCACTTAGCCGGGGTTTCCAAGGGGTAAATTCGAGAATTCGGTGGCCAATCAGGGAACACGGACCACAGTTATTCGTCACTGGGCTACAAGTGCTTCCGACCTATCGCCATTCAAAATTCATCCTGCCCGATCAAGCCCGCAGCAATGGCCCGAAGGGAGCAAAGACATGATCACCAAGTACCCTTGATCCCAGGAGGTTAGCTTTGCTTCTGCCGCGCCATTTCTTCAAGATGCCGCATCCTGGCGCGGCTCAACACTTCAAAGCTGTGTTGTCTGGAAAAAGAAACCGCCTGTTCGCATCTGCGAACAATTTCCTCTCTTGATTTTTCGACCTCGGCAATGACGCCCGCTAGTTTGCGAACCTGCCCGATAGGCGATACCCAGCCCGCCTCGGATGCCGTCTGCAGATCAGACCACATCTCGTTGCCATAGCCAGCAACTGACAGCCCGCACCCCATGTTTTCGATATATGAGCAGGACGGGTCCGATTGCCGGTGACAGCAGATGAAGATGTCACAATTCGATCTGAGAAACGGGACCAACTCCGTGTTGAAATCCAACGGCGCAAGGCGTTGGACATTGTCCGAGAGACCATTGCGCACGATTTCGTCGTCAATTTCTTCCCCTAGACTGCCAGCACCGAAGATCCGCAACAGGAATGGAACACCCAACGACCGAAGCTCTGATGCCAGCGGCACTAGATCGTGTGCCCCCTTCATTTTCTCCAACCGCCCTGTGTAAACCAATTGCAGGGGCCCGCCGCCCAGCAACCGCTGTCGCCTGTTTTGCATGTCCTCGGGCGTCGCAAAGAGGTCCGCAGTCATGCGGTTGTCCAAAAACAAAAGCGTATCCGGGTCGAATTTCCTGCAAACCTCATAAGCGGGATATCCGTTGGCCTGAATGCCATCCATTTCCCGAAGAAAACTTCGCCTTCTGACCTCTTGCACCGCCAGCTTGGCAGCGGAATACAGGCGGCGGGCGATGCCGCGGTTTCGGTCCAGAAAGGCAATCCTCAGCCGTGTGTCCAGGTTGTATTCCAACGTGGTAGCAACCATTGCGCCAGCCGCGCGCGCAAGTTTGGGAATCCTGAAATTTCTTTCGTCATCCGCACTACAGAAGATCACGTCATAGCCGCTCAGATGGTCCGCCCGAACAGCTTCGAATTCAGTCAAAAGCTGCAATTGGAACCCGGCTGTATCCGGATCATATAGGCGCGTGCCAAAGGGGATTTCCGTTGCGCCCTTTCGCATCAAGCAATCGAAAGAGCCCGGCCACATGCTGCTTTGAAGTTTCATGCCTTCCAGAAACTTCGAATCCAGATGATAGCCCTGGCTTGTCTCAACCACAGGCGCGGGCGCCAGCATCAACATGCGAAGTTCCGACATAATTGCGAACCTAAAACCCGTTCTTGCAACTGGATATCACCCGCCCGTCAGCAATGCCGACACTTCAATAATCAGATACGATTAAGAAAAACACCGGGTTAACATCCATCACCACACTAAAATCACACTCGATGACCGTAACTTTCGCAGAGCATTATGCAAGAAAAATCCCGGGCAGTTTGCACCACCCGGGATCAAATCGATTAGTCTGATTGCTCAGGCTTATTCGCCCGAAGCAGCAGCCACATCCAGTGTCACACCGGGGCCCATGGTCGAGCTCAGTGCGATTTTCTTCATGTAGGTGCCTTTGGCGCCCGACGGCTTGGCCTTGGCCACAGCCGAGATAAAGGCACGGACGTTTTCGACCAGCTTGGCTTCGTCAAACGACGCTTTGCCAACGCCGGCATGCACAACGCCACCTTTTTCCGCCTTGAACTGAACTTCACCGCCCTTGGCTGCTTCCACGGCCGCTTTCACGTCCATGGTCACGGTGCCGACCTTGGGGTTCGGCATCAGGTTGCGGGGGCCCAGAACCTTACCAAGACGACCGACGATCGGCATCATGTCCGGGGTTGCGATGCAGCGATCGAAATCGATGGTGCCGCCCTGAATGGTTTCCATCAGGTCCTCAGCGCCAATGATATCAGCGCCTGCTTCTTTTGCTTCGTCAGCCTTGGGGCCACGTGCAAAGACAGCAACGCGCATCGCCTTGCCGGTGCCGTTCGGCAGACCGACAACACCGCGAACCATCTGGTCCGCGTGACGCGTGTCAACGCCAAGGTTCAGAGCGATTTCAACTGTTTCGTCGAATTTCGAGGTTGCGTGGGCTTTGACCAGTGCGACCGCGTCTTCAACCGACAGTTCAGTCTTGCCAGCAAAAGCTTCGCGCGCTGTGCGGGTACGTTTACCGAGTTTTGCCATCTTATTTTACCTCGATGCCCATAGAGCGGGCCGAGCCCAGGATGATCTGCATTGCGCCTTCGACGTCGTTGGCGTTCAGATCTTTCATTTTGGCTTCGGCGATCTCGCGAACCTGTTTGGAGGTCACGGTTGCCACGGTCTCGCGACCTGGGTTTTCCGCACCACGAGGACGGTTACGCTTGCCAACCGGCTTCAGACCAGCCGCTTTTTTCAGGTAGTAAGACGCGGGCGGCGTCTTGATGTCCATGGTAAAGGACTTGTCCTGATAATAGGTGATCACGGTCGGGCACGGCGCGCCTGGCTCCATGTCCGCGGTCTTGGCGTTGAACGCCTTGCAGAATTCCATGATGTTGATGCCGCGCTGACCCAGCGCCGGACCAACTGGCGGCGACGGGTTCGCCTGACCTGCAGCAACCTGCAGCTTCATTGTACCAGCAAGCTTCTTGGCCATTTGGTTTCTCCTTTTTCAACACCCCTCGGACGCGTCGTTGGGGTTCCGGGTTGTGTGGTCTGGTCCGCGTATCGCGACACGCTCGCCTCCCACAAGAATCTGCCGACAGGTCGACAGAGGCGCCATTTACACCCAACTTTGCCATGTTGCAAGCCGTGTAAAACTCACCCAGGCGCTGCGAAACGCCATTTGCACCGCAATCAAACAGAATTGTGCTATCCAAGTCTGGTTATAGTCGACCAACCCAAAGAAACGACCCGCAGGGGAAGGATAACAATATGAGCGCATTTGCACAAAAGGCGGCCACGATCGCAATTCTGACAGCAACGGCAGGTGCCGCCTTTGCAGAAACCGCAGAGATAAACGGATCAGAGATTTATTATGAGTCAGTCGGGAAAGGTCCCGCGATCCTGATGATGCATGGCGGGCTGGGGTTGAGCCATGATTATTTGAGGCCCTATTTTGACGTTTTAGCCGACTCGCACACTATCATTTACTATGATCACTTTGGAAACGGCCGGTCGGCACGTCCCGATGATTACGCCGAGATGACGTTCGACCGGCTGGTGTCCGACGGCGCCGAGTTGATGTCGCATCTGGGTCATGAGACCTTCACGCTCGTCGGTCATTCATACGGGGGGTTCATCGCACAGGAATTCGCCGCGCAACATCCACAGCGTCTGGATGGTCTGGTCCTGATCGACACAGTTCCCGCCTTTGACTACACCCCTTCCGTAACGGGTCCTGACGAACAAATGGCTGCATTCGGAAAACTGTTCAGCCAACCGATGGCAGACGACGCGGATTGGCAATCCACCTGGGGCGAAGTGGTAAAGCTTTATTTCAAGGATTACCCAGCAGAAACAGGTGCAGATCTGGACGCACGCACTGTTTATGAACATCGCGCCTGGAATGCCGCCGGAGCACTTTTAGGGTCATTCAACACGCTGGAAAAACTGCCCGAAGTCGCCGTTCCGACGCTTGCGATGGCGGGGCGGTTTGACGGCATCACACCCCCCGAGCCCGGTGTCGAGCGAATTTCGCAGCTGATGCCGCAAGCGACGGTGGTAATTTTCGAAAACTCGGGGCACTACCCGTTCATAGAAGAACAGGATGCCTTTTTTGCCAGCTTGTCCGAGTGGTTGAACAGGTAACACTCACAAAAGAAAAAGGCGGTGCCAGTGCGCACCGCCTAAAGTATCTAGTTCCCGAAAACGGAAAAAGCCGGATTAGCTCTGCTTTGTAACCTGCGTGAAATCCAGCTCGACCGGCGTTTCCCGGCCAAAGATCGACACGGAAACTTTCAGTTTCTGTGAGTCGTCGTCCACGCCCTCGACCATGCCGTCGAAATCCTCGAACGGGCCGTCGTTGACTTTGACCTTCTCGCCAATCTCGAAGGTGATCATCAGCTTGGGTGCTTCTTCACCTTCCTGAACGCGGTTGAGGATCTGGTTTACCTCGGCGTCGCGCATCGGCATCGGGCGGCCTTGCGGGCCCAGGAAACCAGTGACGCGGTTGATCGAGTTGACCAGGTGATAACCCTGATCCGACATTTCCATATGCACCAGTACATATCCGGGCATAAAGCGGCGCTCGGTCGTGACCTTCTTGCCCCGGCGCACTTCGATCACCTCTTCGGTCGGCACCAGAACCTCGTCGATATCGTCCTCAAGACCCTGCTCAGCCACGGATGTACGGATCTGCTCTGCGATCTTCTTTTCGAAATTCGAAAGAACGCTGACCGAATACCACCGTTTCGCCATGAACCTGTCGTCCTTGTTTGCCTTAGGCCGGATCCGAATCCTCGGATGTGCCTGTCATTGAAATTCTGTCACGTCATCCGGAATAAAAAGCGGCGCGCAGCCCGAATCGCCGCACGCCCATTCCGAATAGTTCCGCGTCAACTACTCTGACACGACGCGCTGTGCAAGGGGGCAGTGGCGTTTGACCACGGCCTGATCTGCCTTAGCTGAACGCGCCGAGAACCAGTTGCAGGCCGCCGCGAATACCCAGATCGACAAGGGCAAAGAACACAGCGGTCAAAGCTGCCATGATGAACACCATAACCGTGGTCAACAGCACCTCACGCCGCGTCGGCCAAACGACCTTGGCGACTTCGGCACGGACCTGCTGAATGAACTGGATCGGGTTTGTGGTGGCCATGAGGCTTGAGTCTCTCTGCTTGCGGATAGGCCGGACATAGCCGGGCATTGCGGCAAATTCAAGAGCACCTCGCAACCTGATCCATATTGTGAATACAGATCGCGGTATCGGTGCCATTCACGTTCTGAGATAGTCCTTGTCCGCGACCTTCTCAAGCCAGTCAGCCACGCGACCGTCCAGCGCCTCTTGAATAGCCAGATGGTCCATCGCCGTTTCGGGGCCTGCGCCGTGCCAGTGTTCTTCTTCCGGCGGAATCCAGACCGTGTCGCCGGGGCGAATGACGCGCGGCGCCTCGCCCCGCAATCCAACAAGCCCGACACCCGACATCACATACAATGTCTGACCCAGAGGATGCGTATGCCAGGCGGTGCGTGCGCCGGGCTCGAATGCTGTCCGCAGCGCCCGCACGCATGCAGGTTTGGGTGCCTCGATCACCGGGTCCTGCCAGACAACCCCGGTAAACCAGTCTTCGCGCGCCCTGCGCGTCGGGCGGGACCCCGCCAGATGAATGTCCATGTCCTGTTCTCCGTAAATTACCCTGCAGCGCACTGCACAAGAACCTCAGGGCTTGGGCTTGTCGTCCCATTCATTGTTCAGGATGCGCCGCGCGTCGCCTTCGGGATCTTCGTACTGGTTCGAACGCACCGTGTAGATAAAGGCCACAAGGCCCACTGCGCCCAAAAGCAGGGAAATGGGTATCAGATAGGTCAGCACGTCCATACGTTCACCTCAACCGTAAGGCATTCAACGACACTGTAATCGACGAGGTCGACATCGCCAATGCGGCAATCAGCGGCGTGGCCAGTCCCACAACGGCCAACGGTACGGCAATTACATTGTAAATCGTGGCAATGCGAAAGTTCTCGCGGATACGCCGGGTCGCCTTGACCGCTGTGTCGCACGCGTCCGAGATTGGCGACAGATCATTGCCCAGCAGCACGATATCCGATGCGACCCGCGCCGCATCCAAGGCGGAAGCAGGCGAGATCGACACATGTGCTGCCGCCAGCGCCACCGTATCGTTCAAACCGTCGCCAACCATCAAAACGCGTCGGCCCTGATTGCCCAGTTCCTGAACCCGGGCCGCCTTGTCCTGCGGCAGGGCTTGGGCCATCCATGTCTGAATTCCCACCTTGTCCGCAAGGCATTGCACCGCGCCCGGCGTGTCGCCCGAGATCAGGATGACCTCTTTGCCCGCAGACCGGAATGCCGTCACGGCCTCGGCCGCGCCCGGTCGCAAGCTGTCGGAATACAGGAAAACAGCCGGTTTCTGACTGCCGATGGCCAACCAGGCCGCCGTTTGCTGACCCTCATTGCCCCCGGCCCAGGCGGCGCGACCCAGTCGCACGCGCTGATCGCGATAAATACCTTTGGTTCCGTAACCGGGGACTTCGACGATGTCCTGCACATTAGCCGGTTTGATCCCCGCCTCGCGCGCGGCACGGGCTAAAGCCGCCGACAGCGGATGTGCCGAGGCTTGGGCCAAGGCCAGTGCCACGCCCAGATCGGTTCGCGAATGCGCATCCAGATTGGTGACCTGCGGCGTGCCGGACGTCAGGGTGCCGGTCTTGTCAAAGACAACCGTATCCACCTCGGCCAGCCGTTCCAGCGCCGTCGCGTGTTTGATCAGCATCCCCTTGCGGAACAAACGGCCAGACGCCGCCGTCGTAACCGCAGGCACCGCAAGGCCCAGCGCACAGGGGCAGGTGATGATCAGCACCGCAGCGGCGATATTCAAGGCGGTGCGAATATCGCCCGAGTAGATGTACCAGCCGACAAAACTGAGCGCTGCAAGGATATGCACCCCCGGCGCGTACAGTTTGGCGGCCTTGTCAGCCAGCGAGGTATAGCGGGATCGCCCGGATTCAGCGATGGCCACCAGATCAGCCATCCGGTGCAGGGATGTATCCTCGCCCACGGCCGTTGCGCGAATGGTCAATGGGCCGGTCAGGTTGACCTCTCCGGCACTGACCTGCAACCCTTCTTGCGCAAATACCGGCAGGGTTTCACCTGTCAGCAGCGAGCGGTCCAGCTCGGACTGGCCGGAAACGATCTGCCCGTCAATGGGCATCCGGCCACCGGGGCGGACAAGGACCAGATCGCCAACTTTCAACGTGGAGACGGCGACTTCTTCTTCGAAACCGTCCACAAGGCGGATAGCCCTTGGCACCTCAAGCGCCGTCAACTCTTCGGCGGCGGATCGGGCAACGGCGCGAGTGCGGTAATCCAGATAGCGACCGGCCAACAGGAAAAAGGTCAATGTCAGCGCGGCATCGAAATACGCGTGTTCACCGCTGAGCGCGGTTTCCCACAGCGAGGTTGCCAGCGCCAGCAGGATGGCCAGAACGATTGGCACATCCATGTTCAGCCGCCCAACGCGCAGCGCGCTCCAGGCATTGGCAAAGAACGGCTGCGCCGAGAACGCAATCGCGGGCAAGGCAATCGCCGCCGAAATCCAGTGGAACATGTCTCGCGTTGCGTCCGACGCACCCGACCAGACCGACACCGACAACAGCATCACATTCATCGAGGCGAAACCGGCCACCGCAAGTCGCATCAGAAGATCGCGCCCGGCCTTGTCCGACTGTGTGGCCGACAGGGTGCCGGGGTCCAGCTCGTGCGCCTCATAGCCTGCGCGTTCCAGCACCGGGATCAGATCGGTCGCGCGCAGGTCGGGCTCGGCCTTTATCATGGCGCGTTTCAGGGTCAGGTTGACCCGGGCATCCTCGACGCCGGGATGGGCGTTCAGCTCACGCTCGACCGTGGCGATGCAGGCCGAGCAATGAATGCCGGGCAGAGACAGCGCAATCCGCGCGTCCTGCGGAGCGGCGCGCGCGGGCTCGGCCGGGGTCGCGATGCAGCCCGGGCAGGCCGCCGGGGCGCTGGTGGTCTGCGCGGTCAACGGCCTAGCCTTTCACATATAGCGGGATACGCTGAGAAAACTTGGATCCGTCCCTGTCTTTGGCGACAAGGCGAATGTTCCAGTTGCCCTTTCCCAAAGCCGCGGGGGCGGCGTAAGCGATCCCGTCAAATGTGAAATCGGGTGAGAAATCATCTTTCACATGTGTGGCCCGGCCCACCACTGCCTGCAATTCGGCAACTTTGACCGGGGCGCCGGTCTGGTCTGTGATGCGCAGGATCAGCAATCCCCCTGAAAGCTCGGCACGGATATCCCAGCCCAGCGTCTGGTGTTCCTTCAAACGCGCGTTGAATTCCTGACTGGCGACATACGAGTTCTTGACCTCGAGCCCCGGAAATGTCGTGACCGCGTTATAGGCCAGCACCAGGTTCACCGTGATAATCACGCCAAAGGCCCCAACAAACACTGCCAGTGCGTGTTTCCCAGTGAATTGCCGTTCCGCCATGCTCAATCCCCTCGTCCGTTGAACGTGGTGTCCTTATGGGCGCGTTCACCGCTGTCGAGATCCTCGACCCAGATACGCACCGGCGTGGTGTCCGCACCTGCCGGACCCGTATCCTTGGCCGCCACGATGTAAACGCGCGTCAATTGTGCCGTATCAGCAGCCACAATAACAGTTTCCCCGTCGACCCCTTCGATTTCAACCAGCATTGCCGGGTCGCCGACCAGCGACAGCCGGAACGGGCGTTCCTCACCGTGTTTGTTGCGCAGGCGCACATCATAAGTATTGCGAATGGTGCCATCCGACATGGTCACGAAGGTCGGATTGCGTACCGGAGCAACCGTCAGATCAATATCCGAACGAATGAACAGGGCAAACAGCAACCCGAACCCCACCATCGACCAGAGCGCGGTATACATGATCGTGCGTGGCCGCAGAATGTGTTTCCACACGTTTTTTGGCACCTCACCGGCGCGTTCGCGGGGTTCGTCACTCAGCGCCATATAGTCGATCAATCCACGCGGCTTGCCGATCTTGGCCATCATGTCATCGCAGGCATCAATACACAGGGCGCAGGTGATGCACTCCAACTGCTGGCCATCGCGGATGTCGATCCCCACCGGGCAGACATTGACGCAGGCCATGCAATCGATGCAATCGCCCAGTTCCGTATCGGTTGTGCGTTTGCCCTTGCCACGCGGCTCGCCGCGCCATTCGCGATAGCCAACCACCAGCGTGTCTTCGTCCATCATCGCGGCCTGAATTCTGGGCCATGGGCAGGCGTAGATGCAGATCTGTTCGCGGGCGAACCCGCCGAAAAGAAAGGTGGTGCCCGTCAGGATCAGCATAGTCGTATACGCCACCGGATGGGCATTGCCGGTAACCAGATCGCGCGCCAGCGTGGGCGCGTCGGCAAAGTAGAACACCCATGCCCCGCCGGTTGCCAGCCCGATCAGCAACCAGACAACCCACTTTGTCAGTCGCAGTCGCGCCTTGCGGAAATCCAGCTTTTTCTGCCGGTGCAAACGCAATCGCGCGTTCCGGTCGCCCTCGATCCAGCGTTCGACCAGAATATACAGGTCGGTCCAGACGGTCTGCGGGCAGGCATAGCCGCACCACACCCGACCCAGCGCCGAAGTGAACAGGAACAACCCAAGCCCCGCCATGATCAGCAACCCGGCGACGAAATAGAATTCATGCGGCCAGATTTCGATCCAGAAGAAATAAAAGCGCCGGTTCGCCAGATCCAGCAACACCGCCTGATCCGGCAAGCTGGGCCCACGATCCCATCTGATCCACGGCGTCACGTAATAAATGCCAAGAGTGACCGCCAGGATGATCCATTTCAGATTGCGAAACGGCCCGGAAACGCGCCGGGGGAAAATCGGCTCCCTGGCGGCATAAAGGCCGGGGGCTGGGTTGGAATCGCTCACGGGATGGCTCCGGTTCTGGCTATTTCAGGCGACTTCTCCCAGATCATACACCCGGGAACTTTGATTTGGGTCAAAAGCGCATCGCAAAAACACCTTTTGTCACACTTGGCGGTCTGCACTTTAAGGGCGGTGGCTGCACCAGATCGATCCAAGGTCGGCGCCGCGCAGCAATTTCTGGACCCGATCAGGTCTTGGTTCTATTTTTAGAAAAACTGGCACCGGCTGTTCAGGAAACGCGCGAACAGATGAAACAGCCGGTGCCACACCCTTCGGGCGGCTCGCCGTCCGAAGGTATTCCCTGGCCGTTACTGGCCACCGCCCAGTTGGTGGACATAGGCCGTAACCGCACGGATTTGTGCGTCCGTCAGGCGGTTCTCCCATGCGGGCATCACACCAAAGCGGCTGTTGGTCACTGTTTCGGTCAGATCTTCCTCGCTGCCGCCGAACAACCAGATCGCATCCGTCAGGTTTGGTGCATCCTGTGTAACATCGCCTTTGCCATCCTCGCCGTGACAGACTGAACAATTATCCGCAAAGACAACCTCGCCCGCCTGCGCCGCCGCATCGTCGCTCTGCGCATCTGACAGCGACATGACATACTGAACCACCTGAGTGATCTCGTCATGTTCGAGGATCTCGCCAAAGGCCGGCATTTCAGAATAACGCGCATCGTCGCTTTCTTCATTGCGGATGCCATAGGCGACGGACATTTCGATATCGTCCATCGTGCCGCCCCACAGCCATGCATCGTCCAACAGGTTCGGGAAGCCCGGCGCGCCCTGTGCACCCGATCCGTGGCACTGCGCACACCATGTCCGGAAGACCGCGCCGCCCGCACTGACCGCATATTGCTGCAGTTCGGCATCCCCGGCGATGTCGTCCAGCGGGGTCTCCACCAACTTGGCATTCAAAGGCGCGTTCGCCTCCTGAAAGGCAACCAATTCATCCTGCACCAACGCGCGCGAGGACCAGCCCAACACACCAGCCGTCGCCGATTGAACCAGAGGCCAGGCCGGATACATGATCGTATAGATCACGGCCCAGATGATGGTGACGTAGAATGTCCACAGCCACCAGCGCGGCATGGGGTTGTCGAATTCCTCGATGCCATCCCAGCTGTGACCCGTTGTATTCGGATCGCCCGGCTGTTTTTCAGGTATCTTGCTCATTGCCGCGCCTCCTTGGGTGTGGCGGGTTGGTCATCGTCGCCAATCGACGCAGGGGCATCGACGTGCCGGAACGGGATGTTGGCGGTGTCTTTGTATTCCTTGCTGGCACCGGGGCGGAACACCCAGATGATGATGCCAACAAAAAAGGCGAACAAAAGCAGCAGCATCCAACTGTCGGCGAACTGCCTGAGGATTGTGTATTCTTCCATCTCATCCTCCTTCAGCGGCTTGGATCAGGGGTGAAGGTCGAGAAGTCGACCAGCGTGCCCAGCATCTGCAGATAAGCGATCAGCGCGTCCGCCTCGGTAAGCTCGGGCTGACCGTCAAAATTGCGCACGTTGACCTTGTCGCCATAACGTTCCAGCAAACCGTCATAATCGCTGTCCGGATCGGCCTGAGCACGAAAGTCCGCTTGCGCGCTCTCCACCATCTCATCGGTATACGGAGTGCCAACCATGGCGTTGGCCGCCATGTTGTCACCGATATACTTGCCGTCCAGCTTGCGGTTTTCGAGAAAGCCGTATTTCGGCATCACCGATTCCGGCACCACGGATTGCGGGTCGCGCAAGTGATCCATCTGCCATTGATCCGAATAGCGACCACCAACACGTGCCAGATCAGGCCCGGTGCGTTTGGACCCCCATTGGAACGGGTGGTCATACATCGATTCAGCCGCCAGCGAATAGTGGCCATACCGTTCGACCTCGTCCCGCATAGGACGGATCATCTGGCTGTGGCAGACATAGCAGCCTTCGCGGATGTAAATGTCACGCCCTGCCAACTCAAGCGGGGTGTAAGGGCGCATGCCCTCTACCTTTTCGATGGTGTTCTCAAGATAGAACAGCGGCGCGATCTGAACGATGCCACCGATGGTCACGACCAGAAAGCTGAACACCAGCAGGAGGGTCGCGTTGGTCTCGAGGATCTTGTGTTTGTCGAGAATTGCCATTGCTCCGGCCCTCCTTATTCAGCCGGGACCGCAACGGTCTGGCTGGCCTCTTTGGCCGGTGCCTTCCGAACGGTCATCCACAGGTTGTAGCACATGATCACGGCACCGCTGAGGAAGAATACCCCGCCGATTGCACGCACCACATACATTGGAATGACAGCCGCGACCGAGTCAGCAAACGAGTTCATCAGGAAGCCATTGGCATCCACTTCGCGCCACATCAAACCTTGCGTGATACCTGCCACCCAAAGCGCCGCAGCATAGAGAATAATGCCAATCGTCGCGAGCCAGAAGTGCCAGCTGACAAGGCTCAGAGAATAGAGCCGTTCACGCTTCCACAACACCGGCACCAGGAAGTACAGCGCCCCGAATGTGATCATACCGTTCCAACCCAAAGCACCGGAATGCACGTGACCGATGGTCCAGTCGGTATAATGGCTGAGGCTGTTGACCGCCCGGATCGACATCATCGGGCCCTCAAACGTGGACATGCCGTAGAAACCAAGTGAGATCACCATCATCCGGATAACCGGGTCCGTGCGCAGCTTGTCCCAGGCGCCCGACAGGGTCATCAACCCGTTGATCATGCCACCCCAGGACGGCATCCACAGCACGACCGAGAACACCATGCCCAGCGTCGACGCCCAATCCGGCAGCGCGGTATAGTGCAGGTGGTGCGGACCTGCCCAGATATACAGAAAGATCAGCGCCCAGAAGTGGATGATTGACAGCTTGTAGCTGAACACCGGGCGCTCGGCCTGTTTTGGAATGAAATAGTACATCATTCCCAAGAAACCGGCGGTCAGGAAGAAACCCACAGCGTTGTGGCCATACCACCACTGGATCATGGCATCCTGAACACCCGACCAGACGATGACCGATTTTGAGCCCCAGATGCTGACCGGGATGCTCATGTTGTTGACCAGATGCAGCATGGCGACGGTGACGATGAATGCCAGATAGAACCAGTTGGCCACGTAGATATGCGGCTCTTTCCGCCTGATGATCGTGCCCAGATAGATGGCCAGATAGGCCACCCACACGATGGTCAGCCAAAGGTCAACATACCATTCGGGCTCGGCATATTCTTTCGACTGCGTTCCACCCAGCACATAGCCGGTGGCGGCCAGAACGATGAACAGCTGATAGCCCCAGAACACGAACCACGCCAGGTTGCCTCCCCACAGGCGCGCGGTGCTGGTTCGTTGCACCACATAGAACGAGGTCGCGATCAGCGCGTTGCCACCAAAGGCAAAGATCACCGCGGACGTGTGCAGCGGGCGCAATCGGCCAAAGTTCAAATATCCTTGCGCCCATTCGAAATTCAGAACAGGAAAAGCCATTTGGAACGCGATAAAGGTCCCAGCCAGGAACCCGACAACACCCCAGAACGCGGTTGCGATCACGCCATAGCGGCTCACGTCATCCATGTATTCCGCCGAGCGATCTACAAGGATATCTGGCTCATCGGTGTTTCTAAGCGTCCAGATGAACAATCCACCGGCGATGATCATCACCAGAATCGCATGCACCTGATACGCCAAATCCCGCGCATAGTTGGACCCTATGGCAGCAAATAGCACCACAATCCCAAGCACGATCAGCTTGATGTAATTCGACATATTGCGTCCCTTTGCCATGCTTCGCGCGATTCTTTTGCCGCGCGAAACCTGTTTGACTGGCCGCCGTTTTGTCTGATGGCAACCAATGCTGCTTTGATCTGTATCAAGACAATACCCTGAAAACTGTGACACGCATCAGTTATTGAATGTGTTATCTGGTCGCACGAGGTCGAAATGGCGTACAAATCTCTTCTCACGGTCCTGACCGAAACGGAAAAAGCGCAATCGGCGCTGGCTCAGATCGCAGCACTGGCGGATGCGCAGGATGCCCATGCCGAAGCCCTGTGTCTGGGCGTCGACCGCACGCAAACCGGATATTATTACGCTGGCGCAAATGCCCTGATCCTTCAGGAAACGCTAACCCGGGCAAATGCCGAAGCGGACAGTCTGCTGGCCTATGCCAAGGAGTATCTGGGCAAAACCGGCACCCGGTGGTCGGCGGAGAGCGGTGTCACCCAGATCACCGATATCGGTCGCCACGTCGCCCACCGTTCACGATTTTCGGATCTTGTCGTCCTGCCCAAACCCTATGGCGAGGATTGCGGTGCCGAAGCGGAACCTATTGTTGAGGCCGCCATGTTCGAAGGACACGCCCCGGTACTGGTAGTGCCTGACGATGCCGAGCCGTTTTCGGCGCCCCGCACGGTTCTGGTCGGCTGGAACGAAAGCGTCGAGGCCATGCGCGCCATTCGCCGCGCCCTGCCCTTTCTGCAACAGGCCGATCTGGCGCGGATCGTGGTAATCGATCCCCCACGACACGGGCCGGACCGGTCCGATCCGGGCGGGATGCTGTCACAGATGCTGTCGCGCCACGGTGTCAAATGCGAGATCGACGTGCTGAGCAAGACGATGACGCGCGTCTCAGACGTGTTGAACCGACACGCTGCGGACACCGAAGCCGACATGCTCGTGATGGGCGCCTACGGCCATTCGCGATTCCGCGAGGCCATTCTGGGCGGCGCAACGCGCAACATGCTGGAACAGGCAACCGTACCGGTTTTTATGGCCCATTGACCTTGCAAGGCGGCTCTATTGCGCTTGAGTGACTGGCGTACCGGTGAACCAGATACGTCCCCGATGCTCGTTTTGAGCCCGTTGCGGTCATTCGATTTTAGCCAGTGAATTGCTTTAAAAGCTATAGGTGAGAATGTACCACCTTGAGTGCATATTGGAAGGATGCTTCGGCAAACGCTCGGCTTGATCCGGCTGGGATTGGCTCCATCAGCGAAGCTTTCTTTTCAGTCGCTTCCACCGGTTGAATTCGGCCCTCCATAACAGTTCCCCAAACCTTTACGTCCCGGATTTCCATAGGATTGACTTTGAGAGGGTTACGATCAAGAACGGTAAAATTGGCGCGCTTTCCCGGTTCAATACTACCGATCTCGTCTTCGAGCTTGAGTGAACCGCCCCGGGTTTACCGGAGACTTTTTTGCTCAAGACTCAGGCGACTTTATCAAGGGTGTTCAGGTTTGCATAGAATGCGTCCTCCAGTTCTTGTGGCGGCCGGTGCCCGATCGCGCCGTGCAGCCGCCTGTTATTGTACCAACTGACCCAGTCCAGGGTTTCCCACTCAATCTGGCCAACCGTTTTCCATGTGCCGAAGAACTCAATGACTTCGGTCTTGAACAGGCCGATGATGCTTTCTGCCAGGGCGTTGTCATAGCTGTCTCCGACGCTGCCGACCGATGCGTCGATCCCGGCCTGGGCCAACCGCTCTGTGTACCGAACCGCCAGGTATTGCGACCCCCTGTCCGAATGGTGAATGAGCCCGTCTGCCTGTGATGGTATTCGTTGGCAGATCGCCTGGTTCAGCGCGTCCAGCACGAAGCTGGTGGCCATGGACGTGGACACGCGCCAGCCCACGATCTTGCGCGCAAAGACATCAATGACAAAGGCCACGTAGACCATTCCCGCCCAGGTCGACACATAGGTGAAGTCGGAGACCCAGAGCTGGTTTGGTGCGGTGGCCGTGAACGCGCGATTGACCTTGTCTTCCGGGCAGGCCTGTGCAGGGTCCGGGATCGTGGTCTTCTTCTTGCCGCGTGTAACACCCTGCAACCCCATGACTTTCATCAGGCGTTCCACCGTGCAGCGTGCGATGTCATAGCCTTCCCGGCGCAGTTGATGCCATACCTTGCGCGCGCCATAGCGTCCCCGGCTGGCATCAAAGACGCGCTGGATTTCCCGCGCATCCTTAGACCGGATGAGCGTTTTTGCGGCGGGCGTAGTCCTGTGATTTTCTCGGCAAACATGAACTGTTCGACGGAGGAAGCGCGAATGAACGAAGCACTTTATGTTGGGCTGGATGTCCACAAGGATACGATTGCAGTAGCTGTCGCTGAGGATGGGCGCAGCGGAGAACTCAGGTTTCACGGAACGATCGTCAACTCGGCAGATGCTGTCCTGAGACTCACAAAGACCCTGACGAGGAACGGGCACATCCCGTCCTTTTGCTATGAAGCCGGGCCTTGCGGCTATGGCCTTCACAGACATCTGACCAAGCTTGGGTTTGAATGCGCCGTGATCGCGCCTTCAATGATCCCGCGCAAGACAGGGGATCGGGTCAAGACGGATCGGCGCGATGCTGAGATGCTTGCTCGCCTTTGGCGCGCGGGAGAACTCACGTCGATCTGGACGCCAGACGAAGAACAGGAAGCTATGCGCGATCTGATCCGAACTCGAAAGCAAGCAGTCGATGCGGTGAGGGCCGCAAAGCAACAATTGCTCAGCTTTCTGTTGCGTCACGGGCTGAAATATCAAACCGGCAAATACTGGACCAAGCGGCATAGACGCTGGCTGGCCGAGTTGCGTCGGTTCCCGTATCCACATCAGCAGCTCGCCTTCGAGGAGCTCAAGCGCGCAATTGATCAAGCCGAAGTTCGCGTTGCGACATTGGATCAGGTTATCGAAGAGGCCATCCCAGGCTGGCATTTTGCGCCAGTGGTCGATGCATTACGCGCTCTGCGTGGCGTCAATACCACGATTGCCGCAACTGTGGTGGCCGAGATCGGCGACATCACCCGGTTCGAAAATCCGCGGCAACTTATGGCCTGGCTGGGGCTCGTTCCAAGTGAGCACTCCAGCGGGAATACAACACGGCGGGGAAGGTTGACCAAAACGGGCAATGCTCTGGCGCGCACGATGTTGGTTGAGGCCGGCTGGTCATATCGGCACCCGCCCAAGGAAGGGCATCCGTATCTGAAGCGTTCTGCGCACCTGCCCCAAGAGATCAAGGACATCGGATGGAAAGCGCAGATCCGCCTCTACAAACGATATCGACATCTGTCGAATGCAGGTAAGCCTCAGCCGCGAGTGCTTGCGGCCATCGCTCGTGAACTGGCTGGCTTCATTTGGGACATCGCCAGAAAAACACCTCTGGTAACCTGATCACAGCGGACAACCTGCCTGTGCAGTACGCTGGAGATGGCGGCCAATGATAGGGAAATCCTCGGAGCACGTTGGGACAAATATCCGTCCTTAGAGAGAGGCAATCCCGCATCGTATTCGGCAAGGCGGTATCCAATCCGCGGATAAGAGCATGATAACCATCGGTTCGGCCCGCCGTCTCCAGCGCCTGCACAGGCTAAATACTTTGACCATTCCGCACCAGCGGGGTAGTCTCTTCATGTCGGGAAATCCAAAAACGCTCATAAGATCGTCCTTCCTGGCCCGATCCGAGGCTTTGTCCGGGCTGCGCCGGATAGACAGATGTGCATAATAGGACGATGGCGCGATCGGCAGCACCCTGCAGATCGACCCGACACCGAACTCGTCCCGATGATTATCGATGAATGCGATCATTTCCGGAACGGGCGGTCGAGCTCCGCCTGAGCGAAATACGCAGAGGCCTTCTTCAGGATCTCATTGGCCGTGCGCAGTTCCTTGACCTCACGTTCCAGGACTTTCAGACGTGCCTTCTGCTCGCTGGTCAGCCCATCGCGTTCGCCGGCATCGCGCTCCGCCTGCTGGCACCAGACTCTGAGGCTGTCCGGCGAGCAGCCGAGCTTTGGCGCGATCGCGTGGTAGGCCGCGTTGTCACTGGCGTAATCCGCGCGATGGTCTTTATAAAGCCGAACGCCGCGGGCGCGAAACTCAGCCGTGTACTTCGGGGGTGACTTTTTCTTCTCCATAGGGTTCATCCTTTGAGAGTTTTACTCTCCGGTAAACCCGGGGCGGTTCACGGTGCCTTTCATCATTTCTTCGACATACCATTTCTGGGCAATCGAAACGATCTGCACGGATGGATCATCCGCAACGAGGGCAAAGTAGCTGTGCAGCGGAGCCGCGGTTTTCCCAACCGCGCGGCGAACATAGGCCAGCGTTTCGTCGTGATCTTTGGAGACTGAGTCCAGCACGGTTTGATCATCCTCAACCAGTGCGGTAATTGAGCGATCTTCGTTCCGTTTCGAGATTGGACGCGCCTCGGATGTCGTCGTGACAACGCGCCATTCGCTTCCATCACGCTCAAGCAGCAAGTCCAACAATCCCAGATGTGAGCCCCAGAAGCCACCCATCACAGCCGGTTTGCCCAACAACGTGCCCTTGTCCACGTCTATTCCGGGACGATCCGCAAAGGTCGCCGAGGGGAAGACAAGGTGATTGTGACCGGTGACCAGTGCGTCGATTCCATCGACGCCCGCCAAAACGACCGAGGCGTTTTCCATGCCATCGGAATGATCTGCGTCTCCGATGCCGGAATGAGACAAGGCGATGATCAGGTCACAGCCTTGCTCTTTCATCTCGGGGACATAAGCCTGCGCCGTTTCAACAATGTCACGCGCCTGAACATTGCCCTCCAGGTGCTTTCGGTCCCAGTTCATGACTTGCGGTGGAGTGAAACCGATGACGCCGATCTTGATCGGGTGTTTGGTTCCGTCGCCCATTTCGATTTCTCGGTCGAGAATAGCGTAGGGCTTAACCAGAGTTTTATCGTCGCGCGGAGTTGCGCCCTTCTCCTTGGCGATATTGGCCAGGACCACGGGGAAGTCGGCTCCGGCTAGCGATTTTTCCAGGAAGTCCAGGCCATAGTTGAATTCGTGGTTGCCAAGCGTGGCGGCATCGTAGCCAACGGTGTTGAAGGCGGTGATGATCGGATGGTTGTCGCCTTCTTTCATTCCGCGCTCGTAGGCAATGTAATCGCCCATCGGATTGCCCTGCAGAAAGTCGCCGTTATCCACCAAAAGCGCGTTGGTCGCCTCGGACCGGATGTCATTGATGATCGCGGTCGTGCGCGATAGGCCCACTGTGTCACGCGGTTTGTCGGCATAGTAATCATACGGGAACACGTGAACATGGATATCTGTGGTTTCCATGATCCTCAGATGCGCCTGATTGTTGGCGGCCGCAACGGAAAAGGGATGCAAGGTGATTGCAGCGGCACTGGCTGTCGTTGTCGCAAGAAACCTACGACGGGAAATTGGATTACTTCTGGAAAAAGACATTGGACACCTTTCAAATTTGGTTGACGCGTCTTGTGAATGCCGGACACAACAATGGTGTGACACTGGTTACGCGCGCATTTCGCGCTTCGAACTGTGGATAGGCTTCGTAATCAGTCTGCCCTGATTTCATGTGCCTCGTAAAGCGTGGCACCGCCGCCGTTGAAGCCCGACAGCGCCGGAAATGATCTCATTGGACCGTGAATGCCGGTCCGATAAAGGCGGGGCCAGGCAAGAGGGTTGTCAAGTCCCGCGTGGTTTCTTAGGTTGACCAAACGGTCACAATCAACAACGGGAGGGCATCAGCTGAACATGCGTATCATCCGCCGACTTCAGCATGGTCCCCGTTTTGCCCTGCAAATCCGTTTGCAGGGCTGACCCGAGAAATTTCTCTTCAAAGGTCTGCCCATAGCCGCATTGCGGCCTTATCCTTTGACCCGAGTTTACTATGGCCATTATCCACACAAATGCCTTGGGCGTGACCCTTGGCGCGCCGCTATTCTCTGACCTTAATCTGACAATATCCAAGACCGACCGAATAGGCCTGGTTGCCGCAAACGGGCGCGGGAAATCCACTTTGCTTGCTTGCCTGGCCGGCCAGCGTGGCCAAACTTACGGCAAGATCACGCGTGCCCGTGGTCTTCGCGTTGGCTATGTGAAACAGGATGTCCCGGCAGAGGCTCTGGCGCTTACTTTGTACGACTGCGTGCTATCAGCACTTCCTTTGGAACAGGCGGAATACGAAAGTTGGCGTGTTGATGTTGTATTGGACGAGCTTCAGGTTCCGTATGAGCTGCAGCACAAACCGCTGGCGGAGCTGAGCGGCGGCTGGCAGCGCACGGCGATGTTGGCAGCGGCCTGGATCAACGCGCCGGACCTGTTGCTGCTGGACGAGCCGACCAATCATCTGGACCTGCATCGCATCGCGTTGCTGGAAGAATGGCTTGCGGCACTGCCGCGGGACGTTCCCGTTGTCATCACCTCGCATGACCGGGCCTTTCTGGATGCAACAACCAACCGCACATTGTTTCTGCGACCTGAAAACTCTCGAATGTTTCAGGTGCCTTTCTCGGCGGCACGCGCGGCCCTTGATGACGCGGACAGGGCGGATGAGCGACGGCAAGCTAATGATTTGAACAAGGCCAAGCAATTGCGGCGCCAGGCGGAGAAACTGAAAAACGTAGGGGTCAATTCGGGTTCTGACCTTCTGTTGACCAAGACCAAACAGTTGGCGGAACGGGCCAACAGGCTAGAATCAGCGGCAAGACCTGTCCATCAGGAACGGTTTGTGGGCGATATCAGGCTGGCTAACAGCGGCACACATGCCCGGGCCTTGATCACGCTGGACGATATTTCAGTGGCGACGCCCGACGGGCGACAGCTTTATAAAACCGGTCAGAAATGGATTGCTCGGGGCGATCGGATTGTCCTGCTTGGGAACAACGGAACCGGCAAAACGCAGCTGCTGAAAATGATACAGCAAGCGCTGATGGGGGCGGATGGCATGGTTAAGTGTGCGGCCTCTGTTGTCCCGGCTTGTTCGGGCCAGCATCTTGGTGAGTTGGCCGGGTTTGACACACCGCTTGCAGCGGTAACGACCCAACACGACATTGGCGACCAACGCGCTCGTGGAGTTCTGGCCGGGGCGGG
>CAXXPZ010000082.1:0-7294 GCA_963422555.2 uncultured Ruegeria sp.
GGCGACTTTCATCCGCCCGATCCGGGGTAGTCCGGCATAGTCCCGCATTGATCATTATTTCTGACGTGTCACATTGACAACAATCCGCGCAGGCGGGTTATAGGTGGTGGGCTAATATCGCGGTGCTGGCAAAAAAAACCCCGCCAGCGGCGGGGTTTTGGTTGTGGAAGAGTTGCTCTTTAGTTGCCGTTCATTTCGGCAATCGCACCTAGGGTTGCGCCGTCCTTGGCGATCTGGGCGTTGGCTTCTTCAGGGTTTTGCCAATAAATCAGCGCACCTGTCTGTGCACTCAAATCCTTGGCTGCGTCGCCGGCCATAACCATTTCGGCAACGGCGACGATCTTGTCGCGCGCGTCCTGCGGTGTGTCCTTGTGGACGAACAGACCGTTCCAGGTGCCCAGGTTCAGTTCGGGCTTTTCTTCACCCAGCGTCGGAACATCGGGCAGGGTGGGAATGCGCTGCTCGGTCACTGCGGCCAGTGCGGTGATCTGGTCAAGACAGGGTTGAACCAACTGAAGAGTGGTGTTGATCACATCCGCGTCGCCTGACGCCAGCGTGTTGCAGTCGAGCGCATCAAACGCTGCGTCGCCGCCCCATTCAAACCCATAGGCCGACTGCGTTGCCAGCGTGATTTCTGTGGGTGTCGCACCTGCGCCGAAATGGCCCACGATCAGCTTGTTATCTTTTGCATGCGCGGCCAGTTCTTCCATAGTCTTGTAAGGCGCATCACTCGATGCGGCCAGAATAAACGGATAGGTCAGGAAGATGCCTAGAGGTTCAAACGGCTCGTCAGCCAGATCGGGGATGCCGATATACGGACCAACCAGCGGGATGTCCAGAACAAAGGACCCGATTGTGTATCCGTCGGCAGGTGCATTGGCCACCGATACTGCACCAGGGAACGGACCGCCGCCACCACCGGGTTTATTCACGACGGCCGCGGGAACGCCGTAGGTTTCCTGAAACTCATCCGCAATCATGCGGGTCAGGATGTCTTCTAAATCACCAGGGGGGAACGGCACCACAAATTCAACGGGTTTTTCCGGGTACTCAGCAAAGGTCGG
This sequence comes from uncultured Ruegeria sp., assembly GCA_963422555.2. Taxonomy (GTDB): domain Bacteria; phylum Pseudomonadota; class Alphaproteobacteria; order Rhodobacterales; family Rhodobacteraceae; genus Ruegeria. The sequence continues at coordinate 1,065 of CAXXPZ010000082.1, forward strand.
CACCGCTGCCAAGGCCGCTAGTGCGGCGGATGCAAGAAGTGTGACTTTGTTCATTAGTTTCCTCCTGTTGGGTCATGCCGTGTTCACACCACATACTCGGTGATGGTGCGAAAAATACATGCTTGTGAGATATTTAATATATAAAATAAACAAAGAGTCAACCTGCTTTGCAATTTTGTGACAGGTTGACAGAAAACTATTTTATATATAAATCTATGTAAAACCATATAATAGATTCGAGAGACCAACATGCCATCCATAGGATACGAGGTCGTAGCCATTACTAGCGAAACCCCGGATATCAAGCGGATCGTAATGAAGCCAATTGCGCCGATCCCGGTGGCTTGGTGGGCGGGTTCCCATATCAGGGTCATATTGCCGGAAGGGGGTGACCGCGCCTACTCTTTGTTGCGCTTGCCGGGGATGCGTTCGGGGCATCTGGCGGTTGGTGTTCTGCGCGAGCCCGCAAGCAAGGGTGGCTCGAAATTCATGCATTCGTTGAAAAAGGGCGACTGGGTGCGCCTTTCAAACCCGGCCAACCATTTCGAACTGGGTGACCATCCCCAACGCTGCATCCTGATTGCAGGCGGGATTGGGATTACGCCGATCCTGTCCATGGCGGCCGAACTTGCCAAATCGGGCCGTGACTATGAGGTGCATTATGCTGGCCGTACCGAAGGCGCGCTGGCTTTTGTGCCCGAGATGCAGAAGATTTGCGGCGACAACCTTCATCTTCATTACGACGATCAGCCCAGTGCGATGAACCTGGCCGAGGTGCTGGGCAACGCCCCGGAAGGGGCTCATGTCTATTTCTGCGGTCCGGGCGGCATGGTCAAGGCGGTCATTGCCACCGCTGAAAAACTGGGATGGTCTGATGACCGCATCCACTATGAAGTATTTGCCGCCAATGCGGACACGTCGGGCGACACCACATTTGACGTACAAATTCGCAGCACCGGACAGGTGGTGAACGTCCCTGCTGACAAAACCATTGTCGAAGCGCTGGAGGATGCAGGGCTTGATCCGCTTTATGATTGTCAGCGCGGCGATTGTGGCATCTGCCAATGCAAGGTGCACGAAGGTGAGCCGGATCACCGGGATGTTGTTCTGACATCGCGCGAACGCGCGTCCAACAAGTTGATGCAAATCTGCGTTTCACGCTCGAAATCGCCCAAGCTCGTCATCGATATCTAAGTTCACAAAAAACAGGAGGAAGCCATGGATCGCTACCGCGGAAATCCCCAAGCCATTGCAGATCTGGTCAAAGGCTATGCCGTTCACCGTGACACATATGTGGATCAGGAAATCTACGAACTTGAGATGGAGCAGCTGTTTCCGAATTGCTGGATCTATATCGGTCACGAAAGCCAGCTGAAGAACACCGGCGATTTCATCACCTCCAAGATTGGCAACCAACCGGTTCTGGCGTCGCGCCATCGGGATGGTCTGGTTTACGTGATGCACAACCGGTGCCCGCACAAGGGTGTGAAAATCGCCTCGGAGCCTTGCGGCAACACCGGCAAGTTCTTTCGCTGCCCTTACCATGCGTGGTCGTTCAAGACCGACGGGTCCCTTTTGGCGATTCCTTTGAAGAAAGGATATGAAGGAACTGGGTTTGACGGTGATCGGGCAGCACAAGGTTTGTCGCCGATCAAGAACGTCAAGATTTATCGTGGCTTGATCTTTGTGCGTCTGGCGGAAGATGGCTTGAGCTTTGAAGCGTTCTTTGGCGAGTCGCTATCGACCATCGACAACATGGCCGATCGCTCGCCCGAGGGTGAGCTGGAGGTGCTGAGCCAGCCGATCCGCTATATGCACACCTGCAACTGGAAAATGCTGATCGACAACCAGACCGACACCTGCCACCCGATGGTCGCGCATGAAAGCTCGGCCGGGACTGCGGTCAGCGTCTGGGAACGCGCCAAAGCCGCCAACCCCGAAATGGAAGCACCCATGGCGGTACAGCTTTATGCCCCGTTCATGAGCCCCTATGAATTCTACGAAGGTGCCGGTATCCGCGTCTGGCCCAACGGGCATGGCCATTCAGGCGTCACCGGTTCGATCCACCAGGACTACGAGGACGTCGGAGGTTATCTGGGCAAGATGATCGAAGCCTACGGCCAAGAACGTGCCCATTATATCCTGGGCGATGTGCGTCACAACACGATCTATTTCCCGAACATCATGGTGAAGGGTTCGGTTGGCATCCTGCGCAACTTCATCCCGCTGGGTGTCGACAAGACGCTGGTCGAAAGCTGGGTGTTCAAATGGAAGGGTGCGCCCGACAAACTGTATGAACGCGGCTTGATGTACAACCGCTTCATCAATGCGCCAACGTCGATCGTGGGGCATGACGATCTGGAAATGTACGAACGCGCACAAGAAGGTCTGCTGTCGGACGGCAATGAATGGATCAACCTGCATCGTCTGTGGGAAGATGACGAACCCGAAGAGGCCACAGCCGTTGTCAATGGCACCTCGGAACGTCAGATGCGCAACCAGTTCTATGCCTGGAAAAAGTTCATGATCCAGAACATGGAAGCCAAAGTGGAGGCGGCAGAATGAACCGCGACGATCTGATTGATTTCGTCTATGACGAAGCCTCCATCCTGGATGCGATGCAATGGGAAGAGTGGGTCAAGCTTTTTGCCGAGGATGGCCGGTATTGGATGCCGCTGGAATGGCAACAGCAGGATCCGATCATGCAGCCCTCGCTGATGTACGAAGACCTGCTGCTGCTGACCGTGCGTGTCGAACGTCTGGCTGGCGAGCGGACATTCAGCCAGAAACCCAAAAGCCGTTGTCACCACCTGTTGCAGCGGCCACAGGTTCTTTCCATGGGGGAAGAGGACGGCATCTATAAACTGCGCACTTCGTTCTTGTACACTGAGACACGCGGCGATCTTCTGGACCGTTATTCCGGCTGGATCGGTCACGAACTGGTCGAGGTCGACGGGGCGCTGAAAATCAAGCTCAAGCGTATCGATCTGATCAATTTCGATGCGCCGTTCAGCAACATCCAGCTGTTTATCTGAGGATAACATGACCACTGAAACGGTTTATTCGCGGTTCTCTGAAACCGCCACAAGACGGGGCGACGCCCCGTTTCTGCATGTTCTGGAAGAAACCGCCGGGATCTATGGTATCCCGGCTGGCGATATTTCTTATGCTGATATGGCAGCCGGGATAGAGGATTGGCGGCAGCGTTTCCAGTTTGCGGGATATGGGGCCGGGCATCGGGTCGGGCTGCTGTTGCAGAACCGTCCGGTCTTTCTAGAAATCTGGCTGGCGCTGAACGCATTGGGAGTGTCGGTTGTGCCGATCAACCCCGATCTGCGCGTGGCTGAGCTGGAGTATCTGGCCGAGCATTCCGAACTGATCCTGGCCATCGTGCTGCCCGACCGGGTGGCGGAGATGCGTCAGGCGGTTGAAAATGCTGGTCTGTCTGTGCCGGTGATCACCTCCGAAGATGATCTGCCCAACGCCATTTCTGCCGCAGCAGTTGGGGCCGGGCTGGGCACCGCTTCCGAATGTGCTCTGCTTTATACCTCGGGCACGACGGGGCGGCCCAAAGGCTGTATCCTGACCAACGAATATTACCTGCATTCCGGTGACTGGTATGCCGAAACCGGCGGCCATATCAGTCTGCGCAAAGATTGCGAACGGATGCTGACGCCGCTGCCGGTATTTCACATGAACGCCATGGCGGTGTCGGTCACCGCGATGATGACTGTAGGCGGCTGCCTTATCATGCTGGATCGCTTCCACCCGCGCAGCTGGTGGGAGTCGGTGCGCAAAAGTGGCGCGACGGTTGTGCATTATCTGGGCGTCATGCCCTCGATGCTGATGGGGGCCGAACCTGTGCCTGTGGATCGCGACCACAATGTACGCTTTGGCTTTGGCGCCGGTGTCGATCAGAAACTGCATGTCGCGTTTGAAGAGCGGTACGGCTTTCCCTTGATCGAGGCATGGGCCTGCACCGAAACCGGATCAGGTGGCGTGATCAGCGCCCATGAAGAGCCGCGTAAACGGGGGACGTCCTGCTTTGGTCGCCCTTGTAAAGATGTTGCGGTGCGCGTGGTTGATGATGCGGGCAATGATGTTGAGGCTGGCACGCCGGGCGAATTGCTGGTGCGGCGCGCGGCCGACAACCCCCGATATGGCTTTTTCTCGGGCTACCTGAAAAATCAGGAGGCCACGGATGAGCTGTGGGAAGGTGGCTGGCTGCACACCGGCGACGTGGTTGCGCAGGACGAAGACGGCTCGCTACATTTTGTCGACCGCAAGAAAAACGTGATCCGCCGGTCGGGCGAAAACATCGCCGCTGTCGAGGTGGAATCGATCCTGAACCGCCACCCGGACATCAAGATTTCAGCCGCTGTCGCCGCACCTGATGAAGTGCGTGGGGATGAGGTTGCGGTCTTCATGATGCTGGACGGCGTTCAGGGCGATGAGGCCAAAGCCCATGAGATCGTTACTTGGGCACTGGATCAGATGGCATACTACAAGGTGCCCGGCTACATTGCGTTTTCCGACGACCTGCCATTGACTGCCACGCAGAAAATCCTGCGCGGCAAGATGAAGGATCTGATGGTTGCGACATTTGAAAACGGTGGGTTCATCGACACCCGCCATCTGAAGAAACGCAAGGTCTGATGACAGCGCAAAAACCCTATGACGGCGCGGTTGTATGCGCACCGGTGACGGTCCCCTATGTGCGGTTTTCACCGGAAACCGCGCATTGGTGGGCAGGTGCCGCGCTGTCGGCTCTTTCAATGCAAACCGGTCTGGGCCCAGCCGATTTTGACGGGTTCAGCTTTGCCAGCTTCTCGTCCGTGCCGGATTCCGTTGTGGGCGTGGTACAGCATCTTGGCCTGTCGCCCCGTTGGATGGATCACATCCCCACCGGAGGGGCCAGCGGTGTCATGGCCCTGCGCCGGGCGGCCCGTGCGGTGCAGGCAGGTGACGTGGACATCGTGGCCTGTGTGTCAGCGGACACCAACCAGATCGACAGTTTCCGTCAGACATTGGCGGGGTTTTCGCGGTTTTCGCAGGATGCGACCTATCCTTATGGGTTCGGCGGGCCGAATGCGACCTTTGCCCTGATTACTGACAATTTCATGCGTGAATATGGCGTCACACGAGAGGATTTTGCCAAGCTCTGCGTGGCTCAGCGCGACAATGCTCTGTCCAATCCGCTGGCGCTGATGAAGAAACCCCTGACGCATGACCAATACATGAATGCTCGTCCCATCGCGGACCCGGTGCATCTGTTTGATTGCGTCATGCCCTGCGCCGGGGCCGAGGCGTTTATCGTCACAACCCCCGAAAAGGCGCAGGAACTGGGTCTGTCCACCGCACGTCTGAGCGCAACAATTGAACGCCACAACGCTTTTGCGGAAGACCCGGTACAGACCAGGGGCGGTTGGGCGCTCGACATCGACGATCTGTGGCAGGCCGCCGGGTGTGGCCCTGCGGATATGGATATGTTGCAGGTCTATGACGATTACCCGGTGATCGTTGCAATGCAGCTGGCCGACCTCGGGTTTTGCGAGAAAACGGCTCTGTCCGAGTTAATTGCCGCAAATGATTTTACTATCAGTGGCTCACTGCCGCTCAATACCAATGGCGGGCAATTGTCTGCCGGGCAGGCCGGCGCGGCGGGCGGGTTTCAGAACGTGACCGAAGGTCTGCGGCAGGTGCTGCACTGCCCGCTGGGCGATCAGGTGCCGGATGCCAAACGTGCGTTGGTGTCGGGATTTGGTCTGGTGAATTATGACCGGGGTGTCTGTACAGGTGCTGCCGTGTTGGAGCAGGAGGTGCTGCGATGACCGATCCGTTGACACCCCCGAAACCCAAGGATCCATTGGTCAAAACTCGTGCGGGCCACGTACCGCCGGGCCTGCGTAGCCGCGCTGCCAAGGCGATGGCTGTACGGGCCACTCAGGGGCGGTTCGTTCTGCAGGTCTGCGTAGATTGCGCGCAAGCCACCTACCCCACCGCGCGACCGTTGCCCGAAATGCTGGGGCGAACTGCAGTGGCAGGATCAGCCCCAAGGCGCCGTGATCGAGGCCGAAACTATCATCCGCGCCACGGTTGACCCGTTCTTTCGCGAACATCTGCCCTGGCGCGTCGGCTCAGCCCAGCTGGACGCGGGGCCGATGGCCATCGTGCAACTGCATGGCGACGTGAAACAAGGCGACCGCGTGCGGATGGAACTGAAGCTGGAT
>CAXXPZ010000083.1:0-32400 GCA_963422555.2 uncultured Ruegeria sp.
ACGAATGGTACTGCATTGGAACAGTTCCGCTGGACACGTCTGATCTGACCGAGCAGATGCAGGCGTTGCGGGATCAGGGATTCGCGCTGGCCAATCATCTTGGCTGCAAGCTGGTCCTGCCGCCCGATCAGATTCGCCTGCTGACGATTGAGTCGGCTGGGCTGAACCCCGAAGTGGTCGATCAGAAGATACAAGCGACACTGGCCGAGGCCACGCCGTATAATTTGTCAGAACTGGCTTATACGACCGTAACAGACGGCACGGTCACAAAAGTCGCGGCCGTCGCACGGCAAACGCTGGACGAAGCATATGAATTTGCCGTGTCCAACGGATTTGTCCCCGAAGCATTCTGTGCAGGTACGGCAGGTGAAAACGCGCTGACCGGGCAAACCTTTGAATGGGACACCGAAATGCGTCATGCGGGCGCGTCTGCACCCGTTGGCACCGCCCCACAAGGCACCCTTGATCCGCTGGTGGAAACATCGGCTGAGGATGACGCGCAAAATCCGGTCGATTCAATTGATGAATTTGTGACGGAGACCCCTGTCGAGGAAGATTTACGGGCGTCAACCGACAATAACGTTGATCTGGTGGAAGACATGCCGGTCGAAGAAGGCGAGCAGACACTCGTCGATGACATCGTCGATACGGGATCGAACACGTCGATTGAGGATGAAACGCAAACACCAGTCGATGACATCGTCGATCCGGTAGAGGATGCGACTACGCTCGAAGATGTTCAGATACCAGAGCCGGAGGTCGCCGAAACACGGCCTGAAACTCCGGTTGAGGAAGATGCACAATCGCCCGCCCTCATCGTCAGCGACGCCGACGGCGAAACGTCGTCAGAAAACGATATACAAGCGCCTGACGATGACCCCGAAGTGGATTTGCCGGGTGATGAAGACGCCGCGACCCCGCCCGTCTTGGACATTGACGCAGAGGATGCGGTCGAAGAAGGCGCAACGATTCACTCTGATGACACCGCCGAGCGGGCAGAGAATGCGTTTACGGAGGAAGATGATCAGGTAGCAGACCCTGAGAACGTTGATCTGACACCCGAAACTCCGGTTGAGGAAGACCCACAAGCTCCGCCTCCTGTGGTCATTGATCCGGTGGAGGGAACGTCGGTTGAGGCTGAAGCGCAGGAGCCCGCCGATGACGTCGCGGATTTGAATACAGACGCGTCGGCGGAAGATGACTCTCAGGAACCAGAACCCGACAAAACGGATCCGGTATCCGAAACCGCCGATGAGGAAGGTACGCAAGATGTGCCTGCCGTCACTGTTGACTCAGAGAACGAGACGTCGATGGAAGCCGAGACGCAGGCGCCCATTGGTTACGTCGCCGACCCGGTGGCAGCTGTATCGACGGCGGACGACGCTCGGGAAACAGAACCTGAAATCTCTGATCTGACACCCGAAACTCCGGTTGAGGAAGACGCACAGACGCCGCCGGTTGCTGTGGCCGATCTGCAGTCTGAGGCGTCCGCCGAGGACGACACGCTGACGCCCGTCCATGCAATTGCAGAGCCCGCAGACCCGGCGACATTCCGATCAGCGCCGCAGCCTGCGGCCAACACAGGCAAACGCCCCGGGGTCGCAAAGCGGTTTGCCATACCGGCGGTCGCGGCATCCGTGTGCCTTGGGATGGCGCTTGGGGCCTGGTCAATCATGGGACCTGATCCGGCGCCACCGGAACCTGAAACGGCGCAGGCATCGCCTGAACCGCAAAACCCCGTGCAGACGCCCGAACCGGAAACCGAAGTCGCAGTTGCTGAGCCGGAACTGGTCGACCCTGCGCCCGAACCGCAGCCGGAAACGCTGGCAGCTCTACCTGAGCCCACGCCTGAGCCCGAGATCGAACCCGAGGCTGAAAGCGCAAGCGCCCTGTCCGCAACCGATGCGGCAATTCTCGAAGCGTTGAAGATCGAACCGGAACGCGTCGAAGATATCGCCCGCGAACCCGGCCCCCGAACGCTGTTCAAGGATTTCACCGGCGCCGCGCCTGCAAATCCGCCGCCGCTGTCCCAACCCGAGCCTGAGCGGTTGGACGATATCTATCTATCCTCGATCGATCGTTCGGACCTGTCGCAGGACGCTGTCGCCCTGCCCACAGTGGATAGCCTTGATACTGACACGCCTTTTGAACGGTCCGCCCTGCCCGCTAATCCGGGTGGCGAATACGAACTGGACGAACGTGGGCTGGTTACGGCCTCGCCCGAAGGAACGCTGAACCCCGATGGTGTCGTGGTGTATCTGGGCCGCCCCTCATCAGTGCCGCCTGAACCTCCGGTCCGCTTCGAAGAAGAGCCGGTGGCAGAAGAGATCGACAACCGGTTGGCCGGTCTGCGCCCCCGACCCCGCCCCGACAATCTGGTGGATCAGTTCGAACGCACGCAACTGGGTGGACGGTCGCGCGAGGAACTGGCAGTTGTGCGCCCCAAGCTGCGCCCCGAGACACTGAAGGTTGAGTCGGAAATCGACTATACCCCGACCGCATTGGCGGTTGTGCGCGTGCCGCGCCCCAAGCCCCGACCGGCCAACCTTGCGCCCCGAACCGCCAGCGCAGCAAGCGCGGGCACCGCGACTTTGGGCTCAACGGCGAATGTCGGCACCGCCAGCGACGAAGCGGGGTCGTTCCCGCCGCGAACGGTGTCTCCGAAAATCCCGACGACCGCCTCAGTCGCGCGGCAGGCAACGATAGACAACGCGATCAACCTGCGCAGGCTCAACCTGATCGGCGTCTACGGAACACCGGCCAATCGCCGCGCGCTGGTGCGCCTGCCCAGTGGTCGTTACAAAAAACTTAAAGTCGGCGACCGGATCGATGGTGGCAAGGTGGTGGCTATCGGTGACAGCGAGCTGCGTTATCAAAAGCGTGGTAAAAACGTGACCCTGAAGATGCCGCGTGGCTGACCACCCGGACTATTCCGAAATGGTCATCGCCGGGTATGGGGCGAAGGCCTCCGATTTGATTCCCGCCTATGATGACCTGTCCCCCGAAGAAACTCTGGCGCAAGTGATCGCCCACCTCCCCAATGCCGGGCAGTCCGTGCTTGATGTCGGTGCCGGAACCGGGCGTATCGCGGGTTGGCTGACCCACAGGGGATGCCGGGTTACGGGAGTCGAGCCCACAGCGTCATTCCGACGTTACGCACAGCAATCCTACCCTGGTATTGCCTGGATCGATGACACCCTGCCTCATCTGAAATCACTACGGGTCAGATTTGATGCCATCTTGGCCATCGGCGTGTTGCACCATCTGAAACCCGAAGATCAGCAGGCAGCCATCGTGACCCTCTCTCAAAGACTGCGTCCGGGCGGACGATTGATCCTGTCACTGCGGCACGGACCAAGCCCGGCCAGTAGACCGGGCTTTGCCGTCGGTGCCGCACAGCTAACTGACACGGCGCAGGCACAAGGATTGGCCATCGAACAGTCACAGCAAGCTGGGTCGATCCAGCAGGACAACCGGCGCGCAGGGGTGACATGGACATGGCTGGTTCTGCGCGCGCCTGCGTTCGGGGTAGACGAAGGCTGTTTAAGCCGCTGAAATCTCGCCGGATTCGATTTGCTCGCGTTCGATGGATTCGAACAGAGCTTTGAAGTTGCCCTCACCAAACCCTTCATCGCCCTTGCGCTGGATGAATTCGAAAAAGATCGGGCCGATCACGGTTTTCGAAAAGATCTGCAACAGGATCTTAGTCTCGCCGCCATCCACGACGCCTTCGCCGTCGATCAGGATACCGTGCTTCATCATATGCTCTTTGGGCTCGTCATGCCCCGTAACACGGTCATAGGACATATCGTAATAAGCCTCGTTCGGACCCGGCATGAATTTCAAACCCTTTTGCGCAATCGCATCGGTCGAGCTGTAGATATCGTCGCTGCCCACTGCGATGTGCTGAATGCCTTCGCCGTTGTATTTCTTGAGGTACGAGACAATCTGCCCGGTTTCCCCCCTATCTTCGTTGATCGGGATGCGGATGCGTCCGCAGGGCGACGTCAGCGCACGGCTTAAAAGACCGGTGAACTTGCCCTGAATGTCAAAAAACCGGATTTCGCGAAAATTGAACAAATCACCGTAGAACCTGAACCACTTGTCCATATTGCCCTTGAACACATTGTGGGTCAGGTGATCGAGGTAATAGAACCCGTCGCCACCCGGTTTCGACTGCGTGAGCCATTCGAATTCTGCGTTATAGGGCGAGGTTTCGTAATACTGATCGATGAAATAGATCAGCGAGCCGCCAATGCCCTTGATCGCGGGCACATCCATGGTCTTGTCCGCGGCGTCATAGGGCTCGGCCCCTTTGGAAACGGCGTGTTCATAAGCCTTTTGCGCGTCCACCACACGCCAGCCCATGGATGGTGCGCACGGGCCGTGATCGGCCGCGAACTTGGCGGCAAAGCTGTCCGGATCGGCGTTCAGGATATAGGTGACATCGCCCTGCTGCCACAGTTCGACCTTGGGCGTGTCGCGGTGATAGCCGACATATTCGTATCCCATCCGGGTGAACAGGTCGCGCAGCTCCTGCGGTTCGGGGTGGGCGAATTCGACAAATTCGAACCCGTCAGTTCCGGCGGGGTTTTCTGCGCTGATGACAGATTTCGGGGCGTTATGTGGGAAAGGACCCATCGCGCGTCTCCTTGGAAACAGGAATTTCTTTGCTGATTCAAGAATACGCCTTATTCGGCGCTGTTTCTGCGCGTAGTTTTCCTGTAAACTATATCCACGCGCGCAAACACCGCACGATACAACCAATAGACGGAGAATCTGCGCACATGCTGGACGCGACGGACACGCGCCTGCTGTCAGCTTTGCAAAAGGATGCGCACCTGACAGCGCATCAATTGGGCGAGATGCTGAACCTGTCGGCCAGCCAGGCCGGACGGCGCCGGCAGCGGTTGGAGGCTGAGGGGTACATCACCGGATACACCGCCCGGCTTGATCCGCTGAAGCTGGGTCTGCAGGTGCAGGGCTTCATTCAGGTTCACCTGGGCACGCACGGGCCGGAACAATCCTCCAGCTTTTCACGCATGGTCAATGCCCGCCCAGAGATCAGCAGCGCATGGACGATGACCGGAGAGGCAGACTATCTGCTGCATGTCTATTGCGACGACCTGTCAGCCCTCAACAGCTTGCTTCACGAGGTGATCCTGCCGCATCCTGCAGTTGCGAGGGTTCACAGCCAGATCGTGATGGATCAACTGAAACGCGACGCGCCATTGCCCACCTGACGGCTCGGAAAGGACAAAGATGAACGAATTCCTCTACCAGGCTTCGATCTATCTGGCGGCGGCAGTGATTGCGGTGCCTTTGTCGGCGCGACTGGGGCTGGGGTCCGTGCTGGGCTATCTGGCGGCGGGAATCGCGATTGGGCCAATCCTTGGTCTGGTCGGGGCCGAGACGGAAAACCTGCAGCATGTCGCCGAATTTGGCGTCGTCATGATGCTGTTCCTGATCGGTCTGGAACTGGAACCCCGTGCCCTTTGGGATATGCGCGACAAATTGCTGGGGCTTGGTGGCTTGCAGGTGGGGCTATCGACGCTGGCGATAGGCGCGGTTGCATTTTACGCGGGTCACCCGTGGTCGGTTTCGCTGGCGGTTGGGTTGACGCTGTCGCTGTCGTCAACGGCCATTGTGCTGCAGACGCTTTCGGAAAAGGGGCTGATGCAAACCAATGGCGGACGGGCGACATTCTCGGTGCTGTTGACGCAGGACATCGCGGTGATCCCAATTCTGGCGTTTTTGCCGCTGTTGGCCCTGCCCGCCATGGTTCATATCGAAAGTGACGGGTCTATCGACCGCGGCCTTGGCGCGTCGCACGGCGCGGATGCCCATCACACCCTGTCGCTGGTCGAAGGGCTGCCGGGCTGGGCCGTCACCCTCGTCACCATCGGGGCTGTGGCCTTTGTCGTATTGGCCGGGGTGTACCTGACACGCCCGCTGTTTCGCTTTATCCACACCACCCACCTGCGCGAGATGTATACGGCGCTGGCGCTGATGATCGTGGTCGGGATTTCGTTTCTGATGACGCTGGTTGGCCTGTCGCCCGCCCTGGGTGCGTTTCTGGCCGGGGTTGTTCTGGCCAGTTCAGAATTCCGGCACGAGATGGAAAGCGATCTGGAACCCTTCAAGGGCCTGTTCCTGGGCCTGTTCTTCATCACGGTCGGCGCGGGCATTGATGTCGGGTACTTCTTCAATGACCCGTTCGAGTTGATCGGGCTGGCGTTGCTGGTCATTCTGGCCAAGGGCATCATCCTTTTTGTCGTTGGTCGAGCCTTCAAACTGCGCGGGCGCGACCATTGGTTGTTTACGCTGGGTCTGGCGCAAGCGGGCGAGTTCGGCTTTGTCCTGCTGGCTTTTTCCACACAGCAGAACGTCATCCCGCCGGATCTGTCGCAAAAACTGTTGATGATCATTGCGCTGACCATGCTGATCACACCGCTGTTGTTCATCCTCTACGACCAGATCACCCGTTTTATGGGGGACACTGCACCCAAGGTCGAACCCGACGAAATTGACGAAAAAGGCCCGGTCATCATTGCGGGCATCGGGCGGTTTGGTCAGATCGTCAACCGGCTGGTTCAGGCCAGCGGGTTCAAGACCGTTGTTCTGGATCACGACATCGAAACCATCCAACTGATGCGCCGTTTCGGCGTCAAAGGGTTTCTGGGCGATCCCACCCGGCCCGAGCTTTTGCGGGCGGCAGGGATCGAGAAAGCCGCAGTGCTGGTTGCGGCGATGGACGATCCCAAACAGGTCACCCGTCTGGTTGGCTATGCGCGGCGCCAGCGGCCTGATCTGCACATTGTCGCCCGGGCCCGCGACCGGACCCATGTTTATCAGCTGTACCAAGCCGGAGCGAACGACATCGTGCGCGAGATGTTCGACGGGTCGCTGCGTGCGGGTCGGTACGTGTTGGAAAACATTGGCCTTAGCGACTATGAGGCGGCGCAGGCCGAGCAGACCTTTTATCACCACGACCGCGCGTCAGTGCGCGAACTGGCCGAGCTGTGGGTTCCCGGGATGCCGACCGCCGATAACAAGAAATATATCGAGCGGGCGCAGGAACTGGAAAAGGATCTGGAAACAGCTTTGCTGGAATTGGCAGAAGAACACGCCAAGAAATCAGCCTGACCCGGGTCCTGCCCCGGTCAGGCCGCTGATTGGATCAACCGTCAGAAACTCCGGCCTCGGCAAATGTTGCCATGCCGGAATGGCAGGCAACCGCGCTTTTCAGGATGTTGATCGCCAATGCCCCGCCTGATCCTTCGCCCAGACGCAGGCCCAAGCTCAGCAACGGTTCCTTGCCCAGTTGCACCAGCATTTTGCCATGCGCGCCTTCGGCGCTTTGGTGTCCCGCAACCGTATGATCCAAAGCCGAGGGGGACAGTTGTGCCAAACAGGCCGCCGCTGAGGTGCAGATGAATCCGTCCATCACAACAGGGATACGCAACACGCGCGCAGCCGCAATCGCGCCAGCCATGGCTGCGATTTCTCGCCCGCCCAGACGACGCAATGTCTCAAGCCCGTCACCAGCCTGTCCGTGCATTGCCACGCCTTCGGCGACAACGCGGGGTTTTGTTGGCCAGCCCGGCATCGTCGACACCGGTGCCGCGACCGGTCCAGTCGGCCGCATCACCCCCGAACAGCGCACAGGCAATGGCCGCTGCGGGGGTGGTATTGCCGATCCCCATCTCGCCGACCACCAACAGATCGGACTGCGAATCAACCGCCTGCCAGCCGGTGCGCAGGGCGTTCAGCAATTCATCCTCGCTCATCGCCGGGCCCTGGGTGAAATCAGCCGTGGGGCGGTCCAATTCGAGCGCGTGAACGTCCATCTTTGCGCCAGCGGCCTTGGCCAATTGGTTTATCGCAGCCCCGCCATGTTCAAAATTCATGACCATCTGCACCGTAACTTCGGGCGGAAACGCGGACACGCCCTGTGCCGTCACGCCATGATTTCCGGCAAACACGATGACCTGAGGCGAGGCGATCTGTGGCCGCGCATCCCCGCGCCAGCCTGCATACCAGATCGCCAGATCCTCCAACCGCCCCAACGCGCCCGGTGGCTTGGTCAATTGGCCGTTGCGCTCTTGCGCGGCTTGGCCCGCATCCGTGTCCGGATCGGGTGCACCGGTCAGAGCATCGCGGAAACTGTTCAGGTCAGTGAGTTCAGGCAGCATTCAAAGCCTCGTTGCATCAGAGTGGTCCTGCGTGTTTAACCAATGCTGGCAAAGCAACAAAACCCGGAAAGGCCTGGGAGTGCACAAAAACGACACCTCTGTGATTTCCCTGTGGGATATTCCTCTAGCTTTGGTCCTTTTGACCCGCCTGCCTGTGCCCGCCTTGCCTGACGGCGTTTTTGCGCGGCAAGCGCGTGCCGTATGGGCCTTTCCGCTGGTGGGGCTGATTGTGGGCGCGCTGGCCTGTGCCATATGCTGGGGTGCGCTGCAGACCGGCCTGTCACCGATGATCGCCGCCACATTGGGCGTTGCCGCGCTAATCGCGACCACCGGGGCCATGCATGAGGACGGTCTGGCCGACACAGTGGACGGCCTGTGGGGTGGTTTCACGGTCGAGCGTCGTCTGGAGATCATGAAAGACAGCCATATCGGCACCTATGGCGTGCTGGCTCTGGTTGTATCGCAACTGTTGCGGATTCTGGCGATCGCGGCCCTGCTTGGCGCCGGGTGGCTGGGCGGAGTGCTGGCGGCATGCCTGTTTTCCCGTGCTCTGATGCCCTGCGCGATGCGGTTCTTGCCAAATGCCCGACAATCGGGGCTGAGCCACTCGGTCGGCACCCCCACACTGGCCGCCATTTTGATCGGGGTCGGGCTGGCCGTTGGTTTAGCCATCGTACTGCTGGGAGGCAATGCAATCGTCCCGATGATCTGCGCAACGGCAATTGGCGGTGTCATCGCCGCCCTAGCCAAGGCCCGCATCGGAGGCCAGACCGGAGACATATTGGGCGCGACCCAAGCCCTGTCCGAAATTGCCTTTCTGCTGGCGCTTGCGGCGCTGATCTAAGCGACGCCGCCGGTTTCGATCCGCAGGGTTTCACCGCAATGTTTGCAATGAACGGCATCCGGATCATGCCGGTACAGGCCGCAGCTGGGGCATTTGTGACGCACTTTCTGCGGCATGAAGATCGCTTGTGCCAGCCGCACGAACAGGGCCACGCCGACCACCATTATGAATACCGAAAACAGCTTACCCCCCGGTGTTGACAGCGTGATATCGCCAAAACCTGTGGTCGTCAGCGTGGCCATCGTGAAATACAGCGCATCGATATAAGGCGTCTGGCTTGTATCGGGGATAAAGAAGACCAATACGGCAGTTGATGTTGCCAACACAAACACCATCAAGTTGACGGCGGCAATGACAGCATCTTCGTGCGTGCGGAAAAACGTGCTGTCACGTCTGAGGTCACGCAGCAATTGATAGGAATGGATCAGGCGCAGGGCGCGGAGCACGCGCAAAAAAGCCAGATTGCCGGTGATGAAGGGTTCAAGCATCAAGGACACAACCACAACAAGGTCAGCCAGTGTGTAAATCTTTCGCATCAGCTTCCAGCGGTCCTTGGCAATCCAAAGCCGCGCCAGAAAATCCAGCAGGATGATGAATCCGATCACAAGACTGGCAGCAGTCAGGCCCGGGCCGTGCGGTTGGGTGGCTGTTGCCACAAAAAAGATGATCGAGACCGCGTCGAACAGGATCAGAAAATACCGGAACCAGACCGAAACCGGCCCTCGTCCAATATAGATCGCTTTGACCGTCTGTTTCATTCTGCCCCGGCATTCCGTGTCTGTAACGGGAAATTAGCCGCAAAATGGTGACAGACCAAGCGATCAGCCATAAAAAAGCCGCCCCGAAACAGGGCGGCTGTCGTGCGTTGCAGCAGGGGTCAGGCCGCTGCGCGCGACATCAGGACTTCGTCCACCTGCTTGGCGGCAGAAATCTCATCCGCGCCGGAAACGGCGGCAACTTCGCGGGTCAGACGTTCCAGCGCAGCTTCGTAAAGCTGGCGTTCGGAATAGCTCTGCTCGCGCTGGTCATCGGTGCGGTGCAGGTCACGAACCACCTCGGCGATCGAGATCAGATCGCCCGAGTTGATCTTTTGTTCATATTCCTGCGCCCGGCGCGACCACATGGCGCGTTTGACCTTGGCCTTGCCCTTCAGCGTTTTCACCGCCTGGCTGATCACATCCGGCGAGCTGAGCGAGCGCAGGCCCGACTCGGTCGCCTTGTTGGTCGGCACACGCAACGTCATCTTGTCTTTCTCAAAAGAGATCACAAACAGCTCAAGCGAGAAACCGGCGACGTCCTGCTCTTCGATCGAGATGATCTGACCCACGCCATGCGCAGGATAGACGACATAGTCGTTTGGACGGAACTCAAGCTTTTTCGACTTAGACATGCAGGTTTTTCCTTGTTTGCGACCGGGACACGAGACAACAAAACGCCACAAGCGGAGCGCGATCCGGCTCCGGCAGGCGGCTGTTGTGTCACTGATTCAGAACTCCAAAGCGAGCATACTTACGGAGAGCATCCCAATCTCTGTCATCATTCCCGAAGGATTATATCACAAAAATGCGACACCCAAAAGGCCACTGGGTCAAAGCGCCATTAAAATACTCCGGTTCAGCACGTTACCAGAAATATCACGGATTTTACAACGGTCTGATTCAGGCGAATCAGTCAGCCACCCACGCCCGGCGCTTCGGAGAAGTATTTCTCCATCTTGCCCTCTTCACCATCGCGTTCCTCGGCATCAGGCAGCGGGTCTTTCTTGGTGACGATCACCGGCCATTGTTCCGAGAACTTACGGTTGAATTCCACCCATTGCTCCATCCCAGGCTCAGTATCGGGTCGGATCGCATCGGCGGGGCATTCCGGTTCACAGACGCCGCAATCGATGCATTCATCGGGGTGAATGACCAGTGTATTCTCACCTTCGTAGAAACAGTCCACCGGGCAAACCTCGACACAGTCGGTGTATTTGCAGGCAATGCAGTTTTCGGTGACGACATAGGTCATGGCTGGAATTCCCGTTTGCGCTTTGGGCGTCTAGCTAATTCAGTCTGGCGTGCTCTTCAAGATAGGATCAACCATCCCGGGGGCGAGAAAGATCAAGCGCTCGCCGATCTTTCTTGGTTGGACGACCTTTTCCCTCAAACCCCGGATTTTTGGGCGGTGCGTCCTTGTTTTCGGTCAGATCCGAGTACAGCGTTTGCGCCTCGGGGGCCGGACCGCGCCTGTTGCCCAGTGCCTCGATACGCACGACCCGGACAATTTTGCCCTGCGGAAAGGTCAAAACGTCACCGGGCGCCACAGCTTGCGCCGGTTTCAGCACCCGGTTGCCATTTACCCGCACATGGCCGCCGCTGACCTGTTTGGCGGCCAGGCTGCGGGTCTTGAAGAACCGCGCCTGCCACAGCCATTTGTCGATCCGCAGCTTGGCCTGTGGTTCGGCCATCGCGCGTTCAGTTACCGTCCTTCAAACCCATCAGCGCGGCGGCAAAGGGGTTATCCGGATCGATAGCCTTTTCCTTTTTCGGCGGTCGGGATGAGAAGGTCTTGGCGCCCTGCGGCTTACCGCCCTTCTTGCCCTGCGGCTTGCCGCGACCATCCTGCGGCTTTCCACGTGGCTTGCCTTTGCCCTGCCCTTGACCCTGTCGCTGTTCGCGACGCGGTCCACGATTGGCCTGTCGCTGACGGCTCCAGGTGAAGGTATAGAACACCTCGGCTTCGGGCTCATCCGACGCCGCCTCGGTTGCGGGGGCTTCGGCTGACGCTTCGGTGCCAGTCGGAGCCTCGGTTGCCGCTTCGGTACTGGTCGGAGCTTCGGCTGCCGCCTCGGTAACTTCGGTGGCCTCGGCTGGCGCCTCGGCAGGTGCGGCCGTTTCTTCGGGTGCCGTCTCTGGCCCCGGAGCGCCTTCGGCGACGGGTTGCTCTGCCGCGTCCGCCGCCGGTGTTTCACTGACCTCTGCCGCGTCAACTGGCGCAGGTTTGACCTTTTCACGCTCGCCGCGTTCGGCCTTGTAACCCAACCCCTGCATCAGGTCGGCGAATTGTTCCAGCGTCATGCCGGTGATCGACAGCATATCCGGCTTGGCCTCAAACCCGCCCCGGCTGTCTTCGGCGCGCAACATATCTGCCAGACGTTCCAGCATGTCGATGCGGATCGACCGTTCACCCGCATCACGGTAGCCGCACATGGTGTCGTAACCCTCGGGCGCACCCTTGGCGACGGGCACGGTGACCAGACCCGGAGGCGGCGCGTCGGGGAATTCCTGCAGTCCACCGGCCAGTGCCCACAGAACCAGACGCAGGCGCGTCGGCGCGGGTTTCAACAGCAGCGGCATGAATATGGTGAACTGGCCGAACCGGATGCCATGCTTGCGCAGCGCGCCACGGGCGTCCTGATCCAGGTCCTTGACCTCCTGCGCGATACCGGCGCGGGGCAGCACGCCCAGCGCTTCGACCATACGGAAGGCAAAACCCTTGGCCAGACCGGACAATTCTTCGTCCCGCGACAGATTCAGCAGCGGCTCGAACAGGGCTGCAACCTTGCGGTCGATGAAATGCTGCAGGCGGCACTGAACCTTTTGTTCTACGTCCGGGCCTGCGGCCTCATCCACAAACACCTCAACCATGGGTTTGAGAGGCTCTGCCCCGGCAACCAGTTTGCCAACGGCATATTCGCCCCACATCAGGCCACCCTGATCGGTAAAATCAATTTCGGTATCGGGCGCATTGTAAAAGCGATCGGCACGCAGATGGAATTGCGGCGCGAGAGCTTGCACAGAGGCCGTCTTCAAGACTTTCGCCTCGGTTCCCTGCGCGCTTTTGTCCGGGGTAAACCGGAACCCTTCCAAACGACCAACGAATTCACCTTCGACAGTCACTTCACCCTTGTCATTTACTTCGGCCAAAAGGGCCTCCTTCTGTTTGAGCCAGCGCAGCAATACGGATGTACGCCGGTCCACAAATCTCTGAGTCAAACGGTCGTGAAGAGCGTCCGACAGCCTGTCTTCTACAGTGCGCGTTTCGTCACGCCAATGCGATTCGTCACCAACCCACCCGTTTCGTTGCGCAACATATGTCCAAGTGCGAATATATGCCAACCTTTTGGACAAAGCATCAATGTCACCATGGGTCTGGTCAATGCGCCGGATTTGCCGGGCCAGAAAGTCATCCGGGATTGTACCGCGCTCGTGGAGGTGGCCATAGATCACCTCCAGCAGGCTGGCATGTTCGGCGTGGCTGATGCCGCGAAAATCGGGAATTCGGCACACGTCCCACAGCAAACGGATCGACGGGCCATCGCTGGCCCGCGCCGCAATCTCGGCCACCTGAGACAGCGATTTCAGAACGTTCAGATCGTCTGCCGGTCGCGCCTTGGTCAGGTGTTCGTCGTCCGGGCTGACCTCAAGCGATGCAATCAGCGCCTCGACCGAGCCGAATCTGAGGGCAGCATTCCGCCAGTTCAACTTTTTCATCGGCGTAAACCGGCTGTCCATGATCGCCTGCGCCATGCCTTCGTCCAGCGGCGGCGCCTCACCTGTGACGCCGAATGTGCCATCTGACATGCCGCGCCCGGCCCGGCCCGCGATCTGGGCCAACTCGTTTGGCGCCAATGGTCGCATCCGCCGCCCGTCGAATTTGGTCAGTGAGGAAAACGCCACGTGGTTCACGTCGAGGTTCAGACCCATTCCGATGGCGTCTGTTGCCACCAGGTAATCCACCTCGCCATTCTGATACAAATCCACCTGCGCGTTCCGCGTGCGCGGACTGAGCGCGCCCATGACCACCGCCGCCCCGCCCTTTTGACGCCGCAGCAATTCCGCGATGGCATATACGTTTTCGACCGAGAATCCGACAATGGCGCTGCGCGCGGGCATTCGGCTGATCTTTTTTGAGCCGGAATAGACCAGTTGCGACATCCGTTCGCGCCGGACAAATTGCGCCTCGGGCACCAGCGCCGAAATCGGGCCGTGCATCGTATCTGAGCCCAGAAACAGCGTCTCATGCGTGCCACGCGACCGCAGCAGACGGTCGGTGAATACATGGCCTCGTTCGGGATCGGCGCAGAGCTGGATTTCGTCGATAGCCAGGAAATCAGCACCCATCCCTTGGGGCATCGCTTCGACCGTGCAAGCCCAATACTGCGCCCGTGGCGGCACGATGCGTTCTTCACCTGTGACCAGTGCCACAACCGACGGCCCGCGAATGCCCACGATCTTGTCGTAGACCTCGCGCGCAAGCAAACGTAGCGGAAGACCGATCACACCTGTTCGGTACCCCAGCATACGTTCGATCGCGTAATGGGTTTTTCCTGTGTTCGTCGGGCCCAGAACGGCCACGATTCGGGATGACCCGCTCACCTTTGCCCCCTGCCCCGGACCTTAGAGTGCCTTGCCTTCGATCTGAGACTTCAGCCGATTCACAGCATTGGTTACTTCTTCGTGGTGGGGATGTATAGCCAGCGCGCGCACATAGGCATCATAGGCCTGGTCCGGTTGCTCAAGAACCTCGAAAATCAGGCCAAGACCATAGATGGCGTCATAATTGTTGGGATTAAGCGTCAGCGCATATTCCAGATCGGCGGCGGCCATGCCGAACCGCTCGATCCCGAAAAAGGCCGATGCCCGCACATGCCACCCTTCGGCAAACTCGGGCGCGTGATCGATCAGGGCGGTCAGATGATCCAAGGCCGCCGCGACATCGCCGTCATCCAGCGCCTCGCGCCCGCGTTCCAACAGCAAATCAGCCGAGGCTGAGCCCGATTGCGACCACAGCGCCTGCAACTGCCGGTCCAGTCCAATGGCCTGATCCGGCGTGGACTGCGCCAACTGCGCCAGCAATGCCGTTTCATCCCGCAAATCGGCCTGCTGCGCCGAAGATGTGGTGGAAAACATGACTATCGCAGCAAGTGCCGCAACGATACCTTTGAGATTGTTGATTGCAATGCCCATAACAATGTTCAGTGTAGCGTTGCGACCAAGGATGTCCATTCACGGCGCACAAACAATATGAGGAATACCATGAGCGACACACTTGAAAAAGTCGCGGCCGCGCTGAACGAAAAATTGGCTGGCGGTGATTTTGATGCTTCGGCCAAGTTTGCCATTGCAGATCTGGGCGCTATCATTCTGGATGCAGATGGCGCGCGGGTCAGTGACGAAGACGCGGATGTGACCCTCAGTGCGGATGCAGATACTTTCGAACAGATCCTCAGCGGCGACCTGAACCCAACCGGTGCTTTCATGTCCGGCAAGCTGAGCGTGGACGGAGACATGGGAATTGCCATGAAACTTGCTTCGGTGTTGGCCTGATGAAACTGTCGCCGGCCCCCTTTTTTAAAGACGTGGCCGGCGAGCCCGCCGGTGCCGAGGCCCATTGGCTGCAGACATCGGACGGATTGCGCATTCGCGTCGCCCATTGGCTGCCCGAAAACTCGACAAACGGCACGGTGATGATGTTTCCCGGCCGGACGGAATATATCGAAAAATACAGCAGCACAGCCGGTGAATTCATCGATCGGGGCTATGCCTTTTTGTCCATTGATTGGCGGGGGCAAGGGCTGGCAGATCGTCTGCTGGATGATCCGCGTGTGGGCCATGTGGATCAATTCCCGGATTATCAGAAAGACGTTGAGGTCACTCTGGAACTGGCGGCGGAACTGGGCCTGCCGAAACCATGGTATGTGATCGGCCATTCCATGGGCGGGGCAATCGGCCTGCGCGCCGTGCTTGAGGGGGACAGCTTTGCCGCCTGTGCCTTTACCGGACCGATGTGGGGTATCTTTTTCACGCCGCTGATGAAACCGCTCAGCCGTTTGACGGCCTATTGGGGACCGCGAGTGGGGCTGGGCGAAAGAACACCTCCGACCACATCGCTGGATAGCTATGTCACCTCGCAACCGTTCGAGGGCAACGTGCTGACCCGCGATCCGGCGATGTACAAAATGATGCAGGATCAACTGGCCGCTCACCCCGAACTGGCGTTGGGTGCACCGTCGACCATCTGGCTGCGCGAGGCGCTGGATGAATGCGCCTGGCTGATGGAACAGACCGCGCCCAAAACACCCTGCCTGACTTTCCTTGGCAGCCATGAACAGATCGTGGACCGCAAGGCGATCCGCGCGCGCATGGCCAATTGGCCAAGCGGCACACTGGCCGAGATTCCCAATGGCGAGCATGAGGTGCTGATGGAGGCACCCGACGTTCGAGGGCCTGTTTTGGACCAACTTGCCACGCATTTCGTGGCCTCTTGCCGGGTGGAACCTGCCCTGTCGCAGTGATCACGGACGTATCAGCCTGCTTGTGATCCCTGCGACCTGCGCCTAGATGTTGGCAAATCAAAGATAATTCGAGGTGTTCCATGCGCGACCTTCCTTTCCCCGTCCGTGACGCAAACGCTGTCGGGGGTGCCGACAATCTGGGCAATCTGCCGGAATGGGATCTGACGGATCTGTACAGCTCCGAAGACGCGCCAGAGCTGTCCCGGGACCTGACATGGCTGGAAGGGGAATGTGCCGCCTTCGCCGCGGATTACGAAGGCAAGCTGGCCGGGCTGGATGCCGATGGCCTGCTGGCCTGCGTACTGCGCAACGAAAAGATCAACACAATCGCTGGACGTATCATGTCCTTTGCCGGTCTGCGCTACTACCAGCTGACCACGGACGCAGAGCGTGCCAAATTCCTGTCGGACATGCAGGAAAAAATCACGATCTGCACCACGCCGCTGGTGTTCTTCACGCTTGAAATCAATCGTATCGATGATGACGCTTTGCAGACTTTGTTCGCGGCAAATACCGACCTTGCCCGATACGAACCCGTCTTCCGCCGCATTCGCGCGATGAAACCCTATCAACTGTCTGACGAGCTGGAGAAATTCCTGCACGATCTGGGCGTCGTCGGCGACGCGTGGGAGCGGCTGTTTGACGAAACCATCGCCGGGCTGACCTTTACAGTTGATGGCGAAGACCTGAACATCGAAGGCACCCTGAATTTCCTGACCGATCAGGATCGCACAAAACGCGAAGCGGCCGCGCGCGAGCTGGCCGATGTGTTTCAAAGCAATATCAAGACCTTCGCGCGCGTTCATAATACGCAAACCAAGGAAAAAGAGATCGTCGATCGCTGGCGCAACATGCCGACCGCTCAGGCCGGGCGCCACCTGTCGAACGATGTCGAGCCCGAAGTGGTCGAAGCGCTACGCGAGGCTGTAGTCGCCGCCTACCCCAAGCTGAGCCACCGGTATTATGAGCTCAAGCGCAAGTGGCTGGGGCTGGATGTGATGCAGGTCTGGGATCGCAACGCCCCCCTGCCGATGGAGGATACCCGCACCGTCGGATGGGATGAGGCCGAGAAAACGGTGATGGATGCCTACACCGCGTTTGATCCCCGCATGGCCGGGACCGCGGCCCCGTTTTTCTCGAAGGGCTGGATTGATGCGGCGGTAAAACCGGGCAAAGCACCGGGCGCGTTTGCTCATCCCACCGTCACCGAAGTGCACCCTTACGTGATGCTCAATTATCTGGGCAAACCGAGGGATGTGATGACCCTTGCGCATGAGCTTGGCCATGGCGTGCATCAGGTGTTGGCCGCTGATCAGGGCGAGATGCTGTCTTCGACCCCGCTGACTCTGGCGGAAACGGCCTCGGTCTTTGGTGAGATGCTGACCTTCCGCAAAATGCTGGATCAGGCGGAAACACCGGAACAGCGCAAGGTCCTGCTGGCAGGCAAGGTCGAGGACATGATCAACACGGTCGTGCGCCAGATTGCGTTCTACGATTTCGAATGCAAACTGCATGCCGCCCGGCGCGAGGGTGAACTGACCCCCGACGACATCAACGCGTTGTGGATGAGCGTTCAGGCCGAAAGTCTTGGCCCCGCATTTGAATTCATGGATGGGTACGAGACGTTCTGGGCCTATATCCCGCACTTCGTCCACTCGCCCTTCTATGTCTACGCCTATGCGTTTGGCGATGGCTTGGTGAACGCGCTGTATTCGGTTTACGAAAGCGGGGCGGACGGGTTCGAAGACAAATATTTCGACATGCTGCGCGCAGGCGGGTCCAAACATCACAAAGAGCTGCTGGAACCCTTTGGTCTGGACGCCAGTGACCCCCAGTTCTGGGACAAAGGCCTGTCGATGATTTCCGGCTTTATTGATGAGCTGGAAGCGATGGAAAGCTGAGGATTATCCAGGCCATAAGTGACCTGGATACCCCCCCCCCCATTTACAGGGCCAAACACGATATCGTTGAAGTAGTACAAAAGTCGGCTCTCAGCCGCACGTGTTGTACGCGCGATCGACCATAAAAAATCTCGATGTGGCGAGATAGGAGTGCGCGGCACGTCCTGTCGAGGAAATGGGTATCTACCAGACTATGCCAGGTCACATTGGATCAGTTTGAGAGTGGCCTGGGACTGCATTGGCATGATACCGAACCAAACGACGATACGGCTCAAATAATCACCACAAGTTTGACAATTTCAGACAGCGTTTTACAATTTTCGCCATGCCTGACACCGCTCTCAAACCACTTGAAATCGTTGTTTTGATCACCCCGCATTTCAATGTTTCGGCAACCACATCTTTCATCGACCCGTTCAGGGTGGCGAATTACCTTTCAGGTACCGCCAGATTTTCCTGGACTTACGTCTCTGAAACCGGCGGACATGTGGAATCGAGCAGCGGCATGGTTGTTGAGACGAAAACCTTAAGCGCGGTGACCACAGGCAATCCTTGGCTTGTTGTTGTAAATACAAGCTGGACGCCCGAACGACACGCGTCGCCTCAGCTCATGGCGGCGCTGCAAAAATGGGACGCGGGTGGCTCCATCACTGGCGGCCTGGATACCGGAGCGATTGTGCTTGCAACCGCTGGTCTTTTGAAGGGTAAGACTGCGACCGTTCACTATGAACATATTGATGCTTTCATCGAGATAGCGGCCGACACCAAAGTGACAGAAAACATGTTTGTGCTGGATGGCCGGGTCTTCACGTGTTGCGGTGGAACGGCATCAACTGACCTTGGATTGCGCTTTGTTCATTCCGTGATGGGCGAAAGCACCGCAAATGCCGCAGCGCGGTATCTGTTTCATCACGATGTCCGGGGCGAGGACCGGTCGCAGAACCCCAAAGGCCCCGAGCCCATGGGCTATGTCACGTCAGACTCGGTCCGCGCGGCCATTGATCTAATGGAGGCCAATCTGGAAGTCACGCTTTCGATCCCTACCATAGCTGATGAACTGGGCCTTTCGCAACGCCAGCTCAGCCGTCTGTTTCGACAATATGTCCACAAATCTCCGGTCGAGTATTATCGCGATATTCGCCTGGATCGCGCACGCGGGCTGGTCACGCAGACCGAATTGAAGTTCAGCGAGATCGCAGCGGCTTCTGGTTTTAACAGTCAGGTTCATTTCAGCCGCGCTTACAATCAGCGATTTGGATTGTCCCCCAGCGCCGATCGAATTGAGGGGCGCGTGCCGTTCGAATTCCGCGCATGGCCAATGTTCAAGCCAGACATCAAGAGCGAAGGTGCCGGGTAGCCGCCTGCATGGCCGTCAGCATCTTGTCCCGTTGCGCAGACAGCTCATCCAGGTTTTGACCCGTTGCCTGCGCGGCCATCCCATCGACCAACAGCTTGATGACGTCGTCGTCGAGTTGGGGATCGCCCAACTCTTTCCACCATCCGTTGAACGTGTCCTTGAAGTGGTCGCAAAACGCCTGCAGCCCGCCTTCGCCCGCACCCAGATGAAACAGAGTCGTCGGTCCCATCGCAGCCCATCGCAAACCCGGTCCAGCCCACATCGCCTTATCTATGTCTTCGACACTCGCGACGCCTTCGACCGCCATATAAACGGCCTCGCGCCAAACTGCGGCTTGCAGACGGTTGGCGACGTGCCCTGGCAAACCCTTTTTGATCCGGATCGTGACCTTACCGATGTCTTTGTAAAAGGCCTCGGCCCGGTCCAATACGGTTGGGCTGGTCACAGCGTTTGCGGTTAATTCCACAAGCGGAATCAGGTGCGGTGGGTTGAACGGATGCCCCAGGATCAGTTGGTCGGGTCCGCGCCATCCCTTTTGCAAGGCCTCAAGCGTCAGACCGGACGTAGAACTGGACACGATTGCATCCGCTGAAAGGACAGGCTCGATCTTTTGATAGGTGGCGTGTTTGATCGGCAAACGCTCGGGCACGTTTTCCTGCACGAACTGAGCATCTTTCACTGCTTCGCCCGCTGTCGGGACAAACCGAAGAGCATTGGGGGTGGCGCGGTCCGTCAGCCCCAATTCTTCCAATGCGGGCCAGGCTTTTTCGACATAAGCGCGCACCGATTTTTCAGCATTCGGATCAGGATCGTACACCGAAACGCTGCGCCCCGACGCAAGAAACAACGCCGCCCAACTGGTGCCAATGACGCCCGCGCCCAAAATAGCGGTTCTTTCAATGTTGCCCATCAGAACAATCCCGGGTTCAGAGGAGAGGACGCCGTCATACCGCCATCAATTGTGAACAATTGACCGGTTGCAAAGGCAGCGTCATCCGAAGCCAGCCAAACCGACATCGCCGCAATATCGCCAGGCTTGCCAAATCGCCGGACGGCGTGCCGCGCCAAGGCATCCTCTCTTGCTTTGACCGGATCATTTGCCAGATCAAATGCAGCATCGAGCATTCCGGTCTCGATCCAGCCCGGACAAATTGCGTTACACCGAATATCCGGCCCGTGATCGACGGCAATGGATCGCGTCAACCCATGCACAAACGCCTTGGACGCGTTGTAAAGCGCCATCGACGGATCGGCGACTTTCCCAGAGATGGATCCTATGTTGATGATGGATGCCCCGGTCGGCATGGCCGGGATAAAAGCGCGACAGCAATTGAACACTCCGCGCGCATTCACACCCATCACCAGATCCCAGTCTTCATCCGTGCTGTCTGCGACGGTCTTTTCGACCTGAACCCCTGCGTTGTTGACCAGAATATCAGGACCACCTATCGCCTGAGCGAGATCAGAGACGGCCCCAGAATCCGACACATCGAGCTCATGCCAAAGTATATTGTCCGCAAGCTGCGCAGGACGCGCACCGCGTCCGCAAGTTGTCACTTTGGCACCTTCTGCGACAAAGGCATCCACGATACCGCGCCCGATACCTTGCCGCCCGCCCGTGACAAAGGCGCGTTTACCAGCCAACCGCATCAGCGCGCGACCATCGCCTGGCTGTGTCCAGCGACACCGCTCATGAAAGTCAGCGACATTGCAGGTGGGTGATTTTGGCGAAAGCATAAGGAGGGCGTAGCCCGACTGGAGCTTTCGCCAAAATCTCGCGCGGATTTTATCCGTGCGGTTGGCGGTGACAGCGGTCAGGATTTTCCAATCTTCAAACCAGAAAGAGGATTGGATGCCTGGGCGTTTTATCACCGACCGACAATACGAGGACTACATGAAACTTCGGACTCAATACACCCAGAACATAGCGGCCGTGAAAGCCGGTTTCAGTTCGAGCACCGGATCGCGCATTGACCGGGACCCGCGCCCGCCATCGCAAAAGAAACAAGAACGCCGTCACGGCGGCGGCAAACCGGATCCGTTAGCCGGGATTTGGGAGGAGGTTGTTGTTCCTCTTCTGGAAAAGCAGCCCCATCTGCGTCCGTTTGCGATCCTGGAAGAGCTACAACTCCGGCACCCGGACCGTAATCTGGGCAAGGCGCGTCGCACGTTGGAACGGCGTATGCGTGCCTGGCGCGCAGAACATGGCCCGGATCGGGACGTCATCTTCCGCCAGACACATCCGCCGGGCCGGCAAGGGATGTCGGATTTCTTCAAGGCCGATGATTTGAACGTCACTATCGCGGGTCAGCCATTCGCGCACCGGGTTTATCACTTCACCCTGGTTTTCTCCGGCTGGGAATATGCCGAAGTTGTTCTTGGCGGGGAGAGTTTTACCGCGCTGGCCTGCGGACTGCAGAATGCCCTGTGGCAGGTGGGCGGAGCACCACGTGAGCACCGCTCGGACAGCCTGTCAGCTGCCTTTGGCAACAGGAAGAAGGATGTTGATGAGGATTTGCGGGCGCGGTACGAGGCGCTGTGTGCCGATTATGGCATGGAACCGACCCGAAACAATCGCGGCATCGCCCACGAGAACGGCTCCATCGAAAGCCGCCATGGACACCTCAAGGCGCGTCTGGAACAAGCGCTGCTTCTGCGCGGCAGTTCTGACTTCGAGACTGTGGAGGCATGGCGGCGCTTCATCGCTCAGGTCGTTGGCTGCCACAATGCACAACGCAGGGAGCAAGTGGCCCTTGAACGCGCCGATCTCCAGCCGCTGCCAGAACGGCGGAGTTGCGATTATGATGCGGCACGTGTGCGGGTGACCTCTTCCAGCGGCTTTGTCTTCCGCAAAGTGTTTTACACGGTTCCCTCGCGGCTGATCGGTTTCGAGTTGAACCTGCGTGCCTACGATGATCGTCTGGAACTGTTTCTTGGCAACACCCGGATCGATACGTTGCCACGCGGGCGGACCCCTGATCACAAGCGCGGCACACATGGCCATGTCGTCAACTACCATCATGTGATTCACAGCCTGCGCACCAAGCCCGGTGCCGTCGCAAACCTGACCTATCGTGATGCGCTTTTTCCCAGAACGGAATACCGCCGCACATGGGAGGCGCTGTCCGCGGCATGGCCCTTGCGCAAGGCTTCCCAAGCCATTGTTGACCTGCTGTGGATAGCACATGAACACGCTTGCGAGGCGGAACTTGCTGTCGCTCTGGATCAGATACTCAAGGCTGGCGGCCTGCCTGATCTCGACGATCTGCATGTGCGCTTTGCGCAGAAAACAGAAGCGGATCACCCCGATGTTCCGATCCATATCCCAACCATAGCGGTCTATGATGGTCTGCTTTCCGAGCCAGGAGCCACAGCATGAGCATCACGGTAGAAACCGCCAAGCTTCCCATCCTGTTGAGCAATCTCAGGCTGCCGACAATCGCCTGTTTCTGGCCGGAGTTCTGCATCAAGGCGGATAAGGAGGGCTGGCCTGCAGAGCGGCTGTTGGCGGCCCTGTTTGAGCTGGAGTTGAGCGAACGGGACCAGCGGCGGATACAGCGCCACCTCGCGGCCGCCAAGCTGCCCCAGGGCAAGACCCTCGACAGCTTTGACTTCTCGGTTGTTCCGACCGTGAGCAAGGCCCGGATCAACGCGCTGGCCGAGGGCGACACCTGGTTGCAAGCCGGTCACAATTTGCTGGCCTTCGGCCCTCCGGGTGCCGGAAAATCGCATTTGGCGGCAGGCATCGGCTATGAGTTGATCCAGCGGGGCCACCGCGTCCTGATGATCAGAACATTCGATCTGGTGCAGCGCTTGCAGACGGCGCGACAGAACCTTTGCCTCGCGCAGGACATCCAAAAGCTCGACAAATTCGACCTGCTCATACTCGATGACATCTCCTACGTGCAGAAAGATCAGGCCGAAACCAGCGTCATCTTCGAACTCATCGCCGCGCGCTACGAACGAAAATCAATCATGATCACTGCAAACCGCCCTTTCAGCGGTTGGGACGATGTGTTTCCCGATAAAGCCATGGGCATAGCCGCAATCGACCGGCTCGTACATCACGCGACAATCTTCGAGATGAATGTCGAGAGCTATCGACGTCGCGCAGCTCATGCCGCTGCAATGTCGCTCAGCGACATTGAAGATGAAACCCGCTCCAACGCCAAAAACAAGGAGGACAAAACCACACCAAAGAACAAAATCGAACCTTGAAATGAGTGCACCAAATTGACATTCTGCAACCCGTCACCGTCACCCGCCTTCAATGTCGCGCACTTGCACGAGCAATGTCGCGCTACAGGCTGATCGCTTTAATAGCGTGCGGTGCGTAGAAAGACAGGTTGCTGCCATTGATCGGGTTCAACACCTCCAGGACCCCACCTGTGCCTTCTATTCTTTCGCCGTTGATCAACATTTTTGTCTGCATGTGCTCCTCCCTAAAACCCCACCCGATCGCCACCTTTCAGCGCAAGCCGTGCGCGGGCCTGTGCAGGAGTGGCGACATGGAGGGCGAGTGAATGCCCCCCCGTCGGCGCACAGGTGATGATAACCGGCTTGCTCATAGCTTCATCTGCTGCACCTGCGCAGACAGCCCCCCCCGTCAAGCACCCACAATTGGCCAGACGCATAGCGCGCTTCGTCCGAGGCGAGCCAGTTGACCAGATTGGCGATGTCCGTGGGAGTGCCATAGGTGCGCATCGGGTGTGCATCCCGCACCGCTTTTTGCAGCGTTTCGATATTTCCTCCCTCGCCGCCCGAGCCATCACCATCAAAAAAACTTTGCAGCATTGGCGTGTCGATATATCCGGGGCAGATGGCGTTCACACGAATGCCTTCGGGGCCGTGATCGCAAGCCATTGCACGGGTAAGCGCGTGCACGGCACCCTTGGTGGCGCAGTAGGCAGCAAGGCCCGGATCAGCAATAAAACCGTCATAGGACCCGAAATTTATTAGACTGGCGCTGTTTCCAGATTGCGCAGCTTTGCGCATCAACGGAAGGGCATATTTTGAAGTCAAAAACGTGCCTGTAGAATTGACTGCAAAGCTTTGATTACATTCTTCCAGAGTGGTTTCTTCAACCGTCTTTTCGATCTCAATGCCCGCCGCGTTCACCAGAATATCAAGCTTTCCATGCGCGCTGCGGATATGATCCATCGCAGCAATTGCGTCGGCTTCCTGTGTTACATCCAGTTTCACGAAATGGCTGCCATTATCGTCGTGATTTTCCATCGAACCTTCGGGAGATAGGTCAGCGGCATAGACCGTTGCTCCCTCTTTTATGAAACGCGCGACAATGGCGCGTCCGATCCCACCACGCGCGCCCGTGACAAGTGCAATTTTTCCATTCAGCATCATTGGTCCTGATCCTTCAAAGAGGGATAGCGATAGCGATTTGCCGCGACAGTCCAGTCCATATGGTTGCGAACGTATTGCTGGCTGGCGTCCGATGGCGGATTGTAATCCCACGGCTCGCTTGCGCCCGCTTCCATCGCTGCGTGCAGCGCACGGCGGGATTTCTGTGTGGCAATAATCTTGTCGCGCAATGCAGCGCCATCCCAACGTGTGGAAACCTCTTCGGCGAACACCTTGGCCGAATCTGCATAGCGCGGGTCAGAGGCCAGATTGGCCTTCTCCAACGGGTCCGCGCCTAGATCAAAAAGCTGCGGCGGATCACTGTCGCAATGGATATATTTCAATGCACCGCGCCGGATCATGATGACGGGATAGCCGGTCATTTCCGCGCAATATTCACCTATGGCTTCATCGACGGGATCATCCTGACCCTGCGCCAACGGCATCAGGCTGCGGCCATCAATCGGCTCTCCCACCATGTTGGCGTCCCCACCTCCAACCTCGATAAAGGTCGGCAAAAGGTCGACGAGCGAAACGGCATTTGTTGCGCGTCCCACGGCCACTCCCGGTCCAGCCATAACCAGCGGTACGCGTGCGGACTGTTCAAAAAAGTTCATCTTGTACCACAATCCGCGTTCGCCCAGCATGTCGCCATGATCCGCCGTGACAATCACGATTGTATTGTCCAAATCCCCCGTCTCTTCGAGCGTTTGAACGAGTTCGCCGATCTTGCTGTCAAAATAACTGACATTGGCCAGATAGGCGCGGCGTGCGCGGCGCACCTCTTCCTCCATCAAAGGCACATAGGATGCTTCGATCCCATCCATCAAGCGGCGCGAGAAAGGATCTTGATCCTCTAGCGCAGGTACAAAAGCGGGCATGTCTATTTCGTCATCCGAATAGAGGTTCCACCATTCGGGCCGAGCAACATAGGGGTCATGCGGGTGGATGAAACTGGCCACCATTGCAAATGGCGCGTTATGCCCAAGTGCCTTGTCGCGGGCGGCATCAAACAGCCAGCGCTTGGCGGCGAAACCGACCGCGTCATCATAGTCGATCTGGAACGTCGCATTGGCCATGCCGCTTTCCTTGACGGTCTGCATGTTGTGATACCATTTGTCGATCCGTTCATCCGGCGCTTCCCAATCGGGCGTCCATGCAAAGTCAGCCGGGTAAATATCGGTGGTAACGCGGTCTTCGAACCCGTGCATTTGGTCAGGTCCGACAAAATGCATCTTGCCGGACAGGCATGTGCGATAGCCAAGCGACTTGAGGTAATGCGCGAAAGTCGGCACCGAAGCCTTGAACTCGGATGCATTGTCATAGGCGGCAATGCGACTAACAAGCTGACCGGACATGAACGCAAAACGCGAAGGCGCACAAAGCGGCGAATTACAATAGGCGGCATCAAATCGCATGCCCCGCGCAGCCAGAGCATCAAGATGCGGTGTTTTGGCGGTTTTGTGTCCGTAAGCCCCCGTGAACTGCGGGGCCAGTTGGTCCGCCATGATCACCAGAATATTGGGCTGCATCACACCGCACCTTTGGCATAGGCATCCAGAACCAGCCCGTGGAAATGATGCACTGCATGTTCGGATTTGCCCGATCCATCCGGATCATTGACGATACGTCCCTGCGTAAAAGCGGGCGTGTTCATGCCACGCTGCACGCTTTCGACCAGACCAATATCTTCGACCTGCAGCACCTCGTCGAGATAGCGGATGGCGTCTAGCTCCATCGCATCAGGTTCAGGCGTTTCAAGGAAAAAGTCATAGGTTTCCAGCGTCCGGTCCGGCCCCACAGGAATGATGTTCAACACGATCATGCTGGATCGACCGGGGTATCGCATCAGGCAGGTTGTGGGATACAGCCACCACACCGCGTGCGTTTTGACCGTTGCGTTGGACACGTCATAAGCACTGTTTGCCGCTTTCCCGGCATCCGCCATGTGGCTGGAATAAACACCGTAAGTCGTGACCTTGTAGGTCTCCATGTCCAACAGATCGCAGAAATCCTTGTGGGCTGTCGGACAGTGGTAACATTCAAGGAAATTATCCACGACGTTCTTCCAGTTCGACTTGATGTCATATGTCAGACGATGTCCAAACGTCAGCTGATCAACATCCGGTGCCCAGTGACGTATTTCGGATTCCAGATTACCCGACTGCTCGGACAAGGACGTTGATGCCGGGTCCAAGTTGACGAAAACAAAGCCGCAAAACTCTTCAACCCGCACTTCGTGCAGGCAAATCTCGTTGGCGTCAAAGTCTTCAAGGTTTTCGGTATGGGGCGCACGGACTAGCTGGCCGTCCAGCTTGTATACCCATGCGTGGTAGGGGCACATGATCCGGGTGATATTCCCTTCTCCGGAAAGCAATTCATGGGCACGATGTTTGCAAACGTTATAAAAGGCGCGCAGCTTGCCTTTACTATCGCGCACCACTGCGATGGGCTGCCCCGCTATCTCAACAGTGACAAATGACCCAGGCGCGCGTGTTTTTTCGACATGACACACCCATTGCCATGACTTTGAGATGACCGCGCTGAGATCGGCATCAAACCATTTGGGTTCCGTATACGCCTTGGCCCGAAGCGATCTTGAGAGGGCCGGATCGGGATCATAGCCAAAGAAAATCGCGTCCGAATCTATCATGTCACCTCTCCCATTGTCAGGGACAGGGTATGCGAGGCTGGGCTTTTAACTATGCATTAACCTTGATTCCGCAGTTGGAGTTTGTTTCCGGCCAATTTCGGCAGGTGCGTTCGCGTTCTGGTTGTGCAATTTTGGCCTATCAACAGGCTGGCAACACATTGGGAGGTGGCTTTGGGTTGCGCCCATGCAGGAATTTTGCGAGAGCGCGGCCAAGAATCCGGCACCAACGCTCAATGGCGGTCAACTGCGGCGCAGATTGCAGGTTACGCAAGAACCGTGTCATGTCCGTCAGTTTCGACCGGATCTGCCGCGTTTGCCCATGGCTGCTGTTCAGGAACAGCGTTGTCTGTCCCGCGTGTCTGGTCGCTCGTGCGACACCAGTCAATAACAGCGGACGGCTGGTGATCGCTTCTCGCGATGTCATTGGGTCAACCAGCCGGACAAAAAGCGACCACCAATTGTAAACCAGCGCCGTCATTCGGGCGGTGATCTGCGTACGCTTCAGATCCTGCGTTGTGAACCCGCCCCACCCCCATTGGTTCTTCAGTTCGTCAAACGCGTTTTCCGCATCAGCCCGATCCCGGTAGAGCTGTGCCAGGGTGAGGCCCTCGCAATCCAGCGAGGTCACCAGAACGCTGTACTCCCAAAGCGCCGCCTGAGCCGGGACCACCTCGGCGAGGCCCAGAAGAAGTTGCTCATTCTCTTCACCAATCGGCGCTGTCAGCGCCACGTCCTTTGGCACCCGACGGCGCAGAACAACAACACGGCGTTTGCGACTCCAGCCCATCAATTGCAATTCCGATGCCGCCGCCTGCCAGCCGCGACCTGCCTCAGTCCAGCCGGTTTTTGCAGCAAGTTTTGACGCCAGTTCCTTCACCCGTTTCGTCATGCGTAGCTTGAAAAGATAGGGCTGAGCCCGCTCTTCAAGCGCAGACATCACCGTTTCATTGCCATAGCTGCTGTCACCACGAACAAGATACGGCCGTGCGGCAGGGGCGAGGCCATCCAGAATTTCCAGCAGACCAGAAAGACCATGCGTGCCGTGATGTTCATTGCCCGCGGTGACCTCAACGCCCAGGATCAGCCGCAGGTTTGCGATCATAAAGCTGTGGTAACAATGAGAGGGTCGACCGGGTTTGTGGGGATTGTAGCCCACAACTGCACCTTCCTGTTTGCCATAGATCGGTTTGACCGTGGTGTCCGCGTCCAGGATCCAGTCTTCCTGCATCACTGGATGCAGCGGGAATGTCAGATGGTGCTTCAGCCAGATGTCCGCTTCTCGCTGATCAAGGGTCGCCAAAGCCCGCCGAACCGAGTCGTCGCTGCAGATTTTGCTCAGCCCCAGAAACGCCGGATTGATCCCATCGTGCCGCAGCGCATTCACATGCGCATAGCGCCGACCGCCGGTCACGATCGACAGAACCATCGTGCCCAGAACATCCCGAACCTTTGGCGCATTGGGGCTGCTGAACCGCAACGGGCAATCCGCAACAAAGGGATCAAACAGATCGGCCTGCTTCAGATAATCGATGAAGAACGGCAACTGGCCCAGCGGAGTGACGGCTTCGTCCGGAGACCAGCGAACATGAACCTGACCGCTGAAACTGTCCAGCGCAACGGGCTCATTCGAATGCGCTTGTTCAACCTCAGCGCGATCACCAAATGGGTGAGCCAATTGTAAACCCTCCAACGGCTATTCTTAACTGGACCTCAACAGTTTACCCGATATCGCCTCCGCGCCTACTGCGGAATTAAGGATTATTGGCCGCAGATTTGGCCTTTTTAGTACTTTGGGGAGCCAACAAGACAATCCTGATAAGATGAGATCGCCTCACCAACGGTTTCATTGTCGATTAAATGCACGAATTGCGGGAATTTTCAGGATACCAGTCTGTAAAACCACGGATCAAAAATCCGGCCAGCCGAATGTGGCCATGTGACGTAAAAACTCCTCATTCCGAAAGTGGACCCGGTCACTTTGGAAACGCCGGATCACTGTTGTAGTTTTGGCGTCGAGATACCAACAGGCACCATGATCGGTGCAGTTAGATGCACTGCTATTGCGACGCCCAAAGGGTCGCTCTGCGCTTAATCCTTGTTCAAAGTGACTTTCGTATCCCTGAATTAGTCGCGACCGACCCAGGTCCTTGATCTCGCGATCAAAGGAGGCCTTCAAGGGTCACGCTTCAATGGAGGACGCAGAACTGTTCGGATATCAGCAAGGCCCGCATCAATACAAATAGGCACATTCGGTCAAAGGGGCTCGCCCCTTCCAATCCCTCACCGCAACTGGCTGTCCTTGGATCCGCGCCGGTTGATCCCGCCGCGCGTCTTGAACGCGCCATCGCGTTCCTGCTGACACTCCAGACACAGCTTGACGCCGGGCAATGCAAGGCGGTGTTTTTCGGGGATCGGTTCGTCGCATTCTGCACAGTGGGTCAGGCTTTCGCCAACGGGGCGCTTTTGCGCCTGCATGCGTGCCAGTTCATCCGATATGGATGCCTCGATCTGTTCACTTACCGCGCCATCGCGCGCCCAGCCACCGGCCATCATTCGCCTCCTGCCTTGGTGCCTGCCAGACTAGGCGGTCTGGCGCGGCGTTGGCAAGGGCGCGGTCACAGCGGTGTTGCCGCATCAAATACGCGGTCGATCATCTCTTGCGTTCCACGCACGAATTCCAGCGAGCATGGGTACTCTGCCCCATCCCGGACCGAGCGGCAGAAGGATTCGATCTGCAGCTTATAGTGATCGTCGCCGGGAAAGCGTGTCACTTGCATCTCGAGCCCCGGGCGATGCAATTCAACCCGCGCCTCGCCAAAGACGCGGGCGTTGAAGGGCGCGGTCAGGCGGATGACGCCTTTGTCGCCATGGAACTCCATAGCCTGATTGGGATGCATCCGGGTCGAGACATAGGCGGAATAGGTGAAATCCGGGAAACGGGCGTTGATCTCGGTAAAGACATCAACATCGTTCTCCCACCGGATCGAGGATCGAACCTCATCCGGTTCCTGCCCGGTTACAAAGCGCGCGCTGCCGATGACATAAACGCCAATGTCACGCAGCCCGCCCCCGCCCGTTTCGGGCCGGTTTCTGATATTGTCGGTATCGGCGCGGTTGTCATAGGTGAATACCCCGGACACATGTCCCAGCTTGCCGATAGCGCCATCCGCAACCAGTTTGCGCGCCAATTGCCATTGCGGGTGATGAACGATCATATAGGCCTCGGCCGCCAGCAGCCCGGTTTGATCGCGTTTTGCGATAAGTTGATCGAATTCCCCAGCCCTCATGGTCATCGGCTTTTCGCACAGAACATGTTTGCCGGCCTCCATCGCCTTCAGGCTCCATTCGACGTGCAGGTGGTTGGGCAACGGGATATAGACGGCGTCGATCCCGGGGTCTGCCAACAAGGCGTCATAAACGTCATAGACCGTCAGATCCGGGCAGAATTGCTGAAACGGTTCAGCTTTGGCCGGGTCCGACGTGGCCAGCCCTGTCAATCGGGCGCCATCGGCGGCATGGATCGCGGGCGCCAGAAACTGACGCGCAAACTTCGAGGCCCCAAGAACCCCCCACTGAACCGGCTGTTGCATGTTCGCCCTCCCATTGCCCTCGTGATCCCATCTGTTAGCGCTAGCGCACCCCAACCCGTATCGCAACATCTGAGTGTCCGTTCACGGGTCCCTTTCTTGTATCCAAAACGTAAAAACCGGCCCGATTGGCATCGGACCGGTTTATAAGACAGTTCAGGCCTGCAGATCAGACTTTGCCCAGCATTCCTTTTTCGCGGGCCAATTCGCGCATCTTTTTCTGCAGCTTTTCAAACGCGCGCACTTCGATCTGGCGAATGCGTTCGCGGCTGACATTGTACTGCGTGCTCAACTCTTCAAGCGTGACGGGCTGGTCCATCAGACGACGCTGGGTCAGGATGTCTTTTTCCCGGTCGTTCAGCACATCCAGAGCGGCGGTCAGCAGCTCGCGGCGCGCTTCAAGCTCATCCCGAGCCTCGTAATCGCCGGCCTGATCGGCATCTTCATCCTCAAGCCAGTCTTGCCATTGCATAGTGCCTTCGCCTTCGGACCCGACGGTCGCGTTCAGCGAGGCATCGCCACCGGACATCCGGCGGTTCATACTGATGACTTCCTGTTCGGTCACGCCCAGATCAGTGGCGATCCGCGTGACGTTTTCCGGACGCAAATCGCCCTCTTCCAGCGCACCAATGCGCGCCTTGGCCTTGCGCAGATTGAAGAACAGTTTCTTTTGCGCGGACGTAGTGCCCAGTTTCACCATCGACCACGATCTCAGGACATATTCCTGGATCGACGCGCGAATCCACCACATGACATAGGTCGCCAGGCGGAAGCCCTTTTCA
The DNA here is from genome assembly GCA_963422555.2 of uncultured Ruegeria sp. GTDB lineage: Bacteria > Pseudomonadota > Alphaproteobacteria > Rhodobacterales > Rhodobacteraceae > Ruegeria. Next base: position 31,957 of record CAXXPZ010000083.1, read on the forward strand.
GGGTCGAATTTCTTGACGGCCTGCATCAGGCCCACATTGGCCTCGGAAATCACCTCGGCCTGTGGCAGGCCATAGCCACGGTAACCCATGGCGATTTTAGCGGCCAGACGCAGGTGTGACGTGACCATTTTATGCGCAGCCGCGGTATCCTGCTCCTCGACCCAGCGTTTGGCCAGCATATATTCCTCTTCCGGCTCCAGCAGAGGAAATTTGCGGATTTCCTGCATATAGCGGTTCAGACCACCCTCAGGCGTCGGCGCGGGAAGATTTGTGTAATTTGCCATTTATTTCTGCCCCTTGGACAAATGTTTAAGCCCTTAACATGGGATATGGGAACCAACCCCGTTACATTCAAGAGGTACTGTTAACAGTGTGGAATTAACCTTTGATAAAGAAAAGCTGAGAATGTCTAAATCACGCGTCTTTGCAAATTATGACACTGGC
>CAXXPZ010000084.1:0-4940 GCA_963422555.2 uncultured Ruegeria sp.
GCTTTCCTCCCACTTGCCACTGATCTGATTGGTCAGCTTGACCCGCACGCCCAGCAGGGGTTCGATGCCCAACTCGTTATAGACCTCGATCACCGTGTCCGCCTCTTTCGGGCTTTCCAGAACGATGACAGTGTTGAAGCCAAGTTTGCGGCTGAGTATGGCAAGCTGAATGAATTCGGCATCCTTGACGCCGTTGCAGACGATCAGCGCCTCGCTGGCCAGACGGTGGGCCAGCGCGATGACCAATTCGGGTTTGGACCCGGCCTCAAGCCCATAGCTATATTTCTTGCCGAATTCGACGATCCGGTCGACCACTTGCGCCTGCTGGTTCACTTTGATCGGGAAGACGCCGCGATAATTGCCAGTATAGCCGGTGCGGGCAATCGCCTGAGCAAAGCTGTCGTTGATATGGGCGATTTCGTTTTCCAGATAAGAACTGATGCGCAGGATCATCGGCGCCTTGATGCCGCGTTGATCCAGATCGTGCAGGATGCCGGGCAGGCTGATCGCCGCTGCATCCGGGGCCATCGGATTGCGCAGCCCGATCTCACCATCTGTCGTCACCTCGATGAGGTCTTTGCCCCATTTTTCAACCCCGTAAACGGAATGCGGTGCGTCAGGCGTCTGTTTCAATCAGGGTGATCCTTGCGGTAAAGGTGGCCGGTTTCGCGCCCGCCAATACGGCAGGTATTTGATTCTTCCAAGTGTAATCTATGTAGCGCGTTCAGCGGGCGCTAAATTTCGACACCCACCGGAACCAGGTGATTGTCCCATTGGCACCCGGTTTGCGCAGTGATCCGGGCCCCAGAGCCCGCAAGCCGCCCAATCTGTCCCGTGCCGGTGGTGAATGTCAGGCCAGACGGGCCTGCGCCCAATCCGCAGACGTCTTCCAGCGCAAAGGCATCGGTGAAAGCGCCGCTTTCGACATCGAACCTGTGCAGGGTTCCGCCGCGCGGGCTGGTGATCGCGACCGATGCCCCGTCTGGTGAAAATGCGATGCTACCGGCATAGCCTTGCAGCGCTGCCTGCTGGGCTTCGGGCGCGTTCAGAAGACGGACAGGACCACCACGTCGATGCAGGCCCACTAGCGGCGGATGCTCGGCCACGTCGCCCTGCCATTGCAGCGCGAATGCGATCAGCCCGTCCTGGTGCAGGGCCAGATGGCGGATCGAGTTCTTGTGCAATGGCAGGGGCAGTTCCACCTGCTCCAAAATTGTGCCGTCCAGGTTGCTATAGGTCAGGTTGGGCCGCATGGTGGGGAGGTTCAGCTTGGTCCGGCCAGTGTCGGGATGGGTTTCGACCCCGCCATTGGCAATGGCAAAGGTTTTCCCGTCCGGCATCAGAACCATGTCATGCGGCCCGATCCCGCCGGATGAGAATGCGCCCAGCCTTGCATAGCTGTTGGCCGCGTCCCAGACCCCGATCATGCCTTGCCCGGCCTCAAAACTGTTTTCGGTCGTGAACAATAGCGTGCCGTCCGCAGAAAACGTTCCGTGGCCGTAAAAGTGATGGTCTTTGGGCGCAGTAAGCCGGGCGAATTCCGCACCTGTCGCGCAGTCGATCACCAGCGCAAAGGTTCCGGGGCGGCGGGCAAAGGCGACGGCCTGCGCGTAAAACGGATGCGCTGCCGCAGCGTGGCCCCGGCCCGGCAGGGGCAAAGTAAAGGTAACATCGCCAGTCGCCGTCAGGCCCGCCAGACGGTACGAGCCATCGGGAAACAGGGCCGCCGACATAAAGTCAGGCGCACCAACCGCAGACCAACCCGGCACCGGTGCAAGGCTGGCGGCAGCCAATCCTTTCAGGAACTGGCGTCGGTTGGTCATGGTCTTCAGTCTCCGTCCAGCGAATTGAACCCGGCGCTGATACCCAGCGTCGGCCCCAGTTCTGTTGCGGTGATCGTGCGGATGTCCAGGATCGACTGTTGCAGGGCCTCAATCCGGATGCGCCCCTGCGGCGTTGCAACGCCAGAGAAATCGGGATCGTCCAGCGATTGCGCGCGCCCGATGGCGCGGTCAAAGGCCGCCTCAAGATCGGTCGCGATACCGGGGTGATCGACGGACAGCCGCAGGGCCAGATCGCGCAGGGCGATCAGCGACAGCTCGACATGGCGCAAAGACCGCCCGGATCGCCGTGCCTCGGCCCGGTTTGGCCGGGGACGGTCGAACGTGCCCAAAGGGCGCCCGATCCGCGTATCTGCGGTGAACTCAAGACCGGTCGACAGGGCCTTGAACAGTTCCTGCATTGCCTCGTCATCGCTGCGATACCGACTGCCCTCCCCGGGCTGCGTCAAGGTTTGCGCATAACCCTGCCAATCCGCATCAATCGCCCGGGCATTGCGGTTGATATCCGTCGCGATGGCGCGGATCAGGCCGCAGCGATAATCCGAACTCCCGAGCTTCGCAAAGGCGGGGTCATACAGCATCTGTTCCAGTGCAAAAAAGCCGCGCCCCGCAATGGACGTTTCTGCGAAGGCGTCGGATGTCTGAACGGCTGTGTCCGCCTCGGTGATCAGGCGTGACAGCGCCTTTGGCGTAAACCCCTTGGTGTCCGGCCAGAAGACCAGCGAAAATGCGCGATCATCGACCTCGGACGGGCCGAACCGCAGATGGCTCACGGAAATCCAGTCGTCGAAGGCATCCGAATACGCCGCGCGCAAAGCGGCAGACTCGGGCGCGCAATCAGCCTGAGCCGTAGTGCGCAGCGTTTGGGTCGCATCCGTCAACCGCGCATATCCGGGCAGGATATGGGATTGGGTGACGTCCATCAGGATCGGCCTGCGATCTTGCGCGAGTGCGGCCAGCGGCAGCAACAGGGCCACGGCAAAGGAACGGATCAGCATGGGTCAGAGACTCTCCAGAAACCGGATAAGGGCGTCTCGGTCGGGTTTCGGCATGGACACAATGGTGTCGCGCGCCGCCTGAGCCTCACCCCCGTGCCACAGGATCGCCTCGAGCAGCGACCGCGCGCGCCCGTCATGCAGGAATTGAGTATGGCCCGAGACACGCTCGGTCAGGCCGATCCCCCACAGTGGCGGCGTGCGCCATTCCCGGCCTGTCGCCCGCGCCTCGGGGCGGTTATCGGCCAGACCCTCGCCCATATCGTGCAACAACAGGTCCGTGTAGGGCCAGATCAGCTGAAAACTGTGTTCCGGCCTGTCCGGCATCCGGTGGGTGACATAGGCCGGTGTGTGGCACGAGGCACAGCCGATGGCGTGAAACACCTCTTTCCCGCGCAAAACCTGCGGGTCATCCACGTCACGACGCGCGGGCACACCAAGGTTGCGGCTGTAAAAAGCGACAAGGTCCATGCCGATCTGATCGATCTCGAACACGCGCGTATCATCATCGCCATGCGGGGCGTCGATGCAATTGGTCTGCGCGTCGGTACAATCCCCATGCGGCGCCGGAAACAAGGGGCTGGAGATGCCGATATCACCGGCAAAGGCAGCGGCGGATTGCTCCATCACCGTGGGCATTCCGGCCTTGTGGCCAAAGCGCCCCATCATCGGCTGATCGAACTCGGTAGACCAAACTATGTTGGCCCGGCCCGAGATTCCGTCGCCATCCAGATCATCCGGATCGGCCTTGGCTACCAGGTCCGCAACGGGAATGGATTCCAGCAGACCCAGACCAATCATCTGCGGGGCCACTCGCGGGCTGAGCATCGCGCCGGGGTGCAGCGGGCCATAACCCAGGTCTGCAGCACGGTAAGTCGGGTGTCTGAGTGATGCGGTCTCACCGTCGGACAGTTCGACGGGAATTTCCTCGTAAGAGATGTCCAACCGGTATTCGGCCGGGTGTCCGGCCAACGCAAAATCCTGCATCTGCCCGCCGTAATTCGGGTCGGGTCGGGTTGCGATGTAATCGGCAATCTGGGCCGTGGCATCATCGGGTAATCCGGGGACCGATATCCGCAGGAACATCGACACCGCGTTATCGTCCGCACCGTTGGGCGTGTGCCCGCGCCCGTCCTTGATATGGCAGCGCTGACAGGATCGGGCGTTGTACAATGGCCCAAGCCCGTCCGAGGCCAAAGTCGAGGACGGTGACGACACCCAGATTTTCTTGAACAACCCGTTGCCGACCTTGAAATCCAGTTCCTGTTCAAAACTGATATTGGCCGATGGTTGTGAAAAGGCATCCGCATCGCTGCGCACCCGAACGGTCGCCGCCCCGGCGCTGAGCTTTTCGAATTTTTGCGAGGTCGAGAAATCAGTGGGCGCAGCCGTGGCCGCATCAATGCGGGCACGTTCAGCTTCGGTTCTGGGAAGGGTGGTCAGGTGAGGGTCCGCCAGCTGGGTCGCCAGGGACGGGGTGGCCGCAAGGAAACAGACGTTATTCGCCTTCGTCCATTTTCGACGCGTTAAGCTGAACATAGTTGGCTTCGCCGATCCTTTCATACAGGTCGAGCTGCGTTTCGAGAAAGTCGATATGGCTCTCTTCATCCGACATCAACTGTTCGAAAAGGGCCATCGTTACATAGTCACCAGCGTCCCGGCAGTATTCGCGTGCTTCCTTGTACAAGGCCCGCGCGTCGATCTCGGCGGCCAGATCACATTCCAGCGTTTCCTTCGGGGTCTGGCCGATCCGCAGCGGGTCCAGTTTCTGAAGGTTGGGATGGCCTTCGAGGAAGATGATGCGTTCGATCAGCTTGTCCGCATGCCCCATCTCTTCGATGGATTCTTCGCGGCTTTTCTTGGCCATGTGGCCAAGGCCCCAGTCTTCCTGCAGCCTGAAATGCAGCCAGTACTGACTAACCGCTGTCAGCTCATGCCGCAGTGATTTGTTCAGGTATTCGATGACCTTGGGATCGCCCTTCATGTGACTTCTCCTGTGATGCGGTCGTGCGTAATGCACGAAGCTGCATGGGAACTTTCAGATTATCGTCTGAGCGCATTGTGTCTAGGAAAAGAGGCATGCATCCGCCACAATCCGCTGATT
>CAXXPZ010000085.1:0-13394 GCA_963422555.2 uncultured Ruegeria sp.
GAAGACGCAGACACCGGCGAAGCAAACTCTGCTGGCCTGAACGGCGCGCGCTTCTCGGTCATCTATGGCGGTCTGCGTGTTGACGCGGGTAACGTCGCAGGTTCATTCGACAACCTGGCAAACTACTACGGTAACGAGCCTGGTCTGGAATCGTTCATCGGTCAGTACTCGGGCGTCGATTACGGCTTCCTGGGTTACTCGTCGACCGGTTCTGGCGCAAACGCTGTGTTCTTCCAGTACGCAGTTGGCGACTTCGCGTTTGGCGCATCGTATGACACCGACGCAACCGGTGGTGCGGATCGCTGGGATATCAGCGCGACCTACACCTTCAACAACATCACCGCAGCTCTGGCCTACGGTCAGACCGACGAGAGCGATCTGGGCACCGACGACGAAAGCCTGCTGGTTCTGACGCTGGGCGCAGAATTCGGCGACTTCTCGGGTACCCTGTTCGTTGCTGACGATGACGTTGATGACGAAGACCTGAACGGCACCGCATGGGGTCTGTCGCTGGCATACAATGTTGGCGCAGCAACCACCATCACCGCAGCTTACGGTGACGGTAATGCTGACAACGACAACCAGCAGTTCGGTATTGGCGCCATCTACGACCTGGGCGGCGGTGCATCGCTGCGCGGTGGTATTGGTCACCAGGAACGTGGTCTTGCCGAAGACGGCCAGATCCGTGCCGACTTTGGTGCTCAGTTCAACTTCTAAGTTGATCTGAACCACAAGGTTCAAGGGCAGGTCTTCGGACCTGCCCTTTTCTTTTGTGCCAACATGGTGTTTTTCTGCGGCAAACGCTGAATGAGAGGCCCCATGTCGCTGCAAGACATCACAACCCGCATTGCCAAAGCTGAAACTGCGACCGGACGACCCGAAGGTTCGGTCAAGCTGATCGCCGTGTCCAAGGTGCAACCTGATGACCGGGTTGAGGCTGTATTGGATCAGGGGCATCGCTGTTTCGGCGAAAACCGCGTTCAGGAAGCTGCGGGAAAATGGCCTGCATTCAAAGAACGCTATGACGGAATCGATCTGCATTTGATTGGTCCACTGCAGACCAACAAGGCGCGGCAGGCCATGGAGTTGTGCAACGCCATCCATTCTCTGGACCGACCCAAACTGGCCAAAACTCTGGCCCGGTTGGCGCAAGAGATCGGCGCCTGCCCCGAATTGTTCGTTCAGGTCAATACAGGTGAGGAAGACCAGAAAGCAGGCATTCTGCCGGCTGACGCGGACGGGTTCATTGCAGATTGCCGGGCACTGGATCTGCCTGTACGCGGCTTGATGAGTATTCCCCCCGTGGACGAGGAACCGTCACTGCATTTCGCCCTGTTGGCCAAGATTGCCAGCCGAAACGGGTTGGATGGCCTGTCCATGGGAATGAGTAGCGATTTTGAATCCGCCATTGCCCTGGGCGCGACCCATGTCCGCGTTGGCTCGGCCATTTTTGGGGAACGGGTCAAACCGCAGGAATAATCAACCGCGTACCCGGAACGATTTGCCGCGCGATCCAGTGCAAGTGATCCCGGCGAAAAGCCACGCAGCCCTCGGTCGGATATCGCGGGCGTCTCCATTGATGCAGGAAAATGGCCGATCCGCGGCCGGGCACCGCGTTGGGCCAGTTCCAATCGGTCACCAGCACCAGATCATACAAGGCGTCTGCACGGCGCAGTTTCTCGTGGCTATGGCCATAGGGTGCCCTAACCAAATTGTTATAGGCATCGTCAGCCTGATCATCTGACCACAGGTCCTGCGGGCCGATGACCCGGGCCCAAGAGGTCGGGCGCGCCATGCGGTCAGGGCGGTAGAACATACCGACAATCCGGTGTTCGCCGACAGGCGTTGCACCGTCACCTTCGCGCTTGTTACGGCTCAGGCCACCATTGCCAATGGCACAAGGAAACACGCGCCCGAGAAAGCGAACGCCCTTTGGCGTTAAAACCAGATCGCCCGGTGTCACAGCAGATGGCCTGACTTAGCCGCCTTGGTCGCCAGATATTCGCGGTTATGCGCCGTTTCGCCAACCCTCAGCGGCACGCGTTCGGTCACGGCGATCCCCGTACGCTCCATCATCGCAATCTTGGCCGGGTTGTTTGTCAGCAGACGTACTGAGCCAAATCCCAATGATTTCAAAATATCCGAACCCAGACGAAAATCCCGTTCGTCATCCTCAAACCCCAGCCTGTGATTGGCCTCGACCGTGTCAAACCCTTGATCTTGCAGGAAATAGGCGCGCATCTTGTTGGCCAGCCCAATCCCGCGCCCTTCCTGATTCAGATAGAGCAGAACACCAGCGCCTTCGGTCCCCATCTGTGCCAGCGCGCCGCGCAATTGCGGGCCACAATCGCATTTCAGGCTGCCCATCAAATCACCGGTGAAACAGGCTGAATGCAACCGGGCAAGCACTGGCTTTTCCCGATCGGGACGGCCGATTTCGACGGCGTAATGTTCTTCGCCACCATCCTCGGGGCGGAAAACGTGCAGACGTCCGGCCTCGGACACTTCCATCGGTAGCCGTGCGGCAACCACTGCGTGCAATGTACTGCGATCCGCCAGGTGCGGCGCAGCCCGGGTGTGGTCAATGCATGTCAAACCATGCGTGGTCGCGAACTCGCGCCCGTGTTCGATTGCAACAACGACGGCGGCAGGCAAAAGCCGCGCGGATTTTGCCAGCGCGATTGCGATGCGATGCAGGTTGGCGTTACCCTGCCGTTCGGTCATCAGCGGACCCTTCATCGGCGCGCTCAGATCCGAGGACGGATCGGCCACCGCCTGAACCCAGCCGTGATCGGCGTCAGCCGGAATGACAACCCGCGCCAGATCACCGTCATAGGCCCGCGCCTTGAGCGTTTCCGCGCGCCGGACGGTCACGGCGACGACAGGCGCGCCATCCAGCCCGCGCAGGTCCGCCAGGCGTTGCGGCGTCAGCGTTTCGCACGCCATCGCCAGAACACTTGTTCCGCTATCATCGGTCAGGGCGACGGGCAGGCCCATCCGCAAATCCGCGCGCGCCCGCGCCAGCAATTCCGTGATATCAGGAATGAGACTCATTTATGTTACCCTGTAACGTTGCGCCCTTCTCCTACCCTGATCCTGACGAAATGTGAAACATTTCCTAGGCTTCAGACACGAGGGCGTGAGTCCACTGCAGCAAATCTTGTTGATTGCAACTTTTGTACGCAAGTGATGGAAAAGGCTTAGGAGGACCGGACATGGCACAGCTCAAAAAAATCCTGCTGGTGGATGACGACGAGGACTTGCGCGAGGCGCTTAGCGAGCAACTTGTGATGACCGAGGATTTCGACGTGTTCGAAGCATCCGACGGCCAATCCGCGATGGAACGCGCGCGTGAGGCGATTTATGATCTGGTCATTCTGGATGTGGGATTGCCTGACACCGACGGGCGCGAGCTGTGCCGCCTAATGCGCAAGCAGGGTGTCAAAAGCCCGGTTCTGATGCTGACCGGCCATGACAGTGACGCCGACACGATCCTGGGCCTGGACGCCGGTGCCAATGATTACGTAAGCAAACCATTCAAATTTCCGGTTCTTCTGGCCCGTATCCGCGCCCAGTTGCGTCAGCACGAACAATCCGAGGACGCGGTCTTTGTCTTGGGTCCTTATACGTTCAAGCCTGCCATGAAGATGTTGATGACCGAGCATGACCGCAAAATCCGCCTGACCGAGAAAGAGACGAACATCCTCAAGTTCCTGTATCGCTCGACCGACGGCGTTGTGGCCCGGGACGTTCTGCTGCACGAGGTGTGGGGGTACAATGCCGGTGTGACCACGCACACGCTGGAGACCCACATCTATCGTCTGCGGCAGAAAATTGAGCCCGATCCGTCGAATGCGCGCCTTTTGGTCACAGAATCCGGCGGATATCGTTTGGTTTCTTGACTCAAGCTGGATTGGTTTGGATCAAAGTGATACTATGTAGTTAAAATAGGGTTACACCCAACCCGCGCATGTCCGGGTTATGGCATGCACCTCCCTGTTGGACTGCCGGGCCTTTGGCCCGGCCTTTTTTTGGTCAAACATGCTCGTTCGGCAGTAAATCAGCCTGGTGGGAACGATGCAGGGTGCGTTCGACAATCCAAACCTCAGGCTTGTTGTCCAACCCACAAACTAGCTGACACCGTCGGTTTCCAATACGGTGCTGTAGGTTATGCCGCTGTGAAGGCTGCGGAAATCAGCGTAGATCTTGCCGTCTTCAAAAGTGGCATCAATCAGACCGTTGACCTCGCGGTCTTCACCGATCCGGCTTTCAACCATACTGATTGAGCCGGAACCATCGCGGCTGATTGTTCCGGTCACCTGACCTTCGTTCCACCGATCCGAGCTGGACCGACTCCATTTGCTTGTGCCCCAGAACACATTGTCCTGTTGTTCTTTGATCTCAAGGACCCACTCTGACTCGTTAAAACGCGGAGCACCATCGCTGTGCTCGTTGGGCAAAGCCGCAACGGTGTGGGTGCCACTCCAGACGCCTCGCAAGTCCGGAGCGTTGTCGGCGGCCGCGAATGTAGCAAAGGCAAAGGTGCTGGCCAAAGCAGCGGCGCTAAGTGTCTTCAATCCGTTCATGATATCCTCCGTTTTTCCTGCAATTGATGTTGGCAGCCAACGGTCTGATTTCTACGTTTGCCCCGGTTAATTAACGGGAATTCACATAAGCTTCATGTTTAGAAGCCTGCGTGGGCACGCATTACTGCGCCTTCGAAAACGCATGTACCCGATTTCTTTTTCCATGGTGCAGCGCCTGACCTCACGCTAACCTGCGCAAATCAAGTAAAGGATTCCCCTCATGCCCTTCACCCTTGCCACCTGGAACATCAACTCGGTCCGCCTGCGCGAGCCGATCGTACTGAAATTGTTGCAGGAACAAGCGCCGGATGTGTTGTGCCTTCAGGAATGCAAATCGCCAGTCGAAAAGATCCCGACCGAAGGGTTCGCTGCGCTGGGCTATACCCACATGGTTGCGCGTGGACAAAAGGGATATAACGGCGTGGCCATCCTGTCGCGCCTGCCGATGGAGGAAGCGGGCGACAAGGATTTCGCAGGTCTGGGCCATGCGCGCCACATCGCCGGGCGGTTGGAAAACGGCGTGACCATCCACAACTTTTATGTCCCTGCAGGGGGTGACGTACCGGATCGTGAGAAAAACGAGAAATTCGGCCAGAAACTGGATTACCTGACTGACATGCGCGACTGGTTCCATGCCGAAAAGCCGGAAAAGTCCATTCTCGTCGGCGACTTGAACATCGCCCCACGCGAGGATGATGTGTGGTCGCACAAACAACTGCTCAAGGTCGTGTCGCACACCCCAATCGAGGTCGAACATCTGGCCGAAACGCAGGATGCAGGCGGTTGGGTCGATATCACGCGGCAGGATATTCCCGAAGGGCAATTGTATAGCTGGTGGTCCTACCGGGCCCGTGACTGGGACGCGGCAGACAAGGGACGGCGGCTGGATCATGTCTGGGCCACGTCGGATATTTCAAGTGCTGGCCATTCCAGCCGCATCCTGCGTGACGCGCGCGGGTGGGAGAAACCCAGCGATCACGCCCCGGTCTTTGCCACGTTCGACCTGTAACCGGGCCACAAAGCTGCAACTATGCCCTTGGTTTCCGGGCCCGGTGGTTGCATATAAGGCGCAATTAGGAACCAGAGAGTGATTGCCATGGATCTTCTGAACAGTGCAGACAACACAGCCACCGACCTGATCAAGGACGGAACCGAAGCCACGTTCATGGCAGATGTGGTCGAAGCCTCACAGGAAACCCCGGTGATCGTCGATTTCTGGGCGCCATGGTGTGGCCCGTGCAAGACGCTGGGCCCGCAGCTGGAAGAGGCTGTTACTGCCGCTAAGGGTGCGGTGAAGATGGTCAAGGTCAACATTGACGAGGCGCAAATGATCGCCTCGCAAATGCGCATTCAGTCGGTTCCGACCGTTTATGCCTTTTACAAAGGCCAGCCGGTGGACGGGTTTCAAGGCGCTGTGCCGGGGTCCGAGATCAAGGCGTTTGTCGACCGTGTGATCGAAGCGGCCGGTGGTGAAAGCCCCGGCGGGCAGTTGGAAGATGCGGTTCAGGCCGCAGAAGAGATGTTGGCCGAGGGCGCAGCCGTTGACGCCGCGCAGACCTTTGCGGCGATTCTGGGCGAAGATCCCAATCACGCAGCCGCATATGGCGGTCTGGTACGCGCCCAAATCGCGCTTGGTGATCTGGAACAGGCTGAGGCGATCCTGAACGGTGCGCCCGCCGAAATCTCGACCGCGCCCGAAGTTGAAGCCGCTCATGCGCAGCTGGAACTGGCCAAGCAGGCCGCGGATGCCGGTCCGGTGGGCGAACTGACCGCAGCGGTCGAGGCCGAGCCCGACTATCATCAGGCCCGGTTCGATCTGGCACAGGCGCTGCACGCCGGTGGCGACGTCGAAGAGGCCGTTGCGCAACTGTTGGAGCTGTTCCGCCGCGACCGTGAATGGAATGACGGGGCCGCCAAGTCTCAGCTGTTCACAATCTTTGACGCGCTCAAGCCCAATGACCCCATCGTTCTGAACGGTCGCCGCAAGCTCAGCTCGATGATATTTGCCTAAACTCCGTTCAGGGCTAGACTCGGGTTATGATGCATCCCGCTGATTTACCGGAAACGGTCTCGGTTTTCCCACTGCCCGGGGCACTGCTGCTGCCGCGGGCACGTCTGCCGCTGCATATATTCGAACCTCGTTATCTGCAGATGATGGATGACGCGCTGAAAACCAAGGAGCGGCTGATCGGGATGGTTCAGCCGAACACCTGTCAGGGCGATGAAACCAAACTGCATCAGATCGGCTGCGCGGGCCGGGTGACACAGTTTTCCGAAACCGAAGATGGCCGCTATCTGATTACCCTGACCGGCATCTCGCGCTTTCGCGTTGCGTCCGAGTTGGACAGCTTTACCCCGTATCGTCGCTGCTCGGTCTCGTGGAAGGGGTTCGACCGCGATCTGGGCAAGACCGAAACGGATGAAAAGTTTGACCGCACCGGTTTCCTGTCTTTGCTGGAAAGGTTTTTTTCGTCCCGGCAATTGTCAACGGACTGGGAAACTATGAAGGACGCCGATGATGAATTGCTGGTCAATTCCCTGTCGATGCTTTTGGATTTTAACCCCGAAGACAAACAGGCCCTGCTTGAGGCGCCCTGTCTGAGAACACGACGCGAGACTTTGGTCACGCTGATCGAATTCGCCATGCGCGGCGGTTCAAATGAGGAAAAACTGCAATGACCGAACCGGCACACGCCTTTGACCGCCACATGCTTGAGGCGCTGATTTGCCCCAAGACACACACGACATTGCAATATGACGCCGACGCGCAAGAACTTGTGTCCAAATCGGCGGGCCTCGCTTTTCCGATCCGCAATGGCATTCCGGTAATGCTGGTGGATGAGGCCCGCGAACTGGACTAGATCGGGCGTCCCTGCAAGAGTTTCGGAAGATCGCCGGTCAGACCCGCAGCCTCACGCACAAAGCCCCGGCGCAGTCCCGGCAGCGATCCGACAATCCCCATGCCAATGTCCCGCCCGATGCGCAGCAGTGGATTGTCATTGGAAAACAGCTTGTTGAACATATCCGTCGCCATCGCCAGCGACGCCGTGTCAAACCGCCGCCATTCCTGATAGCGCTCTAAAACCAGGGTCGAGCCGATGTCTTCGCCGCGTCGTCCGGCCAGGGTCAATACTTCGGCCAGGGCGCCCACATCGCGCAGACCGGCATTCAGCCCCTGTCCGGCAATCGGGTGCATTCCATGGGCGGCGTCGCCGACAAGTGCCAGTCGGTCCGCTATAAACGAATTGGCAATGGTGAGGTTCAGCGGATAGGTGAAACGGTCGCCCTGCAGTTTAATATCGCCTAGAAAATCACCGAAACGGGGGCGCAGGATTTGCAGGTACTCCGCCTTGGGCAAGGCATTGATGCGTTGGGCGGTCTCGGTGCGCTCGCTCCAGACGATCGAGCTGCGGTTGCCGGTCAGCGGCAGGATGGCCAGTGGTCCCGGCGGCATAAAGAATTGATGCGCGATCCCGTCATGCGGCAGATCGTGTTCAATGGCACAGACCAGCGCGGTTTGACCATAGTCCCAGCCGGTGCGCTTGATGCCCGCGCGCGTGGCGGTGCCACTGCTGCGGCCATCGCAGCCCACCAGCAAACCGCCAGTGACGACGGTGCCGTCATCCAGCGTCAGCGTGACGCCAATTGCGGTATTGTCCTGCACCGTGACGGTCCTGCCGTTGATCCGGGTTATGGCCGGCTCATCCTGCATGGCATCCAGAAAAGCACGGCGCAGGTGGCGGTCTTCGACCATGTACCCCATCGGGCCTTCTTCGATCTCGGCATGATCGAAATGCATGAAGAAAGGCGACGGACCGGCCCCGGCATGACCATCGGTGACCTTGATCTCAAGCATCGGTTGCGCGTGATCGGCGACCCTGTCCCAGACGCCGATGGCCGCCAGCAACCGTTGTGAGGCCAGCGCCAGCGCGTAGGCCCGACCGTCAAACGCGGCATTCTTGCGGGTTTTTTCGGCCAGAGAATCAATCACGGTGACCGAATGCCCGGTTTGCGCCAATGCCAATGCAAGGGCTGGGCCGTTCAGCCCGCCCCCCACGATCAGGATATCTGAACCACTTGTCATGACCCGCACTATGCGCGCCCATTCGGGATTGTCCATGTGCGGTCCTGTCGCTACCGTCCGTTGACCGCAAAAAGTCAGGAGGTGCAGGATGCAGGACTGGTTGACCATGACGGCATGTGATCTGGGTCGGGGGATTGGCATGGGGCAGATCGACCCGGTTGATCTGACTGAAACCTACCTGAGCGCTATCGACGACCACCCGCATCGCGATGCGATCTATGCCCGCGTAACCCATGACAGGGCGCGGGCCGAAGCTCAGGCGGCGCAAGAGCGTGCCAAGCTGGGGTTGCGGCGGTCGCTGCTGGATGGCGTGCCGATCAGTTGGAAAGACCTGTTCGATACCGCCGGAACCGGGACCGAGGCGGGCTCGGCCCTGTTGAAAGATCGGGTGCCCGACGCGGACGCTCAGGTTTTGAGAAACGCGACGGCCATGGGCACGGTCTGTCTGGGCAAGACCCACATGAGCGAACTGGCCTTTTCCGGCCTGGGTCTGAACCCTATCACCGCGACTCCGCCCTGTATCCATGACGCTGAGGCTGTGCCCGGAGGATCATCCTCGGGGGCCGGAGCGTCGGTTGCGTGGGGTTTGGCGGCCTGCGGCATCGGGTCGGACACCGGCGGGTCGGTGCGTATTCCGGCCGCCTGGAACGATCTGGTGGGCCTCAAAACAACCTCGGGTCGGTTGAGCCTTGAAGGGGTGGTGCCCCTGTGTCTGCGCTTTGACACGGTTGGTCCACTGACACGATCCGTCGAGGATGCCGCGCATATGTTGGCCATTCTGGAGGGTCACGCGCCCGTCGATCTGCGTGGTGCGTCCTTGCGGGGCCGTCGCTTTGCCGATCTGAGGACCGTCGCGCAGGACGACCTGCGCGCGGTGCCGGGCCAGGCTTATGCTGACGCCCTTGAGAAACTGAAAGATGCCGGGGCCGAGATCATCCCGCTGGAGGTTCCGGAACTGACCGAGGCGATGGGTCTGTCCGGTGTGTTGTACACGACCGAAGCCTACGGTCTGTGGCGCGACGTGATCGAGGCGAACCCCGATGCCATGTATCCCGAGATTCTGGAGCGGTTCCGGACCGGCACGGGCTTTTCAGGGCCGGATTACGTGGCCGCGTGGTCAAAGCTCAAGGCGTTCCGCGCGGCCTGGGATGCGGCCACGGCGGGTTTTGACGCGGTTCTGGCCCCGACGGCCCCGATCCTGCCGCCAAATCTGGACAGGCTGATGAACGATCACGACTATTACGTCACCGAGAACCTGCTGGCCCTGCGCAACACTCGGATCGGTAACCTGATGGGGCTGGCATCGCTGACATTGCCGACCGGAACGCCCAGTTGCGGGCTTATGATGCTGGGTTATCCCAGCTCGGAAGAGGTGCTTTTGCGGCTGGGATCAGCCGCTGAAACCGCGTTGGCCTGAATGCCACAATCCCCTGATTCGGAACCTCTTTGTCTGGACGAGGGGGCGTTCGACCTGTAATCTGCCAAAAAAACGGGGCGCAAATGACCCCGGCATTGAGGCAGTTGTTATGAATTTCCCCGAGCGGTTTTCGGACCTACCGGCATATGCATTCCCGCGTCTTCGCGCCCTGCTGGATCATCATCAGCCGGGCGGTGAGGTCATTCACATGACGATCGGCGCACCTACGCATGACTTTCCGGCCTGGGTGACGGATGTCATCATGGAAAATGCGGCCGGGTTTCAGGGTTATCCGCCCAACGAAGGCTCGCCCGAGTTACGCGCGGCCATCACCGACTGGATCGGACGGCGTTATGGCGTGACGATGGACCCAGAGGCCAATGTGATGGCCCTGAACGGAACCCGCGAAGGTCTGTACAATGCCGCCATGGCCTTGTGCCCGGAACAGAAAAACGGTCAGCAACCCATCAT
Organism: uncultured Ruegeria sp.; assembly: GCA_963422555.2. GTDB lineage: Bacteria > Pseudomonadota > Alphaproteobacteria > Rhodobacterales > Rhodobacteraceae > Ruegeria. The sequence goes on from CAXXPZ010000085.1 coordinate 10,559, forward strand.
TTTGTGCCCCAACCCGTTTTATCAGGTTTACATGGTCGCCTCGATCTCGGTCGGCGCGCAGCCCTATTTTGTGCCCGCCACCGCGGCGACCGGCCATTTGCCGGATTACGCAGCGTTGCCCGAGGATGTGCTGAACCGCACCGCTGTTGCCTATATCTGCTCGCCCGCCAACCCGCAGGGTGCGGTGGCATCGCGCGACTATTGGGCCGATCTGATCCGTCTGGCGGAAAAATACAATTTCCGCATTTTCGCGGATGAGTGTTATTCGGAAATCTACCGCGACACAGCCCCGGTCGGAGTGTTGACCGTCGCGCAGGAATTGGGCGCAGACCCGGAACGGATCACCCTGTTCAATTCGCTGTCCAAGCGGTCAAATCTTGCGGGCTTGCGCTCGGGCCTGATTGCAGGCGAGCCAGAGACGATCAAACAGGTCAAAAAGCTGCGCACCTATGCCGGTTCCCCCCTGCCGCTGCCGCTGCAGGCTGCGGCTGCCAAGGTCTGGGCAGATGAACAGCATGTGGTGGAAAACCGCGCGCTCTATCAGGAAAAATATGCCATCGCGGATGACGTATTTGCCAGCGTTCAGGGATACATGTCGCCCGAGGCCGGATTTTTCCTTTGGTTGCCGGTCCAGAATGGCGAGGAAACCGCATTGAAGGTCTGGCAGGACACCGGGGTACGGGTTCTGCCGGGCGCATATCTTTCACAAGGTGATCCGGGGCAAAACCCGGGCGAATCCTTTATCCGGGTCGCATTGGTGGCCCCAAAAACCGAAGTGCAGCGCGGGCTGATCAAACTCCGCGACTGCATCTATTCGTGAGGTACGAGGGCAAAATGGCATCATTGAACGCGCGCAACCGCGACCCGTTGCTGGACAGCACCACGCAGGCCGCTATTGAACGACGCAGCAAGGAACTGATCGGGATCGCCCTGATCCTGCTGGGTCTGGCTGCGGCTGCGATGATCTGGTCCTACACGCCGGATGACCCGAACTGGATGGTGTCCACGGACGCGCCGGTGCAGAACTGGATGGGGCGCATTGGTGCCTCAATCGCCGCGCCTTTGTTCATGATCGTCGGTTGGGGCAGCTGGGGCATTGCCCTGGTGCTGCTTGGATGGGGTATGCGTTTTACCGGTCACTTTTCCGAGGAACGTGCGAGTGCAAGGCTGATCTTTGCGCCGATCTGGATCGCCGTGGTGTCCGTCTATGCCGCGACGCTGGTGCCGGACGAGGCATGGCGCGCCACCCACAGCTATGGGCTGGGCGGGCTGTTTGGTGACACTGTGATGGGCGCGTTGCTGACGCTGCTGCCGATTTCGTCACATTTCCTGGTCAAGCTGATGTCGCTGGCCATGGCGATTGGAATGCTGGCGCTGGGCGTGTTTGTGCTGGGCTTCACCAAGGTCGATGTCAAACGTGGCTTTCGCGCGTTCCTGCTGGGTCTTGTCATGACCTACGACCTGTTGATGACCCTTCTGGGGCGTGGCGCTTCGGCCACGGCGCAAGCTGCGCGGGATCGCCGGGCACAATGGGCCGAGCGTAGAGCGGACCGGGTTGAACCGGCGCAGGCAGAGTTTGACGACGATCTGGCCTATGCGGACCCATTCTTTGACGAACCCATGCTTGAGGCGCCGGAACCTGCGCCCAAAACCGGATTGCTGGCGCGGATGCCGTCGCTGATCCGCCGTCCCGAACCGATGCCCGAACCGGAACTGGTCACGCAAGAGCCGGTGCAGGGTTACGATGAAATGCCGGGCGAAGACCGCATCCGGTCGAAAATTTCCGCCGCAGTGCGCAGCCGCAAGGTGGCAACAGGCGAAATGACCCCCGAACCCGACCCGAGCCTGCCGCTGACCAAGGGGCGTGGCAGGGGCCCCGATCCGTTGATCCTGAGCGGAGATCACGCAGGCGACCTGCCGCCCGAGCCGCCGGTGACGGCCTATGCCCAGCAGGACTGGCAAGACCCGTATGATCAGGAATACCTGCCCGGGGACGACTTTGATGACGCGGCTGTTTTCGAAGACAGCCCGGCCCCCGAGGTGCAACCGCGTCAGGCGGTGAAAATCCCGGTTGCCGAGCCGCGCAAGCCGGTTGTGGCGCAACCTGTGCGCCGCACACCGCCGCCGTCTCGCCGGGCGCAGGCCGAGGCGCAGCCGGCCTTGTCCTTTGAAGAAAAGCACTCGGATTTCGAACTGCCACCGCTGGGCCTGCTGTCCAACCCTTCCAACATTCAGCGCCATCACCTGAGCGATGAGGCGCTGGAGGAAAACGCGCGGATGCTGGAAAACGTGCTGGACGACTATGGCGTCAAGGGTGAGATCACCAGCGTCCGCCCCGGCCCGGTTGTCACCATGTACGAACTGGAGCCTGCTCCGGGCTTGAAAGCCAGCCGCGTAATCGGTCTGGCCGATGACATTGCGCGCTCGATGTCGGCCCTGTCCGCGCGGGTTTCGACCCTGCCCGGTCGCTCGGTCATTGGTATCGAACTGCCCAATGAAAACCGCGAGATGGTGGTGCTGCGCCAAATCCTTTCCAGCCGGGATTTCGGCGATGGAAACCAGGCGCTACCGCTTGCGTTGGGTAAGGATATCGGCGGTGAATCCGTTGTGGCAAACCTGGCCAAGATGCCCCACCTGCTGATCGCGGGGACCACCGGTTCCGGTAAGTCGGTAGCGATCAACACCATGATCCTGTCACTGCTGTACAAACTGACACCGGATGAATGTCGCCTGATCATGATCGACCCCAAGATGCTGGAACTGTCGGTTTATGACGGCATTCCGCACCTGCTGTCGCCTGTTGTGACCGACCCGAAAAAGGCGGTTGTCGCCTTGA
>CAXXPZ010000086.1:0-6481 GCA_963422555.2 uncultured Ruegeria sp.
AGATTATCGCGCGGACAGAGCCGCCCGAGTCCGTGGTGCCGAAGGTTGGCAATGTTGCCAAGCCAGTCGGATCCTACAAAGCCTTCTGGAACCGGGTGTCACCGGACATGGCCCAGGCCAATTCCGGGCGGCTGCGGGACGCGTTCCAGGCGCTGACATCGACCGGTGTCGCCGCGCCCCGTCTGCAGACCTTGCAGAACATTGCCGAGCAGCGGGGCATCGACATTCTGCGCTCGACTGTAGGGACCGACGTGTCGCCTGCTTTGGTTCTGGCGGTTATTTCCGTGGAATCGGCGGGCCGCCCGGATGCAGTCAGTTCTGCCGGGGCACAAGGATTGATGCAGTTGATGCCCGCGACTGCCGCCCGGTTCGGCGTTCAGGACAGCCTCAAGCCCGAGCAGAACATCTCGGGCGGGGTGAAATACCTTGATTGGCTGATGGATGAGTTCGGCGAAGACCCGATTCTGGTTCTGGCCGGGTATAACGCGGGCGAGGGGTCCGTGCGCAAGCACAGTGGCGTACCGCCCTATGCCGAAACCCGCGACTATGTTCCGAAAGTTCTGGCCGCGTTTCAGGTGGCCCGCGCCTTGTGCACGTCACCGCCCGAATTCTTTTCGGATGGCTGTGTGTTTCAAACGATAAATTAAAGCTCTATTCGCACATCGTATTGATGTGTTATATTTTGTCTGAAATACAGGAGGATGCGCATTATGGACCGGAAAGCCTTTCTTGCCTGGTTGTCGGAGGTCGACACGTTGAGCGAGGCGCAGAAAGTAGAGGTCGGTGAGGTTCTGGCCGGTCGCCCAGCGGGTGAAGCCTCGGTTGCGGCAGTTGAGCTGGGTGTTGGAGAAGACCGGACCTGCCCGCATTGCGGCGCACACGGTGCAGTGGCCAATGGCAAGTCGCGGGGAATGCAACGCTATCTTTGCCGATCCTGCAATCGAACCTTTGGAGCGGTGACGGGTACACCACTGAGCGGCCTGCACCGCAAGGATCTTTGGCTGACGTTCAGCGAATGCCTCGCCAATGGCGATACGGTGGCAGTTTCGGCAAAGCGCTGTGGCATAGCCGGGAGCACCGCCTTTCGCTGGCGACACCGCTTCCTTGCCGGGATCAAATCCACCGCCGAAAAACTGAAGGGCATTGTCGAGGCCGACGAAACCTATTTTCTTGAAAGCCGCAAAGGGGATCGTGTTTGGACACGGGCCACGGAAGGCAAATCCTCTGCAAAAAAGCCGGACCGAAAGGCCCGAAAGCGCGGGGGCAAGGCAACAAAGCGGGGCCTGTCCGATGAGCAGGTGCCGGTTCTGGTCGCGACAGATCGCTCCGGCACGACCGTTAGTGCCGTCCTGCCTGCGGTCAATGCTGCCGCTCTGCGGGAGGTTCTCGCGCCGGTCATGGACAAGGATGCACTGCTGGTGACCGATGGGGGCACCAGCTATCCGCCGTGTGCTGCCGCCCTGTGTGTCAGCCACGAAGCGCTCAACCAGTCTTCCGGTGAACGCGTTCGCGGCGAACTCCATATCCAAAACGTCAACAACCGTCACTCCCGCCTCAAGGGGTTTATTGGTAACCGCCGGGGGATCGCCACAAAATATCTTGCCAGCTATCTGCGCTGGTTCCATCTCATAGTCCTGCAGAAGAACCCAACCCCGAGGCACTGCCTCGCCAGCGCCCTCGCTGGAATGAGCATCAATACGATGTACGAATAGAGCCTAAATTAAAAAGCCCGCGTTCAGGCGGGCCTTTTCCGGTCTCCAGATCAGGAAAGGATATTGGCTTCGGTTGCGGCGCGGATATCGTCTTCGGTGACGCCGTCGGCCAGTTCGACAATCTTCAACCCGCCATCAACAACATCCAGTACGCCCAGGTTGGTGATGATCAGGTCAACCACACCTTTGCCGGTCAGGGGCAAGGTGCATTCTTTCAACACCTTCGAATCACCATGTTTGTTCGTGTGATCCATCACGACGATCACACGGCCCACGCCTGCAACCAGATCCATGGCGCCGCCCATGCCTTTGACCAGCTTGCCGGGAATCATCCAGTTGGCCAAATCGCCTTTCTCGTCGACTTCCATCGCCCCAAGGATGGCCGCAGCGATCTTGCCGCCCCGGATCATGGCAAAGGAGGTTGCACTGTCGAAATAGGCGGTGCGGGACAGTTCCGTGATTGTCTGCTTGCCCGCATTGATCAGATCGGGGTCTTCATCGCCTTCGAACGGGAAGGGGCCCATGCCCAGCATCCCGTTTTCCGATTGCAGGGTGATATCCTTGTCGCCCACGTAATTCGCCACCAGTGTCGGAATCCCGATGCCGAGGTTTACATACATGCCGTCTTCCAGCTCTTTTGCCGCGCGTGCGGCCATCTGATTGCGGTCCCAGGGCATTATGCGTCCTCCTTCTTGCGGGTGGTGCGTTGTTCGATGCGCTTTTCATGCTCGCCCTGAAACAGGCGATGCACGTAGATGCCGGGCAGGTGGATCGTGTCCGGGTCCAGCGAGCCACGGGGGACGATTTCTTCAACTTCAGCGATGCAGATCTTGCCACATGTCGCTGCAGGAACATTGAAGTTGCGTGCAGTCTTGCGGAACACCAAATTGCCAGTGTCGTCAGCCTTCCAGGCTTTGACGATGGCGAGATCGGCAAAGATACCCTCTTCGAGGATATAGGTCTCGTCGTTGAAGTCCTTATGCTCTTTGCCATCAGCAATCACAGTGCCTACACCGGTCTTGGTGTAGAACCCCGGAATGCCTGCGCCGCCGGCGCGCATCCGTTCGGCCAACGTGCCCTGCGGGTTGAATTCCAGTTCCATCTCACCGCTCAGGTACTGACGCATGAATTCAGCGTTTTCCCCGACATAAGCGCTGATCATCTTTTTGACCTGCTTGGTTTGCAGCAGGATGCCGATCCCGAAATCATCTACCCCGGCGTTATTCGATGCGAATGTCAGGTCTTTGGTACCTGCATCCTTGATCGCCTCAAGCAGCAATTCGGGAATACCGCACAGGCCAAACCCGCCTGCCGCGATCATCATGCCGTCCGACAGCACTCCTTCGAGCGCATCAGCGGCATTGGCATAGACTTTCTTCATGGAAAACTCCCCCAATGACATGGTGATGACGCAGGTTGTGCCGCCACGTCATGGGGAAGTCAATGAAACCAAGGGCGAGGTGGTATTTCTACCTAACCGGCCCTAGCTGGCCGCTTTCTTGGTCGTTTTCTTCGCGGCCGCTTTTTTCTTGGGGGCAGCTTTCTTTTTGGTGCCCTTTTTGGCTGCGCGCTCATTGACCAATTCGATGGCCATTTCCACCGTCACATCCTCGGGCTTTATATCCTTGGGGATGGTCGCATTGACTTTTTCCCATTTGACATATGGCCCATAGCGCCCGTCCAGCACTTGCATAACGCCGCCATCTGGATGTTCGCCCAACTCCTTGAGCGGTTTGGCAGCCGCCTGCCCACGCCGCCCGGGATTGGCGCGTTTTTCTGCCAGCAATTCAACGGCGCGGTTCATGCCGATTTCGAAGACGTCGTTGGGGTCTTTCAAGTTGGCATAGACCGGTTTGGCCTCATCGGCCAATTGGTGCATCAGATAGGGGCCGAACCGACCGAAGTTCGAGGTGATCACGCCGCCCTCAGGATGGTCACCGATTTGGCGCGGCAGGCTGAGCAGTGTCAGCGCCTTGTCCAGATCTAGGTCGTCCTTGCTCCACCCGCGTGGCAGCGAGGCACGCGGAGGTTTCTTGTTCTCGGGCATCGGCTCACCGCGTTGGACATAAGGCCCGAAACGACCGGATTTCAGCCAGATCTCATCCCCGGCATCTTCGCCCAGCAGCCGCTCTTCGCCCTGCGCGCCTTCGCCCGCGATGGGGCGGGTATAGGTGCATTCGGGGTAATTGCCGCAACCCACGAACCCACCTGTGCGCGAGGTTTTCAGGTGCAACTGCCCCTGACCGCATTTCGGGCAGATGCGCGGATCAGATCCATCTTCGCGCGGCGGATAGAGCTGAGGCGCCAGCGCCTCGTCCAGCTTGTCCAACACTTCCGAGATGCGCAATTCCGACGTCTCGCCAATTGCGGCCGAAAAATCGCGCCAGAATTTGCTCAACAGCTCTTTGTAGTCGCGACCACCGGCGCTGACGTCATCCAACTGTTCTTCCAGATTGGCGGTGAATTCGTAGCCTACATATTGACGGAAGAAATTCAGCAGAAAGATCGTGACGATCCGGCCCTTTTCCTCGGGGATCAGCCGGTTCTTGTCCTTGCGCACATATTCACGGTCCTGAATCGTGGTAACGATCGAGGCATAGGTGGACGGGCGCCCGATCCCAAGCTCCTCCATCCGTTTGACCAGCGTCGCCTCGGTATACCGGGGCGGGGGCTGGGTGTGGTGCTGCAGTGCCAGAACGGATTCATTGTCGGCCAGAATCGCTTCCTTCGCGACACGGTCTCCGCTGTCACTGGTGGCCTTGGTGAACTGGTCGCGCAGCGAGGTTTTGGCAAACCGCGCCGGATCACCCTGCATGATCTGGGGCAGGCGCTTGTCATCCTCGTCAGCTACGTCATCGCGGCCTTCTTCATAGACACGCATGAACCCGTCGAACATCACTACCTGACCGGTGGCACGCAGGCCAACCTGACCGTCATCGCTGCCGATCTCGACTGTAGTACGCTCAAGACGCGCGGCGGCCATCTGGCAAGCAATGGTGCGTTTCCAGATCAGATCATACAGCTTGCGTTGATCTTCATCCGTTACTTTCAGCGCCTTGGCATCGCGGGTCATATCCGTGGGGCGGATACATTCGTGGGCTTCCTGCGCGTTCTTGGCCTTGTTTTTATACATGCGCGGGCTGTCCGGCACATATTCCGGGCCATAGCGGTCGGCGATGGTGTCTCGCGTGGCCGTAACAGCCTCGGGCGCCATGTCGATGCCATCGGTTCGCATATACGTAATGTATCCCGCCTCATACAACCGCTGCGCCACTTGCATCGCGTGGCGCGCACCCATGCCGAACTTGCGGCTGGCCTCTTGCTGCAGGGTCGAGGTCATGAACGGCGCGCTGGGGTTGCGGGCGGCAGGCTTGGCCTCGACCGAGGTAACACTCAGCGAACGGCTGGTGATCGCCTGCACGGCCAGTTCGGCCAGCGTGGCATTTGCCAGATCGTGCTTGTCCAGCTTTTTACCGGCCAGCGTGACCAGACGCGCCTCATAGGTTTGACCACGCGGCGTTTCGAACACCGCCCGAACGGACCAGTATTCTACTGGCTTGAATGCCTCGATCTCCATCTCGCGCTCGACGATCAGGCGCAGGCAAACCGATTGCACCCGGCCCGCGGATTTTGCACCCGGCAGCTTGCGCCACAGGACGGGCGACAAATTGAAGCCCACAAGATAGTCCAGCGCGCGGCGGGCCAAATAAGCCTCGACCAGCGGCATGTCGACCTGGCGGGGGTTCTGCATCGCGTCGGTCACCGCCTCTTTGGTGATGGCGTTGAAGGTCACGCGGCTGACCGGCGTGTCTTTTTTGATCGAGCGGCGCTTGGTCAGCGCCTCCTGCAGGTGCCAGCTGATCGCTTCGCCCTCGCGGTCGGGGTCGGTCGCGAGGATCAGGGCGTTGTCTTCTTTCAGCGCGTCGGCGATGGCTTTGACATGTTTGCGGCTGTCGTTTCCGACCTCCCATGTCATCGCGAAATCGTCATCTGTATCGACCGATCCATCCTTTGGCGGCAAGTCCCGGACATGACCGTATGAGGCCAGAACCGTGTAGTTCGGGCCAAGATATTTATTGATCGTTTTTGCCTTGGCCGGAGATTCTACAACAACTACGGGCATTTAGGGGAAAACCTCGCTCGACGAATTTGACGCCTTCTATGGTCGTGCAAAATGTGTGAGGCAAGACGGAATTGTCAATGCGTTCCTTGAATTCCCTGAAAAGCCCTGTTTTTTCAGACGACTATGCAAAAAGGGTGGGCATTGAGAGGCGGTTTGATGATGCCGTTGCCTATCAGCTAGGCCCCCAACGACAGCAATCCCCCCGGCTGACGCTGGATTCACCCGTCAAGTTCAAGGTCCACCAGGACAGGACCGATTTCACTGGCAGGAATGGCGACATCGCGGATCAATTGATCCTCGGCAATCGGAGACGGCCCAAGCCGCGTCAGAATCGCGTGGTGCAGGTTTTCTGCCGAGCCCGAAACGCGGTCAGGCAGGGCCGGGGTGTCGTCAGGTGGGAACAGGTCGGTCTGGCTTGGGGGCAAAGCTTCGATCACATCCTGGGCGGAACGGACCAACGTGGCACCGTCGCGGATCAGCATGTTACATCCGGCGGCGCGCGCGTCGAACGGGTGGCCCGGAACGGCCAGAACCTCGCGCCCCTGATCCAACGCATCGCGCGCCGTGATCAGACTGCCGGACTTTGCGGCCGCTTCGATCACGACTACGGCCTGCGCCAGACCCGAGATGATGCGATTGCGGCGCG
>CAXXPZ010000087.1:0-71468 GCA_963422555.2 uncultured Ruegeria sp.
CAATAGGTGACGCCGACATTGCCGCCATTCGAACGATAGGTCCAACTGGACCAGCAGGCACGGCGCCGGGGCATCTGGCCGGGGTCGCAATGCAAATAGGCCCTGTTCGGCTGATACCGGATTGCACCTAACGCCGCGGTTTCTGCGGGCGTTGCGGCGTCGCCCAGAACGGCCAGTGACTGATCAGAATGGGTGGCCAGAATAATCTCGTCAAACAGATCTGCCTGACCTTGACTATAGATCGTGACGCCCAATTCGTCCCGTTGAATGCGGTCAACCGGCGCGGCTAGCCGAATATCGGACCCGCGCGCGCAGGGCGGCCTCGATCCGGCGTACATATTCTATACTTCCGCCCTTGACCGTCCACCATTGGTGCTGCTGGGCTCGGTCGCTGGCTAGCAGGGCGTGATTGCGAAAGAACTGCACCAGTGACCGCGCCGGGAACTGATCGACAAATTCCGTCGGTGTGGACCAGATCGCGCCGCACATCGGCATCAGGTAATTGTGGCGGAACCAGTGACCCAGACGCAGCTGATCGACAAGCTCTCCGATGGTGGTGTCATCGTCCTGTGCAGCGTCCGGCGCCTCTTTGCCGAATCGCAGGATATCAGCGATCATCCTGTAATAGGCCGGGCGCGCCAGATTGCGTTTCTGTGCCGTCAACGTGCGCAGGTTGTTCAAGCCGTACTCGATCCGACCATTGTCGATTGTAGCGCCAAAGCTCATCTCGCTTTGGGTGACTGGTACGTTCAACTCATTGAACAGCCGAGTCAAATGGGGGTAGGTGGCATAGTTGAAGACGATGAACCCGGTATCGACGGGCTGATCTCCGTTCCTGCCCGCCATCACCGTGCGGGCGTGGCCGCCCAGCCGGGGCTCGGCCTCGAATACCGTGACATCATGGTTTTTGGACAGATAGTAAGCTGCGGATAGACCGGATATGCCTGCACCTACAATTGCGATCTTCTTGCGTACGCCCCGTGTTTCGTCGAACATGTGACCCTCTTTGTGCGACATTTTACAAAGGGATACGCAGCCGGGACCGGCGCGGATCAATTACGTTAGATTATTTTCCCAACTGTTCCATGATCCGCGGTGCTGGGCTGGTTTTACAAAGTTTGACGTGATCCACCTGAGGTGCCTGGACGTAAAACCCCTGACATGTCCAAATCAACACAAACACATTGTCCGGGTCTGCTGCCCCCGACACACCGGATGACCCAAGCATGAGCGGCTTTGACGGGAAAACCTATTGGATCATCGGTGCAAGCGAAGGGCTGGGCCGGGCGCTGGCCGAGGCGCTGAACCATCAAGGCGCGCATCTGATCTTGTCGGCCCGCAACGCTACGCGGCTGGACCAGATTTGCGACCGCTTGCCCAATGCGCGGGCAATTCCGATGGATGTGACCGATTTAGACTCGGTTCGCCGCGCTGTGGTCGAGGCCGGAGAGATCGACGGGCTGGTCTATAACGCAGGGGCTTATGATCCCATGCGCGCGGTGGAGTCTACTGTATGCACACATCTTTTCCCGCACGCGGAATTAGGTTCTGAACCTTGCCGTTTTGTCATATCGGTTCTATCTCCTGTCTTGCTGTTTCAAGGGGGTAGAGATGCAAAACTCGAGTTCGCATTTTGGTGATTGTCGTTTGGATCAGGCTGAACGCTTTTTGCATGGTCGTCTTGTCGAGGTCGGTCCTCGTGGTATTTCGGTGCGTAGCGTCGGCGGCAATCGCGCAGGTGAGGTTCGCTTTGGTCGGTTTTTGAGGAACGAGAAGGTGACAGTGAAAAAGATTGTCGAAAAGGCCGGGAAGGTCACGTCCGGGCGCGTTGACGGTCTGCATGTTCTGGCGATTCAAGACACAACGAGCTTTCGTGATGATGGGTCGGGAAACTGCATTGTCGGCCATGCTACGATCGCGGTGGAGGCCGAACAGGGCACGTTGCTCGGAGCGGTTGACATGCAACTCATTGAACGCTCTGGCGGCCGCAAGAAGCCGCCCAAAAATCGACCTCTTCGTGAAAAAGAGAGCTATCGCTGGCTTGAAAGCATGCAAACTAGTGCCGCCGTTCTGAACGCGGCTGCGAATGTCACGGTTATAGCCGACCGTGAAGGGGACATCTTCGAGATGTTTGCATGCCGCCCAAAAGGCGTGGACGTCCTGGTCCGAGCGTCCCATGATCTCAATCTTTCCGATGATACAGGCAAGCTCTTTTTCAGCCTTGAGGGCACGCCGCAGCAAGAACATACGGTCGAGTTGCCCGCGCGACCCGGGCAGAAGAAGCGCACGGCCCGGATTGGCGTTCGTTTCGCTTGCGTTACCCTGCCGCACCCCAAAAACAGACCGATTGAACAAGGCGTTCCCGCCAGCACGTCCGTCTACATCGTTGAGGCGCGAGAAATCGACCCGCCAGTAGGTGTGCAGCCTGCACGTTGGCGCCTGCTGACCAGCCATCGGGTCGAAACATTCGAACAGGCACGATGGATCACTCAACTCTACCGTCGGCGCTGGGTCATTGAGCAGGTTTTCCGGACCATTAAGACCAAAGGTTTCGACATCGAAAACGTGTCTATGGAGCCCGCACCCTTCAAAACTCTTTGCGCAATGACGCTTATCGCGGGGATATCCTGCATGCAGCTCGTGCAGGACCGGGATGGCGCAGGCAAACGCCTGCTGGAGGATGTATTCGAGGCGCAGGATCAACCGGTCCTTGAGGCCGTATCCGCTTCGCTTGAAGGTAAGACCGAAAAGCAGAAAAACCCGCATCCAAAGGGGTCGCTCGCCTTTGCAGTCTGGGTGTGCGCCCGTCTCGGTGGCTGGACCGGATATTATGGGAAACCGGGCCCCGTGGTTATGTTGCGCGGTCTCTATCAATTTAGGTCAATCCAACTCGGATATGGGATCGCTGGAAATGTGTGAATCGAGTAGGCGGTGGAGTGGGATACCGAGGCTGCGCTGGCCATGAGCGATGTGAACTATCTGGGTGCCCTGCGGGTGCTGGGGGAAACTGTTCCGGGTTTTGTCAAAGCCGGGCGCGGTGAGGTTACGCTGATCGGCTCGCTTGCGGGGTATCATGGGCTGCCTTCGGCCATTGGGTATGGGGCCAGCAAGGCGGCGCTGATTTCGCTGGCGGAAACCATGCGGCATGATCTGGCGGGTACCGGTGTGACGGTGCGCATTGTCAATCCGGGCTTTATTGAGACCCGCCTGACCGAAAAGAACAGGTTCCGGATGCCGATGCTGATGACACCCGAAGATGCGGCGGACCGGGTGGTCAGGGCAATGTCGTGCCGCCGCTTTCGCACCGATTTTCCAGCCCCGTTTTCCTGGGTGGTCCGCCTGATCGATTATCTGCCCGATCTGTTGGTCTATCGTGGAAAATAGAGTCTAACCAAACAATCCCTGACAGAACCAGCCCGCCGACATGGTGCCGCCATGGCCGTAAAACAGCCACAGCCGCTCACCCTGTTCGGTCACCACCACCCAGTAATCGCGCACGCCGCTGCGCCAGTTGGGATCATCCAGCCACCATTCCGGCGCGATCCGTTCCGGGCCGGTGGCCTGCGCCAGTTGCCAGTCGCGGCCACGCCAGCGGAACGCGGCGGGAATGTCGGGGGTTTCCGGGGCCATCACCGGCTCGGGCTGCCACATCTGCAGGGGCCGCGGGTGCGGCGGGGCAGGCCAGTCGCGCGCCGGTTCCGACCACGCGGCGGCCAGCGTCTGCGCGGTCTTCTCGGGGATATGCGAGGCTGCGGGGTGACGTCGTGTGATCGCCTCCAGCCCCACCCGAGCGCCCAGCTTGCCGATCAGATCGTCCACGGCCGTGTTACCGTCAAGGCGATTGCGGGCCACGCGGCGCGCCTCGGCATGGCCGGCCACCGTGCGGGCATGGATGGGCTCGGACTGGATCGCTTCAAGCCGCAGCATGTCGATGCCATACCCCGCATCGAGCTTGTCTAATTTCATCTCTAACAAAGGGCGAATGCGATGTTTATCGAAGGTCGGGCGGGCCAGGCCGACCTCGATAACCTCGGCGGCCTGATCGGCGCGATGCGCCTCGAGCCGCAGGGTGCGGACACCACGGCCTTTCTCTTCCAGCTTGGCGCAGAGCGTCGGCAGAACCCGGTCGATGGCGGCCATCACATCCTCAATCAACCCGATCGGATTGGGCAGGGTCATTCGCACCGCAAAGTGATGCGACGGACGCGCGGGTGAGACCGGCTCGGGCGCGCTGCCCATGGCCTGATCCAGCCGCATCACCAGCCCCCGTCCGAACCGCCGCGCAAGGCTGGCGCGGGGTTGGCCCAGCAGATCGCCGATCCGACGCAGACCCAACCGGTTCAGCTGTGCCACCACCTGATCCTCAAGCCGCAGCGCCGCAATGGGCAGCGGGCTGAGCGCGCCATAGGCTTGCCCCGGCGCGGCTATGCGCGCACCACCGCCCAAAGCCACTACCTGCGGTGCGGCCCCGCCTTTGGTCCAATGCCGCCTTTTGCCAGCCCGGGCACGGGTGGCGCGCGCCTCTTGGCTGATGGCGTCGCCATTGCGATCAGATGTGGCCTCTTGCCCCGCGTACCGCGCCAGCGCCCAGGCTGCGCCCAGCGTGTCGGCGATGCCCATCTGCACGCTCAGCCCCATATCGGCGCAATCGGTTTCCAGGACGCTCAGCAGTGCCTCTTCACCCCCGAACAGATGAGCACAGCCCGACAGGTCGACGATCAACCCGTCCGGGGCCTCTTCGGCCACCCACGGGCTGAACTTGCCCGCCCAGCGGCGCAATGCGGTCAGGAACGCGGCCTCGGCCGGGGCGTTGCGCGGACGGGTGATCAGGCTGGCGCACATGGCATGGGCATCACGCACAGGCTGGCCAACGCGCAGCCCGGCGGCCTGAGCTTGGGTATTCAGCGAGGTGACAACCTGCATGTTCGACTGTTCCGCCACCACGGCCAAAGGCCCATCGTGCAGGCCCCGCGCGGCGCGGACCAGCCGTTCAGCCCCCAGTCGGGGAAACCATAGCGAGAGTATTCGGCGTTTGGGCATCGGCAGATATCAAAATGTTCTCATTTTGTTCTTAAATGAGAATCGTGCCCCGAGTCTACGCTTACCCGCAGGTCAGTCGTTGAATCACACCGGCCCCGTTTACATAGACGTTCAGCCGGTCGATGCGGTAATCCTGCGTGGCAATGTCATCCGGGCCCAGAACACGCGCCCGCTCGGGCAGGTCCGCCTGAATGGACGAAACCTGCTGGCCAACGGTATCGGCAAACGCCTCGCCCCGACAAAAGGCCAGATCAACCGGGGCGGCGTCAGGCGTGGCGGCAACGTCTTGGGGAATGTTGGTATCCGCACAGGCTGCCAGAAGGGTTAGGATCGGAATAAAACGGTGCATTGGCGGTCCTCATTCTGACAATGTCGTTTCTGCAATATCAAATAATTAGCTGATCTGCCACCAAAGCGCAGTTGAAAACACCCTGCATTTGACGCAGGGTCAAGGCAAAACAGACAGGGAGAAATGCACATGCGTACGCGTGCCGCCGTCGCCGTTCAGGCAGGCAAACCTTTGGAAGTGATGGAGGTGAACCTCGAAGGCCCGCGCGCCGGCGAAGTTCTGGTCGAGGTCAAGGCCACCGGCATCTGCCATACCGACGAATTCACCCTGTCGGGGGCAGACCCCGAAGGCCTGTTCCCGGCCATTCTGGGCCATGAAGGCGCCGGTGTGGTGGTCGAGGTCGGCCCCGGGGTGACCAGCCTGAAGCCCGGCGATCACGTGATCCCGCTTTACACGCCTGAATGCCGCGAATGCGAGTACTGCCTGCATCCCAAGACCAACCTGTGTCAGGCGATCCGCGAAACCCAAGGTCAGGGTCTGATGCCCGACGGAACCTCGCGCTTTTCGACGCTGGATGGTGATCCGATCCTGCATTACATGGGCTGCTCGACCTTTGCCAACCACACGGTCCTGCCCGAGATTGCACTGGCCAAGGTGCGCCCTGACGCGCCGTTCGACAAGATCTGTTACATCGGCTGCGGCGTGACCACAGGGATCGGTGCGGTGATCAACACCGCCAAAGTCGAGATTGGCAGCCGCGCCATCGTGTTCGGTCTGGGTGGTATCGGCCTGAACGTGATCCAGGGCTTGCGGCTGGCCGGGGCCGACCAGATCGTCGGTGTTGACCTGAACCCATCCAAGGTTGAAATGGCAACAAAGTTTGGCATGACCGATTTCGTGAACCCGAAAGAGGTCGAGGGCGATCTGGTGCCGTATCTGGTCAACCTGACCAAGGGCGGAGCGGACTATACTTTTGACGCCACCGGCAATGTCGGCGTAATGCGCACGGCGCTGGAATCGGCGCATAAGGGCTGGGGTGAATCGATCATCATCGGCGTGGCGCCAGCGGGGGCTGAAATCTCAACCCGTCCGTTCCAACTGGTCACAGGCCGGTCGTGGCGTGGCACCGCCTTTGGCGGCGCTCGGGGACGGACTGACGTGCCGAAGATCGTCGACTGGTATATGGACGGCAAGATCGAGATCGACCCGATGATCACCCACACAATGGGTCTGGACGACATCAACCACGGCTTTGACCTGATGCATAAGGGTGAAAGCATCCGGTCGGTGGTCGTTTACTAAGGCTCTATACCGGGGGTTTTTCATTCCCCCGGTCGCGAGGCCCCTGTATCCGCGCGCGGTGAACGGACCCGTAGAACCGGTGTATTGGCTGACGCGTTCGACCGGCTTTCGCGCCAGACTACAAAGACGCCGGAGGCAATGATGATGCTGGCCCCGACGGCGACCCAAATGTCCGGTCTTTCGCCAAAAAAGATCATGCCGAACAGCGTGGCCCAGATGATCTGGCTGTACTGGCTGGGTGCAACGACCCCGGCAGGCGCGGCGCGATAGGCGAGGATGATCAGGTGTTGCGCAATCACCGAGAACACACCGACCAAGGCCATCATACCCAGATGCAACAGTGACGGCGGTTGATAGACCGCAGGTTGCGCAAGGCTCATAACACCAATGGCTAGCAACAGCGGATAGAGGATCAGAACGGCTGATCGCTCCTCGTTGCCGATCTTGCGCACCAGAACGGATGCAAAGGCGCTGCAAAAGGCGGCGGCCAGGGCCGCCAGATGGCCCAGCGTGATGTCGGTGGTGCCGGGGCGCAACACGATCAGAACGCCGATCAATCCAACGCCAACCGCGGCCCAACGCTGTGCCCGGACCACTTCGCCCAGAATCGGGATCGACAGGACCGTGACGATCAGGAGAAAGGAAAACAGCAGCGAATAGACCTCGGCCAGCGGCATTACGGAAAAGGCGTAGAAGGCGCAGGACATTCCCGTCACCATGAGAGCAGACCGCAGCAGCACCAGCCACGGGTGGCGAGGGAGGAAATTGCCTTTCGACCGGTCGGTCAGAATGGTGACCGCCATCGGCACAAAGGAAAACAGCGTGGCGAAAAAGATGATCTGCAGCACGGAATAAGTGCCGCCCAACACCTTGATCAGCGCATCATGGCTGGCAAAGACGGCGAATCCCAGAAATGCAAAGCCAAGTCCCCGGAGGGTGGTGTTTTGAGCGCTCATCTGTGTGGCCTCGGACAATGATCGGTGTGGCGGCGGTCTGCCATAGCAGCGCGGATGTTGCTCCGGGCTGTCGTTACCATTGATTAAACCGATTTTGCCAAGGCGTGTAGCCCCTAATTTACCGCTAACATATCAAACCGGCCATGATCTGAGATCATCGCAGGATCGGTGGCGCATCCTTGGGCTGGCGTGCAGATTGCACACCTGCTTTCATCCCCACACCGATGCGCCGGGCCAGAGCAATCCAGGGCGTGGCGGTTTCCGATGGCAGCGTTTGGGTGGCGACCTCTTCGAACAGGTCAAGCCAGTGGGCGAACATTTCGGGTTTTACGTCCGGCCGTTCGATGTGAACGCGCTGCGGGTTGCCGTCATAGCTGCGCTCGAACAGGATGGCGTTGCGCCAGAAGGCGGCGATTTTGTCCTCATGCGTGGGCCAGTCGGTGACGTGGTTGGCGAAAACCGGGCCCAGCAGTTTGTCCTGCCGAACGCGGGCATAGAAGGCACTGACTTGCGCGCTGATCTGCTCGGGGGTGGCGGGAAAGCGCGGGGGAAGGATTGGTCTGCTCATGGCGGCCTTGGATTTCGACTCTGTTTAGGGCCATATCCGGTTGTGCAGTCATGCTACAGGGGTGGTTTTGTCGCGCCCATCCGGTGTCAGAATATGTCGCAACAGGGCAACCGGGTGCGCCTTGAGGCTGAGGCGGGTGGCCACGTAATCCTCGACCACCTGTTCGCCCAGTGTCATCTGCGGCAGATAGGCCTCGGGCTCGTCCAGCGCCTCGCCCTCCAGATCCTGCGAAAACAGCGGCAGCGGTTTGGCTGTGGCAATCGCTTTGGCCTGCCACAGCGCCTCGCGCCGGGTCAGGTCGCAGGTGGCGAAGGCATCGGCTTCGGCCAGCCGCTCGATCACCGAGGGGCCGAGGCCCGCGCGGCGCCAGACATCATCGACCTGATGGTAGCCGTTGCCGCGCGCCGCGGTCAGCCAACTGGCATCCTCTTCGCTCAGCCCCTTGATCTGGCGGAAACCCAGCCGCAAGGCCAGCCCGCCATGGCCGTCGGGCTCCATCACATTGTCCCAGAAACTGGCGTTGATGCAGACCGGGCGCACCTGAACCCCGTGTTCACGCGCATCGCGCACGATCTGGGCGGGCGCATAGAACCCCATCGGTTGCGAGTTCAGCAGCGCGCAGGCGAAGATGCCGGGGTGGTGGCATTTGATCCAGGCCGAGGCATAGACCAGCAGCGCAAAGCTGGCCGCGTGGCTTTCGGGGAAACCGTAGGACCCAAAGCCTTCGATCTGCGAAAAACACCGCTCGGCAAAGTCATTGTCATAGCCGTTGCGTTTCATGCCACGCAGGAACAGCGCGCGGAATTCGCTGACATTGCCATGCTTCTTGAAGGTTGCCAGCGAACGCCGCAGCCGGTCAGCCTGTTCCGGCGTAAAGCCTGCGCCAACGATGGCGATCTGCATCGCCTGTTCCTGGAACAGCGGCACGCCCAGCGTTTTGCCCAGCACCTCACCCAATGCGTCCGAGGGGAAGCTGACCTCCTCCTCGCCATTGCGGCGGCGGATATAAGGGTGGACCATGTCGCCCTGTATGGGGCCGGGGCGGATGATGGCGACCTCGATCACCAGATCATAGAAATTGCGCGGCCGCATCCGGGGCAGGAAATTCATCTGCGCCCGGCTTTCCACCTGAAACACGCCGATACTGTCGGCCTTGCACAGCATGTCGTAGACCACCGGATCCTCGGGCGGCAGGGTGGCCAGGGTATAGCTGGTCTGGTGGTGTTGCCCGATCAGGTCAAACGCTTTGCGGATACAGGTGAGCATTCCAAGGCTCAGCACATCGACCTTGAGGATACCAAGCGTGTCGATGTCGTCCTTGTCCCAGCAGATGACCGTTCTGTCCTCCATGGTGGCGTTTTCGATGGGGACAAGCTCGTCCAAACGCCCCTCGGTGATGATGAAACCGCCGACGTGTTGTGAGAGATGACGCGGAAAGCCGTCGATCTCATAGACCAGCATTAGAGTCTGTTTTAGCCGCCGATCCTCGGGGTCAAGGCCGATTTCACGCATGCGTTGGGCTTCAAGCCCCGAGGCTGAGAAGAAACCCCAGAGCTGGGATGAGAGCGCCGAGATGGTGTCTTCGGTCAGCCCCATCGCACGTCCGACCTCACGGATGGCCCGCTTGCCGCGATAGTGTACGACGGTGGCACACAGGCCCGCACGGTGGCGGCCATAGCGGTCATAGATATGCTGGATCACCTCTTCGCGGCGTTCATGTTCGAAATCCACGTCGATATCGGGGGGCTCATCCCGCGCCTCGGACACGAAGCGTTCAAAGACCATGGTGCCCATCTCGGGGCTGACCTCGGTGATGCCGAGGCAGAAGCAGACCACCGAATTGGCCGCCGACCCGCGCCCCTGACATAGGATGTCGCGCGAGCGGGCGAATTTCACGATATCGCGGACGGTCAGGAAATAGGGCTCGTATTTCAGCTTGCCGATCAGGGCCAGCTCATGCGCCAGCATCTTTTTGACCTTGTCCGAGGCGCCTGCCGGATAGCGCCAGGCCAACCCTTCCTGCGCCAAACGATGCAGGCGTTGGGTTGGGGTTTCCTGTTCGCCGCCCTCGCTGGGGTATTCATAGCGCAGCTCATCCAGCGAGAATTTGAGTTGCTCGCTGAGGTCATGGGCCCGCATGACGGCGCCCTCATGCCCTTTGAAAATCCGCAGCATTTCGGCCTTGGACCGCAGGCGCTGTTCGCCATTGGCCAGCGCGTCGCGGCCTAGCGCGTCCACTTTGCGGCGCAGGCGGATAGCGGTCAGCACATCCGCCAGCTTGCGGCGCGTGCCGTGATGCATCAGCGGCATGGCGCTGGCGAGTGTGGGGATGCCGAGTTGCTTTGATTCAGTCTCTAATAAACTGAAATATGGGCTGTCGGCACCATCATACCGGGGGTGCATCAACAGATGCATCCGCCCGGCAAAGCGGCGCGTCAGCTGTTGCGCCTGTGTCTGCCATCCGACCGCGCCGCCCGGAGGCGGGGTCGCCTGTGGCCAGAGCAGCAGGTGGAGGCCGTCGGAAAACTTTAGCAGGTCGGACAGGTGCAGGATGCAGTCGCCTTTCTCGGCGCGCAGGCGGCCGACCGACAGGATACGGCACAGGTTGGCCCAACCTCGCCGGTTCAGGGGCAGGGCGGTGACGGTGGGTGCATCGGTAAAAATCAGCCGCGCTGCGGGGATCAGGCGCGGCACCGCATGGACGGGGTAGGAGGGTGGTTTCGGGATGTGGTCAGGACAAGGTGGGCCTACGGGTGTGTTCTGCGCATCCCACTCTGCCCGTTCGCGCACCTTGCGGGCAATCTCTCTCCCTTGCGTATGGGCGCGGACGATCCCGGCGACCGAGTTGTCGTCGGCAATCGCGATGGCGGGCAGGCCCAGGGTGACGGCACGTTCCATATACTCCTCGGGGTGGGACGCCCCGGTGAGGAAGGTGAAATTCGACGTGATCGACAGTTCGGCATACATGACGATTCCCTATTATATTCACGTTTTGTTCTTTTTCCGAGTCCTTTGCGCAGGAAACGGGTCGCATGGGTCTGATCGGGTGGGCATGGTCTGAAAAAAAGGAGACCCGAGATGTTCAAGATCACCGCATTGCCCACCGACGAGGTCCGCGCGCTTCAGGCGGGTGGCAAGGACGCCTATGGCGCTACGCCCGAGCGCGCCGTTTCGACCGGCGCAGCAAACCCTTGCCGCCATTGTCTGCAGAACATTCCCGAAGGGGGCGAGATGCTGATACTGGCGCATCGCCCCTTTTCAGAGACACAACCTTATGCAGAAACCGGCCCGATCTTTCTGTGCGCCGCGCCGTGCAAACGGTACGAGGGTGAAGAATTGCCAGAAATTCTGACCACATCCCCCGACTATCTGATCAAGGGGTATGGCGCGGATGATCGGATCGTCTATGGCACCGGGGCGATCACGCCCACTGATCAGATCAGCGAAGCGATCGCCGGGATATTCGCCCGTCCCGACATCGCGTATATCCATGTCCGGTCCGCCCGAAACAACTGTTATCAGGCAAGGATTGATCGCAGCTAAAGCTTGACGCGATGCAGGCCCCGGCGTGGCTGATCGTAGTCGTCTGTAGAAAGCTCATTGGCACGGCTTGAGGTCAGTGCGAGAAACACATCCTCAAGATCCGCCTCTTCGGTGCGGACATCGCGGATGCGGATGCCAGCCTGCCGAACGGATTCCAGAACCTGTTCGGCGCTGGTTGTTTTGCTGTGATAATGTAAGGCCAGGCTGCCATCCGTGCGCAATGTCGCCTGAACACCATCGGCTTGCGGCAAACCGGTCACCGCGCAATCCGGCACGATTACCATGGTGCGGCTGTCCATCCGGCCCAGCAGGTTGGCAGTGCTGTCCTGAGTAACCTTTTCACCATGATTGATGATGGCGATTTCGTCGCACATTTCTTGTGCTTCTTCCAGGTAGTGGGTGGTCAGAATGATGGTCATGCCCTGATCGTTCAGCTTGCGGACATTGGCCCACAGCATCTGGCGCAGCTCGATATCCACGCCGGCGGTGGGTTCGTCCAGCACCAGAATCTTGGGGTGATGCACCAGCGCCTTGGCCAGCAACAGCCGCCGCCGCATCCCGCCCGACAGGGTGCGGGCATAAGCTTCGGCCTTGTCGCTGAGGCCGACAAGATCCAGAATCTCGTCACTGCGTCGTTCGGATTTGGGCACGCCGTAAAGGCCGGCCTGAACCTCTAACGCGCCACGCGGGCTAAAGAACGGGTCCAGGTTCAGCTCTTGCGGCATTACCCCGATGGCCGCGCGCGACTGCCGCAGGTTCTGGTCCTGATCGAAGCCCCAGATCGACACAGCACCCGCCGATTTCACGACCAGCCCCGCTAGGATGTTGATCAACGTCGATTTCCCCGCCCCGTTCGGGCCCAGCAGGCCAAAAACCGACCCGCGCGGGACAGTCAGATCAATACCTTTCAGCGCCTGCTTTTCGGGCTGTCCCTTGCTGCCGCGATAGGTCTTGCGCAGCCCTTGGATTCTGATTGCCGCATCGGCCATGTGGCACTTGCCCCCGGTTTGATCATCGCTCATAAACGCACCTAAAGCATGCCCGCGAGGCCGACAACCAGTGAAGGATCGCCAGCCGTGACCATCGAAGCGCCGGAAACCAAGATTGTCGAAACCGCCCGTGTCGCCTGTGATGGCGGCGAAGGCGCGCTGGGCCATCCGCGTGTCTGGCTGCAGATCCCCGAAGATACCGGTTGGGTCGAATGCCCCTATTGCGATTGCAAATATGTTCTGAAGGGCACAGAGCAGGGCTGATTGCATACCCGGTTGGGTTTCGCCCAAATCTCGCCGCGTTTTTGATGGTAGTGCGTTGGTGCTGCCATAGAAGGTGTGTGTGATGACTGATATGACTGCCCCTGACACTGCGAACCCGGTATTCGGCTGGATCGGGTTTTGCGTCGCGTCCATGGCGTTGTTTGCGGCCTTGTTTGTGTTCTGGGCTGGCCCGTTTGCACCTCAGCAATCCACGGGTGTGTCGCTGGGCGAACTGGCAGCTGAAATCGGCAAGTCGACCTTGCGCGCCGCCGCAGGTATGGAGCAGCCCGAACCTGTTGCCCGCGCCCGAGATCTGGATGATTTTCTACGCATCGGTGTTGCGATGATGGGCGGGCTGGCAATCGTCGTTTCGGTCGTTGGCATCCTGCGTCACGAAAAGCGGCGTCCCGCCATCGCTGGGATGGTCATCGGCACCGGGGCGATTCTGTTTCAGTTCTTCGCATTTGCGTTTTTCGCCTTCCTCGGCGTATTGGTCATTATGGCGTTGCTGCACAGTTTTTCAGATTTCTTTGATGGCCTCTTAGGCGGTTAAGCAACGTTCCTGACTGGTCACCCGCGTGCCCCTGTGGCAGAACCTTCTCTGACCACAGGGAGAACGCGCATGAGCAGTTTCGGAAAAGGATGTCACCTGCATCTGATCGACGGATCGGCCTTTATTTTTCGGGCCTACCATGCGCTGCCGCCGCTGACTCGCAAATCCGATGGGCTGCCGATTGGGGCCGTGTCCGGGTTTTGCAACATGCTGCAGAAATATGTCGAGGACAACGCCGGGCCGGACGCGCCGACCCATGTGGCGGTGATCTTTGACAAGGGTTCACACACCTTCCGCAATGATTTGTACGATCTCTACAAGGCCAACCGCGAAGCGATGCCCGAGGATCTGCGCCCACAAATGCCGCTGACCCGCGAGGCGACGAAGGCGTTCAATATCGCCTGCAAAGAGCTTGAGGGCTATGAGGCCGACGACATCATTGCCACTCTGGCGATACAGGCGCGCGAGGCTGGTGGGCGCGTGACCATCGTAAGCTCCGACAAGGACCTGATGCAGCTGGTCGGCGGCGGGGTCGAAATGCTGGATGCGATGAAGAACAAACGCATCGACCGGGATGGTGTGATCGAAAAGTTCGGCGTCGGCCCGGAACGTGTTGTGGACGTGCAGGCGCTGGCTGGCGACAGTGTCGACAACGTGCCGGGTGCGCCCGGGATCGGGGTCAAGACCGCGGCCCTGCTGATCAACGAATATGGTGATCTTGAATCCCTGCTGGACCGCGCAGAAGAGATCAAACAGCCCAAGCGCCGTCAGACCCTGATCGAGAACCGCGACCAGATCGAGATGTCGAAGCAGCTGGTGCAACTGGACGAGCAGACTCCGCTGGATTTCACGCTGGACGATCTTGAGGTGAAAGACCCCGAGCCGGAAACTCTGCTGGGCTTTCTGGCCGAGATGGAGTTCCGCACCCTGACCAAACGCATCGCCGACAAACTGGGGGCCGAGGCTCCGGTGATCGCAGATGCGCCCGCGCCGGTTGAGGAGCAGGAGGCCGAGAACGTTCCTTTTGACGCTTCGAAATACGAATGCGTGCGCGAAGCGGCGGCGCTGCAGAAATGGATCGATCAGGCCTATGAACGCGGCTGGGTTGCGGTGGATACCGAGACGACTGGTCTGAATGAAATGATTGCTGATCTGGTCGGTATCTCGCTGTGTATCGAGCCGGGCGAGGCCTGCTATATCCCGTTGATCCACCGGCAGAGCGCGACGGATGATCTGTTCGGAACCGATGCGCTGGCCGAAGGGCAGATGCCGCTGGAACAGGCTCTAACCCTGCTGAAACCGATGTTCGAGGACCCGTCGATTCTGAAGATCGGGCAGAACATGAAATACGATGCCAAGATCTTTGCCCGCTATGGCGTGCAGGTCGCGCCCATTGATGACACGATGCTGATGTCTTATGCGATGCATGGTGGTGAGCATGGGCATGGCATGGACACTCTGTCCGAACGGTACCTGAGCCACACGCCGATCCCGATCAAACCGCTTTTGGGGTCTGGGAAATCGGCGATCACCTTTGACAAGGTGCCAATTGACGAGGCGACGGCTTATGCCACCGAGGACGCAGATATCACCCTGCGCCTGTGGAAGCTGTTCAAGCCGCAACTGCATCAGGTGCAGGTGACCACCGTGTACGAGACGCTGGAACGTCCGCTGGTGCCGGTGCTGGCCGAGATGGAGATGTATGGCATCAAGGTCGACCGCGATGTGCTGTCGCGTATGTCCAACGCCTTTGCCCAGAAAATGGCGGGGCTGGAAGCCGAGATTCACGAGCTTGCAGGCCAGAGCTTCAACGTGGGCTCTCCGGCGCAGCTGGGTGAGATTCTGTTCGACAAAATGGGGCTTGAGGGCGGCAAGAAGGGCAAAACCGGGAAATACTCGACCGGTGCCGATATTCTTGCGGATCTGGCGACCGAGCATGAATTGCCGCGCCGGGTGCTGGACTGGCGGCAGCTGTCCAAGCTGAAATCGACCTACACGGATGCGCTGCAGACCCATATCAACCCAGATACGGGCCGGGTGCACACGTCTTATTCGATCACCGGCGCAAATACGGGGCGTTTGGCCTCGACCGATCCGAACCTGCAGAACATTCCCGTGCGCACCGAAGAAGGGCGGCGCATTCGCGAGGCGTTCATTGCCGAGCCGGGGAATGTGCTGGTCAGCCTTGACTATAGCCAGATCGAGCTGCGTATTCTGGCCCATATCGCCGATATTCAGGCTCTGAAACAGGCGTTTTCGGATGGTTTGGACATTCACGCCATGACCGCGTCCGAGATGTTCGATGTGCCACTGGACGAGATGACACCGGATATTCGACGCCAGGCCAAGGCGATCAATTTTGGTGTGATCTATGGCATCTCGGGCTTTGGTCTGGCGCGTAACCTGCGCATTCCGCGGGCCGAGGCGCAGGGTTTCATCGACCGGTATTTCGAACGTTTCCCGGGCATTCGCCGGTATATGGACGACACCGTCGCCTTCGCGAAAGAGCACGGTTATGTCCAGACGCTTTTTGGTCGTAAAATCCACACCACCGAGATCAACGCCAAGGGGCCGCACGCGGGCTTTGCCAAGCGCGCGGCAATCAACGCGCCGATCCAGGGCACGGCGGCGGATGTGATCCGGCGCGCGATGGTACGGATGCCGGATGCCATTCAGGATCAGCCTGCGAAAATGCTGTTGCAGGTGCATGACGAGTTGCTGTTCGAAGTGGCTGAGGATGCGGTGGATCAGCTTGTCGGAACCGCGCGTGACGTGATGGAAGGCGCATCAGATCCGGCGGTGAAGCTGGATGTTAAGCTGGTTGTGGACGCGGGCCAGGGTGCCAACTGGGCCGAAGCCCACTAAGGCGCGCTGCTCATCAGGCCCGGCGGGCCCTCTTCTCAGCGGGTCCGGCCTGCGGCCTGACCGGTCGTCAGGTGGTGCTGTTGCATCCAGATCAGCGAGGATTGAGTTCTGGGGGTAGATGGCGTGTACTCCGCGCTGACCCAGCCGCTGTACCCATCGGCATCCATCAGTTCGAACAGGGCGTGGAAATCCGTCTCACCGCGCCCGGGTTCCGAACGGTCCGGGGCGGCCCCGATCTGAGCGTGAGTGACCCGATCGCGATAGGTCTGCCAGACGGCAATAGCGTCACCGTGGATCATATGAGCGTGAAAGCTGTCATATTGCAGCCCGACATTGGGCCGGTTCACGCGATCCAGAACGTCGCCCGCCAAAGCGTAGTCATTCAGGAAGTAATCAGGCTGTGACACCGGGTTGAGCGGCTCGATCGTGAACTGTTGCTGCGGTGCCTGATCGGCGGCCCATTGCAGGTTGCGCACAAAGCATTCCAGCGCCCCGGGCCCGGACGCATATCCCGACATGACGTGGATCTGTCCAGGGCGCAGAACGCCTGCGTATCTGAGAACGCGGGCGATATCGGTCCTGAACCGCGCCTCGCCCCCTGGAACGGCCGCATAGCCCGGCTGGGCCCCGGTATAATTGGGCGGCGGCGCGTTGATCAGCACCAGCTCCAGCCCGTTTGCCAGCAGGGCACGACGCGTTTCCTTGGCGGCGAGGTCGTAGGGGAACAGGATTTCAACCGCCTCAAACCCGGACTGCGCAGCGGCTGCAAACCGGTCCAGATAGGGCAGTTCGGCAAAGAGCAGAGAAATATTTGCGGCAAATCTGGGCATGAGTGGCCTCGGTTACGGTGAGGTGATCTTAGCCGCAGGGCGTTTTCCGTGAAAGAGACTGAAAACGACAGATTGTCGAAAATCGACCAGATCGGCCAAACCAAATCAAAGAGCCTGAAAACCACGCGGCGAATCATTTTATCGGCGCCGTGCCAACAAAAGGTCCGTTCATTATGGCGATAAGCCCTGACCCCGTTCGCGGGACCGCTGCCGGTGTGTCTGGCGGACGGTCTACTGCCCTGTCCGGCAATGGTTTGGCCGTAGCCTCGATGCTGACATGGGCCGCCGGATTGCCAGCGGCTGAGGTTCTGCTGGAAAGCTGGCCGCCGATCGCCCTGTTCGCCGCGCGGCTGGCGCTGGCCGTTTTGGTGATGGTACCGATCTGGCTGCTGATTGACGGGCCGCGTCGCATAATGCGCGCCCGGTGGGGGCACGCCATGGTGGTCGGCGGCACCGGTCTGGGGCTGGGCATGTTCCTGTTGTTGCTGGCGCAAAAGCTGACGGATCCTGTAACCGTGGCGATTATCGCATCCTGCGCGCCCCTGATGGGTACAGTGCTGGAGCTTATGGCGCGTACGCGGCGGTTGAGGTGGAATTTTGCGCTGGGCGTGGTGGTTTCTATTGTGGGCGGCCTGATCGCCACCAGCGCGCTGGCTCCGGCGCAATTGGGGCTGGGGGCCGCCTGTGCGGTGGTCTCGATGGCCTTGGCCTGTTGGTCCAGCATGGCCACCGCGCGCGACTTTCCCGAGCTCGGCCAGACCGGGCGCACAACGATCACGCTGATTGGTGGTTTGGTCATGGCCGGGCTGCTTGTTTTTGTAGCGGCGCTGATTGGCATCGATGTCATGCCGGCCGCGCCCCTGGACATTCAGCAGGCCGGAATGCTTTTCATTTATGCAGTTGTTTCAATGGGGTTGAGCCAGGTGCTGTTTGTCGCGTCGATCGGCAAACTGGGCGTTGCGCTGACGTCTTTCCACATCAACCTCACCCCGTTTTACGTCATGCTGATCATGCTGGTGCTGGGCGACGATTGGAACTGGACTCGTGCGCTGGGCGCAGGGATCGTCGCGCTGGCCGTGGTGCTGGCACAGGATCGCGGCGCGCGTCAGGTTGCTTAGTCGTCCGGCAGCTTGTCCGAGGGGATCAGGCGAAAGAACACCCCGTCAGACCAGACGCCGAACCAGCCATCATGATGCGTGCCGATGTCGACAAGACGATAGAATGTCTTGCGGTCGATACGCGCCTCAAGGTTTGCGCGAACCAGAACATAGGTCGATGGCTCATCTGTTTCCGGATCGATGACAATTCGGATGGGATGGTCGGCCCCGGCCTGCGCCGTGTCGCCGACATGGGTTGTAAAAGTCAGCGTCTGAACCTCACCCTCTCTGGCCCGGTCGACATCAACGGCCAGAAGTGGCGCATCCTCGACAGTGATTCCCACCTTTTCGACCGGCGTCACCAGATAGAAATTGTCGCCTTCTTTCTTAAGAATTGAAGAAAATAGCTTAACAAGCTCGAACCTGTTGATGGATGACCCTAAATAACTCCATGAGCCATCTTTTGCGATCCGGATGTCCAGATCGCCGCAAAACGGAGGATTCCACAGGTGTACGGGCGGCAAACCCGCCGTTTTGGTCGCTTTGACTGATGCCGCCAAACCATCAGGCGAAGGTTTCACGGGTTTTTGTCCGCTCATTGCTTTTGCCATTTCCTCACAGCGCGATACACTTCAATCATATTCGTCCACGGAAGGGAAACTCATGACCGAACCTGCCGACCTCGTAGCCGAGATCGAAGCGTTGGAAAACAAGCTGCAAGAGGCGAAATCCTCGATCACCCGGCGCTTTATCGGGCAGGAACGGGTCGTGGAATTGACCCTGACCGCGCTGCTATGCGGTGGACATGCCCTGCTGATCGGTCTGCCCGGCCTTGGCAAAACGCGACTGGTCGAGACGTTGTCGACGGTGATGGGCCTGCATGGCAATCGCATCCAGTTCACGCCGGACCTGATGCCCGCCGATATTCTGGGGTCCGAAGTTCTGGATACTGCCGAGGATGGCAGCCGTCATTTCCGTTTTATCTCCGGCCCGATCTTCTGCGAATTGCTGATGGCGGATGAGATCAACCGCGCCAGCCCGCGCACCCAGTCGGCCTTGTTACAGGCGATGCAGGAACGCACCGTGACTGTGGCGGGCGAGGACCGTGATCTGGGTGTGCCGTTCCATGTGCTTGCGACCCAGAACCCGATTGAGCAGGAAGGCACCTATCCCCTGCCCGAGGCGCAGCTGGACCGTTTTCTGGTGCAGGTCGACGTGGAATATCCCGACCGCCAGACCGAACGCGACATTCTGCTGGCCACCACCGGGGTCGAAGAGGATGAGGCGCACCAGATTTTCACCAAAGAGGAGTTGCTGGCGGCGCAGGTTCTGCTGCGGCGGATGCCGGTTGGCGATTCGGTTGTCGAACTGATCCTTGATCTGGTGCGCGCTTTCCGCCCCGAAGAGGCCGGCGCGTCTGAGAGGGTGATGGAAACCGTGGCTTGGGGCCCGGGTCCACGCGCAGCGCAGGCGTTGATGATGACCGTGCGTGCCCGTGCCATGCTGCAGGGGCGGCTGGCGCCAAATGCCGAAGATGTCATGGACATGGCCCGCCCGGTTCTCAGCCACCGGATGGCGCTGAACTTTGCGGCGCGCGCGCGCGGTGACAGCCTGGCCGACCTGATCGATTCGACCGCTGCCGGATTGGTGCGCACCGAGGCTGCGGCGTGAATGCGGCGCTGACCCTTCGCGAAAGATCCGAGGCCGAGGCGTCCCGCCTGCCGCCGCTTTTGGCGCGGGCCGAGCATCTGGCAGGCACCGTTCTGCTGGGCGATCACGGGCGTCGGCGTGCAGGTCTGGGGGATGATTTCTGGCAATACCGGCCTGC
Source organism: uncultured Ruegeria sp. (assembly GCA_963422555.2). GTDB lineage: Bacteria > Pseudomonadota > Alphaproteobacteria > Rhodobacterales > Rhodobacteraceae > Ruegeria. Next base: position 20,125 of record CAXXPZ010000087.1, read on the forward strand.
CCAGATCGGAGACAGCCGCCGGATGATCGACCACCGCCGTTCGGCGCGGGGCGATCAGCAATTTGTGCGCGAACGCGAATGGCAGATCGCGCAATCGATCATGCTGTGGGTCGATCAGGGCGCGTCGATGCGGTTTGCATCGCAAAAGACCCTGCCAACCAAATCCGATCAGGCGCGTTTGCTCGGCCTGTCCACTGCGATTTTGTTGGTGCGCGGCGGGGAACGTGTCGGACTGACCGGCACTGCATTGCCGCCACGCCGGGGCAATGCTCAGATCATCCGTCTGGCGCAGGCATTGTCCGAAGATTCACAGGTTGATTATTCTCCACCGGAACACCGCGCCATGATCCCCCATGCGCGTGCCGTGTTCATCTCTGATTTTCTGGGGCCGCTGGACGAGGTTGAACTGGCCCTGACCAAAGCCGCAGACCGTGGCGTGCGCGGCGTTCTGCTGCAAGTTCTGGATCCCAGCGAGGAATCCTTTCCCTATCGCGGGCGCACCATCTTTGAAAGCGTGGGCGGCACGGCCCGGCATGAAACCCTGAAGGCCGGGGACCTGCGGGACCGCTATCTGGACCGCCTTGCCGACCGCAAAGATGCCCTGACGCGGCTTTGTCGCGCGACGGGCTGGCAGTTGGGTGTGCACCACACCGGTGACAGCGCACAAGCGGCTCTGTTGTGGCTCTATCGGGCCTTGGACGGGGGCGCGCGATGACTGTTTTGGCAGGGATCGGCTTTACCGCGCCATGGGTTTTGCTGGGTCTTTTGACCCTGCCGATCCTGTGGCTGATCCTGCGCGCCGTACCACCCGCACCGATCCGCCGGTTGTTCCCAGCGGTCACGCTGTTGCTGGGGCTGAAGGATGACGAGAGCGTGTCGGACCGCACCCCGTGGTGGCTGTTGCTGCTCCGGATGCTGGCGGCGGCGGCGATCATCATCGGGCTGGCCGGACCTGTCCTCAACCCGTCGCGCGATCAGGCCGGGTCGGGCCCGCTGCTGTTGGTTCTGGATGCCAGTTGGGCCGGGGCCTCGCGTTGGTCCACGGTTCTGGATCAGATCGATGTGCAACTGACCGAGGCGGGCCGTGCGGGTCGGCCGGTGTCGATCCTGCGGCTGACTGAGCCCGAAGCTCCGGTGTTTCAGGCCGCCGAGGCGTGGCGCGGACGATTGCCGGGTTTGATTCCGCAAGCCTGGCAACCGACCGAGGTGCAGATCGAACAGTCCCTTCAGGCTCTAAATCAGGTCGAAGGCGGGTTTGACACCCATTGGTTCAGTGACCGGCTGGACTATGCTGGCCATGCTGACATGTTGTCCGCATTGCAGGCGCGCGGCGGTGTGACCGTCTATCGATCCTCGGCCCCGGTGACCGCAATACTGCCCGCTGCCTATCAGGATGGGGTGATTCAACTGACCGCGCTACGGGCCGCGCCCGGCCCGGCGGACACCATTACGGTTCTGGCGCAAGGGCGTGATCCAGCCGGTGCGATGCGTGTGCTGCACTCCGTTGATATGACGTTTGAAAGCGGGGGAATGCAGGCGCAGATCGATTTGGCGTTGCCATCCGAGCTGCGCGCCCGGATCACAAGGTACGAAATTCAGGCACAGCGTTCAGCCGGGGCGGTTACGCTGACCGATGACAGCCTGCGCCGCCGCGAGGTTGCCTTGATCGCCGGAACCCTCAACCGCGAAGGGTTGGAGCTGTTATCTCCGCTACATTACCTGACACAGGTCCTCAGCCCCACTGCGGATTTTGTCGAGGGCGGCTTGCTGGACGTTCTGCCCGCGAACCCGGATGTGATTGTTCTGGCTGACGTAGCCCGACTGGCGGATCCCGAACAGGCGGCTCTGATCGAATGGGTCGAACAAGGCGGTCTGTTGTTGCGCTTTGCCGGTCCCCGCATGGCCGCCAGCGATCTTGGCCGCGACGAAGAAGATGCCCTGCTGCCGGTTCGGCTACGCAGCGGCGGGCGGTCTGTCGGCGGCGCGATGAGCTGGGGTGAAGCCAAGGGGTTGTCGCCTTTCCCCGAAAGCTCTCCGTTCTACGGGCTGCAGGTGCCCCCGGATGTGACGGTAACCACGCAAGTAATGGCACAACCAGATCCTAATCTTGCGGATCGGGTGATTGCGTCCTTGTCGGATGGCACGCCTTTGGTCACGCGCAAGGCGCTGGGCTTGGGGCAGGTCGTTCTGTTCCATGTCACCGCAGATGCGGAATGGTCCAGCCTGCCATTGTCGGGACTTTTTGTTGAAATGCTGGACCGGCTGGCGGTGGCCTCTGCCGCCAAATCCCGGCAGGTCGAGCAATTGCAGGGCACCACGTGGGAACCGATCCAGATACTTGACGGGTTCGGAACCTTGTCCGATGCCAGCAGCCTGCCCGGAGTGGACGGGGCACAGTTGATCGGAGCTGAGATTGGGCCCGAACTGCGCCCCGGCCTGTATGAAAGCGGCAAGGAAAAGCTGGCGCGCAATGTCTTGTCCGAGGAAACTGTGCTGCGCCCCGCCGTCTGGCCAACTGATGTGCCGATCAGAGGGCAGGAGATCAGCACCGAAACCCCGATCGGTGGTCTGTTGCTGAGCCTGGCACTGATTCTGCTGACGGTGGATGTGATCGCTTCGCTGGTCTTGTCCGGGCGTCTGGGGCTGGCGCGCACTGCGGCGGTTGTTCTGAGCGCGCTGTTGATCGTGCCGCAGGCGCAAGCCCAGACACCCGAGGATACCGAATTTGCCCTGAGCGCCACGCAAGAGCTGGTTCTGGCCCATGTGCTGACCGGCAACCGAGACGTCGATGACATTGCTTTGGCCGGGATGCGCGGGCTGGCGCAAACGCTCTATTTCCGCACCTCTGTTGAACCTGCCGACCCGATCGGAGTTGATCTGGAACGCGACGAACTGGCGTTCTTTCCGCTGCTCTACTGGCCGATCACCCCGGATCAACCGCAACCTTCTGCCGAGGCCTATGCCAAGCTCAACACCTATCTGCGATCCGGCGGCATGATCCTGTTCGATACGCGCGACGCGGATATCGCCGAATTCGGTGCCTCCAGCCCCAATGGGCGCAAGCTGCAACAGCTGGCCAGACCACTGAATATCCCTTCATTAGAGCCTGTTCCAAACGATCACGTCCTGACCCGCGCTTTCTATCTGCTGCAAGATTTTCCGGGCCGTTATGGCGGTGCCGGTGTGTGGGTCGAAGCCGCGCCGCAGGATGCTGAACAGATCGAGGGGATGCCGTTTCGCAACCTCAACGACAATGTCACGCCTGTGGTCATAGGCGGCAATGATTGGGCCGGGGCCTGGGCCGTGGATAGCAACGGGCAGGCCTTACTGCCGGTGGGCCGGGGATATGCCGGGGAACGTCAGCGCGAGCTGGCCAACCGGTTTGGTGTCAATCTGGTGATGCATGTTCTGACCGGAAACTACAAATCCGATCAGGTGCACGTGCCCGCCCTTCTGGACAGGTTGGGACAATGACCGGAACCGTCATCTTTGATCCGCTGATCCCGTGGCCCGTTTTGATCGGGGTTGCCGCCATTGCGCTGACCGGTGTGGTGCTCGCCTTATGGCGCGGGCTGTCTGGATGGGCCCTGCGTGGCCTTGCGGCGCTGATCGTGATCGCTGCCCTGTCCGGCCCAGTCTATCAGGTCGAAGACCGCGCCCCCCTGACCGATATCGTGCTGATGATCGAGGATGAAAGCGCCAGCCAAACCCTGTCTGACCGCGCAGACCAGACCGCGCAGGCGGCTGAGGATCTGGCCGCCCGGATTGAGACGCGCGACAATACCGAACTGCGCCGCATTCGCGTGAGCGATGGTGAAGGCGACGAAGGCACGCAAGTGATGGCAGCCCTGAATGCGGCCCTGGCCGAAGAGCCGCGCGCGCGCATTGCCGGTATCCTCGTGATCTCGGACGGGCTGGTACATGATGTCGAACAGGCCCCCGAATTGCCCGCGCCGATGCATCTGCTGCAAACCGGCCGCGCCGGAGATTGGGATCGCCGGTTGATCGTCCGCAACGCCCCCGCCTTTGCCATTATCGACGAACCGATCACACTGACCCTGCGCGTCGAAGACAGCGGGGCCGCCCCGGCAGGCGCTGGCAGCGCTCCGCTAGAGATATCGGTGGATGGGGCCGAGCCTGAACGCTTTACTATTCCCATCGGTGTGGATGTCGAATTGCCCGTCACGTTGCCCCATGGCGGGCGCAATGTGATTCAATTCACCGTTCCACAGGCCGATGGCGAATTGACGGATCGCAACAACACCGCCTTGATCCAGATGAACGGTGTGCGCGACCGCTTGCGTGTGCTGCTGGTCTCGGGCGAGCCGCACCCGGGCGGACGAACCTGGCGCAACCTGCTGAAGTCCGACAGCTCGGTCGATCTGGTGCATTTCACCATCTTGCGTCCGCCGGAAAAGCAGGACGGCGTGCCGGTGGACGAACTCTCGCTGATCGCCTTCCCGACGCGCGAGCTGTTTCTGGAAAAGATCAATGATTTCGATCTGATTATCTTTGACCGCTACAAACGGCGCGGCATTCTGCCTGCGATCTATCTGGACAACGTTACCAATTACATCAACGACGGCGGTGCCGTTCTGATTGCGGCAGGTCCTGATTTCGCCACGGCGGACAGCATCTTTCGCTCGCCTCTGGCCCCCATGCTGCCCGCGCAGCCTACGGTGCGCGTGATCGAAGAACGGTTTGTTCCGATGGTCACCGACACTGGCGAGCGTCATCCCGTGACCTCGAATCTGGGCGATGCGGGCGACTGGGGCGCGTGGCTGCGTCAGATCGATGTCACTCACCGCTCGGGTGAGTTGTTGATGACAGGCATCGAAGATCGCCCGCTGCTGGTTCTGGACCGCGTCGGCGAGGGGCGCGTGGCCCTTTTGGCCTCGGATCATGCCTGGTTGTGGAGCCGCGGGTTCGAAGGCGGCGGCCCGCAGCTGGAGCTTTTGCGCAGGCTGGCCCATTGGATGATGAAAGAACCCGAGCTTGAGGAAGAGGCCCTGTGGGCCGAGGCCAACGGTCAATCCATGCGCATCATTCGCCAGACCCTGAATGACGAGGTCGGGCCCGTTACCGTGACTCGCCCCAATGGCGAAACGCTTGAGATCGAGCTGCAAGAGATTTCTCCGGGTCGGTTCGAGGCGCTGTATTTTGGGCCCGAGATCGGTCTGTATCGTCTGCAGGAAGGCGAGCAGTCGGCGGTCATCGGTCTGGGCCCCGCAGCCCCCAGAGAATTCGAACGCACCATTGCAACGGATGAGGTTCTGAACCCGGTCCTGACCAGCCTGCGTGGCGGTTCGATCCGGGTCGAAGACGGCCTGCCCACCATTCGCAATGTGCGCGCAGGGCGGCCTGCGGCGGGTCGCGGATGGATCGGTCTGACCCCGCGCAACGCCTATGAGACCCGGGATGTCACCCAGGCCGGGCTGTTGCCGCCGTGGTTGGTTCTGCTGCTGGCGGGCGGGTTCCTGGTGGCGGGATGGCTGCGCGAGGGGCGCCGTTAGGCTCAGACTTTGGGCTTAAGCACTTTTTCACGCTCTGTCGTGATTCTGTGGTCGAACTGACCCGGAATCACCGATGCCATGAAACTTGCCGATAAACTTGCACAAGAACGCCGCGCGCGGCTGGCGGCTGAACGGTTGTTGCACCTGAAACAGGCCGAGCTATGGGCGGCGAACCGCGAACTGGGGCGCCACGCCATCGCCCTGACCCGACAGATCGGTGAAACGCAGGCCGAGGTGGAAACCGTGCGCGGTGAAAACGAAAAGGTGAAATCCGATCTGACCGTGGCCAATGCCAAGATCGAGGTTGCGGAACGTCGGCTGTGGCATTCGATCCAGACCATTCAGGACGGGTTCGCCTTTTTTGATGGCAACAATTGCCTGATCAGCGCCAACACTGCCTACCTGAGCGTTTTCGAGGGGCTGGATGAGGTGGCACCGGGCATCTGTTATCACCGCATCCTCGAGATTCTGACCGCTGAGGGGATCGTGGATACCGGCGATGAACCAATTGCCGACTGGCAGGTCAGAATGCAGAATGAACCGCCCCGGGTTTACCGGAGAGTAAAACTCTCAAAGGATGAACCCTATGGAGAAGAAAAAATCACCCCCGAAGTACACGGCTGAGTTTCGCGCCCGCGGCGTTCGGCTTTATAAAGATCATCGCGCGGATTACGCCAGTGACAACGCGGCCTACCACGCGATCGCGCCAAAGCTCGGCTGCTCGCCGGACAGTCTCAGAGTCTGGTGTCAGCAGGCGGAGCGCGATGCCGGCGAACGCGATGGGCTGACCAGCGAGCAGAAGGCACGTCTGAAAGTCCTGGAACGTGAGGTCAAGGAACTGCGCACGGCCAATGAGATCCTGAAGAAGGCGAGCGCGTATTTCGCTCAGGCGGAGCTCGACCGCCCGTTCCGGAAATGATCGCATTCATCGATAATCATCGGGACGAGTTCGGTGTCGGGTCGATCTGCAGGGTGCTGCCGATCGCGCCATCGTCCTATTATGCGCGTCTGTCTATCCGGCGCAGCCCGGACAAAGCCTCGGATCGGGCCAGGAAGGACGATAAGGATGCGCGGGAAATCCGGCGCGTCTTTGATGCCAGCCGGGGACGCTATGGCGCGCGCAAGGTATGGCATCAACTGCGCCGGGAAGGCTATGACATCGCACGCTGCACGGTGGAACGCCTGATGAAAGTCATGGGGTTGCAGGGTGTTACACGCGGCAAGAAGAAGACCACGATCCCGGACCCTGCACAGGCCTGCCCGGAAGACAAGGTCAATCGCGCGTTCACGGCCACCGCACCAAACCAGCTCTGGGTCTCCGACTTCACCTATGTGTCGACCTGGGCGGGAATGGTCTACGTGGCCTTTGTCATTGATGTCTTTGCGCGCAAGATCGTGGGCTGGCGCGTGTCCACGTCCATGACCACCAGCTTCGTGCTGGACGCGCTGAACCAGGCGATCTGCCAACGAATACCATCACAGGCAGACGGGCTCATTCACCATTCGGACAGGGGGTCGCAATACCTGGCGGTTCGGTACACAGAGCGGTTGGCCCAGGCCGGGATCGACGCATCGGTCGGCAGCGTCGGGGACAGCTATGACAACGCCCTGGCAGAAAGCATCATCGGCCTGTTCAAGACCGAAGTCATTGAGTTCTTCGGCACATGGAAAACGGTTGGCCAGGTTGAGTGGGAAACCCTGGACTGGGTCAGTTGGTACAATAACAGGCGGCTGCACGGCGCGATCGGGCACCGGCCGCCACAAGAACTGGAGGACGCATTCTATGCAAACCTGAACACCCTTGATAAAGTCGCCTGAGTCTTGAGCAAAAAAGTCTCCGGTAAACCCGGGGCGGTTCAGAACCGCTGGGCGTGTCCCAACCCCGAGCCGATCGTGATCCAGCTGTGGAACGGTCAGTATATCCGGCTGATCGACCAGCGCGGGTCGGGCGGCGATGTGGTCAGTCTTGCGCTCAACATCACCTCGTCCGTCCGGCATGAGGTGGAATTGCAGGCTGCCCGTGATCGGGCCGAAGCCGCCAACCGCGCGAAATCCGCGTTTCTGGCCAATATGAGCCATGAGATCAGAACGCCGATGAACGGCATTTTCGGCATGACCGAATTGCTGACGGAAACCCCGCTAAGCGAGGAACAGAGGCTATACGTCAATACGATCCGCAACTCGGGTGAGGCGCTGCTGGTCATCATCAACGACGTTCTGGATTATTCCAAGATCGAGGCCGACAAGCTGGCGCTGCATCCCGAGCAATTCGATCTGGAACGCTGCATTCTTGAGGTCGCCATGCTGCTGCAACCCAGTGTGCGGGACAAGGGGCTGACGCTGTTGGTGGATTATGACCTGTTCCTGCCCACGCTGTTTGTCGGCGACCCCGGTCGCGTGCGGCAGATCCTGACCAATCTGGTTGGTAACGCGGTCAAGTTCACCTCGGACGGTCACGTGCTGATCCGCGTAACCGGCGTTCCGCATTCGGATGCGCAAAGCTGCGACATTCATGTGGCCATCGAGGATACGGGGATCGGTATCGAAGGCGACAAAATCTCGCACATTTTTGGTGAGTTCAATCAGGTCGAGGATGAGCGCAATCGCCAATACGAAGGCACCGGGCTGGGTCTGGCAATCACGAAACGCCTGATTACGATGATGGCTGGCACCGTCTGGGTCGAAAGCGATCCCGGCCGCGGGTCGTGTTTCGGCTTTCGCATCACGCTGCCCACCGCCGAAGGCCCGCAACCCGTGCCTCCCAACCTGACCGACCGGCTGCGACACGTTTTGGTTGTCGAAGACCTTGAGGTCAACCGCGCCATTCTGACCAAACAACTGCGGCGGCTGGGCTCGCAGGTTACGGTTTGCACGTCGGGGCATGAGGCATTGTCGGAGATGGGTCGCACGGTTGATCTGGTCCTGTGCGATCATGACCTGCCTGATATGGATGGGCTGGAACTGGCCACTACGCTACGCGACCGGGGGTGGGGCGATCTTCCAATCGTGGTGATGTCGGCCAATCCCGGTATCATTCATGCCGATCCCGCCCACGATCTGATCGAAGGGGTGCTGCAGAAACCGATCCCCCGATCCGAGTTGTACGCGCGCCTGACAGCGCTAGGCGTACCAGATCGTGTGCCCCCGCCTGATCAGGCCCAGATGAAAGACTCAGAACCGCCCGCAATGCCCGCCGCCGATCAACGGCGTATGCGGGTTCTGGCTGCCGAGGATAACCGGACAAATCAGCTGATCTTCAGCAAGATGACCAAGGATTTGAACGTCGATCTGCGCTTTGTCGCCGATGGGTTGGAGGCGGTCGAGGCCTATGAGGACTTCGCCCCTGATCTGATTTTCATGGATATCTCAATGCCGAAGATGGACGGCAAACAAGCAACCGAGGAAATTCGCAGACGCGAGATCGGAACGGATATCAGGGTGCCTATCGTGGCCCTGACCGCCCATGCAATGGCAGGCGACGATCAGGGCATTCTGGCAACCGGGCTGGACCACTATCTGACCAAACCGCTGCACAAGAAACTGATCGTTCAGATGATCGTCGACAATTGCCCCCGGGATGCCTGCCCCGTCATTGCTGAAAGCGCGCCCGCGGAATAGGGTCCTCAGATGACAAATGATCGAGGTTTCCACCCCCGCGCTCTGGGAGAGATTGCGATACGCTGCGCCGATATGGGCGCAATGGTCGAATTTTATGAAACCGTGATCGGCCTGAAACGTCTGAGCGGCGATCATAACAGCGCCATCACCTTCTTTGAAATCGCCGAAGGGTTTGGCGGCCATACGCAGGTCCTTGCCCTGTTCCACTACAGCGCCGCACCCCGTCCGGGATTGCATCCGACCGGGACCGATAGGCCGACCACGGGCGGGGCATCGTCGCTACATCACATCGCGCTGTCGCTGCCCTTTTCCGAACAGGAAGCGGTGATGCGCTGGTATGACAAGATCGGTCAGCCCTATCGGGTCGAACATTTCGGCTGGATTGGTTGGCGCGGAATATTTACCGAAGACCCCGAAGGGAACACAATCGAGCTGGTGGCCTACGACCCGACGATGTTGGATCAGACCGAATAGGGGCGGACAAAGACCGGCTTGTCCTGTTGGGACAGATCGGGGCGGTATTCGTAACCGCCAGAGTCGAATTCCAGCAACCCGGCAGGATCTGTCAGTCGGTGCTGGATGACGTACCGCGCCATCGCCCCGCGGGCTTTTTTGGCAAAGAAGCTGACAATTTTCGGGGTGCCGCCCTTGTCTTCCATGAACACCGGCGTGATGACGCGCAGTTTCAACGCCTTCAGGTCGACGGCCCCGAAATATTCCTGACTGGCGCAGTTCACCAGAACATCCGAGTTTACCTGCTGGGTCTGCGCGTTCAACGCCTTGCTCAGCTGATCGCGCCAGTATTCGTACAGATTCTTGCCGCGCCGGGTCTTCAGCCTGCTGCCCATTTCCAGCCGATAGGCCTGAATCGCGTCCAGCGGACGCAGCACGCCGTATAGACCTGACAGGATACGCAGATGATCCTGCGCCCAGTCCATTTCGTCAGTGTCCAGCGATGCCGCTTCGAGCCCCTGATAGGTGTCGCCGGCAAAGGCCAGGGCTGCCGGTCGCGTGTCGCAGGTGTCAGGCGCATCAGAAAAGGCACGGTACCGGTCGCGGTTTAGCCGGGCCAGATCGTCGCTGAGGTCCATCAGCTTTTTCAGATCACCCAACGTCAGGTTGCGGGCAGTTTTCGACAGGCGGATTGCGTCGTCCTGAAAGGCAGGTTCTGTCTCTGTCACGTTCCGTTCCGCCCAATCCAGCCGCTTGGCCGGGGAAATCACTACCAGCATATCCGCCCTCTACTCTTTGCCTGTCCGGGCGTATCTAGCCCGCCTGCCGCAGCACGTCCAGAAAGGCCGCGCCAAACCTTTCGTGACGCCGGTCGCCCAGCACTTGTTCTACACCACGAGGATCATCAGGCCGCATTTGAGCCACCTTGGCCAGTTGCGCCGCCGAACAGGTCAGCGGTTTGTCGATTCCGTCCGGCCCACGGGACAGCTGCGATTGAACTTCCAGCAGCCGATCATAAATCTCGCCCTGATCCCGACCCGCCAGTTTGCGGCGCGCGGGGTGCAATTCTTCGACCGCACCTGTCAGAACTTCAAGGAACGTTGCGCCATAGCGTTCCAGTTTTTTTGCCCCGATCCCACTGATCCGGGCCATATCGTCCAGCGTTGCCGGTCGCGTCTCGGCCATCTCGATCAGGGTGCGGTCGGGAAAGATGACATAAGCAGGCACGCGCTGCGCCTCGGCCAATGCGCGGCGTTTGGCCTTGAGCGCCGACAGCAGTGGCGCGTCTTCTTCGGCCACCATGGCCTTGACGGCAGGTCGGCGCGTCGCCTTGCGGATTGTGTCCTTGCGCAGATCGATCTGTGCCTCACCCTTCAGGATCGGTTTGGCGGCCTCGGTCATGCGCAACGCGCCATGGCGGTCCGGGTCGGGGCGGATCAGATCATGCCCCATCATCTGCCGGAAAATCGCCTGCCATTGCGGGCGTGACCATTCCTTGCCGATACCGTAGGTGGACAGAGCGTCGTGACAGCGGGCGCGGATCTTGTCGGTCTCGTTGCCCAGCAGGATATCGATCAGATGACCGGCGCCGAACCATTCTTCGGTCCGAAGGATGGCTGACAGGGCCATACGGACAGGGGTGGTGCCGTCAAACACTTCGGGCGGGCTGTCGCACAGGTCGCATTTGCCGCAAGGCGCGGCCTGTTCGCCGAAATAGCCCAGCAGGGACTGACGCCGACATTTCAGCGCCTCGGCCAACCCCAGTAAGGCGTTCAGGCGGGCGTGATCGGCCATGCGCCGTTCCGGCGGGGCCAACCCTTCGTCTATTTGTGACCGGCGCAGGCGGATGTCGTCGGGGCCAAACAAGGTCAGGGTTTCCGCTGGGCCGCCATCGCGCCCGGCGCGGCCGATCTCCTGATAATAGGCCTCGATCGATTTGGGCAGGTCCGCGTGGGCAACCCATCGGATATCAGGCTTGTCGATTCCCATGCCAAAGGCCACGGTGGCGACCACGATCAACCCGTCCTCGCGCGCGAAACGGGTTTCGACGATGCGGCGATCCTCGGCCTCCATCCCGCCGTGATAGTGACAGGCGCTGTGCCCCTCGGCGCGCAGAGCCTGCGCTAGCACTTCGGTCTTGTTGCGGGTGCCGCAATAGACGATGCCGGACTGGGTTTTGCGCGCGCCAGTGAAGTCGAGGATTTGTTTGCGCGGCCCATCCTTGGCGCCAAAGGCCAGATGGATGTTGGGTCGGTCGAACCCGCGCAGGAATTTGCTGGGCGGGTTGCCGTCGAAAAGTTTCTGGACAATCTCGTCCTGCGTTTCCGCATCCGCCGTGGCGGTAAAGGCTGCCAGCGGAACGTCCAGCGCGCGCCGCAACTCTCCGATCCGCAGGTAATCGGGGCGGAAATCATGGCCCCACTGGCTGACGCAATGCGCCTCGTCCACGGCGATCAGGCTTACATTGATCCGGCGCAGCATCCCCATCGCCGATCCGGCGGCCAGACGTTCGGGCGCCATATACAGCAGCTTTAGCCGCCCGTCCTCCAGCGCGTCCCAGACGGCGTCGGTTTCCTCGGGCGTGTTTCCGGATGTCAGCGCACCGGCTGCGACCCCGGCTTCTTGCAAGCCGCGCACCTGATCGCGCATCAGCGCAATCAGCGGTGAGATGACGACGGTCACCCCGTCCCGCATCAGGGCAGGCAGTTGAAAACACAAGGATTTACCGCCGCCGGTCGGCATGATCGCCAGCACGTTTTCGCCTGCGACTACGGCATCGACAATCTCTTCCTGCTCAGGGCGAAAGTCGTCGAATCCAAAGACATCTCGCAGCATCGGTGCGGCGTCGAACATATGCGGGGTGGCCCTGTTTTAAGGTTTATCTGCTCTTAAGACAGGACAATCACATACTAAGATTCGGTGAACAAGAGGTCAGTAGAAATAGACTGCGTTGTTTATCAGGACGATCCGCAAGGCGTAGACGGCGACCAGCACCACCAGCGGCGTCAGATCCAACCCGCCCATATTAGGCAAAAAGCGCCGGATCGGGCCATAGATCGGTTCCAGAATGCGGTTCAGGCCATACCAGATTTGCGCGACCAGCTGTTGATGCAGGTTCAGCACCTGAAAGTTGATCAGCCAGCTCATGATTACATGGGCCAGGATGATGAACCAGACAATGTCCAGGATCAGCAGGAGGATTTGGATCAGCGACAGCATGGGCACTCCGTTTTCAGATCAGTCGAGAGGTAAGGTCGGATGCCAAAAAGGGCAAGCCCGCGCGGGCAAGAACCCACTGAATGCTTGCGAAAATGTCGAAACCTCCGTCTTATGACCGCAAAGAATGTAAGAGGTAGGCATGGCAGAGATTTCCAAGCGCAAGCGCATTTGGGGCTGGTGGTTTTTCGACTGGGCCAGTCAGCCGTATCACACCTTGCTGGTTACTTTTGTCTTTGGTCCCTACTTTGCGGGCGTCGCAGCAGAATATTACGCGAATTCTGGTCTGAGCGCTGAAGCAGCCGATGCGCAGGCCCAGACGGTCTGGGCCAATTGCATGACCATCATAGGGCTGATCATCGCCTTTGGCGCGCCTCTGCTGGGCGCGATGGCGGATGTTTCGGGCCGCCGTATGCCGTGGATATTCGCCTTTTCGGTGATGTATGCCGTGGGTTCGGCCGCGTTGTGGTACACGATGCCCGACGGGTCGAACATGTGGCTGATGCTGTCGGCTTTCGGGCTGGGCTTTGTCGGAGCGGAATACGCGCTGATCTTCATCAACTCGCAACTGCCCGATCTGGGGGATGACAGCGAAGTGGGTGAGATTTCGGGATCAGGCTTTGCTTTTGGCTATTTCGGCGGGCTGATCTCGTTGGCGATCATGCTGGCGCTGTTTGTCGAGCAGGCCAACGGCAAGACGCTGATCGGGATGGACCCGGCCTTTGGTTTGGACGCCGCAAGCCGCGAAGGCACACGCTTTGTCGGGCCGTTTACCTCGCTGTGGTTCATCCTGTTCATGGTGCCGTATTTCCTGTGGGTACGGGATGATCCGAACGTGGACCGCAAAGGCAGCTTGGGTGAGGCGCTGCGCCTGTTGGGCAAATCCATATCCAACCTGCGCCACCGGGGCAGTCTGGCTGCCTATCTGGGGTCATCGATGTTCTATCGCGACGCGCTGAACGGGCTTTATACCTTTGGCGGTGTTTACGCGACGCTGGTGTTGGAGTGGGACCTGATCAGGATCGGCATCTTTGGCATTGTCAGCGTTCTGGCCGCAGCCGCATTTTCGTGGATCGGCGGCAAGCTGGACAGAAAACTGGGCCCTAAGCCGGTTATCCTGATGGCGATCTGGGTTCTGATCTTTGTCTGCACGACGATCGTGATGATGGATCGTACCCAGATCTTTGGCATCACCCTGCCCGAAGGATCAGGCCTGCCGGATCTGGTGTTCTTTGGCTGCGGTGTGCTGATCGGCGGCATGGGCGGCATCCTGCAATCGGCCAGCCGTTCGATGATGGTGCGTCATACCGATCCCGAGGCTCCGGTCGAAAGCTTTGGCCTTTACGGTCTGTCGGGTCGGGCCACCTCGTTCGCGGCGCCGATGCTGATCGCGATTGCAACAACTGTGACCGGAAGCGCAAGACTAGGGGTGTCACCTATCGTCGTGTTGTTTATTCTGGGCCTATTCCTGATGCGCTGGGTCAGACCGGAAGGGGATCAGAGCAGATGATTTTATTACGTTTTTTCGCGATACTCGCAGCAATTGCATTGGCGAGCACAGCAACGGCACAACCATTGGCCAAGCAGTTATTTGGCGCTCAGAAAGCGGGTTCAGGCCAAAAGGCGGCGGCTTTCGGCAGTTATTCGCGCGGATGTGCTGCCGGGTCGGTGCAACTGCCCGAAACAGGGCCGACATGGCAGGCTATGCGCCTGTCGCGCAACCGCAACTGGGGCCATCCGCAGGCGATAGATTATGTGCAGGACCTCAGCGGATTCGCGGCGCGTCAACCGGGGTGGAATGGTCTCTATGTCGGGGATATCAGCCAGCCGCGCGGCGGACCGATGACATCTGGCCATCGCAGTCACCAGCTGGGTCTGGACATCGATATCTGGATGTTGCCCGGCGATAACATGCGACTGAGCCGCAAGGCGCGCGAGAATATCTCGTCTATTTCCCTGCGCCGGTCCAACGGGGCATATGTAAACGGCAACTGGACCAAACAGCACCACGCTGTCCTGCGTGAGGCCGCCAAGGACAAGCGCGTGGCCCGCATTTTCGTGTTTCCGGGCGCCAAGGTGCAGATGTGCAACGATGAGACCGGCAATCGTGCCTATCTGCGCAAGATCAGGCCGTGGTGGGGGCATCATTACCATTTCCACGTCCGGCTGAAATGCCCACGCGGATCGCGCGGTTGCGTCAATCAGGACGCGCCGCCCAAGGGTGACGGCTGCGCCGAGGCGCAGCAATGGGTGCGCAATATCCTGAACCCGCCGCCGCCGGATCCCAACGCGCCAGCGCCAAAGAAACGCCGTGAATATCGACTGTCCGATTTGCCTCAGCAATGCGCCTCGGTCCTGCAGCCCAACTGATCGCCGCGCTTCTGCTGGCCGGATCGGTCGGGGCCGTGGACGTCAAGACGGCCACGTATCAGGGCAGTTTTGCGTGGCGGCATAGCGCCAAATGGTTCGGCGGGTTTTCGGCCCTGCAAATTTCGGATGATGGGCGCAACATGATCGCCCTCAGCGACCGGGCGACACTGGTGACGGCGCGGATCAACCGGGATCGGGGCGACATCAGCAATATCTCAATCTTGGGGCAATGGCCGGTCCTGTCCAGCACCGGCAGCCGGATGCGGGGCCGCGCTGGAGATTCCGAGGGGATTGCGATCACCCCAGATGGCCGCCTGTATATCTCGCTTGAAGGCGTTCACCGGGTCGCCCATTACGCCGCACCCGGGACCAAGGCCCGGGTTTTGCCGCGACCGGGGGCCTTTCGCCAACTGGATCGCAATGGCTCTTTCGAAGGTTTGGCAATCGACGATCAGGGTCGTCTTTATACCGTGACTGAAACCAGCCGGTCGGCGCAGGGGGACATACTGGTCTATCGCTGGGACGGGCGGGGCTGGTCGACGCCCTTTGGCTTGCCCCCACGTGGCAATTTTCGGCCCGTCGCAGCGGATTTTGGACCGGATGGGCGGTTCTATGTGCTGGAACGCAGTGTTTCGCTGATCGGGTTTCGGTCACGCCTGCGGCGATGGCAACTGGATGGCGGCGTACCAAATGCCGAAGAGATCCTGTTCGAGACCGGCACCGGCACCCATGACAACCTCGAAGGTCTGTCGGTCTGGCGTGATGATCAGGGGCAGCTGCGGGCAACGATGGTGTCGGACGACAATTTTCTGGCGCTTCAGCGCACGGAACTGGTGGAATACCTGCTGCCCGACTGACTTGCCAAATGCGATTCGACCCGCTAGAAGCGCGGCCTGCCTTGGGATGAGCCCTTGGCCAAGTCGCCGCTACCTTGTCAAAACGGGCATCAAAATATGCACAGCAAATACATCCCCGGCATTCTTGCCATGGCCGCCATTGTGGTGGCTTCGAACATCCTGGTTCAATTTCTCATCCTTGACGGTCTTCTGACCTGGGGCGCTTTTACCTATCCGCTGGCCTATCTGGTCACGGATATCACCAACCGCGTTTACGGCGTGGGTCCGGCCCGCAAGGTCGTGTTCGCCGGGTTTGTTGTTGGCGTCATCTGCTCGCTGATCGGCAGCCAGATCATGCTGCAGGGTGACGGGTTCACCTATGCCGCTGTCCCGTTGCGGGTTGCTGTTGCATCCGGCGTTGCATTTCTGGTGGCGCAACTGTCTGACATCACCGTGTTCAACGCGATGCGCGGCGGTCGCTGGTGGCACGCGCCGCTGGCCTCGACACTGGTTGGATCGATCCTCGATACCATCGTGTTCTTCACCATCGCTTTTGCGGCCTCGATCACTTTCTTCGGCGCGAATGCCGATGCCGCAATCAGCTGGGCGTGGGAGCCTGTGCCGTTCATGCTGACCGGTCCGATGGCCCCGTTGTGGGTGACGCTGGCATTTGCGGATTGGCTGGTGAAACTGTCGCTGGCCCTGATCGCGCTGATTCCGTTCAAGGTGATTGTTGCGCGACTGTCTGCGCAGCCTGCGTAAAAAAACTCTTTGAGATTGGCACAAGTTGTGTCACGCTTCTTTTCAACCGCAACAGATAGAAAAGGAGGTGATCCAGTGTCGAGAAAGAGATTGGAGAGAGGTGTCGGAACAACCGGGGGGATCGCCCGTTAGGGCAGCCCTTGGCGGAGCGAGCGCTCCGGCTGGTCGATTGATCTAACCGACCCGACCTCCTGAACTTTCGAAGGGCCGTCCCGCCGGGGCGGCCCTTTCTGTTTCTGCATCACGACTGTAAGGTCTGGCCCATGTTGCGCATCACCGACGATATCACCCTGCAGGACTGGGAAATGACCGAGAGCTTCGTGCGCTCGTCCGGTCCCGGCGGGCAGAATGTGAACAAGGTGTCCACCGCCGTTGAATTGCGGTTCGAGGCCGCCCGATCCCCATCCCTGCCCGATCCGGTCAAGACGCGGCTGAAACGGCTGGCAGGGCGGCGCTGGACCAAGGATGGCGCGATCATCATTCAATGCGAAGAAACCCGCAGTCAGGCCCGCAACCGCGAGATTGCCCGCACACGATTGGCTGAACTGATTGCCCGCGCATTGGTCACGCCCAAGCGTCGAATAGCGACCAAACCGACCTATGGGTCGGTCAAACGTCGTTTGGCGGCCAAAAAGGCGCGGTCGGATGTCAAAACATTGCGCGGTAAAATCGCCGAAGATTGATCTGGTATCTTGCGGCGGCGTTGATACTCTGCCGCCTGCAGCCATGAGAGGGCAAGCGCATGAGGTTGGAGGGAAAAACCGCTATCGTAACAGGTGGCGCATCCGGGTTCGGAGCCGGGATCGCGCAGAAATTCCTGTCCGAAGGGGCCCGCGTCATTATCGCTGATATTAACGGCGATGCAGCCGAGGTGATGGCGCGGCAACTGGGTCCCCGGGCGACTGCCTGGCAGGTTGATGTTGCCGACGCAGGATCGGTTCAAGCCATGTCAGAGACTGCTTTTGAGGCGTTCGGCGATCTCGATATTCTGGTGAACAACGCGGGCGTGACCCATCTGCCAACCCCGTTGGAAGATGTTGAGGAAGATGAATTCGACCGGGTTTTCAATGTGAACATGAAATCCGTCTATCTGACCGCACGCGCCTTTGTGCCACAGATGAAGGCGCGCGGGGCCGGGGTGATCCTGAACGTCGCCTCGACCGCCGGATTGTCGCCGCGCCCGAACCTGAACTGGTACAATGCCTCAAAGGGTTGGATGATCACCGCGACCAAGACGATGGCGGTGGAGCTGGCCCCCTCTGGCGTGCGGGTAAACGCGATCTGCCCGGTTGCGGGTGAAACGCCGCTGTTGAAATCCTTCATGGGTGAGGACACGCCCGAGATCCGCGCCAAATTCCTGTCGACTATCCCGCTGGGCCGCTTTTCCACGCCGGACGACATGGCCAACGCGGCCTGTTTTTTGTGCTCGGACGAGGCGAGCATGATCACGGGCGCCGCGCTTGAGGTCGATGGCGGGCGCTGTATCTGAGGAATGCGCTCGATGACCCCCGGACCCAGAAACCTGATCACTGATGTTCCCGGCCTTTTGGTTGGCAACGCGCAGGATGACGTTCTGAAATCGGGAACCACGGTTCTGACGGCGACCCAGCCATTTACCGCTTCGGTCCATGTCATGGGCGGGGCACCGGGGACGCGGGAAACCGACCTGCTGGCGCCGGATAAATCGGTCACGCGCATTGATGCCATCGCATTGTCGGGTGGGTCGGCCTTTGGGTTGGATGCCTGTTCGGGTGTGTCAGACGCGCTGCACGCGCAGGGGCGCGGGTTTTCGGTCGGCAGTGCAATTGTTCCCATCGTGCCCGGGGCCATCCTGTTCGACCTTTTAAACGGGGGCGACAAAACGTGGACGGAAAACCCCTATCGCGCGCTGGGACGGGCGGCCTATCTGGCTGCGGCAGAAGAATTTGATCTTGGTACAGCGGGTGCCGGTACGGGCGCTTTGGCAGCGATGCACAAAGGTGGGCTTGGGTCTGCGTCGTTGAGGCTGGACAATGGCGTGACGGTTGGTGCACTTGTGGCGGCGAACCCGCTGGGCAGCGTGACCACACCGGGGGATCGCCATTTCTGGGCTGCTCCGTTCGAGATCGCAGAGGAATTTGGCGGGCTTGGGCCTGATCCGAAATCCGGCCTCGGGCGGGTTCATGAAAGCCGTAAGGCTCAGGCGATGCACCCGGCACCGCCGGACAAGACCAACACAACGATTGCCGTTGTTGCAACCGACGCTGCCCTGTCCAAACCGCAGTGTCAGCGTCTGGCCATTGCAGCGCATGACGGAATTGCGCGCGCGGTTGTACCCGCCCACACGCCGGGCGATGGCGATCTGGTGTTTGGGATCAGTACCGGCGCGCGTGAGGTTGAAGAGCGAGCCCTGGCGATGATCGGACATGCGGCATCGCTGTGTCTGGCGCGGGCCATCGCGCGCGCCGTTTATCTCGCCTCGCCTCGTGCGGGGGATCTGCTGCCCTGTTGGTCTGCGCCGCATGACTTGAGCCAGTGATGACCTATATCCGCTGTGACACAGTGACATCGCGCGGCAATCTGCGTGTTGACTCTCTGCTGTACCGGCAGTCCATTCGGTGCAGCCAAATCGTATCGGAGCATGAGCCATGAAACGTATTCTCGCCACCGCAATTGTCGGCCTATTGGCCCTTCCCGCCTATGCAGAAGGCGATGCGGAGGCCGGCAAAAAAACCTTTAACAAATGCAAATCCTGCCACCTGATCGCCGATCCCGCAGGTGAGGTCATTGTCAAAGGCGGCAAAACCGGGCCCAACCTGTACGGAATCGCAGGGCGCACTGCGGGCACCGTCGAAGGGTTCAGATATGGCGACAGCATCGTTGAAGCCGGTGAAAACGGCCTGATCTGGGACGAAGAGAACTTTGTGATCTACGCGCAAGACCCCAAAGCGTTCCTGAAGGATTATCTGGGCGAAACCTCGGCCAAGTCCAAGATGACCTTCAAGCTCAAGAAAGGGGCCGAGGACGTTTATGCCTATATCGTAAGTGTATCGGGCGAATAGAAGCACAACATCAACGTCTGAACGGATATGCAAAAGGCCGCAACCCCTGCGGCCTTTCGTGCGATTGATCCACGATCCGATCGGCGTCACCTTGGACACAGCGGTTGGGAGGCCGCGCGTATCCGCGATTTTCAACCGCAACGCCACGCCGAGCAGGCGAAAGCTATTCCATGAACACCGCCGCGATTTGGGATCGGCAGCAGGAGAAGACAGATGGGAATCATGATTCCGGCATGGGTAAACGGCGAGCTGGTGCCCGTTGACAAGCTGGAGGCACATGAAAAAGGCCTGAAGCACAAGGCTGTCTCGGTATTCGTCGTGCGCGGCACCGAGATCCTGTTGCAGCGCCGCGCGCTGGGCAAATACCACACCCCGGGGCTGTGGGCGAATACCTGTTGCACGCATCCCGATTGGGATGAGAGCGCTTCGGTCTGTGCAGTGCGGCGTTTGAAAGAAGAGCTGGGAATTACAGGTCTTTATCCGGAATACCGCCATCGACTGGAATATCACGCCGATGTCGGCAACAACATGATCGAGCATGAAGTCGTCGATGTGTTTCTGGCCCACGTGCGTGGGGGGCTGAAAATCGAGCCTAATCCGGACGAAGTGATGGATATCCGCTGGATCGACTACCACGATCTGCTGGCCGAGGTGACACGTCACCCGGATCGGTTTACGCCGTGGCTGAAGATTTATCTGCACAACCATGCCGACACGATTTTTGGCCCCGATCTGATCATTTCGGCCAAATCCTGACGCCTGTGCGGAAACCCTGCCTTGCAAGGGCGGCCCAAGCCGCCTAAATCAACGCGTCATGGCCAAGCAGAAGACAGACCCGAATTACAAGGTGATCGCCGAAAACCGGCGCGCGCGGTTCGATTACGCAATCGAGGACGATCTGGAATGTGGCATCATTCTGGAAGGGTCCGAGGTCAAATCCCTGCGCGCGGGGGGGTCAAACATCGCCGAAAGCTATGCCTCGGTCGATGACGGAGAGCTATGGCTGGTCAACAGCTATATCGCGCCCTACGCGCAGGCGAAGGTTTTCAAGCACGAAGAACGCCGCCGTCGTAAATTGTTGGTGTCGCGCAAGGAACTGTCGAACCTGTGGAACGCGACTCAACGCAAAGGCATGACGTTGGTGCCGCTGGTTTTGTATTTCAACCACAAGGGTCAGGCCAAGATCAAAATCGGCATCGCCAAGGGTAAGAAAATCCACGACAAGCGCGAAACTCAGGCCAAGCGCGACTGGTCACGTCAGAAACAGCGGCTGATGAAGGATCACAGCTGATCCTTATTTCTGGACCGCGGCGCGCTTGATGTTGAACGCCTCGACCGCCGCGGCTGTTTCGGGCCGGATGTTTTCAACACCTTCATACGGCATCCCCAATGCCGGAGGCGTATCCGGGTATTTTTCCTTGCGCGCCAGATGGCGACCAAGGATGCGAACGAATTCCTGACCACCCCATGCGCCCACCTCGGTTGAGACCGGGTATTTTTCATGCGTGTCGCGATAGATGTCGAAGAACTCGGCCAGGATCGGGCTTTCGCCGGGCGCCGGCAGGTTCAGGCGCAGCTTGTCCTTGACGATTGCCTTGGGTTTGTCGACGGAATAGACGATCACACTGTCACGGCGGCCTTTGGATTCATCCTCGAACAGGATTGAGGCGGATTGGTCCACCCCATCGACCAGCCGGTCTGTTGGAATGCCGCCCTCGGCCCCGGCAAAGCGGGACAGGGTGGTATACAGGTCGGACACGTGGATGATGTTGTTGATCATCGAATCCGCCTCGATCATGCCGGGCCAGCGGATAAAGGCGTCTACGCGCACGCCGCCTTCGGTGGTGTCACCCTTGCCGCCTCGATAGATCATCGGCGAGAAACCTGATTGCGGGGCGTATTTGGTGAAATGGCCATTGTCGCCCATCACGACGATGATTGTGTTATCCGCCAGCCCCAACGCGTCGACTTCGGCGAACAGATCACCAAGCCACGTATCAAGCAACTGCATCTTGTCCACGTAAAGCCCGCCGTTTGGGCTGTCTGGTCCGTCGCGACCTGCGCGTGTGTTGTCCAGCGGGATCATGGGCCAGTATTGCAGAAAGAACGGATTGTCTGCGTCAGCCAGGCGTTTCAGCTCGGACAGGGTCTTGTCCTGAAACGCTTGGTTCATCTCGTCATATTTGGCCGAATTCCAACGCTCGCCCGGCTCCATTCGGATCTCGCGCACAGGCCCGCCGCTTTCGCCTTCGATGACGGTCATCATGGCCGAGGCATCGGGGCGGAACAGGTCGTCCAGCGTATAAACAGGGTCGAAATCTGCAATCCCGACCGAGACCTGTTCGCGGATCGCATCGTCATGAAAGATGGTCAGCTGGCCCTGTTGGTGGATGGCGTGCTGGGCATAGTCGAACCCCTGATTCATCGCCCAGCTTTCTGCAATATCGCCCATATGCCATTTGCCCACATGGCTGGTGGTATAGCCTGCGTCCTTCAACACCTCGGCCAGGGTCACCTCGGCATCGGGCAGCCCGAAACCGGCAATGTCCACAGTTGTGTCCCCCATCCCCATACGCACGGGCAATCGTCCGGTCATCTGCGCCACGCGCGTGGGCGTGCACGAGGGTTCGGTATACATCCGCACCATGCGCATGGCCTGATCCGAGAAATCGTTGATATTGGGGGTCTCATATCCGCGCACGGCGTTTAATTCAGGAATGCCCAGATCGCCAAACCCGATATCGTCGATCAACACGCTTATGATGTTGGGGGGATTGCCGTCGTTTTTTGCCCGGAACTCTTCCAGCAAGCCGTCGACGGCGGCGTCATCCTGCGCCCATTGCTCGGCATGTTGGGCCTGAAGGATGTAATATTCCGCATCATGCACAACGTCCGTGCCTTGGGCTGCCGCAGCCGATGCGCCAAGCGCAAAGGTCAAAACGAAATGTTTCACAATGATCCCCCTAAATAATGGTCAGGCCGCCTGCGCCTGTTCCGATGTACGGTTGATGTCTGTATGCGGGAAGAACTCGACCCAGACATGCCAGAACATCCCCGGCTTTAACGTCTCGACACGGTCCAGCTTTGCGTCGGGCGTGTTGCCGAAGAAATCGATCTCGGTCACCGGCGCGCCGGTGGTATTGTACCAGACGCCCAGGCTTTCATACCGGGGATGCCAAGCCACCACGACCGGGTGCCCACCAACCTGCGCGTTGACGATATTGCCCTGTTCGACGGTGAAATCATCGGTCCAGCACACGGCGTCGCCATCCAGATCAACGCCCCAGACATAGGTCTTGTTGTCCAGCCGGTCGTCAGAATGGCTCATGTTGTCCATCACGGGCGCGGCCTCGTGGTGGTGTTTGGTGATCGAGGCGGAAAACAGCATCTCCATCGCGGTGTCGAACAGATTGAGGATCAGGTTGCCGGACGGTTTGTTCAGGAAAACCGTGCCGTCCGGATAGGCCTTTTGAAACCCCCGAAACGTCATGCGGAAGGTCGGCCAGGGCTTCATGGCAAGCGATGGTTTCAGCGGACAGACGGCACCCTGGTCGGTTTGCGTACCATCCGCCTCGCGGAATCCGTAAATCTGCTGGATCGGTTCGCCTGTGGTGTTGTCACGCAGGATCAGGTTGTTGCCATGCTGCGCGACGACCTCCAGATCCAATGGTTGGCCTTCAACCTCGGGCGTGTAGCCGATCCCCAGATTGGCCATGGCGCAATAGGTCATGATGACGTTCTGGCCGCCCAACCCCTGATCATCGCCAGCAAGATGGGGCCGCATCAGCTGCGCGTCGGGATGGGCGCGGGCAATGCCGTCTTTTTCAATGACCAGAACCGGGCTGGAGGGGCTGACGAACTCTCGCGCTTCATCGTTGCTGAAATAGCGCGCCGTGGATTTCTGGTTCCGCAGCCCGACATGGACCCAAACATAAGGGAATCCTATCAGAAACAGACCCAAAACAAGGCCAATCCAATAAGTCCAGCCCGGCCCTGCCCCCATGGCGACATGCATCAGCGTCATCAGAACAAGGCCACCCAGCGCCACGGCGATCAAACGATACTCGTTGCGGATGAACCGAACCATGTTCTCGCGTTTGACCTTGAGAACCATCTGGCTGACGTCTCCAAGGTCCCGAAAGTACAAAAACCCAATGGCCAGAGAAACGATCAGGCTGAGGTAAAAGAGGATGTTTGCAAGCATTTCTTCCCCCGATTCTGCACCCATGTTAGGCGGAAGGGGGCAAATCTCAAAGCTTGCACATATTCATATTGTAGATTCTGTATCGGGGCTTTGTAGGGCGATATTACCTGAACGTCTCAGAATGCCATTGTCGCCGCGACGGCACGTTGCCAGCGGGCATAGGCGGCGTCGCGATCTGCAGCAGGCAGGTCCGGTTCGAACCGCCGGTCCAGTGACCAACCTTTGGAAAACCCGTCCTGATCGGGGTAAATCCCGGCCCGCATCCCGGCCAGCCAGGCGGCGCCCAATGCGGTGGTTTCCTGCATGACCGGACGATCGACCGGGGCGCCAAGGATATCTGACAGCCCCTGCATCGCCCAGTCCGATGCGCTCATGCCGCCATCCACGCGCAATGTCACATTCGCGTCCTCGCCCCAATCGCCCTGCATGGCGTGCCACAGATCGCGGGTCTGAAAGGCGATGCTTTCCAGCGTGGCACGCGCGATTTCAGCGCGGCCCGAGTTGCGGGTCAGACCAAACATGGCACCACGGCATTCTGGTTTCCAATAGGGGGCGCCAAGGCCGGTAAAGGCCGGAACCAGAACCACGTTTTGGGTTGGATCGGCCTGCGCAGCCAGTTCGCCGCTTTCGGGGGCTGAATCGATGATCTGCAGTGCATCGCGCAGCCATTGTACAGCGGCACCGGCAATAAAGATCGACCCCTCCAGTGCATAGGTGCGTTGCCCGTCCAGCTGATAGGCGATGGTCGTCAGCAGGCGGTTCTTGGATTCGACCGGCTGAGGTCCGGTGTTCAGCAGCGCGAAACAGCCCGTGCCATAGGTCGATTTCATCATACCCGCGCTGAAACAGGCCTGCCCGATTGTGGCGGCCTGCTGGTCGCCCGCGACGCCCAGGATCGGAATGTCTCCACCCAGCAGGCTGGTGCGCCCGAAATCGGCGGCACAGTCCCGGACGTCAGGCAGCATATCAACGGGCACGTCGAGCAATTCGCAAATCTCGCTGCTCCAGACCCCTTTGTGGATGTCGAACAATAAGGTGCGCGCTGCATTTGTGGCGTCGGTGGTGTGTTCGCGGCCTTCGGTCAGGCACCAGATCAGAAAGCTGTCGATGGTGCCGAACAGCAACCCTCCGGCCTCGGCCCTTGCGCGTGCGCCCGGGACGGTGTCCAGCAGCCATTTGACCTTGGTGCCCGAGAAATAGGGGTCCAGCAGCAAGCCGGTCTGAGCGGTCACATCATCCTCGCACCCGGCCTTGCGAAAGCGTTCGCAAATTTCGGCGGTGCGACGGTCCTGCCAGACAATCGCGTTGTGGATCGGCTGCCCGGTGGCCCGATCCCAGATGACAGTGGTTTCACGCTGATTGGTGATGCCGATGCCAGCGATCTGTTCGGCTGAGATGCCAGTGGATTCCATGACCTCGCGGCAGACAATCAGGACGCTGTTCCAGATTTCCTCGGCGTCGTGTTCAACCCAGCCTTCCTGCGGAAAATGCTGCGTGAACTCGCGCTGGGCGGTGCCAACGCGCTGCATCTGTGCATCAAACAGAATGGCGCGTGACGACGTCGTGCCCTGATCAATTGCCAGAATATAGGTCATGCCCGCTCTCTCCCCCGAAACATTTTGCGGGAGTTTAGCGCAAACAGTCCTGCACGTACCAGTGCAGAAATCAGGCGGGCGAAACGGGAATGTTGTCGATCAGGCGAACACCATCGGTCCAGGCAGCGGCAAACAGACGTGCGGGGCGCGTGGCGTGCGTCAGCGGGGCAAGCGTTTCGGCGCAGCGCAGTTCGATATATTCAACCTCGCTGAACCCTGCGTCCAGCAGCGCGTCAATTGCGTCTTTAACCAACGGGCCCAAAGCTTCACCTGCGGTCAGTCGTTCGGCGATGTGGCGCATCCTGTGGTTTTTGTGTGCTGCAACCTCCAGCCCCGCCGGTGACAGGCGCAGATTGCGCGAGGACATCGCCAGACCCGATGGTTCGCGCACGGTATCGCACCCCACAACCTCGACCGGGATATCCAGATCGCGCGCCATGCGGCGGACCACCATCAGTTGCTGATAGTCTTTTTCCCCGAAGTAGGCCCTGTCTGCCTGCGTTTGCAGAAACAGTTTGGCCACAACGGTGGCGACGCCGTCGAAATGTCCGGGACGGCCCGGACCTTCCATCATGTCGGTCAGACCGGCGACCGAGACCGTGGTGGCAAACCCGTCAGGATAGATTTCCTCGGGCTCGGGAACATAGACCACATCGACACCATAAGGCGCGAGCTTTTGCGCGTCTTCGGCTTCGGTGCGCGGATACTTGTCCAGATCTTCGGGGTTGTTGAACTGTTTGGGGTTCACAAAGATCGTGACGATCACCCGGTCACATCCGGCCTTGGCAGCCTTAACCAGTGACAGGTGACCCGCATGCAGCGCGCCCATCGTGGGCACAACTCCGATTGTTTCACCCTTGCTGCGCCAGTCAGAGGTCAGCGCGCGCAGATCCGCCAGACGGCGCAGAATGGGGGGGGTCATGTCTTGGGTTCCCTACCCGGGGCCTGATCGGCAAACACATGCGCGTCGGTCGGAAACGCGCGCGCGCGCACTTCGGCGGCATATTCCGCAATCGCAGCTTCGGCCAGCGGTCCAAGCTCGGCATAGCGTTTGACGAATTTCGGTTTGAACGCGGTGAAAAAGCCCACCATATCGTCCACCACAAGGATTTGCCCATCACACCCTGCGGACGCGCCGATGCCAATGGTCGGGATCGTAATTTCATCGGTGATCCGGTCGGCCAGAACCTGCGGCACCTTCTCTAACACGACAGAAAACGCACCGGCCTCGGCAATGGCGTGCGCGTCGGCCAGCACCGAATTAGCCTGATCGTCGCGGCCCTGAACCTTATAGCCGCCCAGCGTGTTGATCGACTGCGGTGTCAGCCCGATATGCGCCATCACCGGAATGCCGCGTTTGACCAGAAAGCGGATGGTTTCGGCCATTTCGACGCCACCCTCCAGCTTGACCGCACCGGCGCCGGTTTCCGCCATCAGACGGGCGGCGTTGCGGAACGCCTGCGCCGGGCTTTCTTCATAGCTGGCAAAGGGCATGTCGATGACCATCATTGCCTGCTCCAGACCGCGCGCGACAGCCTGCCCGTGCAGGATCATCATCTCCATCGTAACCCCAAGGGTCGAGGTCAGGCCATGTAACACCATGCCAACGCTGTCGCCCACCATAACAAAGTCGCAATGGGCGTCCATCAGCCGGGCCATCGGCGTGGTATAGGCGGTCAGGCTGACCAGAGGTGTGCCACCCTTTCGGGCGCGAATATCCTCGGCGTTCGGGGCTTTCTTGCGGGCGGTGGCGCTCATGCTCGCTCCTGCGGGTTCATGTTGCAGCGCGGCATAGCAGATGCAAAGGGGACTAAGAAACCCCGGTTGCGCGAACATTTCCTTGATTGACCTTGGGTTTAAAGGGAGATTGGTCTCAGAGTGATCCGCGATTGGCGGGGAAACCTGTTTCAGTGGGGAGTGAATTTCATGGGAATGCAGTCGGTTCGATCTTTCACCTCGGTCCTTGCGCTGGGCGCGACGCTGCTTGCGTCACAAGCGCTGGCGAAATCGGATATCACCATCGCCATGCAGCTGGAACCGCCACATCTGGATCCGACCAGTGCAGCAGCGCAGGCCATTGATTCGGTCGTCTACACCAATATTTTCGAAGGTCTGACGCGTTTCATGGGCGACGGATCGGTTGTTCCGGGGCTGGCCGAAAGCTGGGAAATCTCAGACGACGGCACCGTCTACACCTTCAAGCTGCGCGATGGTGTGACCTTTCATGACGGCACTTCGATGGATGCCGAAGACGTCAAGTTCAGCCTGGATCGCGCCACAGCCGAAGACAGCGCCAATGCGCAAAAGGCGTTGTTTGCCGGTATCGAAAGTGTCGAGGTCATTGACCCTCTGACCGTAAAAGTAACCTTGGCCGAGCCAAACGGGAACTTTCTGTTCAACCTGGCCTGGGGCGATGCGGTCATCGTCGCGTCTGAGAGTATCGATAACATCAAGACCAATCCGGTGGGCACGGGTGCGTTTACCTTTGGCAACTGGGTGCAGGGCGACAGCATCACACTGAATCGCAATCCGGACTATTGGGGCGATGCGCCCGCGCTGGAAACCGCGACGTTCAAGTTCATCTCGGACCCGACCGCCGCCTTTGCCGCCATGATGGCCGAGGATATCGACGCGTTCGACAATTTCCCCGCGCCCGAGAACCTGCCCCAGTTCGAGGCTGACCCAAGATTTCAGGTTCTGGTCGGGTCGACCGAGGGTGAGACGATCCTGTCCACCAACAACAAGCAGCCTCCGTTCGATGATATCCGCGTACGGCAGGCGCTGGCGCACGCGATTGACCGTCAGGCCATCGTGGACGGGGCAATGTTTGGCTATGGCACCCCCATCGGCACGCATTTCGCACCGCATAACCCGGCCTATGTCGATCTGACGGGCCTGTCCGCCTATGACCCCGAAAAGGCCCGGGCGCTGCTGGCCGATGCGGGCTTTGCCGACGGGTTTGAGACCACGCTGCATCTGCCGCCGCCATCCTATGCACGGCGCGGAGGAGAGATCATTGCCGCGCAATTGGCCGAAGTCGGTATCAAGGCCGAGATCATCAATGTCGAATGGGCCCAATGGCTGGAATCGGTGTTCAAGGGCAAGGATTTCGGCCTGACCATCATCAGCCATACCGAGCCGATGGATATCGGTATCTACGCGCGGCCCGATTATTATTTCCAATATGACAGCACAGATTTTCAGGCGTTGATGGACACATTGAATTCCACCACCGACCCGGAAGAGCGTGCCAGACTACTGGGCGAGGCGCAGCGGCTGATCTCGAACGATTATGTCAACGGGTACTTGTTCCAGCTGGCCAAGCTGGGCGTGGCCAAGGCTGGCGTTCAGGGCCTGTGGGAAAATGCCCCGACCGCCGCGGTTGATCTGACCGCAATATCCTGGAGCGAATAGGCCCGACATCTGTTAACGGCGGAGGAAACGCGTGTTCAAGACATTGATCTCTGCCATTGTTGCAGCGTTATGCGCTGGCGGGACCTCCGCCGCATGGGCCGATCAGTCGCTTCAACAAGCTGTGGAGCTTTGGCTGCAGGGTGATGACGAGCAAAGCCTGCCAATGCTGGCGGAACTTGCAGCGGACGGCGATGCAGGCGCGCGCTTGCTGTTGGCGCGCATTGAAACCTCGGACCTTGGGCCCTCGCCATTTCGGCAATCGCTTGGGCGCGACAAATCTCGCGCATTGTTTCGATATGACGATAACAGCGCATTTGGCCGATCCTGGCTGTTTGTCGAGACTCAGGCGGGAAATGAGCTTGCACAGGCTCTGTTAAAGGCGAAAAACGCGGATCCGGACCTTGATCTGATCGCGGAATTGAACCGATTGGGCGAACATCAGGCGACCGATCGTCCGACTCGCATCGTGGCGCTGTATGGTGATCAGGACTTGCGCGACCGCTTGCTCGCGCAGGACGGGATGATGGATGATCTTCGACCATATCTTGCCTATTTGTCGGGCTCACCCGAGCATCGCGGCGACGGGATTGCCGCCCTGCGCCATATTCAATCAAAGCCGGTAGACGCAACGCAAGATCAGGCGCTGGGCATGGCGGGGCTGCTGGCGTTGGGGCTTGGCTTTGGCGATGTCGCGCCGGACAATCGTTGGCGGTCCGCAGTGCAAGATTGGCTGATGTCAGCCGGATCGACCAAGCCAATCGCTGATCTGTGTTCTGATCAGTGCGCGCAGGATGCACCCGCATGTGCCTTTGCTTTTCTGACCGTGTCCGGCGGGTATTTTGAAGTCATCCGAATTGACAGCCCGCTTGAAACAATCATTTCGCAGGACCGGTTTCTGAGCAGTCCGCGTGCCAGATTGATGGCTTTGCGTCGTGCGGCCCTTGCGCGAACCGAGACCAACCTGGAGTGGCTGGCAGATTCACCGCAGCTTGCAGAAATCTCCAGCTGCGCCGCCGAGATGATACAGGCGGAACGAGGTAAGTACCCTTAGATGCTGGACCGGGGCATCCTGCGCCCCTAACGTGTTGATGATGTTGCGCTACACTCTCAAACGCCTCTTGTCGCTGGTCCTGAGCCTTGCCGTGGCGTCGGTTGTCATATTCGCGGTAATCGAAGTGGCGCCCGGCGACCCTGCGTCCTTCATGTTGGGCGTGAATGCGCAGGCCGATACGCTGGCGGCTTTGCGGGCTGAATTGGGCCTCGACGTGTCCAAGGTTCAGCGCTATTTCAACTGGGTTTCGGGGATGCTGATCGGGGATTTCGGCACTTCGTACACCTATCGCACCCCGGTGTCGCAAATGATCGCGGATCGGTTGTGGGTGTCGCTGCCACTGGC
Organism: uncultured Ruegeria sp.; assembly: GCA_963422555.2. Lineage (GTDB taxonomy): Bacteria > Pseudomonadota > Alphaproteobacteria > Rhodobacterales > Rhodobacteraceae > Ruegeria. The sequence goes on from CAXXPZ010000087.1 coordinate 50,543, forward strand.
ATTGTATGCGCTGACCTTATCCACGCTGATTGCGTTTCCGGCCGGGATCTATGCCGCTGCACGGCGCGGCCAGCCGGGTGATCTGGCGGTGATGGGGGCGACGCAACTGGGTATCGCAGTACCAAACTTCTGGTTCGCGATGATGCTGGTCTTGGTATTCGCCATCAACCTGCGCTGGTTCAACGCAGGCGGGTTCGCAGGATGGGACAATGGGCTAGGGGTCGGGTTGCGGTCCCTGACCCTGCCTGCCGTGGCACTGGCCCTGCCACAGGCGGCAATTCTGGCGCGAGTCATGCGATCCGCGTTGCTGGATATTCTGGGCGAGGATTTCATGCGCACCGCCCGCGCCAAAGGCCTGTCCCGTCGTCAGGCGCTGTGGCGGCATGGGATACGGAACGCGCTGATCCCGGTGCTGACCATCATCGGGCTGCAGTTTTCCTTTCTGCTGGCGGGGTCGATCATTATCGAGCAGGTGTTTTATCTGCCCGGGCTTGGGCGGCTGGTGTTTCAAGCGATATCTGCCCGCGATCTGATCGTGGTGGAATCGGTGGTCATGCTGCTGGTCTTTGCCGTCATCACTGTGAATTTTCTGGTCGATCTGGCCTATGCCGCCGTGGACCCAAGGCTCAGGAGCCGGACATGAGCCGGAACCTGATCCTGGGCGCGGCGTTGTCCTCTCTGGTTCTGCTGGCGGCGTTGGTGTCGTATATTTGGACGCCATATGACCACGCTGCGTTGAACATTCCGGCTAAGCTGAACCCGCCCGGCGACGGTCATTGGTTCGGAACCGATCATTTCGGGCGCGACATGTTCTCGATGATCATGGTGGGCGCGCGCACCTCAATCGCAGTGGCACTGGTGGCTGTTGGTATCGGCATGGCGCTGGGCGTGCCGCTGGGTCTGACAGCCGCGGCGCACAAGGGTTCATGGCTGGACGAGGTGATCATGCGCGGCAATGATCTGGTCTTTGCCTTTCCCTCGCTGGTCATAGCCATCCTGATCACCGCTGTGTTCGGTGCCGGAGCCATCAACGCGATCATCGCCATCGGTATCTTCAACATCCCCGTTTTCGCCCGCATTACCCGAGGAGCCGCCCTGTCTTTGTGGGAGCGTGAGTTCATCCTTGCCGCCCGCGTTGCGGGCAAGGGTGCGGCCCGTATCTCGGCCGAGCATATTCTGCCAAACGTCGCCAATCTGCTGATCGTTCAGGGCACCATCCAGTTCTCGCTGGGCATTCTGGCCGAGGCCGGGCTCAGCTATGTTGGTCTGGGTGCACAACCGCCAACCCCTAGCTGGGGCAGGATGCTGGCCGACGCGCAGACAATGGTCAGTATTGCCCCGCATTTGGCTCTGATTCCTGGTTTGGCGATCATCGTGACGGTGCTGGGTCTGAACCTGCTGGGGGATGGGCTGCGGGATTGGCTGGACCCGCGCATTCGGGTGGCCCGCGCATGAGTTTGCTACAGATCGATACCCTGTCGGTTGCGATCAACGGGCACCCGATTCTGGATCAGGTCAGCCTGTCCATTGCGCCCGGACAGATCGTGGCGGTGACCGGCGAAAGCGGGTCGGGTAAATCCATGACCGCGTTGGCGGTGATGCGATTGCTGCCGAACGGGTCGGTCCCGCAGGGGGAGGTGCGCCTGAACGGACAGGACCTGCTGGCACTGTCCGAAACTCAGATGTGTGGCCTGCGCGGGGCGGCGGTCGGTATGGTGTTTCAGGAACCGATGACCGCCCTGAACCCGGTCAAGACCATCGGTGACCAGGTGACCGAGACCATACTGATCCATAAGGCCATGCCGCCCGCTCAGGCGCGCGCGCGGGCAAGGGACGTTCTGACCCGCGTCGGCCTGCCGCCCGATCGGTTCCCGCTGTCACGCTACCCGCACGAGCTATCGGGTGGGCAGCGTCAGCGAGTGGTGATTGCGATGGCCATTGCGCTGCGGCCCAAATTGCTGATCGCGGATGAACCTACCACGGCCCTGGATTTGACCACACAGGCGCAGATACTGCAGCTGCTCAGGGATCTGGTTCGAGAATATGACATGGGCCTGTTGATGATCACCCATGATCTGGCGGTGGTCGCAGATATGGCCGACCGGATCGTGGTGATGCGCAACGGCCAAGTGGTCGAAACCGGGGAAACGCCACACCTGCTGCGTCATATGAAACACCCTTATACCCGAATGCTGTTCGAGGCATCCGGACATCAGGTTGCCCTGCCGCAACCGCCGCCGCCACGCGCCATGCTTGAGGTTTCGAATGTGGTCCGTGACTATCGCCTGCCGCGCAAAGGTCTGTTCGATCGTCCGGGGCATCATCGGGCGGTCGATGCTGTCAGTTTTACCCTAAACCGAGGTGAAAGACTGGGTCTGGTCGGAGAATCCGGTTGCGGAAAATCGACCCTAACGCGCGCGATTTTGGGTTTGGAAGAGGTGCAGGGCGGCCAGATCCAGCTGGACGGTCAGCCGGTCTATACCGGTCACAAGCCCAATCTGGCGGTGCGGCGCAAGATGCAGGTGGTGTTTCAGGATCCGTTCGGCAGTTTCAACCCTCGCCACCGCGTTGCGCGGTTGATCACCGAACCGTTTCATCTGCTTGAAACGCCGCCCACCGGGGCTGAGAAACAGGACCGCATTGCCGAGATGCTGACCGCCGTTGGCCTTAGCCCCGACGATGCGGGCAAATACATCCACGAATTTTCCGGCGGCCAGCGCCAGCGCATCGCCATTGCGCGCGCGCTGATCATTCGGCCCGAATTGATCCTGTTTGACGAGGCGGTCTCGGCCCTCGACGTCTCGGTCCGGGCGCAGATCCTCGATGTGTTGGCGGAACTGTGCGAGGCATACGATCTGACGTATCTGTTCATCAGTCATGACCTGAGCGTGGTACGTACCATCACTGACAAGGTCATGGTCATGCAGGCCGGACAGATTGTCGAGCAGGGGGAAACTGAACGTGTCTTTACCGATCCGCAACACCCGTACACCCGTAACCTGATTGCTGCCGCACCACGTTTGCCTGAAATGAGGTTGGCGTGAACATGGCGCAAATCAGAGCCTGACAAGGAGGAATTCATGACCCAAGCACTTTGGTTTGATCCAGACCTGACCTTGATCGGTGGGGAATGGCGTGCGTCTGCGTCGGGGCAGACATTGGCGCTGACGAACCCTTCGGACGGGTCCGAACTCTGTCGTATTGCAAGAGGTGACGCGCAGGATATCGAAGCTGCCATTCACGCGGCCCAATCCGCCCGGGACGGTGACTGGGGCCGCATGACCGCGCTGGAGCGGGGGCGCATTCTTTCGCGGCTGGGGCAACTGGTGTTGGCGCGCGTGGATGATCTGGCGCAGCTTGAGGCCATGGATGTCGGCAAACCGCTGACACAGGCGCGGGCGGATGCGATTGCCCTGGCACGCTATTGCGAGCTCTACGGCGGCGCGGCGGATAAGGTCATGGGCGAGACCATTCCTTATCTTGACGGCTACACCGTCTATACCCTGCGCGAACCGCATGGGGTGACGGGTCATATCGTGCCGTGGAATTATCCGATGCAGATCATCGGCCGCTCGGTCGGGGCGGCGCTTGCGATGGGGAATGCCTGCGTGCTGAAACCTGCGGAAGAGGCCTGCCTGACCGCGTTGGCCTTTGCCCATCTAGCGCTTGAAGCCGGTTTGCCCGCCGGGGCACTGAATGTGGTTCCGGGGCTGGGCGCCGAGGCAGGAGCGGCCCTGTCAGGCCATCCGGGCGTCGACCACATCTCGTTCACCGGTTCGGTCGCAACCGGCGCGCTGGTGCAGCAGGCAGCAGGGCGCAATGTGGTGCTGGTGACGCTGGAACTGGGCGGCAAGTCGCCTCAGTTGGTCTTTGACGATGCCGATCTGGATGCGGCGCTGCCGTTTCTAGTCAATGCGGGTATTCAAAACGCCGGGCAAACCTGTTCCGCGTCATCCCGCATACTGGTGCAGGGCGGCGTTTACGAGCAGGTCAAATCCCGCATGGCCGAGGCCTATGAGAAGCTGACCGTTGGCCCGGCCCTGCAGGATTTACGGGTCGGTCCTCTGATCTCGGATCGGCAAAAGGACATCGTAAAAGGTTATCTGGCCAAAGGGTCCGATCTGACAATTGCAGCACAGGGTCAGATCGTATCGGACGCGCCAGAGGACGGCGCATATGTGCCGCCCACTTTGTTCAGTGACGTACCGCCGGATCATGTTCTGGCGCGGGATGAGATTTTTGGGCCGGTTCAGGTTCTGATCCCGTTTGAGACCGAAGAACAGGCTCTAACCATAGCCAACAACACTGAATACGGGCTTGTTGCCAGTATCTGGAGCCGCGACGGGGCGCGACAAATGCGTATGGCAAAGGGGTTGCGGTCGGGGCAGGTCTTTATCAATAACTACGGCGCGGGTGGAGGTGTCGAACTGCCCTTCGGTGGCGTTGGCAAATCCGGTCATGGCCGCGAAAAAGGGTTCGAGGCGCTGTATGGGTTTTCACAGCTGAAAACGGTTGCCGCCTATCACGGCTAGGGTTCAGACGATCACCTCGATCGATTTCTGCGCGCCGACGTCGAACACCCGTTTGTAGCGCGCGATTTCGTCTGCGCGGCCCATGGCCTTTTCCGGGTTGTCCGACAATTTCACGGTAGGACGTCCGTTGGCCGAGACCGCCTTGCACACAAGTGAAAACGGCGCCAGTGCGTCGTCTGGCACCAGTCCGCGAAAATCATTGGTCAGCAAGGTGCCCCAACCAAACGAGACCGAGGTGCGATCGGCGAATTGCGCGTGCAGTTCGCGAATTTTGTCAACGTCCAGCCCGTCTGAGAAGATAATCCGTTTCTGCAACGGGTCCTCACCGCGCGATTTCCACCAATCAATTGCGATCTCGGCCGCGGTTGCCGGATCACCGCTGTCGATGCGGATGCCGGTCCAGCCCGCCAACCAGTCGGGCGCGTTGTCCAGAAATCCTTTGGTGCCATAGGTATCGGGCAGGATGATGCGCAGATTGCCGTCATGCTCTTCGTGCCAGTCGCTGAGAACGTCATACGGGGCCTGCGCCAGCGTGTCATCTGTGTCGGCCAGCGCGGAATAGACCATGGGCAATTCATGCGCGTTGGTGCCAATCGCCTCAACTTCGCGCCGCATGGCGATCAGGCAATTCGATGTGCCAGTGAACGACGATCCCAGCCCTTCGATCATCGCCTGCGCGCACCAGTCCTGCCACAGAAAGGAATGGCGCCGTCTTGTGCCGAAATCCGCGATCCCCAACCCCTGGACCGAGCGCAGCTTTTTGATCTTTTCCCAAACCCGCGTCATCGCCTGAGCATATAGCACCTGCAGTTCGAACCGGCGCATGTGATTCAGTACCGCGCGCGAGCGCAACTCCATCAGCACGGCCAGCGCGGGAATTTCCCACAACATGACCTCGTGCCACTTCCCCTCAAAGGTCAGTTCGTATTGGTCACCCTTGCGCTCCAGATGATAGGGCGGCAGGCGCATGTTTTCGAACCATTCCATGAAATCCGACCGGAACATTTGCCGTTTGCCATAGAACATATTGCCCCGCAGCCACGTGCTCTCCCCCCGGCTGAGGCTGAGCGAGCGGATGTGATCCAGTTGCTCTCGCAGCTCGCCCTCGTCGATCAAATGGGCCAGTGGCACGTGATTCGACCGGTTGATCAGGGAAAAAGTGACGTCGGTTTGGGGCTTATTTCGAAACACTGACTGACACATCAGCAGTTTGTAGAAGTCCGTGTCGATCAAAGACCTTACAATTGGGTCGATCTTCCATTTGTGATTGTAGACACGCGTCGCAATGTCGACCATGGGGAGCTCCTGCAATTTCCGCTGTTAGATCAATCGACGCGGTAATTGGCAAGAGTCGCCGATCTGGTGACAATGACAAGGTCAAGTCACATTGCGGGCATATTGTGAGTATCCCTCACAGGTTAGTGAGGACGTGGGGATGGAACGAAGGTTGAAGTTGGTGAATGGGTCTCGAGTACGATTTTGATATTGTTGCGATTGCTCCGGATGAGGTTGATCCTGAACATGCCATGACTGCGGTCACGGGCGCGCCGCCAGTGCGGGCGAAGTTTCGGGATATCAAAACCACGGACGCATTGCGTGGGGCATCGCCCAAAATCCGCAGAATTTTCCTGGAATCGGGGTTCAGCCTGGCAACCGGGGGCGTCGACGCGGCGCCCGGGTTCTATGCCTCCGAAGACGCCGGTGATCGCGACCGCATTCTTAAACGGTTGTTCGCGAATATTCGGAACATGGGTGTTCAGGGCGAATATTGCGGCGAGTTTGATTTCTCGCAGTTCCTGCAGCAGATCAGGACCGCGCAACCCAAAGACGGGTTGATAAAAGAAGTCGCGGACCCGCCGCCAGATCGTGGACCGGTCGCGGTCAACCGCCCAAAACGTCAGTCGGTTCCGGGGCGGATCGGCTTTGCACTGGGGCTGGCGGTGGTCTTCTTTGTGGTGATCAAACTGCTGGCCGCGCAGGGCACGACGCCCTGAGGGTCACTTTAGCGCGACGCCTGCCGCCTGCATGGCTTGCGTGGACGCCGCCAGCGATCCGTCCATGTCGATGCCCCGGCAGGCGGCAAGGTTGACGGTCACGTCCAACCCAAGTCGCGCCGCGTCCACCGCCGAAAATTGCACACAGAAATCCGTGGCGAGCCCGACCAGCGTCAGCTGCGTTATGCCGCGTGTATCCAGATACCCTTTCAGGCCGGTCGGTGTGGTCTGATCGTTTTCAAAAAACGCCGAATAGCTGTCGATCTGACTGCGAAACCCCTTGCGCAGGATCAAATCGCCATCTGCCAACAGGTTCGGGTGAAACGCCGCGCCATCGCTGCCCTGCACACAATGGTCCGGCCACAGGACCTGTGGACCATAGGGCATATCGGTCATGTCGAACGGAGCCTTGCCCGTATGAGCGCTGGCAAAAGACGAATGACCTGCCGGATGCCAGTCCTGCGTCAGGATCACGGCGTCGAAATCGGGCATCATGGCGTTGATGGGCGCCACCACCTCATCCCCGCCGGGAACGGCCAGTGCGCCGCCCGGGCAGAAATCGTTCTGAACATCGATGACAAGCAACGCGTGGGTCATGGGGGTCTCCTCTGGTTATCTTATCGGTATGGTCCGGGGCCGTGGTCGTCAATCCGATCTCTTGCGTCTTTGTCGCGCTGGCATTAGATCGCGCGCATGTACACGATCGCCGCCCTCTATCATTTCACCCGGTTCGCAGACCCGGATGCCTTGCGCCCGGCGTTGCAGAACCTGTGCCGTGCTCAATCGGTGAAGGGAACCCTGTTGCTGGCGCAGGAGGGAATCAACGGCACCATCGCTGGCCCACGCGCCGGAATTGACGCCGTGCTGAACCATATCCGGGCGCTGCCCGGATGCGCCGATCTGGACTGGAAAGAGGCGTCTTCTGACCTTCCCCCATTTGGCAAGATGAAGGTCCGTCTGAAAAAAGAGATCGTCACGATGGGCCAGCCCGATGTCGATCCCCGGGCCAGTGTCGGCCACTATGTTGAGCCGCAGGAATGGAACGACCTGATCCGCTCGGACGACGTGGTGGTGATCGATACCCGCAATGATTACGAGGTTGCGATTGGAACGTTTGAAGGCGCATTAGACCCTGAAACGGCCAGCTTTCGCGAATTCCCGCAGTGGTGGGAACAAAATAAGGACCGGTTTCACAATAAACGTGTCGCAATGTTTTGCACCGGTGGCATCCGCTGTGAAAAATCCACCAACTACCTGCTGGGGCAAGGAGTCGAAGATGTTTATCACCTCAAAGGTGGTATCTTGCGCTACCTCGAAGAAATGCCCGCCGAAAATAGCACTTGGCAGGGGGAATGTTTTGTCTTCGACAGCCGCGTATCGGTTGGGCACGGGCTGGTCGAAGGACCGCACAGCCTGTGCCATGGTTGCCGCCGTCCGATCCTGCCCGAGGACATGAAACGCGCCGAATACGAACATGGCGTGGCCTGTCATCGATGCACCGATGAAACGTCGGAACAGGACAAGGAGCGGTTTCGCGAGCGTCAGAGACAGATTGTTCTGGCTCGGACCCGCGGCGCGGAACATCTGGCTTCTGACTGATCACATTCGCATTTTTGGTTGCGACCGACCCCGGGAAACCGGATGATCACGATCAGATCGGAATTCGGAGTGTTAATGTCCCGCGAACCCAGAACCCTGGAAGAATGGAAATCGACCCTGTATGCTGCGCTGGGTCTGGTGATTGCCAGTTTTCTGGCATGGTACGGCCTGTCCCGTCTGAGTGAGACCGCAGCCGGAGACACGATCGGAACCATAGCGGCCGTGGGTCTGGTCATCTGGATCGTCTCACAATCGTGGTATTACGTGACACAGGTAAAATCCCTCAGGCGGCTTTTGTTTCTGATGGGCGTGTCCTTTATTCAGGTCGTTCCGTTCCTGTTTGCGGCCGTATATGGCGCCTTTGGTTACAACAATTTATGCGTCTTGGGTGCGAATGGACCGGCGGATATTCTCTACTTTTCCTATGTCACGTTCACGACTGTCGGATATGGCGACATGACCCCCAACGGCCTGTGCCGTGGGCTGGCCATGGCCGAGGCTGTAACAGGCTATATCCTGCTGGGATTGTTCGTCGCCGCCGCCGTCGCACTTTATTCGCGCAACCACGGTCACTGACAGATCAGGCAGCTCTATTTGTTTCGATCAATCCACTGTGACATCAACTGTTTGTCACGAAAGCATTCGGACGGGATCGGGCGGCGTTTGCTGCGCGAAATCCGCTCGGCAAAGGCGACCTGTTTACCGGTTGGGTAATTGGCAAAGGGCGACGGATCCTGCGGTTTGTGTCTCGAAATCCAGTCCGACAGCGATTTGCGATCCCGTTGCGCCTCGACCGGGATTTCCATGGCAGACTTCTCGGCAATTGCGCGCGCATACCTCATTTGCCGGTCGGTCACCGGCAGCAGATGGTAATCATTGCTGGGCGCATCCAACCAGCTTTGACGGGCAGCGTTGATCATAGCTCGAAAACCTCCGTTCCACGTGAGAACAAATATAGAACATTTTAGGAACTTTTTCAAGAATTCTGCTGGCAGGGCTGCAGAGTGCCCCGTCGGTTAGCCAGCCTGTCCCGTCGTCATGCGACCAAATTCAGCGCGCTTTTCACGCGTTTTCAACTATGATCAAGGAATCGCGCGGTTCCATTTCAACTCACACAAGGTCACGAGATCGCGTGGATCGCAGGAAATGGCGGCGTTCCGCTCATGTCCGGACTTATTCGGGGACGATGAAGGCGCTTCGTGACCCGTTCCCGACATTTCGCGTCGGGAACAGAGTATCAGCCGCAGCCGAGCTATGGCTGACTTCAACCGAACTTGGGATCGCACATTGGAGAGAGTCGATGAAAACCCACGCGCAGGCCGTCGTGATCGGAGGAGGCCTTGTCGGGTGCTCGATCCTCTACCACCTTGCCAAACTAGGCTGGACGGACGTGGTTCTGTTGGAGCGGGACGAATTGACCAGCGGATCCACCTGGCACGCGGCGGCCAATATTCACGGGCTGCACGACAACAACAACATCACGCGCATCCAGCACTATACGATGAACCTGTATAAAGAGCTGGAGAAAGAGACTGAACAGGGCTGCGGCGTGTTTCAGCCCGGTTCGCTGTATCTAGCGCAGACCGAAGACCGCGAACATCAACTGCGTTTGCAAGAGGCCAAGGCGAAATTCTATGGCCTGAACTTTTATGAGGTCAGCCGTGAACAGGCGCTGGAATTGCATCCGCTGGCCCAGTTCGATGACATTCGTTGCATAATGTACGAACCCGATGGCGGCAATGTGGATCCGTCGGGCGTGACCATGGCCTATGCCGCTGGCGCGCGGCAGATGGGGGCCACGATTGAACGGTTTTGCCCTGTAATAGGGACTGATCAGCAACTTGATGGGTCATGGATCGTGCGCACCGAAAAGGGTGACATCCATACTCAGTGGGTGGTCAACGCAGGCGGTCTGTGGGGACGTGAGGTTGCGGCGCTGGCCGGGATCAAATTGCCGTTGCAGCCGACCGAACACCAGTATTTCGTGACCGAAACCATTGACGAGGTTGCCAATTTGGGTTGTCGTCTGCCCTCTATCGCGGATCGGGATGGCGAATATTACTTTCGTCAGGAAGGCAACGGGCTGCTGATCGGGGCCTATGAGAAAGACATGCGGTTCTGGGCGGAAAACGGCACGCCACTGGATTTTGCCCATGACCTGTTCCCTGACGATCTGGACCGGATCATGGAAAACGTGATCCGCGCCACCGAACGCGTGCCTGTTGCGGCCACTGCAGGGGTCAAACGGGTGATCAACGGCCCGATGATCTGGTCGCCGGACTCCAACGCGATCTGGGGAACAGTGCCGGAGTTACAGAACTATTTCTGCTGCACCGGTATCATCCCCGGATTTTCGCAATCGGGCGGTCTGGGTCTGCTGGCCGCGCAATGGATGATCGAGGGTGAGCCGCAATACGACATGTTCGCCTGAGATCTGGCCCGCTTTGGCGAATGGGCGGACGAGAAATTCACCAAGGCGCGGGTCGAGGATGTTTATACCCACCGCTTTGCCATCCACTTTCCGAACGAAGAGCGCAGTGCCGGGCGCCCCGCCCGCGTGCGGCCCGCTTATGAGATGCAACAACAGATGGGTTGTGTGTTTGGGCTGAATTGCGGCTGGGAACACCCTTTGTGGTTCGCCGATCAGCCTGCGACCAAGGAAACCAACGGCTTTACTCGTCAGAACTGGTGGGAGCCGGTGGGCCGCGAGGTAAAGATGCTGCGTGAAAATGTCGGTGTCATCGATATCTCGAATTTCGCCAATTACGTCATCAAGGGGCCGGGCGCGCATGCGTGGCTGGATCGGTTGGTGGCGAACCGCGTGCCCACGGAAATCGGACGCTCGTGCCTGACGCCGCTGATCTCGGTGCGCGGTGGTGTCGCTGGTGATTTCACCATCACCAAGGTGGCTGACGATGAATACATGATGATCGGGTCAGGTATGGCTGAACGCTATCATCAGCGGTTCTTCAACATGGTCGACCTGCCCGAAGGCACCACAATCGACATCGCAACCGACCGCATTGCCGGGTTCAATGTCGCCGGGCCGAAATCGCGCGATGCGCTGCAGCGGCTGACCAATGCCGACCTGTCCAACGACGCGTTCCGTTTTATGCGGTCCGCCACGATCGAGGTCGCTGGGGTAAGTTGTCTTGCCATTCGCGTCAGCTTTACCGGCGATCTCGGGTGGGAACTGCACTGCGCGGAAGCGGATCAAATCAGGCTCTACACAGCGCTTTTGGATGCATCCCGCGCCTTAGGCGGCGGTCCGGTGGGTGGTCGTGCACTGGGATCCTTGCGGATCGAAAAGGGCTATGGCTCGTGGGGGCGGGAATATTCGCAGGAATATTGGCCGCAAGAGGTTGGGCTGCACCGCCTGATCAAGCTGGACAAGGACTTCCTGCACAAGGACGCATATCTGGCGATAAAGGACAACGCCCCGTGCGAAGTTCTGTCGGTGTTCTCGGTCGAAACCGACATTGCGGATGCGACCGGGGGCGAGCCGATTTTTACCCCGGACGGTAAACCGGTCGGTCGAGTAACCTCGGGGGCCTATGGCTATTCCGTGGGCGCGTCCCTTGCCATCGGTTACGTGGATCCAAAGGTTGCGGTTCCCGGGGACCGGGTCGAGATTTTCATTCTCGGCAAGCCCCACAGCGCGGTAATCCTGTCCGAACCACCGTTTGATCCGGCAGGGCATCGCTTGCGTGATGTTCAACCTGCCGAGCCTGTGGTGGCACAATGACCGGATCTTTTGATCGTATCGCAGAATTCACCCTGAACTGTGCACCTGAACAGATGCCCGACAGCACCAAAGAGGCGGCGGCGCTGATGATGCTGGACACTATGGGTGTTTTGATCGGCGCGGGCCCGATGCAGGCTGGCGTCATCGCCCGTGATACCGCCGCCATGCTTTATGGCAGTACGTCCCCGGAACATTCTGCGCGGATGCTGTTTGACGGGCGCCAGGTCAGTCTGGCCGGGGCCGTCTATGCGGCGGCGACCCAGACCGACAATCTGGACGCGCATGATGGCTATAACCCGACCAAGGGGCATATCGGCGTCGTTGTAATCCCCGCTTTGGCCGCACTGGCAGAACATTGCGCTGATCTGAGCGGGCCGGAAACGCTGGCCGCTGTTGTCGTCGGATATGAGGTTGCGGGCCGCGCCGGTTTGGCCCTGCATGCCTCGGTCAGCGATTATCATACGTCGGGTGCGTGGAATGCACTGGGCGTAGTCGCCATGGCAGCACGCCTGCGCGGTCAAACACCGGACCAGTTCCGTCAGGCCTTGGGGATCGCGGAATATCACGGACCGCGCAGCCAGATGATGCGCGAAATTGCCAATCCGACCATGCTGCACGATGGGTCGGGTTGGGGCGCGATGGTCGGCATGTCTGCCGCGATTCTGGCCGAGCAGGGTTTCACTGGCACCCCTGCACTGACGGTAGAAGAGGATCGCGCAGCTTCGCACTGGGCTGATCTGGGCTCATTCTGGCAGATGGAGCATCAATATGTGAAACCCTACCCGATTTGTCGGTGGGCTCATGCTGCCATCGACGGTGTTCGCATGTTGATGTTGCAGCACGAACTGACCCACGATCAGATTGCGACCATTCACATCAACAGTTTCCACGAAGCGGCCTGCCTGTTTCCCGGTATTCCGGATTCCACATCCAAGGCGCAGTATTCATTGGCATTTGCTGTCGCTGTTCAGGCCGTTTATGGCCGGATTGGCGTGGAACATATCTCGGGCGAGGGCCTGAAGGATCCTGTTGTTGCCAACGTGATGCCCCGCATCACCGTGGCCGAGCAAGACCGTCACAATCAACGTTTCCCGCAGGGGCGTTGGGCCGATGTGGTGATCGAAACAACCGATGGTCGGGTTCTGGATTCCGGCGATGTCCACGCGCGCGGCGGGCCCGAATCCCCGATGAGCCGGCAGGACATCATCGACAAGTTCATGGAATTCTCGACCCCGTCGATAGGGCAAGCACGTGCCACTGGCCTTTGCGACGCTATTCTCGGGCTTGTGCACCCCGGGGCGCAGTACGCGGATCTTGAACAGTTTCTGTATGACCCGCCCTAATAGTATTGGCTCTGCAATGGCTTAAACGTCCAGCAGATGTTCCGTGCCTGACTGTGCCGTCAGCCTCTTCCAACCTATTATTCCGTCGTTTCACCGGCCGCATTCAGCAAATCTGTGATCAACCCGCGAGCCTGCCTGCTTTCTTCTAACAGGGCGGTCGCGTCTGCCAGAGGTTTCTCGGGTGTTCGTTCGATGCTCTGACCCAAGGCCAAACCCAGACGGGCCAAATTACCGAATTTACCCGCTGCGCCTGCCTCGTCCGTCAGCCCGGCCAGCCAGAAATACCGTGCGGCTGCATCCACTTGGCCCATCTGGCGCAGAACAGTCGCGGCCTGTGCATAGTCCCCAGCCTGTACCAATGCCTGTGCCCTTATTTGGCGGGCCTCGTCTGTTTCATCATCCGACACCTCCAGTAAGGCCTGTCGCGGACGCGCGTTCAAGATGGCGGCATGTGCTCGCAGCCGCGCGCGGTCACCGCGCCGAACCGTGTCTTTCGGGCGGTTCGCCAGCGCAAATGCCTGCTGGGCAAAACCCAATGCGGCAAGACGTTCGGACAATGTAATTGCCGCCTCGAGACTCAACTGGTCACGCGTTTTTGGCGACAGGTTCAGCGCGTGATGCAAAAAGGTGACGTCATCTGCCCGATCCGCCAGCACTTGCAAGACCTGGTCATGCGTTCTGCGCCAATCCTTGTCCTCCGGGGAAGATCGGATCAATGAAATCGCATCGCTAAATTCCTGATTCAGGCTCAACGCCAGGGCATGTGACCGGGCCATCATCGGGCCGAGTTCAGATCTGCGCAATTCGACCGCATATGCGGCAGCAAGATCGAGGTTTTGCCGGGAAACCGCGCCGCGATCGGACCAGCGTTTTTCGATCAGACGTGCCAGCGCCAACGCACTGTCCTTGGCCGCTTGGGAGCTGGTTGCAACATCCGACAACAGGGTTTTCGCAATAACGTCATCGCCAGCGGTGTCTGAAATCTTGGCCCGTGCCAAACCCAGTTCCGGGCGGTTGCCCGCATCAAGACGTTCAACGGCGCGCAACACGCGTCGTGAGGCCTCCAACTTGTCGGCTTTGACGAGCGTGTCAACCAATGCAGGCCCGAACAGGTGCCGCAAATGGGGTGGCAGGCCGACAAATGACTGCTCGATCACATTCAGATTAGCCTCGGGCTGCAATTCCTGTTCGGTCAACACGGCCCACAGCGCGGCATCGCCATCACATCTTTGCTGGTTCGCAAAGGGATTGGGTTCGGGGATGGGACGGTCATCCATGACATAGGCGATGGCCGCAATTCGGTCTTTAGCCTTGGACTGTTCCGAAAGCAGGTTCAGAACCTGAACCGCTTCCGCACCAAAACTGTTATATGTGTAAAGCTTGGCCAGTTTCATCGCGCTGTCGGGCTGTATGCGGTCGAATTCCTGAAACAACCCGGTACGGAGGCGCGCGACCTGGTGATCAAAGGGCTGGGTGCCGGACCACGCGTCAAAATCCAGCTCTGCATCCGTTATGCAGGCAGGTATTGGATTGATGCGTGGTTCTGTCATCCCGCCCAACCCGCGCAATTCGTCCAGAACTGAGGTTACCTGCAGATTGCTTGTCAGGTCTTTGGGAATACGCAGTGGGCCCATTGCTGTGGACGGCCTTGGGCCCACATCGGACAGGTCCAGATCGACCACATCGCGATCCACACCTTGCAGTATCCGCGACATCAGCTGGGATTCCAGGTCTCGGCGGCTCAGATCCCACAGCGGCAGCGCAAGGGCGCTGGACGGGATGCCTGTCGGTAGCTTGGGATCGGCTGATTTATCCCCAGACCATGTTTGTGGGAGCGAAGCCGGGGGCGGAGTGAACTGACCGGGCGCAATGTCGATCACAACCATTGTTCCACGATGCAGGAATGCACGCGCCACGCAGTCGCACCCGAAGGTCAGGGCCAACGCGTCTCCGGGTTGTGTTTGCGACACCGAGGTCAGGCGGTTTTCGGATAATCGGTCAAAGACAGAGCCTGTTTCGTAAACAGCCCCCTCTACAGGTACATTCAATTCGGCGGCATTGCGCAATTGACGCAGGTTCCATTCGGCCCCGCCAGGAACCTGCACAACCAGCCGCGTGTACCCGTCATGTTCGCCCGAGCGCACCCGCAGGTTTTGCGCCGATGTTGCCGTCGCCGCTATGGCCAGCAGGCAGGCCAGTACCAGACCCTGTATCATGCTGCCGCCTGCTTGATGTCCTTCAACGCTTCCTCAAGGTCGGAAAACCGAGGGCGGTTATGAGTTGGGGTGTTTTGGCGTCCAACCTCGATGCACATGGCGGCGTTGTGATTGTGCAGGTTGGCCACCAGAACCTCCTTGATCAGCTGATAAAAGTGGTTGTCCTCTTCAATGACCGCCTTCAGCTTTCCGGAAAACGGCCCGACCAGCCCGTAGGCCAGAAACACGCCCAGAAAGGTTCCGACCAATGCCCCCCCGATCAGTTTTCCCAGCACTTCCGGCGGTTGATCAATCGACCCCATCGTTTTGATCACCCCCAAAACCGCCGCGACGATGCCCAAGGCGGGCAATCCATCGGCAACCGTTTGCAGCGCGTGGCTGGAATGCATGGCGTGGTGAAAATTCGCCTCCATCCTCTTTTCCAGCACTTCTTCAACCTGATGGGGATCGTCATAGTTCATCGAGGCCGCCCGCAGCGTGTCGCAAATCAGGTCCACCGCCTCTTTGTCCGATTGGATTCTGGGATAGGTTTGAAACAGCGAAGAATTTTCGGGCTCTTCGATATGTTGTTCCAACTCGACCGGATTGGACCGGGCAATCCGGATCAGGGCGAACAGCAGGCACAGCAGATCGCGGTAATCCTCGGGCTTCCATTTCGGCCCCTTGAAAACCTTGCCGATGTCCTTGGCCGTATGTTTGACCGCGCTCATGTCATTGCTGATCAAAAAGGCACCAACGGCGGCGCCACCGATCATCATCATCTCAAATGGTAGAGATTTCATGATGATGGCCATCTTGCCGCCGGCGGCAAGATAACCCCCGAACACCATGACAAAGATACAAACGATGTAACTGCCCAGCTACCCAGCACTTCGTAGATCGCCTGGATCTGGTCAGCTTGCTTTGAGGTTGAGGATGAGTTGATCGGGGGGTGTTTTCAAGGTTTCGATTGCGTCCCAGCCTTGCTTTCGTGCAGTCTCCATAACGGTTCGGAGCGTACAGAAGTTTTCCGCGCCAGCCTCAGTGCGGAAGCATCCCGACACTTTCTGACGGACCTTGGTCATCCGAAGGTCCCTTTCGGCCTCATTGTTTGTGAACGGCACACTCAAATCGTTGAGAAAGAGCAAAGCTGCCTCTTTGTATTTCTGGAACCGAAGCGCCAGATTGTGTCCGGTATGTCGCTTGGGGCGGCCCCGCTTCTTGCGCTTCGTCGGGCGCGCAAAAGGCGGTTGATCCTCGTGGAATTTGACGGCTTGGGCGCAACAGCTATCAAATCGCCTTTCGATCTCCTTGATGGCTTCCGGGCTGACTGCGTTCTGGTTCCGACTTTGTGCAAGCTGCGTTACTTTTAGCGCTTCGTGCAGAATTGTTTTCATCTCCGAGGCCCAGGCTTCCTTGTCGTGATCGATCAATGCTTGAAGTTCTCGAAGGTGGTGAGCGTTGCACAGAGAATGCTCAACGCCCATCAACTTGAAATAGGGTTTCCAGCAATCATGAACCGCCTTGCCTGCCAAACCCGGTAGAATTTCACCACGGCTGGAACCGACCCGAATGTGGCTCAGCGCAGTGGAGCAAAGCATATGCAACCAGCGCGTCTTGCCCCCGATGCGGAAACCCGTTTCATCCAGATGCTTCACGGCAACTTCCGCACCAGACAGAAGACCCTTCACCGCATCTGCGAAAGCGCGCATGAATTGGGCCTTTTTCGCGATCAGTCTTGCCAGTGTGGCGGATGTGATCTTGACCCCGTACAAATCTGCAAACACCTGGGCCAAACGATCTTCGGGAAGGCAGTGCTGCGTTTGCAGGTAGGCAGCCCGCGTCGCAATTTCATCACCATACTGGGTGGGGGCCGTCACCCTATCAGGAAAATCGGCGCACAGCATCGCGCCACACCCCTCGCATCGGCAGGTATGCGCGCGGTGCTCGGTGACAAAGAGCGGCGGTGGCGGCGGAAGGTCAAATACCTGTCTGGTTGCAAAACCTTCCGAAGTGCCCAGAGAAAATACACACTGACAAGCCGGGCATTGGGTCGGAAAGTGGTCGATAATCTCGTCTGGGATCTCCACTTGGCGCAGCGTTTTGCCTGGATGCCCGGGTTGGCCGCCGGATTTGCGACCTGATTTTCCACGCAGGCTTTTCGTGCGTTTCTCCTTCTTGGCTGGCGGTTTAGCAAGACCATCACTCGAAGGCGGTTTGCCACTGTTGCTGCTGTTCAATCCCAAGCGCCGTTCAAGATCTGAAACGCGCTGGACGAGAACAGCGTTCTGCTCCTTAAGCTGATCAACCTGATCCTGTAAAATCCCAACTTGAGCCACAAGACCCATGACCAGATCTATCAGTTCCGGTTTTGAAAGCTCAGAAAGATTGTCAGGCGTCAGATGGTCAAGTTTCATGCGCACATGGAGTCATTAAACGACGCGCAAATAAAGCCCTTCGTCCCGACTCAAATCGTCGCACCCATGGTTAACCTTGGGGTTGCTGGGTAGTTACCAAACGATTCCAATTAGTCCGATCATGGATGCTCTCCGATGATGTGGTGGTTTGGTGTGGCGGTCACAACGATTATTCCTGCGGGACCAGCGCGTTGCGGCTCGCCATCACGACGCTGATAGTATAGGCTGCCTCGGGGCTGAGGCCTGCCATCACTCCAGCGGCGGATTCGGACGGCATCCGGGACAAAAACCCGGCGGCAAAGACGGGGTCCATGGTTTCGAACAGGGCGGCTGCGTCCTTTGGCTTCATGTTCTGATACACATCAGTCAGACGTGTCAGATCGTTTTCGGCCGCTTTTTCCGCAATCGTTAAAGTCTCGCGCAGCGACGCTTCGGCCTGTTGCAGCGCAGCCATGCGGGTTTCGATTGCCTGTTCGGCGACTTCCAGCGCCTTTTCCATGTCGAGAATCGCGTCTTCGCGTTCCGCCAGCTCTTTTTCACGGCGCAGCAACTCGGTCAGCAAAATTTGCAATTCGTCTTTACTAGAGTCTAAATCTACCTGCTTCTGATAGTCCTCTCCTGGCTCGGCGCTGCGGGCCAGGGCCGGGCCAGCCTCAAACCCCAGACGCAGCGTGGCTGAACTGATCATCAACAGTGAAATGACTGTCAGCACTCCACTACGCGGGCGGGAAGGTGATTTATCCGGGGACGCGCGTGTCATGTCACAGCTCCGCCATTTGGGCGGGAATGCCGGATGAACATCACCCCATCGGGCGCTTTTGAGGGCGCGACAGCGGGCTGCTTTTCGGCCTCTTCCTGACTGTCGGCCTCATCCGTCAGTTCTGTTTCGTCTTCCGGGGTCGGGGCCTCTGGGCTGACAGCCTGATCTGGTGCAGCAGGTTCGTCAACCTCGGGCGCCACGGTTTCCTGGGGAACCATGTCATGCATCGAAGCCATCATAAGTTCTAACCGCTGAGCCACGGATTCCGCGCGTTGGGTGAGGTTCTGCAAATCCTCACCCGAACGGTCCGAGGCTGCCCGCGCCAAATCCAGTGAATTCCGCAATTCGTCGGCCTGAGCGGACAATACGGAAACCGCCCCACCCACGCCCTTTTCAAGATCCGTGAACCGTTTCAGGCGCCGTGCCAGAACGAAACAATACAGACCCGCCCCTAACGCGCCCGCGACAAGCAGTATATCCGCGATCAGTTCCAACTGTGCCTCCTAGTTCAATACGAATTCCGAAACGAGTACGTCCCGGACCCGGCCTTCGCCCACGACGATTCCGATACGCCGCAGCAGATGTCCGCGGATGCGCATCAGGGCGAGCGAATCCTCAAGATCGGACAGTTCAACTGCACGTAGATAGCTGTTCATGACGTCCATGATCCGTGGCTGCATCTTTTCCACGTCGGCGACATATTCGGCGTTCACTTCTAGCAGTGCGTGGAACTTGAGGTGCCGCGAATCGCCTGCATAGACCGAAACGATCACAGCGGGCAGATCGACAAATGCGACCTCTGGCAATGCCTTGACGGCCTTGTTTTCCATGGCATCCGCAGCAGCTTGGGGGGCATTCTTTTCCCCGATCGGCAACAGGCCCGAGCTGGTCACAAAGTACCCGCCCGCAGCGCCGGCAATTGCCAGAATCACCCAAAGAACAACACCTTTTTTCCCCGATTTTACAGAGGCTTCCGCCTCATCCACAGTTGCGTCGGTCATGACGTCCTCATTCATCCGTTCGGCAACTGTCATAACCCCGCAGGGACTAACCGATTGTTAAGGGCAATCGTTCAAACAAGGTCCGAGCCGCACAGAATGTCGGTGAGTCGGAGGTGAGCGTGCAGCAGATCGGAACTGTCTGGGGAAGTTTGGACAGGCGCAAACAAATCATAGTGGCCGGTGCGGTCGCGCTGGTGTTTCTGGGTGTCCTGGCGATGTCGCGTATCGCGACGGCACCGGCGATGACACTACTTTATTCGGGTCTGGAAAGCGGCGCCGCTGGTGATATTGTGCGCGCCCTGGATCAGCGCGGCGTGGATTATGAAATTCGGGGCGGCGCAATCTATGTCCCCGGGTCGCAGCGGGATGAGCTGCGCATGACACTCGCCAGCGAGGGCCTGCCCGCCAACGGAAACCGCGGCTACGAGCTGCTGGATACGCTCAGCGGGTTTGGCACCACCTCTCAGATGTTCGATGCCGCCTATTGGCGTGCGAAAGAGGGGGAACTGGCGCGGACGATCGTCGGCAGCCCGCATGTCAGTCAGGCGCGGGTCCACATCGCCAACAACTCGGCCAACCCGTTTCAACGCAGTGTGACCCCGACCGCCTCTGTATACGTTGTGCCCTCGGGGGGGCAGGTTACGGGCGATCAGGCCAAAGCGATCCGGTTTCTCGTGGCCTCCGCGATCAGCGGGCTGGCGCCGGAAAACGTGGCCATCATCGATTCGAACGGTTCCGTGATTGGCGCGCAGGATAACGCTGCGGTCGCTGATACAGCCGACGACAAGGCGCGGCAGCTGCGTGAACGTGTCCTGCGTCTGGTCGAGGCGCGCGTGGGGGTGGGTAATGCGGTGGTTGAGGTCAGCGTCGACACCGTGACCGAAACCGAATCGATCCGCGAGCGTCGTTTTGACCCCAACAGCCGCGTCGCAATCAGTACGGATGTAGAGGAACGGTCAGACAGTGCGCGCAACCAGTCTGCCGACGTGACCGTGGCGTCGAACCTGCCTGATGGAGATGGTGGTGGCGGCGACGAATCGAATTCGACGGCCACACAAACCCGCGAGCGGGTAAATTACGAGGTTTCCGAAACAGAGCTGGAAGTGCACCGCGCGCCGGGGGCGATCAAACGGCTGACTGTTGCCGTTCTGGTGAATGGGGCCCGCACCGCCGACGAAGATGGAACCGAAACATTTGTGCCCATGCCGCAAGAGGAACTGGATGCGCTGCAGGAACTGGTGGCGTCAGCCGTTGGATTTGACGCTGAGCGTGGGGACGTAATCACGCTGAAATCTCTGGACCTGCCAGTGGTCGAGCCGCAGGGAACTCTGGCGGCGACT
>CAXXPZ010000088.1:0-73180 GCA_963422555.2 uncultured Ruegeria sp.
CCTTTCCGACATTTCAGGACGATCCCACGATGATTTTGGTTGATTCTTGCCGATGCAGCGCTCGACCACCTCGTCCGCAAAGAATGTCATATTGAATTCAGTCAGAGGGGTAGCTGGGTAGTTACACAAACTTAATACAATAACGTCCACAAAAACACCAAAAAACAAAGTGATACATCAAATGAATGAGTATAACTTCGCATATTTGGACGAACAGACCAAGCGGATGATCCGTCGTGCGATCCTCAAGGGGTTGGCGGTGCCCGGCTATCAAGTGCCCTTTGCCAGCCGTGAAATGCCGATGCCGTATGGCTGGGGCACGGGTGGCGTGCAGGTGTCCGCCGCAATTTTGACGCCGGATGATACGTTCAAGGTTATCGATCAGGGCGCCGATGACACCACAAACGCCGTCTCGATCCGCAAGTTTTTTGAGAACACGGCCGGAGTTGAAACGACCGAGGAAACCGAGCAGGCCACCGTCATCCAGACCCGCCACCGCATCCCCGAGGCGAAGCTGCGTGAGGACCAGATCATCGTCTATCAGGTGCCGATCCCGGAACCGCTGCGGTTTCTGGAACCGCGCGAGACCGAGACGCGCAAGATGCACAGCCTTGAGGAATACGGGCTGATGCATGTGAAACTCTATGAGGATATCAGCCAACATGGGGCGATCTCGACCGCCTATGCCTATCCGGTAATGGTCTCGGATCGTTATGTGATGGATCCGTCGCCGATCCCCAAATTCGACAACCCCAAGCTTGAGATGGATGCGATCCAGCTGTTTGGGGCAGGGCGCGAGCAGCGGATCTATGCGGTGCCCCCGCATACCCTACTCGATTCACACATTTCCAGCGATCCCATATCCGAGTTGGATTGACCTAAATTGATAGAGACCGCGCAACATAACCACGGGGCCCGGTTTCCCATAATATCCGGTCCAGCCACCGAGACGGGCGCACACCCAGGCTGCAAAGGCGAGCGACCCCTTTGGATGCGGGTTTTTCTGCTTTTCGGTCTTACCTTCAAGCGAAGCGGATACGGCCTCAAGGACCGGTTGATCCTGCGCCTCGAATACATCCTCCAGCGGGCGTTTGCCTGCGCCATCCCGGTCCTGCACGAGCTGCATGCAGGATATCCCCGCGATAAGCGTCATTGCGCAAAGAGTTTTGAAGGGTGCGGGCTCCATAGACACGTTTTCGATGTCGAAACCTTTGGTCTTAATGGTCCGGAAAACCTGCTCAATGACCCAGCGCCGACGGTAGAGTTGAGTGATCCATCGTGCCTGTTCGAATGTTTCGACCCGATGGCTGGTCAGCAGGCGCCAACGTGCAGGCTGCACACCTACTGGCGGGTCGATTTCTCGCGCCTCAACGATGTAGACGGACGTGCTGGCGGGAACGCCTTGTTCAATCGGTCTGTTTTTGGGGTGCGGCAGGGTAACGCAAGCGAAACGAACGCCAATCCGGGCCGTGCGCTTCTTCTGCCCGGGTCGCGCGGGCAACTCGACCGTATGTTCTTGCTGCGGCGTGCCCTCAAGGCTGAAAAAGAGCTTGCCTGTATCATCGGAAAGATTGCGATCATGGGACGCTCGGACCAGGACGTCCACGCCTTTTGGGCGGCATGCAAACATCTCGAAGATGTCCCCTTCACGGTCGGCTATAACCGTGACATTCGCAGCCGCGTTCAGAACGGCGGCACTAGTTTGCATGCTTTCAAGCCAGCGATAGCTCTCTTTTTCACGAAGAGGTCGATTTTTGGGCGGCTTCTTGCGGCCGCCAGAGCGTTCAATGAGTTGCATGTCAACCGCTCCGAGCAACGTGCCCTGTTCGGCCTCCACCGCGATCGTAGCATGGCCGACAATGCAGTTTCCCGACCCATCATCACGAAAGCTCGTTGTGTCTTGAAACGCCAGAACATGCAGACCGTCAACGCGCCCGGACGTGACCTTCCCGGCCTTTTCAACAATCTTTTTCACTGTCACCTTCTCGTTCCTCAAAAACCGACCAAAGCGAACCTCACCTGCGCGATTGCCGCCGACGCTACGCACCGAAATACCACGAGGACCGACCTCGACAAGACGACCATGCAAAAAGCGTTCAGCCTGATCCAAACGACAATCACCAAAATGCGAACTCGAGTTTTGCATCTCTACCCCCTTGAAACAGCAAGACAGGAGATAGAACCGATATGACAAAACGGCAAGGTTCAGAACCTAATTCCGCGTGCGGGAAAAGATGTGTGCATACAGTAGCCCGCATACCAAGGTCGTGAGCCTGGATTTCGAGGATTATCCGTTTGAGCCGACCAAGGCCGATCACGCTTGTGATCTGTGCAGGGCCGAAGACAGCTATCTGGACGAGGTGATCATGGATGACGCGGGCAACCGGATGTTTGTCTGCTCGGATACTGACTATTGCCGGTCCCGCCGCGCGGCGGGCCATGTGGGTCGACTGGGCACGGAGGATGCGGCATGACACCCCTGTTGCAGGTCAAAGGTATCGAGAAACGCTATGGCGCGCGGATTGGGTGCGCGGATGTCAGTTTCGATCTCTACCCCGGCGAAGTGATGGGAATCGTCGGTGAAAGCGGGTCGGGGAAATCGACGCTGCTGAACTGTTTGGCAGGGCATCTGCCACCTGATGCGGGGCGGGTGATTTTTGACACCCGCGCGGATGGTCCGGTGGATACGGTCACCATGTCCGAGCCCGCGCGCAGGATGCTGGGCCGCACAGACTGGGCCTTTGTCCATCAACACGCCCGCGACGGGCTGCGCATGTCTGTCAGCGCCGGTGGCAATATCGGCGAACGCCTGATGGCCGTTGGCGATCGCCACTACGGCGATATTCGCGACAAGGCGGTCGATTGGCTGGGTCGGGTCGAGATTGAGGCGAGCCGAGTGGATGATCGCCCGACTGCGTTTTCGGGCGGGATGCAGCAGCGGTTGCAGATCGCGCGCAATCTGGTGACCGGACCACGACTGGTGTTCATGGATGAACCGACCGGCGGGCTGGATGTCTCGGTGCAGGCGCGTCTGCTGGACCTGTTGCGCGGACTGGTGCGCGAGATGGGGCTGAGCGCCATCATCGTCACCCATGATCTGGCCGTTGTGCGTCTGCTGGCGGATCGGTTGATGGTGATGAAGGACGGTCACGTGGTTGAGGCCGGGCTAACCGATCAGGTTCTGGACGATCCGCAACATGCTTATACGCAGTTGTTGGTGTCCAGCGTGTTACAGGTTTGAGTATTTGGAAAAAGATGAAGTGCGATGATTGAGATGATCAATGTAAGCAAGAGCTTTACCCTTCACAATCAGGGCGGTGCGATAATCCCGGTGATGGAGGGTGCCTCATTACAAGTAGCACCGGGCGAATGCGTGGCGCTAACCGGCGCCTCGGGTGCGGGCAAATCGACCTTGATGCGGGTGATCTATGGGAATTATCTGGCGGCCTCGGGTCAGGTCCTGGTGGGCGGATTGGACGTCGCGCAGGCCGAGCCGCGCGAAATCCTGGCGCTGCGCCGCAAGACCTTGGGTTATGTCAGCCAGTTCCTGCGGGTCGTCCCCCGCGTACCAACGCTTGAAGTCGTGGCCGAGCCCTTGCTGGCGGTTGGCTGTGACAGGCAGGTGGCGCTGGACAAGGCGGCCGATCTGCTTGGGCGGTTGAATATCCCCGAACGGTTGTGGAGCCTCAGCCCGACCACCTTTTCCGGAGGTGAGCAGCAGCGGGTCAACATCGCGCGCGGCTTTGCCCATGATTATCCGGCAATGTTGCTGGACGAACCAACGGCCAGTCTGGACGCACGCAACCGTGAAACCGTCCTGTCCCTGATCGACGAGGCGAAACAGCGCGGCGCAGCGATTGTGGGCATCTTCCACGATCTGGGCGCGCGGCAGCGGGTCTGTGACCGCGAGGTTGATGTATCCGAGTTCACGCCGGGGATGGCCGCATGAGTCTCGCGCCCGTCATAGCGGTTGTCGGCCCGTCCGGGGTTGGCAAGGACAGCGTGATGGAGGCGTTGGAGGCGCGCGCGCCCGGCATCCAGCGGGTGCGCAGGGTGATCACGCGCCCCGAAGGGGAAGAGGGCGAAGAATTTGACCGGGCTTCTGCCGAAATTTTTGAACAGATGGTTCTGGATGGCGCATTTGCCTTGCACTGGTCAGCGCATGGGTTGCGCTATGGTGTGCCGAAGAAAATCACCCTTCAAAGACAAGAGGCCGACGCGGTTTTGGTCAACCTGTCCCGCGCCGTGCTGGTCCGCGCGCAGGAGGTTTTTGGCGACCTGATCGTGATTTCACTGACGGCAAGGCCCGAGGTTCTTGCGCAGCGTCTGTCGGCTCGTGGGCGGGAAAGTTCCGACGAACAGGCCCGGCGTCTGGGCCGGGCCGGTCAGCCTTTGCCGGAAGGGCTGAACCGGGTTATCGCGATCGACAATTCGGGCACTCTGGACGAAACGGTGGATGAAATTATACGCCGTTTTCAGCCGGAAAGGGCATCGCGTTGGATCAGATGAAAACGCCCATCTTCAGCCTCGCCCATCAGGGCCAGATCGTTGATCCGGAATGGCGTGGGCAGCAGCGGAGAAAGTTCGCGCTCCAGCCCATTCCGGACTGTGGCCAGTGTCGGTTTGTTAAGTTTGCCGCTGAGCGTGATGTGAAAGTGAAACGCATCCAGCACGTAAGGATAACCCCATTGCACAAGGTTCTGGTCCTGCTCGGGTGTCAGCCCCGCGGCGCGGCGGCGGGCCAGGTCGGCGTCAGAGGCTGGCGCGCGGAACCCGTCAAGTTCCTGCACGCAGGCGGCGGCCAGCGTGTTCAACGCGCCTGTATCTCCCTTGGGGCGCAGGGCAAGGAAACGACCAAGTCGCGCAACCTCAAGACCGTCCAGCGTGACCGGAGACCGGCTTGCCGCCAAAGCCGCGCAGGCGTCTTGCAAGGCGGGCAGCGATTGCCCCTTGCGCAGGCGAAAGGGCGGTTTCATCGTTGCGTGCAGCCCGTATTTGCGCGGCACTTCAGTGACGGCCGCGACATCAATGTCATCGACAACCGGATGCGAAACTTCAACTCCGCGTTCCATGTCCCAACCCAACCAGTTCGTTGCGAATTTCGTCCACACCGCGTCAGCGGGTGGCGCAAAATAGATCGCGTATCGCGTGAATGTCACATTGGCCTCCTACCTGCGTGGCCGTTCCATAGCTCAAATATTGTGAAGTCCAGATGACAGAAGAATTGATCCTTGCCAATGCCACGCTTGTGCTGCCTGACGAGACCGTAACCGGCAGCGTCCGGGTGATCGGTGAGACCATCGCCGAGATTGATACCGGTGCCTCGGTTCCCACGGGCGCGATTGATTGCGACGGCGACTATGTCTGCCCCGGATTGATCGAGTTGCATACCGACAATCTGGAACGTCACATTCAGCCGCGACCAAGGGTGGACTGGCCGCACGCTGCAGCGATCCTGGCGCATGACGCGGAATTGGCCAGTACCGGGATCACTACGGTATTTGATGCGATGCGGGTCGGATCGATCCCATCTGGTGCGGCACGGTACAAAAAATACGCCCGTGGCCTGTCGCAGGAATTGTGGCTGTTGCGCGAACAGGACGCTTTGAAAATCAGCCACTTCCTGCATTTGCGGGCCGAAGTGTGTTCGGAAACGCTGGTCGATGAACTGGATGAATTTGGCCCAGAGGATCGGGTGGGCCTTGTGTCGATCATGGACCACACGCCCGGGCAACGGCAGTTCCGCGACATGTCCAAGCTCGAAGCCTATATGAAGGGCAAGCACGCCATGAATGATGACACGTTCAAGCGGCATGTCTCGCATCTCAGGACCTTGCGGAATCGCCATGGCGACCGGCATGAGGTTGAAGCGGTCAAAGCAGCTCGTCGCTTTGGGGCCGTGTTGGCCAGCCATGACGATACGACCGAAGGCCAGGTCAAAAAGTCTGCGGGTCACGGTATTCGCCTGGCCGAGTTCCCGACAACGGTCGAGGCTGCGCAGGCCTGTCAGGATCACGGCATCAAGGTCATGATGGGTGCCCCGAACATCATTCGCGGCGGTTCACATTCGGGCAATGTCGCCGCACGGGACCTGGCCGAGATGGGCCATCTGGATATCATGTCCTCGGACTATGTGCCATCGGCGCTGCTGTTGTCCGCAGCAAGGCTGGGCGAGATCTAGGGCGATGTGGCGCGCGGTATCCGGACGGTCACTCAGGCCCCGGCACAGGCCGCAGGCCTGGAGGATCGTGGGGAGTTGCGTGCGGGCGCACGCGCCGATCTGATCCGGTTCCGGATGCGCGCAGGTGTACCTGCGCTGAATGCAGTCTGGTCGCGCGGGCGGCGTGTTGCCTGATCAGGCGCGATAGAACAGGTATCGGTCCGGGGCGATGGTTTCGGGGCCTTGCATTTGTTCGAACCCGACCAGCGGTTGGCCGGAAATCAGCAGGCCACCCGGCTGCATCACTTGCGCGATCAGCGGGCTCAGGTGGGCGGCCTCGGCCACATCCTCGGCCTTGATGCCGCGTCCGAAATCATAGTGTGCCATTGCGATCTTGCGCCCTGTGCCCGCCAATTTACGTAACATCGGCTCTGCTTCACCTTGCAGAAAATCCTCGGCCGGGGGCACGCAGGATGGGTGGCATTGCAGCACCCGGTCCATCACCCAGATACGCCGGTCTGACAGGATTTCGCGCAAATGGTCATAGGTGCGCCCGTTGCCCAGCCCCATGTCCAGCACATCCCCGCCCTGGTCGGCGATCTGGGCAGCGGCCCAGTTCAGCCCATCACGTTGGGCGGTCAGACGGCGCAGCATGGAATCCAATCGGCTCATGCGAGATCTCCTTGGTCTTTCGGTGTTTCGGGTGCGGTCCAGACCTTTGCCGGGCCGTCCAGCAGTTGGATTATCAGGTCCCGGGTAAAGGTCCAGATGTCCTGATCATGGACAAGGTGATGTGTCAGGACACCAAAGGGTTCCGTATTATCCGCCCGTCCCTCGCGGCGGTCGCGCAACAGGTTCACCGTTTGGCTGATCAAGACCTCCGGGGCGACCAGACTGCGGGTTCCGCGCCAATCGATGGGGTCGATATGCGTGTTGACCTGCTCAAGCCCGGGCGTGGCCATCGCAGTTTTGCGCGGCGTGGCGGTTGACAGGATGTGAAAGCCCAGACCAGGCAATTGTTCGACGGTTTCAGCGGCAATTCGGTTCCAGGGCGGCACGAACATCGGGCACAACCGGTCGCCGAAAAGATCATGCAGGCGGGCCATCCCGCGCTGCGCGTCGGACATGATGTCAGCCATTGGACGATGCAGGCGAAACTCGGATTTCTTTTCGGTGGCAGGGGCGTGGTTCTGATGCGCCCAACCATGTACCACCGGGATCAACCACGGGGTCCTTGCGATATAATCCGCCAACGCGGTTTCGGCATCGCGGGGAATAACCGCCAGATGAACTGGTAACCCAAGGGTCTCGGACAGCGCGCGCAATGTCTCCAACTGATCCGTCACGCGGATCGCATCGTCATCCCGCCACCACAGTGGCAGCGTCAGATTTTCTGCCTGCCAGAGTTGCAGCTCGGCCTGCAGGGGGCGCCAGTCGACAGTCATCTTCTGGCCCCAAGCATCTCTTCGGCGATTTCCACCGACCTGTGCGCGCCGTCGAACCCTTTGGTCATCCCGGGGCGTTGTGTGCCCGTCATAACCGCGTTAACCGCGTCACACAGGGTGCTACCGGTCAGATCGGCACTGGCAACGCTCGCAAAGCCCGGTTGCTGTGTCAGACTGCGTGCACGCAACGTTTGCTCAACCTCGTTGCCATCGTCGAACGGGATCAAAACTGACGGAGTACCGGTTTGCAGCAGATCCATGGCCGTGTTGTAGCCACACATGCTGACCGAGGCCGCAGACAGAGGCAGCATCTGCCGGAAATCAGGGCGCACGGGTTCAATCGTGACCGGAACATCCCCGGCCAATTCCGACAGTTGAGAAATGCGGGCCGGTGCGTCCTGACCGCCGACCAACAGGCGCCAATGCCTGTTGGGCATCTTTCGGGCGGCCTCGATGGCCGCTTGAAAGATCGGCTGGCCAACCGAACCACCGCCCGCGCTGACCAGAACTTCGCCCGCGCCCACCCCCTCGGAATGCGCCGTGGGTCGGGGCGGGGCAACAAACCCTGTGTATCGCAGTTTTGATGCCAACTCATCCGACACCGGCCAACTGACATGTAGCGGGATGATCGAAGGATCAGAATGCACCAGAACCGCGTCATAGAACTGCGCGATTATCTCGTCGGTCCGGTCCGCCTTTGACGGCTTGGACGGTGGCGCCAGAATATCGCGGATCGAGGCCAGAATGATCGGTGGTTTTGTCAAGTTGCGTGCCGCCGTTAGGGCCGCCAGAAACTCAGCCGAGAGTGCGCGCCGCCCAAAGGGGAAAAGCTCGGTGATCAAGACGTCCGGCTGCAGCTGTGTCACGGTTTGCGCCAGCGCGTCAGATCTTGCGGCCAAATAGCCGGGGCCAGCGACCTCACCATCCTGATCCAGCAGTCGGGTGAATTGGGTGCCGTCCGAGCGCAGGGGTGGCAACCCGAGCAGCGTTAGTCCCGTTACGTCAAGCTGCGGTGCAGGCATCCCGCCTGAAATGACAAACACCTCATGCTGCTTTTCCGCAAAAACCCGGCCCAAAGTCAGGGCCCGGCTCAGATGACCCGTGCCCAGCAGGTGCGTGACAACGATCATGACCCTCATCAGGGCGCCTCGCGTCGTGGCAGGCGGATTGGTTCAGGCTCGGCCTGCATCGTGTCGAGATCAACGACGTAAAAGCGATTGCGCTTGATCCTGAAGGGGGCAGGTCCCTGAAACTGCCAGCCCCAGGCCTTGGCCAGAATGACCCGCATGATCCCGATGTGGCAGACCGCCAGATTGTCGCCCTGCAGCTTAGCCATCCATGGGTAAAGCCGCGCCCACAGCTCGGCCGGGCTCTCGCCTTGCGGGGGGCGGTAGTCCCAACCCCAATCCTCGATATGGCGATAGCCGCTGTCAGGTATAGCTATCAGGTCCTTGCCGTGCTGGCCTTCCCATGCGCCCCAATTCATCTCGGTCAGTGCATCCGAGACGCGCGGTGTCCGATCCGCCACCAGTTGGGCGGTTTCAACGGCACGCTGCAGCGGGCTGGACCACAACGCCGCCTGTTCCCAGGACGATGGTAGGCAATAGCCTGCCAATTCGACACGTGCCTCGGTGTCCAGTGGAATATCGCTGCGACCCTGTATCTTACCCGCGCGATTCCAATGCGTGTGTCCATGGCGTAGCAGGGCAAGACGGGTCATGACCGCTCCTCCAGCAATGGGCGGACTGCAGACCAGAACCGCTCTGTCGCCGCGGGCATCAGGTGGCGCTGGGTAACATAATCCCGGGCGCGCGCGCCCTCGGAATGGCGCAATGACCGGTCATTTAGAAATGTCTTGATTTGGGCGGCCAGTCCTTTGGGCCCGCTTTCGACGCTGGGGTACGAGGACGGCATCAATACGTCGCGCACACCCGGCCGGTCTTGTGCGGCAACTGGCAGGCCAGCGGCCTGTGCCTCAAGATAGATCATCCCATACGCCTCGTTCACACCCGGCCAGACCAACATCGACGCGGTCTCATAGACCTGTTGTAACGCGGTTCGGTCCAGTTGCCCCATAAACTGTACGTGCGCTCCGAATGGTGCCATCAAGGCCTCAACGTCAGGCCGCGCAGGACCGTCGCCTGCGATGTTCAGCCTCCAGTCTCCGGTCAACAAATGCAGGGTTTCGGCCAGAATCCGGTACGAGGACAGTTTATCCCCGCTGCGCATCATGCCAACGGCCAGCATCGGCCCCTTGTTCGGGGATGCGGGCGGCAGTTCGGTGATGGGCAGAAAGGGCGGCAATTCCACCAGGTCCTGATGCCCGGACCGTTCGCGTTTCAGGGTAATCAGGTCATTGGCGGTATGATAGAAAATCACACTAGCGGCGTCGCAGGCCTTGTGCGCTGCCTGCGCAAACCCGGCCCAAGGTCCGGTCAGACGGCTAAGCGCCCGTGTGCTTTCCAGTTGAACATAGGGAATGCCTCGGGCCTTGCAGACCTTGGGCCCCAGCAGGTCGGGTGATTTGTAGTAATTGTGGTAGTTGACCCAAAGGGCGGTGTCCTGCGGCATGTCCCGGATCAGCTTGTCTGCCTCGGCCTGTGCCAGATCGTTCAAATACGCCTGCGTGGCGGTATCTCCGGCTTTGTCATAGACCCGCAGTTCTGACACCAGATCGACCTGATCGCCCTGTGCGGCGATCGCGGTCATGAGGTTGCGTGCCATTTCCCGGTCACCCGAGGGTTTTGGGCTGTCGGGGGATTTCATCGGCGCATAAAAGGCAACCCGGGCCATCAGCCACGACCCGCACACAAGGCGTTCAATCGCCTGGATAATTGGGCGATGCCAGGGTCCATTCGAAATTCGGCCATCAGCCGCGTATGGGCAGCATCGGCCATACGGGCCGCATTGCCGGGATCGCTGGCCAATCCGATAATCGCATCCGCCAGTGCCGCTGGATCGTCCCCCGACAAAACACCATGCGTTCCATTGTCGATGAACTCGGGAATGGCCGAGACAGGCGTCGACAGGATCGAAAGAAGCTGCGAAGCGGCCTCCATCAGAACATTCGGCAGGCCGTCGCGGTCTCCGTCCGACGCAATGCGGCTGGGTAGAACGAACAGATCAGACCGGCGCATCTCGGCAATAACCTCGGGCTGGTCACAAGCACCTTTCCAAGTGATCCTGTCAGACAGCCCCGCCAAGCGGGCACGGTCACGCAATTCCTTATCCAGCTTGCCGCCACCGATATGGGTCCAATGCCAATTCAGCGAGGGCGGCAGCAAGGCAAAGGCGTCCAAAAGACGGTCAAACCCTTTTTTCTCAACCAGCCGCCCGACCGAGAGCATGTGGAACGGGTCGCCGGGTGCGCGCTGCGCCCGGTCCGGGGCCGCCGGAAAGCGGGTCAGATCAAGGCCGTGGTAGATCAGATCGACCCGGCCGGGGTCGTCCGCCAGACCACGCAGATGCTCGGCACCGATGGCCGTGCAGGTGGCGCCAAAGGCGGCACCATATGTGGCGGCCTGCAGCTTTTCCTGTTTTTCCCAATCCGGCGAGGTCCAGATATCCTTGGCATGTGCCGAAAAGCTCCACGGCAGGTTGCGCATGATGGCGGCGTAACGCGCGACCGAGGATGGAGTGTGCATGAAATGCGCGTACAGCGCCCGCGTTTCCGGCGGCAATTCGGCGGCCAGAACACAGGCTTGCCCAAATCGGCGGATGCGGTTGCGGGTCGGATCACGGCGCAGATCCTGCCGCCAGATTTGATAGGCGCGGTCATACCCGGGCAGACAGGCTGCTATCTGGCGTGCGGCGTTCAGTCGCTGAGGCTCGTCATACAGGTATTCCGGCAAATAGCGGACCTGTCCTTGAAACCGATCATGCAGGGGATGGCGTTTGATATCGGTCGGATGGCGCAGTGACCAAATGTCAAAGGTATGGCCCGCATCCTGCAAGGCCACCAGTTCCTGCGCGGTGAACGTCTCGGACAGGCGAGGCCAGCCTTTGACCAGCACCGCCAGATTAGGGCCTTTGGTGATCATCCGGTGGCGCGTTCTTGGTCGGGTCGCAGCAGGGCTTCAATGCGATGCGCGACATAATCCAGCCCGTCCAGCAACCCGCTTTCGATGGCCTCAGACGGCAGTGGCTGGAGTGGCAGATCGCGGATAGCGCGGATCATTGCGTCTGTCGTCAGCCCGTCGCGGTTTTCGTCGAGCATCCGCACAAGCCCAAGATCCTCGGCCCGCGATGCACGTATCCATTGTTCCAGCCGCGGCGTTGTGCGCGGCACGATGACGGCGCGTTTGTCAAAGGACAGAACCTCGCAGAACGTGTTGTAGCCGCCCATGCAGACAACGCCCGCCGCACCGGCAAACAGGGTTTCGATCTGGGATTCGAAACCAACCGCCGTAACGCGACCGTTCAGTGCGGCAACGCGCGCCTCAAAATCCTCGCGCAGTTCGCCCGACAGGAACGGGCCGTAAACCAGGATCGCACGCGGCGACAGGTTCGGGTCCTTTTCGTAGGCTTCCAGAACAAGGTTCACCATAGCCTTGCCGTCGCCGCCGCCACCGGGGGTGATCAGGATATAGGGCTGTTCAGGTGCCTCACCGACGGGCCCCAGATCGCGGCGCAAATAACCGGTCCAGTGAATGCGGGACTGGGTCGCAGGGCTAAGCGGCAGGCCTTTGGTCGGATCATAGACCGAGCGCAGCCCATACACCCAGATTTCATCATAGAATCTTTCGGTCGCAGTCAGCGCCTCTTTGCGCGCCCACTCGGCGGCCAGAACTTCGGGCTCGTCCAGAACGTCGCGCAGACCCAGGATCAGCCGGGTGCTGCAGGAATGTTCCAGGTATTCCAGCGTCGGGAGCAACTCACCGCGAAATCCGGTGGGTTCCTTGTCAACGATCAGCACGTCAGGGTCGAATTGCTGAACTGCCGTCTGGATCAGGCTCGATCGCAGTTCCGTCACCTCGTCGATGCCCATGCCGATGCTTTGCGACGCGTATGAGCCATCAGCCCGTTTTGTCACACCGGGCAGACGCACGTGATCGACACGCCGGGGAAAGGTAAAGCGTCCGGCCACGGGCGAGCCGGTCAGGATCAGCGCCGATGCGCTGGGATCCGCCTGTGTCAGCGCCGCAGCCAATGCGCGGGAACGCCGCAAATGGCCCAACCCGAACGTATCATGGCTGTAAAACAGGATGCGCGGTGCGCGGTCTTGTTTTTCGTTTGTTTTGCCTAGGCTCATGCCTTTGCCTGTATCAAGTTTCGATGCAACTCCGCGCGTTTGCACCTGTTATCGTACATCTTATTCCGCCGCTTGCAAAAGAGGCAATTCGCGCCCTGCAAATGCGCCGGACATTGCGAATTGGCAACAGCGATTTTCGGGGTTGTCCAACCTCGTATCCGACGTCGGGCAACACTTTGATCTGGCCACCGGGGCGGCCTGGGCCCCAAGGAACCCGTTCAAGCGGTCATATTCAATTTTTGCTTGCTTGAAAACCATTTATGCCAACCATTGCGCGCGGAACACGGGTGAAACACGAAATTTGAATGCCCCAGCAGAAGATTTGAACAGGCCTGCAAGCTTCTGTAGTCTGTTTGTCAACTTTGAACTGGATGCAAGACACTATGAAACTGAAATTCCTTGCCGGGTTGGCCCTGGTATTCTGGGCCGTCACGTTGACTCTGGCGCCCGGAGCCACAGCACAGACCGGGCTGATCCCGGGATATCCGACCGGGGCGAGCGAAGAGGTCGAACCCGAAGGCGATCTGACCAGCGCGATCCGCGCGGCAACCGAGGCTGGCGCCAGTGTCATCGTGATCGACGGCGCCGGACAGGTCATTTCAACATCCGGCAATCGCGATTCCGTTGATGAGGCACCCGCCGATCCGATGGCAGACGGATCGCAGCTGATGAAAGCGCAGGAACGGTTCTCAAAGTTCCGCTCAGCACTGGATTCCCGGCTCGAAGCTTTGCCTTATTCAATTTTCGAAGTGCGATTTATCCTCAGCGACACCAGCCCGGATGGCCGCATCCAATTCTATGTCGAGCTTTTGGGCTGGAACATTCTGTTCCTGCTGGTGGGCCGCTGGCTGTCCGTCGAGATCTACGGCAAACGGTTTGCCAAACGTTTTGTCGTGTCGCGGATCAAGGAAAACCCGATTGGCTATCGCGAGAAAATGCCATTTTTGGTGTTCCGTTTTCTTATGGGTATTGGCGGCACGGTATTCGCCATGCTTTTGGCGCTGATTGTTGGGTATCTTGCTTTCGGGGTAACCGAGGATATTTCGGTTCAATTCACCGTTACCGCAATATTCACCGCCTACTTCTTGTCCCGGACAATTTCGGACCTGTGGCGGATGGTGTTGTCGCCCTATCTCAGCCAATATCGCCTGCCGCCCTTCTCGGACCGGCATGCCAAGCAGTTGTATTACTGGGCGTCGGGCTTGGCGACTTTTGATATTATTGTGGTCATGTTCTCGACTTGGGTGGCGGATTTCGGTCTGAACTACAATGTCTATGCCTTGGTCTATGGCATCCTGACCTTGGCAGGCGCCTTCGGGAACATCCTGATGATCCTGTTCAACGCCCGTGCCATTACAAATGCCATTCGCGGTGGGCGCACGGCCGAGCAGGTATCGTGGCTGCTGCGGTTTGTGTCCTTTGCCTGGGCACCTGCGTTAATCGTATATATCGTGTTCAGCTGGTTCCGGCTGGCGGTTGATCTGGCGCTGGAAAACCCGATTCCGCTGCCGCTGATTGCCAGCACCTATCTGATTTTCATGTCCGTGGTTGTCGCCTATGGCGCGATGAACTACCTGCTGGAGCGGTATTTCGACCGCTCGCGCATGATCGATGAGATCAATGCCGAGGCGACCGAGGAGGATGGTGAGGCCAGCGTTCCCGAAACCGACGAGGCCGAGCAGCGAAAGCATTATTTGCTGACCTACGAAGACCTCGCCCGCCGGGTTGCCGGTATTCTGGCCTTTGTCGTCGGAGCCTATGCGCTGGTGGTGATCTGGTATCCGGATGCGGACTGGAGCGAGGACCTGCCGGTCGAACGGGCGCTGGATGTGATGGTGGTCCTGTTCATGGGCTACATCCTGTTCCACTTCTTCCGCATCTGGATGGACACGAAAATTGCCGAGGAATCTGATGATGGCAGTGCCGACGCGGAACTGGGCGACGAAGGCGGTGAAGGCGGCCAAAGTCGTCTGGCAACCCTGCTGCCGCTGTTCCGTGGCGCCATTCTGGCGGTTGTGGTTGTCACAATTGCCCTGATCACCCTGATGGAGTTGGGGATCAATGTCAGCCCATTGTTCGCGGGTGCCGGTGTTGTCGGTCTGGCGGTTGGTTTTGGCTCACAAACGCTGGTGCGGGATATCTTCTCGGGTGCGTTCTTCCTGATGGATGACGCGTTCCGGAAAGGTGAATATATCGACATCGGGGATGTGAAGGGGACGGTCGAAAAGATCTCGGTCCGGTCTTTCCAGCTGCGCCACCATCTGGGCGCGCTCAACACCATCCCGTTTGGTGAGATCAAGGTGCTGACCAACTATTCCCGCGACTGGGTGATCATGAAGCTGCCCCTTCGGGTGACCTACGACACCGATGTGGAAAAGGTGCGCAAGCTGATCAAGAATCTGGGCAAGGAATTGCTGAGCGATCCGGTGATCGGGGATAATTTCATCCAGCCTCTGAAATCGCAGGGCGTGATCGAGATGCAGGATTCCGCCATGATCATCCGGGTCAAGTTCATGACCAAGCCGGGCGATCAGTGGCTTGTGCGCAAAAAAGTCTATCAGGATATCCGGGAGCTGTTTGCGCGCGAAGGCATCCGCTTTGCCCACCGCGAGGTGACGGTGCGTCTGGCAGATGGCAAAGAGACCGAGGACCTGACACCCAAACAACGCGAAGCGGTCACCGGCGCGGTGCAGGCTGCGATTGACGAGGATTATCTGGACGACATCGGGCCGGGCGGCGACGATCGCTAGGGCGGGCTCCCGCCCCTTTGGGTTGCGTCTCTGACGAGATGCCGCCCAAAGCGTTGGGCCGGGCCGCGCGTTCCGCGCGGCGGGTCGCTCAGGCTTAGCGCGTGGTCCAATCGGGCGGGGATGTGCCCAGCCGTTCGGCTGACAGATCCCACCGCATGTCTGCCGATCCCACGCTGAGGGCGGGTTTGAGGCGGTGCCCGACACCCCATCCGGAATTTTCCGTCGCCTGAGCGTAATCGTCCGGGTTGGACTCCGTGATGGTCCCGTCGGAGCTGGTCTTTGTCAGGCTGGTCAGCAATTCGGCCGTGCGGGCCAGCGACAGATGGGCGGTCATCACAGTGCTGCCAGACGCCGCTTCGGCCATCGCCGACAACACTGCGGCGGCCATCAAATAACCTGTCGCGTGGTCCAGTGCCTGGACCGGCAAGGGGGTGGGTTTGTCGGTGTTGGCCCATTCCATTCCGGTATGGGCGATGCCCGCGCTCATTTGTACCAGACTGTCAAAGCCGCGCCGGTTGGCCCACGGCCCTTGCCATCCATAGGCATCAAGGGTGACCTCGATTCTGTTCGGGGCCAGTGCGTCGCGTATGTCCTTGGTCAGGCCCAGAGCATCCAGCGCGCCGGGGCGATAGCCGTGCACAAAGACATCTGCCTGCGCCAACAGCTTTTGCAGCTGCTCCAGCCCCGATGGCGATTTCAGATCGAGACAGGCGCAGCGCTTGCCCAGCGAGATATCGGGAATGACGCCCGGTTCGTCCCATCCCGGCGGGTCGATCCGCAATACCTCGGCTCCGAATCCGGCCAGTGTGCGGGTCGATACCGGCCCGGCCAAAACGCGTGTCAGATCCAGCACCTTTAACCCGGCCAGTGGGCGCCGGGCCGAGGCCTGTGGCCGGTCACGCAAGGTGACGCTGCGTGGCGACTGCCAGTCGATCAGGGGATCGCGGGCAACAGCGCGCCCCTGCGGGTGGTCCTGCCATTCCGTCCGGCTGCGCATGGCTGCGGCGACGCCACCCTGGGCGACAATCGCACTTTCGAGATCAGCAATCGACCAGCCGCGAATGGCCTGCACCACGGTATCGCGATCCGCCTCGGTACCAAGGACCTTTAGCGCGGCCGCCCGGTGGCGGGGCAGGTTGGTATGCAATCTGATCCAACCATTCGCGGCGCGGTAATCTCCGGCAATCGCATCCCACAGATTGGGCATGTCCCAACCGTCGGGTTTGAAGGAATACCCGAACCACAATGAGGCCAACCGATGATCCACTGAAACCGGCTGATCCTCTGCCGTCAGGTTTGTCACCGCCATGAGACGGGCGAGTTCCTGACCCACAGCGGCGAAAGTGAGGGTGGCCAGCTCGGACACGGCAAAGGCGCTGGGCCGGTCGCCCTTGCCGGTGATCCGGAATGTGCCCGGCGCTGGCAGTGACGCCAGCAGGCTCATTGTTGGTACGGATCCAGGCTGTCGCGCAAACCATCCCCCAGGAAATTGAACGCCAGAACCACAACGATGATCGGCAGCATCGGGATTGCCGTCCACGGGTAGATCTCAATCGAGGCGAGGTTTTGCGCATCGTTCAGCATTACGCCCCAACTGACCGCGGGCGCGCGCAGGCCAAGGCCAAGAAAGCTGAGCGCGGTTTCACCGAGGATCATCGCCGGGATCGATAGCGTTGCCGACGCGATGAGGTGAGACATAAAGTTTGGCAGCAGGTGCTTGCGGATCACCCGGCCTGAACTTGCGCCCATCATTTCGGCGGCGCGCACGTATTCCTCTTCGCGCAGTGACAGGAATTTGGCGCGCACGGATCGGGCAAGTCCCGGCCAGTCAAGGATGCCAAGGATGATCGAGATGATGAAGAACACCGCCACGGGACTCCAGTTCGACGGCACGGCAGCCGACAGCGCCAGCCACAACGGCAGTTCCGGCAGCGAGCGCAGGATTTCGATCACGCGGTTGTTGACCCAGTCGATCTTGCCGCCGAAATATCCGGCCATCGATCCAAACAGAATGCCCAGAAAGAACGACACGGATATGCCGATCAGGCCAACCGTCAGAGACAGCTGCGCGCCGTATAGGATGCGACTGAACACATCCCGGCCCAGACGGTCGGACCCCCACAAAAACAGCGTTCCACCCTCGGGGGCGCAGAACAGGTGGGTGTCAGATTTTACCAGCCCGGCCAGTTTGTATTCCGAAGCCTCGCAGAAAAAGCGCAAAGGGCGCGGGTCCTCGGTATCGGCGACAAACTTCCACTGGAATGTCTCAAGATCCGCTTCCGCCACGATGGGATAGACATAGGGACCGATGAACTCGCCCTGGTGAAAGAAGTTGATCGACTGCGGCGGGGCATACAGATGCTCGCCATTGCGGTCGTTGGGTCCATAAGGCGCGATGAACCCGGCAAAGGGCAGCATCAGATAGCATAGCAGCAGGAACAGACCCGAAATCAGGCCCAGTTTGTGGGTTCTGAACTTGCGCCAGATCAGAAGCCAGTTGGGTGCATCCAGATCCGCGCGCTCCAGCTGCTGGACCGAGGCTTGCGGGTCAAATGGGGCGTCGTCAACATAGCGGCCGTCAGGTTTGTCGGTCATGCTTCACGCCCCTCGTAACGAATGCGCGGGTCCAGCATGACCAGCAGAATATCTGAAATCATCGTGCCGATCAGGGTCAGCAAGGCCACAAACATCAGGATGAAGGCGGACAGGAACTGATCCTGCGTTTTCAGTGCGGTCAGCAGGGTCGGACCGATAGTCTGAAGGCCCAGCACGACCGATACCAGAACCGAGCCCGACACCATCGAGGGTAACAGGTTGCCGATATCTGCCACAAACGGGTTGAACGCGACGCGCAGCGGGTATTTCGTCAGCATCCGCGAAGGGGCCATGCCCTTTGCGATGGCGGTTTCCACATAAGGTTTACCTAGCTCGTCCAGCATGTTTGCCCGCAGGCGCTGCATCATCGCCGAGGCACCCGAGGTACCGATCACAAAGGTCGGGACGATCAGGTGAATGAGAATGGATTTCAGCTTGTCCCAGGTCATCGGTTGACCTTCGAACGAGGGGTCCATCAGGCCGCCAATCGGCAGGTTGAAATAGCGGTGGCCATAGTAGAACAGGATCAGAGCCAGCAGAAAGTTCGGCGTCGCCAGCCCCAGATACCCGACAAAGGCCGAAGTATAATCAATCCATGTGCGCGATTTCGCGGCGGCAAGGACGCCAAGGGGCAGGGCGACGGCATAGACAAACAGGATCGCGGCCAGATTGACCACCACGGTCAGCCACAGCGTATCGCCGACGATCTCGGATACCGGCCTGTCAAACTCAAAGGACCAGCCATAATTGCCTTGCAACAACCCCTCGAACCCGTGCGGGCCGGGCCAGAACCCCATCCAGATCAG
Source organism: uncultured Ruegeria sp. (assembly GCA_963422555.2). Classification (GTDB taxonomy): domain Bacteria; phylum Pseudomonadota; class Alphaproteobacteria; order Rhodobacterales; family Rhodobacteraceae; genus Ruegeria. Next base: position 19,008 of record CAXXPZ010000088.1, read on the forward strand.
GTATTGTTCGGGTAATGAGCGATCCAGCGAATATTCCTTGCGCAGGAATTCTGCCTTGGCGACACCTGCGGACTGGCCCGAGGCCTGCAGTTCCGCGATCTGGTTGCTGAGGTAATCGCCGGGCGGCAGGTTGATGATCACAAAGACCATGACCGAGACCACTAACAGCGTTAGCAGCATCGTGAAAAAGCGATACACCACATAGCGCAGCATGACCATTTAGCTGCTCCTGACTCAGTCGGCGAAGAAGAATTCGTCCGGGCGATGGACACCGAAATGTGCGCCCGGCTCCCAGGCCCACATCGCCTGCTCGGGGACATTGCGCAGGCGGTTCGATACAACGATGGGCTGCGGCGCGCCGTTCAGAATGCCAATGGCATACAGCTGATCGGCGTGGATTTTCAGCATCTCGCTCCAGGCGGCCATGCGTTCCTCGTCCGTCGTCGCGACCTCCCAATCATGGGCCAGCTGCATCAGGCGTTCGGCGTCGAGCATGTCTGGCGGCTCGCCCGCATCGCCGCCGGTTTGATAATACTGCCCCCATTTCGGCCAGGCCAGAAAGACCTGATCGGTGGGCGCCAGATAAGCGGGCGAGGTGTGCATCTGCGGGATGCCGTCATCCCATCCAAACCAGACAGACGCCATGGTATTGCCGGAAAAAACCCGATTGCGCAGGATATCACGATCCAGCGGGCGCATGATCAGCTTTACCCCGGCGTCGCGCCAATTATCAGTCACGATCTGCAGGGCATTTTCGACCTCTTGCCGTTCGCCAGCTGTTTCGATCACCAACTCCATCGGGCGGCCGTCCGGCAACAGGCGAATACCATTGCCGTCGCGTTGGTTCAGACCGGCCTCATCCAGCAGGGCATTGGCCTGATCAACGTCGAACTGGGCCCAGGCCTTGGCGTTTTCCTCGTTATAAAACGGCGAGGCGGGCAGAACCGACATGGCGCCGGGCTGCGCCAGCTTGAAATATAGCGCCTGATTGATCGTCTTGCGGTCGATGGCCAGAGACAGGGCACGACGCACGCGGACATCGCGCAATATCTCGCGCCAGGTATCGTCGCTGAAATTCAGGTTCGGATAGATGGCAATCTGCGACGCCACCCCGGTTTTCCACAGCAGGGTCGAATAGCCGCCCTCGGCCTCGCCTTTCTTGAGGATCGAGGCATCGCGGAACGCCAGCCCGCGCCCTTGCAGGTCCGACTCGCCTGCATTGGTTTTTGCCGCCACCAGACCCGGGGCGACAATCTCCATCTCCACGACGTCAATATAGGGCAGTTGCACGCCGTTCGTGTCGATGCGGTGATAATAGGGGTTGCGCACAAAGTTGTGCCGGATTTTCTTGCCCGAGCTGGCGTTCAGCCACGGTTGCAATGTGGGCAGATCGTGATTGTCGAACTTATAAAGGTTATCCAGCTTGTTATGCAGCGCCGCCCAGCTTTTGACGCGGGCATCTTCGACTTCAAACGCAAGCTCCTCGGCGTCGGCGAATTTCTCGTGGTACTGTTTGAGGAACTCGGACGGGCGATAGATGAACGGAGGACGCGCCTGCGCCAGCGATTGCAGGAAATTCGGGTTTGGGTCATTCCATTCGAACACAACCGTCTTTTCGTCCGGAAAACTAACGGTCGGGGGATTGCCTTCTACCAGCAGAAAGTCTGGCGGGCCCGAGGGGCTAAGCAATTCGTTATTGGCGACGTCCTCCCACCAATAGCGGAAATCTTCAGAGGTAAAGGGTGTGCCGTCGGACCATTTGTGCCCGTCGCGAAGATTTAGGGTGAACTTTCGGTTGTCTTCGTTTTCAAACGACGCCAGCAAATCTGGGAACAGTTCGTAATTCTCATCAAACCCCACGAGGCGCGCATAGCCGTAGACCACCATTTGGCGAATATCCTTGGACCGCGTCACCATGGTGCGCAGCGTGCCGCCGGGTGTGCCCATCTCGCGCCCTTTCTTGGTTGGGTCCACGATCAGCGGCTCGGTTGGAATGCGGTCCTGCACCGGCGGCAGATTTCCTGCATCGACTTCGGATTTCCAGAACGCGCTTTCCTGCAGTTCAGGGCCGGACTGCGCCGTGGCGGGCAGAAATCCCAACATGGCCAGCGAAGCGGCCAGAAACATATGACGAGTGGTCTTAAACATGGCAACGTACCTTATGGCCGGGCTCCATCTCTATGAGTGAGGGTACCACGGAGTCGGAGAAACGAAAGGCATCTTCCCAACTGTCGGGTGATCCCGCGCCCAAAGCAACCAGTTTCAGGTCGATCGGGCGGTTGATATCGGGTTCAGGCTGCGCTGCGATCAGCGCTTTGGTGTAGGGATGACGCGGATTATAGAACAAGGTTTCAGGCGGGGCCTGTTCGACAACCAGCCCCTGTCGCATGACCGCCACCTCATCAGCGATACGGGCGACGACGGCCAGATCGTGCGAGATGAACAGATAGGACAAGTTCAGGCTGTCCTGCAGATTTTCAAGCAAGGTCAGGATCTGTTCCTGCACCGAGACGTCCAGAGCCGAGGTCGGCTCGTCACAGACAATCAGGGCAGGGTCCAGCATCATGGCGCGGGCTATCGACAGGCGCTGGCGCTGACCGCCGGAAAACGCGTGGGGATAGCGTTTCAACATATCCGCGTTCAATCCGACCCGCGTCAGCATCTCGGCGGCTTTTTCCCGCTGTTCCGCTGTATTGCCCTGTTTGTGGATCTCAAGCGGCTCGGTCATGGCGTCCTGAATGCGCATTCGTGGGCTGAGCGAGATGTAGGGGTCTTGAAACACCATCTGCGCCTTGCGCTGAAACGCAGTGCGTTGCGCGCGTGACATCCGATGCACGGTGATCGGGTCGGTATCGGCAGACGAGCGGAACAGAACCTGCCCCCCCTGGTCGGGCAATTCGGCCCCCAGTGCGATTCGCGCCGCTGTGGTCTTGCCCGAGCCGCTTTCGCCGACAATCGCCAGGGTCTTGCCGCGCGCCAGCTTCAGATCAACACCGCGGCAGGCATGGATCAGCTTGTCAGCCCTCCACCCTTTGCTGGACCGCATGGTATAAGTCTTTGACACATCCGTCATTTCAAGGATCAGGTCCTCGTGCGGCATTGGCAGACCCACTGCTTCCTGATCCGGGATCGCCGGGGCCGCATCGAACAGCTGCTTTGTATAGGGATGTGCCGGGGCGTTCAGGATCGGCTCGGCAGGGCCAGCCTCCATCACGCGGCCCTTGTGCATGACGACGACCTGTTCGGCCATGTTGGCCACCACGCCCAGATCATGGGTCACAAGGATCATGGCCATGCCCGTTTCGCGCTGCAGCTCTTTGATCAGCCCCAGAACCTGCGCCTGAGTGGTCACGTCCAGTGCTGTTGTCGGCTCGTCCGCGATCAGCAATTCGGGTTTGGAAACCATGGCCATGGCAATCATGGCGCGCTGACGCATGCCGCCCGACAATTCAAACGGATAGGAATCATAGGCGCGTTGCGGATCGGGGAAACCAACGCGTTCGAACTGGGTCAGAACTTTTTTGCGGGCCTGTGCCTCGGACGTTCTGCTGTGCAGCCACAAAACTTCGCTGACCTGATTGCCGATCTTGTGCAACGGAGACAGCGACCGCATCGGCTCCTGAAAGATCATCGAGACCCGGTCGCCGCGAATGTCGCGCATCTGACGCTCGCTGATCGCCATCAGGTCCGCAGTTCCTTTTGAATCGTTCAGGATGATCGAGCCGCTGCGGATCTGCGCAGTTCGCGGCAGGATGCGTAGTGCGGCGCGACAGGAAATGGTCTTGCCCGACCCGGATTCACCCACAACAGCCAGCGTTTGCCCTGGTTCGACGTCAAAGCTGACATTCTGGACAACAGAGGGGCCCGTGCCAAAACCAATGCTGAGATCCCGAACGGACAACAACGCGGTCATGCGGGTTTTCCACCCGGTTGGCCGTCAAACAACATCGGCTTTTTGTTCTCCCTGACTTTTTGAGGCACTTTCGCGCGGTTGGGGCGCGGTAGTCAAACACCTTCTTGGGCAGAATTGTCGCGGAATTGTGAAATAAAGACCGTTTGCCTACACAATCAGTTGAGTTTTTGTAATCAAAGGCGGCGTCGGCCCCATGTTTTCGTCGGCGCTCAAACTGAAAGAGGTCTCATTTGTCCGACAATCAAAGCCGTCTGGATCTGTTTATCGACCGTATGGTGTCACAGCGCGCCTGCCTGGATTTCGCCATTGCCGAGACCACTGGCCATCCCGGCCCGGTTTTCGAACTGGGGTTGGGAAACGGGCGGACCTATCATCACATGATGCGGTATATTTCGGATCGGCCTGTCTATGTGTTCGAGCGCGCCGTAGCCTCGCACCCCGACTCGACCCCGCCCGAGGATCGCGTGATTCTGGGCGATGTGCGCGAAACGCTTCCGGCCTCGGTCGAACGTTTTGGGGCGACGGCAAGTCTGATCCATGCCGATCTTGGCGGTCACAACCGGGCAAAGAATGATACTTTCGCGCGGTTGGTCTCGCCTCTGATCCAGCCCTTGCTGGCGCCGGGTGGGCTGATGGTGTCGAGCGACCGGATGTATTTCGACGGGCTGACTGAATTGCCGCTGCCCGCGGGCGCGGTTGAGGGGCGCTGTTTTATTTACCGGCGCTGAACCGTCGCAAGGTCACAACTGGTTCCGGCTGGCCACAACCCGTGGTGGCGGTCTAACGTGCGATCAATCTGACCAACAGGAACCGTGCCGATGCTTTTCTACGATTGCGCAACCGCCCCGAACCCCAGGCGGGCAAGAATGTTCATCGCCGAAAAAGGGCTTGAGATTGAAACCCGCGATGTCTCAATTGCCAAAGGCGAGCAACTGGACGCGACGTTTCTGGTGGTCAATCCAAGGGCAACCATCCCTGTGCTGGTCACCGATCAAGGGGCTGCTCTGACTGAAAATCTTGGCATAGCCGCCTATCTGGAGGCCCAGTTTCCCGAACCCCCGCTGATGGCTACTGTATGCACACATCTTTTCCCGCACGCGGAATTAGGTTCTGAACCTTGCCGTTTTGTCATATCGGTTCTATCTCCTGTCTTGCTGTTTCAAGGGGGTAGAGATGCAAAACTCGAGTTCGCATTTTGGTGATTGTCGTTTGGATCAGGCTGAACGCTTTTTGCATGGTCGTCTTGTCGAGGTCGGTCCTCGTGGTATTTCGGTGCGTAGCGTCGGCGGCAATCGCGCAGGTGAGGTTCGCTTTGGTCGGTTTTTGAGGAACGAGAAGGTGACAGTGAAAAAGATTGTTGAAAAGGCCGGGAAGGTCACGTCCGGGCGCGTTGACGGTCTGCATGTTCTGGCGATTCAAGACACAACGAGCTTTCGTGATGATGGGTCGGGAAACTGCATTGTCGGCCATGCTACGATCGCGGTGGAGGCCGAACAGGGCACGTTGCTCGGAGCGGTTGACATGCAACTCATTGAACGCTCTGGCGGCCGCAAGAAGCCGCCCAAAAATCGACCTCTTCGTGAAAAAGAGAGCTATCGCTGGCTTGAAAGCATGCAAACTAGTGCCGCCGTTCTGAACGCGGCTGCGAATGTCACGGTTATAGCCGACCGTGAAGGGGACATCTTCGAGATGTTTGCATGCCGCCCAAAAGGCGTGGACGTCCTGGTCCGAGCGTCCCATGATCGCAATCTTTCCGATGATACAGGCAAGCTCTTTTTCAGCCTTGAGGGCACGCCGCAGCAAGAACATACGGTCGAGTTGCCCGCGCGACCCGGGCAGAAGAAGCGCACGGCCCGGATTGGCGTTCGTTTCGCTTGCGTTACCCTGCCGCACCCCAAAAACAGACCGATTGAACAAGGCGTTCCCGCCAGCACGTCCGTCTACATCGTTGAGGCGCGAGAAATCGACCCGCCAGTAGGTGTGCAGCCTGCACGTTGGCGCCTGCTGACCAGCCATCGGGTCGAAACATTCGAACAGGCACGATGGATCACTCAACTCTACCGTCGGCGCTGGGTCATTGAGCAGGTTTTCCGGACCATTAAGACCAAAGGTTTCGACATCGAAAACGTGTCTATGGAGCCCGCACCCTTCAAAACTCTTTGCGCAATGACGCTTATCGCGGGGATATCCTGCATGCAGCTCGTGCAGGACCGGGATGGCGCAGGCAAACGCCCGCTGGAGGATGTATTCGAGGCGCAGGATCAACCGGTCCTTGAGGCCGTATCCGCTTCGCTTGAAGGTAAGACCGAAAAGCAGAAAAACCCGCATCCAAAGGGGTCGCTCGCCTTTGCAGCCTGGGTGTGCGCCCGTCTCGGTGGCTGGACCGGATATTATGGGAAACCGGGCCCCGTGGTTATGTTGCGCGGTCTCTATCAATTTAGGTCAATCCAACTCGGATATGGGATCGCTGGAAATGTGTGAATCGAGTAGCCGCTGATGGGGCGCACCCCAGATGAAAAGGGCGCGGTCCTGATGTGGAACGCGATTGTCGAACAGCAGGGCGGTGCGCCAATCGGCGATGCCCTTCGCAACACGCACCCGGCCTTTGCCGATCGGGCCGTTCCCGGCCCGGTCAACCACGCCCAGATACCGGACCTGGCGCAACGGGGAAAGGATCGCGCAAAGGCGTTCTTTGACCTGCTGGAGGATCGACTGCAGAACAGCGCATATCTGGCTGGCGGCGAATTCACTCTGGCGGATATTTCAGCCTTTGTTTTTGTCGACTTTGCCCGAGTGATCAAAATGCGCATTCCACAGGAAAACACCGCCTCGACGGCTTGGTTCGAGGCAATCCAAAGCCGACCCAGCGCAAATCTCTAAGCCCTTATAACGGGCCCCGGCAAGCTTGCGCTTGGAACTGGACAGAAATGTCTAGACAGAAGTGAACAGTGCGGCTAGCGTGCCTCCAACATCATCCAGGGGAGGTCGGGATGAAATCTCAGTATCGCGTTGTGGTCATCGGTGGCGGCGTTGTGGGCGCCTCGGTTTTGTATCACCTGGCCAAGTTCGGTTGGTCGGATGTGGTCATGCTGGAACGGCGGCGGTTGGCGTCGGGGTCTTCATGGCACGCGGCAGGGGGCATTCATGCGTTGAATGCTGATCCCAACATGGCGTCGCTGCAGGCCTATACCATCGACCTGCTGAGCGAGATTGAGAAAGAATCGGGCCAGAATATCGGCCTGCACATGACCGGTGGTCTGACATTGGCCGGAACGCCCGAGAGGTGGGAGTGGTTGCAGGCGAATTACCGCATCTTCCAGTCCATCGGTATCGATGATTGTGAACTGCTGTCCCCGGAAGAGGCGCAGAGACGCTGCCCGATCATGTCCACTGACGGTGTGCTGGGCGCCATGTGGGCGGACCGCGAGGGGTATATCGACACGACCGGCACGGTGCAGGCGTATGCCACCGCAGCCAAAAAGCGGGGCGCTGAGTATTACGAAGAGACCAAGGTCGAGGAACTGATCCAAACCGATGATGGCTGGCAGGTTGTGACCGACAAGGGCACGATCACCTGCGAACATGTGGTCAACGCGGCCGGTTTATGGGCCAAGCAGGTTGGGCGTATGGCTGGGGTGGAACTGCCGGTCTCGCCGCTGAAACACCACTATCTGATCACCGACACCGTGCCCGAAGTGGCGCAGGCCGATTTTGAGATGCCGATGACCGTCGACCTCGAAGGCTTCACCTATATGCGCCAGGACCAAAAGGGTGTTCTGGTCGGCATCTACGAGGTCGACCACGAACACTGGGCCATGGACGGCGCGCCGTGGAATTATGGCGAGGAATTGTTTCAGGAACAGCTCGACCGGATCGAGAGTGAACTGACGCTGGGCTTTGAACGCTATCCTTCGATCCAGAATGTCGGCATCAAGACATGGGTGAACGGGGCGTTTACCTTCTCGCCCGACGGTAACCCTTTGGTCGGGCCGGTACCTGGCAAACGCGGCTATTGGTCGGCCTGCGCGGTGATGGCGGGCTTTCTGCAAGGGGGTGGCGTCGGCAAAACGCTGGCCGAATGGATGATCCATGGCGAGCCCGAGGCCGATGCCTGGCCGATGGATGTGGCGCGCTATGGCGACTTTGCACAGAACAAACGCTATATCCGCGAAACCACCGGGCAGTTCTACTCCCGCCGTTTCGTGATGACCTATCCGAACGAACAACTGCCCGCAGGCCGCCCGCTGAAGATGGCCCCGGCCCATGACGCGATGACAGAAACAGGATGCAAATGGGGTGTCAGTTGGGACCTTGAAGTGCCGCTGTATTTCGCGCCGAATGGGTTCGAGGAAACGCCGACACTCAAGCGATCGAACGCACATGAGATCGTGGCCGAGGAATGCAAGGTGATCCGCGAAGGCGTGGGCCTGATGGATATCTCGGGCTTTTCGCGGTTCGAAGTCACCGGGCCAAACGCGCAGGTCTGGCTGGACAAAGTCATGGCATCGAAACTGCCCGCACCGGGTCGGGCGAAACTGGCGCCGATGCTGGGCGAGAACGGTCGGCTCAAGGGTGATCTGACCGTGCTCAACTGGGGCGATGGGACCTGGTGGATCATGGGCAGCTATTACCTGCGCGCCTGGCACATGCGATGGTTCGACGATCACATGTTCGACGGCGTGACTGTTCGCGATCTGGGTGAGGAATATTGCGGTTTCGGCCTTGTTGGGCCGAAATCACAGGCGGTGATCGAGAAGCTGGCGGAACAGGATATCTCGGGCCTGAAATTCATGGGCTGCGGTGATTTCGATATCGGACTTGTCCGCGCCCGTGTCGCGCGCATGTCGGTGACTGGCGAAAAAGGCTACGAGATCAACTGCCGCTATGGCGACCACATCAAACTGCGGCGGATGCTGCTGGAGGCTGGAGCCGAGGACGGCATTCGCGAGTGCGGCTTTAACGCGATGCTGTCGACCCGGCTGGAAAAGAGCTTTGGCATCTGGTCGGCTGAGTTCACTCAGGCCTACACGCCCGGCATGACCGGAATGGATCGCTGGATCGACTGGGACAAGGAGTTTGTCGGCAAGGACGCCGCGTTGGCAGAACGGGACGGCAACGGCCCTGCGCAGGTAAAGGTGACGCTGGAGGTGGACGCGCTGGACGCGGATGCCAGCGGGTATGAACCGGTCTGGGCAGGGGATGAGCGTGTGGGCTTTGTGACCTCGGGCGGCTATGGCCATTACACCGGCAAGTCACTGGCTATGGCGCTGGTGAACCGCGACAAGGCAGAGCCGGGAACCGAATTGATGGTGCATGTCGTCGGCGTTGAGCGGCCCGCGCGTGTCATCGCGCCGTCGCCCTACGATCCGCAGGGCAAGGCGATGAGAGGATGAGCCCGTCGTCGCAAACCCCCGCACGTGCGCGACGACGGCGCGGACGCGGCGCAGATGCCGCGCCAGCCGTTAGTCGCGATGTGAATTACCGCCAGTTGCGAAACCCGTTTCCGCTGATGGAGGTGTTTCCGGCGGATCAGATCGCCGACATGCATGAAACCGCCCTGCGCATGCTGCAGGAACTGGGGATCAAGGTGCTGCTGCCAGAAGCGCGGCGGCTTTATGCAAAGGCGGGTGCCCGTGTGGATGAAGACAGCGACATGGTCTTTATCGGGCGCGATATGGTTGAGGCGGCGGTTGCTGCGGCCCCCAAATCCATCACCTGCCGTGCCGGTGCGCGGCATCGGGATTTCTCGCTGGAATTGGGCTCATTGGTCTTCCAGCCGGGGGCCGGGGCGCCGAATGCCACCGATCTGGAACGGGGGCGGCGCCCTGCAACAGGGCAGGATTATCTGGAGTTCCTGAAACTCACGCATCATTTCGATGTCTTCCAGATGATCTCGCCTCAGGTTGAACCTCAGGACGTGCCGACGCATCTGCGCCACTACTTCACCACACAAGCGCAGATGGAACTGACGGACAAGTTCCCGTTCTTCTTCTCGCGCGGAACGCCGCAGGTAACGGATTGCTTTCAGATGCTGGCAATGGCGCGCGGCCTGTCGGATGATGAATTCCACGGCAACGCGCATTGCTACACGATCATCAACACCAACAGCCCCCGCACGCTGGATATTCCGATGGCGCAGGGGCTGATCGATTTTGCCCGCCATGGCCAGATGTCGATCATCACGCCCTTCACGCTGATGGGGGCCATGGCGCCGATCACAGTGGCTGGCGCCATCACCCTGTCTCATGCCGAGGCGCTGGCCGCGCTGACGCTGACCCAGCTTGCCAAACCCGGCGCGCCCGTCTGTTATGGTACGTTTACCAGCAACGTGGACATGAAATCGGGCGCGCCCGCGTTTGGCACGCCCTCGCATTTTCAAGCCTCGCTGGCGGCAGGGCAACTGGCGCGACATCTGGGTCTGCCGTGGCGCTCGGCGGCGGGGTCTGCGGCCAATATCAACGACGTGCAGGCGGCGAATGAAAACCAGTTCGGCCTCTGGGGCTGTTTGATGGCCGGGGCGACGGTGATCATCCACTCGGCTGGCTGGCTGGAAGGCGGGTTGCCCGTATCATTCGAGAAACTGGTCTGCGATGCCGAGGTGCTGAATATGGTCGCCGAACTCTGCGACGGGGCGCAGGCGGGAACAGCCGAGATTGGATTTGAAACCGCACTGGCCGAGGTTGAACCAAGCGGGCATTTTTTTGCCTCCAGCCAGACGATGGAGCGGTACAATACCGAATTCTATGAACCTCATCTGCACGACTATGCCAATTTCGGCACCTGGACCGAGCGTGGCTCGGTCGATGCCAACCAGCGGGCGACGGGGGTCTGGAAGGATATTCTGAACGATTTCAAAGCCCCGTCCAGTGACAGCGACCGTATCGGCGCGTTGCAGGATTTCATCGCCCGCCGCACACAAGAGGGCGGCGCACCGCCGGAGAGTTGAATGAGCACGAAACCCATCCTGCACCGTGATGACCCCGAAGCCGAGCCGCTGGTCGGCAACGTCAAAGTGACGCGCGACGACTGGCTGAACGTGGCGATGGACGTTCTGATTTCGGACGGGGTGGACCAGATCAAGGTTCTGAACCTTGCCGAACGGATGGCCGTTTCTCGGTCGTCTTTCTATTGGTACTTCAAATCGCGGCAGGAATTGCTGGACGCGCTTTTGGCCCGCTGGCACGCGACCAACACGGCCGCCCTGATCAAACTGGCAGAAGCCCCTGCTGATACGATCACGGCGGCTGTATGCAACGTGCAAAGATGCGTGGTGAACACGGCGCTGTTTGACACCGCTTTGGATTTTGCCGTGCGCGACTGGGCGCGGAAATCCGGGAAAGTGCGACGCATTCTGGATCAGTCGGATGCGAAACGGTTGCAAGCCCTGCACGCCATGTTTGCGCGATATGGCTACAGCGAGGTCGAGGCTGAAACCCGTGCCCGCGTTTTGTACTATATGCAGATCGGATACGATCTGGCGCAGTTGAATGAGCCGATGGAGACACGGCTGTCCATGGTGCCGCATTACCTCTACGTCTTTACGGGTGTCGAACCACAGCCCGAAGAAGTCGAAGAATTCGGCGCTTATTCACAACGCTATTGGAAGGGAGACACGACATGAGCCAACCGGATGCAATCATCATCGGAACCGGTGTCATCGGGGCTGCAATCGCGTTCGAGATGGCCAAGAACGGGTGGAAAACCCTGTCTTTGGACCGAAATACTCAGGTTGGTCATGGCTCGACGGCGGGATCCTGCGCGATCATCCGGATGCATTATTCGACCTTCGACGGCACCGCCTTTGCGTGGGAAGGGTATCACTACTGGCGCGACTGGGCCGAATACCTGGGTCTGCCGGGCGATGCCAACCTGGCGCAGTTCCGGGAAACCGGCTGTCTGGTGATGAAGTCTGAGGCGAACGGGTATCTGGAAAAGCACAAGGAAAACAGCGGCTGGCTCGACTGTCCATTTGAAGACTGGTCGCCCGAGCAGATTGAGGCGCGGCTGCCTATCTACGCGTTGGACAGTTACGCCCCGGCGCGGCGCATGGACGACCCTGAATTCGGTCATCCCAATGGCCGCAGGATGCAGGGCGCGGTGTTCTGGCCCAAGGCGGGCTATGTCACCGATCCGGCCCTGTCGGCCCAGAACCTGATGGATGCGGCCAAACAGCATGGGGCCGAGCTGCGCACTGGCGCGGAAGTGGTCGAAATCCTGACCGATGCCGGTCGTGTGTCCGGGGTCAGGCTGGCAACCGGAGAGGAGATCCATGCCAGGGTTGTCGTGAACGTGGCCGGTCCGGGATCGGCGATCATCAATCGAATGGCGGGCGTTCTCGAGGACATGACAATTGAAACGCGTCCCTTGCGGCAAGAGGTCGTGCATGTGCCTGCCCCCGAAGGGTTCGACTTTGAACATCAGGGCACCATCGTCTCGGACAGCGACATTTCCTGCTATTGTCGGCCCGAACATGGCAATCACATTCTCATCGGGTCCGAGGACCCCGAATGCGACCCGCATCAATGGTGCGAGGATGACCTGAATTACAATCGCGACTTCACCGACCAATGGACCACGCAGGCGATGCGTTACGCGCAGCGGGTGCCAAGCCTTGGGATACCGTCAAAAACGCGCGGCGTTGTGGACCTGTATGATGCATCGACCGATTGGATTCCGATCTATGATAAATCCAGTCTGCCGGGGTTCTACATGGCCTGCGGCACCAGCGGGAACCAGTACAAGAACGCGCCCATTGCCGGAAAGATGATGACAAGCCTGATCGAGTATTGCGAGGGTGGGGCGGATCACGATGCGGCACCGCTGCAATTCGATCTGCCTTATATCAAGCGCAATGTTGATGTTGGTTTCTACTCGCGCAGACGTCCGATCAACACCGATAGCAGCTTTTCCGTTCTGGGCTAGATTGCCGGGGCAAGCGGGCTAGCTCCTCGGCGAACCGGGAAACGGAACGAATGCGATGGAACAGAAACGGCCCCAGATCCTGATCCTAGGCAGCGCGCCGTCCGCGCTGGCAGCCAGAGATTGGCCGTGCCACCCGTTCACGCATGTTGTGGCGATAAACAATGTCTGGCGCGTGCGGGCGGATTGGGACATCCTGATCCATCCCGAGGATTTTCCGACTGACAACCAACCCAACACAATTGGGCGCGACCAGCGCGTTGTGACAGCGCAGGATTATGTGCCGATGCAGAACGAGTTTGGCGGATTTGTCTATGCAGGCGGCACCATGGCCTTTACCGCAGGCTACTGGGCTTTGGCTGCGCTTAACCCGGCGGTTCTGGCCTTTTTGGGCTGCGATATGGTGTACCCACAATCCGGCAAGACGCATTTCTATGGAACCGGCACCGCCGATCCGCTGCGCACCGATGTGTCCCTGCGCTCGCTTGAGGCGAAATCGGCGCGGTTGGCCTTGTTTGGTGCCGCACGGAATTGCCGTGTTGTCCGCCTGTCTGCCGGGGAAAGCAGGCTGATCTTTCCTGCTGTGTCGCGCACGGATCTGCGTGCAGCCCCGATGCCCCGTACCAATGAGATGAAAACAGCGCTGAAACGCGAAGCTGAACTGGGGTATTTCGTACCCTCGGGGCGGTATTGGGAGGACCAGGATCGTTTTGACCCAGCCCAGATAGATGCGTTGGATCGGATGTGGCTGGAAATCTACCGGAAATCGATCGAGGCTCAGCTGGTCTGACGCGGCAGGCCCTGCAACAGGATTTCGGCTTTCGCCCGGGCGGCATCGGCGGATTTTGTGCGAACCGGGCCGTATCCACGAATGTCATCCGCGCAGGCCAGAACCCGGGGCCAAATGCCATGGGTGTCGTCACTGTAACTGGCGACCAACCTGTCCAGCAGGTCCTGATACCAGTTCAAAAGATCCCGATGCAGGCGGGCTTCGGCGTGATAGGCGAAGGGGTTCAGAAAGGACCCGCGCAGTCCGCGCAGGCGCGCAAGACCACTTAAAACGGGTCGCAGCCAAGGCCCCAGTTGCCATTTTTGCGGACGCCCCCGTCCGTCCTTGGCCCAATTCAGCAAAGGGGGCACCATGTGATAGGACAGCCGGGCATCCCCTTCGAACTGCTCCGACAATTCGGTGCCAAATTCGGGACGGGTCATCAGGCGCGCGACCTCGAACTCGTCCTTGTAGGCCATGAACCGAAACAGGTTGCGCGCGGCGGATCGGATTAATGCGTCATCCGCCGATGGCAGGGCGCGGCGAAGGGCGGCAATCCGGTTTGTATAAACTGCGCTGTATTGCGCGTTTTGATAGTCACTCAGAAATCCGGCTCGACGGGCAATCATTTCGTCCAGCGTTTCCCGGTGCGGTGTTTGACCGAGGTCCTGATCGAACCGGTCCGGCTGTTCCGCCAGCGCGCGACCGATAGAAAAGGCCAGGCGGTTTTTCTCAACCGCGACGCCGTTCAGCAAGATGGCCTGCGACAGTGCGGTGTGCGACACCGGAACCAGCCCTTTTTGCCAAGCGTATCCCAACAGGATGACATTGGCGAAAACGGCATTTCCCAGCACTTTTTCAGCGACGGTGTTCGCATCCAGACCCCAGAGGTTTTCCTGACCCACTACCTGCTGAATAGCCTTTTCACGAGCGTCGATATTCAACTGTGCATCACGCTGCAGAACCAGATCACCGGTCGGCATTTCCGCGCGGTTCAGAACCACGCGCGTGCTTTTTCGGTAATGCGCCGAAGCTTTGGGTGCGGAACTGACAACTGCATCACAACCGATGACAGCATCCGCTGATCCCTGATCGATGCGCACCTGATTCAAGGCATCCGGTGCTGATCCCAACCGGATATAGCTAAGGACTGTGCCGAATTTCTGTGCAAATCCAGTGAAATCCAGCACCGACGTGCCCTTGCCCTCAAGATGCGCCGCCATGGTGATGAGGGCACCAACCGTGACCACTCCGGTGCCACCGACACCGGTAACCAGCAGGTCAAACGGCCTTTTCAGGTCAGGTAGTCCGGGCAGCGGCAGACCGGCTTCCAATTCGCTCAGGTCCAGCGTGATGTCGCGGCTTCGACGTTTCACGCCGGTGACGGTGACGAAACTGGGACAGAAGCCGCCGAGGCAGGAATAATCCTTGTTACACGAGTTTTGATTGATCTTGCGCTTGCGACCAAAGGGCGTTTCGCGTGGCTCGACGCTCAGGCAGTTCGAAGCGACCGAGCAATCGCCGCACCCTTCACAGACCAGATCATTGATCCAGACGAATTTGTCCGGGTCCTGCAAGGTACCCCGCTTGCGACGGCGGCGCTTTTCCGTGGCGCAGGTTTGTTCGTAGATCAGAACCGTGACGCCGGGAATGTCGCGCAGCTCGCGCTGCAAGGCATCCAGTTCGGCGCGGTCGTGAAAGCTGGTGCGTTGGGGGAAATCCGAATGGCGGAACTTGCCAATGTCATCCGAGACCAGCGCGATCCTATCGACCCCTTCGGCGCGACAGGTTTGGGCGATGCCCGCAACGCTGATCGGGCCATCCACCGGCTGTCCGCCGGTCATGGCAACCGCGTCGTTGTATAGAATCTTGTAGGTGATGTTCGTGCCCGCCGCGACCGCCTGCCGGATCGCCAATGAGCCCGAGTGATACCACGTCCCCTCACCCAGATTCTGAAAGATATGCTTACCGCCGTTGAATTGCGAGGCGACTACATGCGGCACGCCTTCGCCGCCCATTTGCGCATATCCCACGGTCTGACGATCCATCCACGAGGCCATGACATGACAGCCGATCCCGCTGGCCGCGGTTGAGCCCTCGGGCACTTTGGTTGAACTGTTATGCGGACAGCCCGAGCAGAAATAAGGCGTGCGCGTCGCACCGGAAACGTTGATCATCGGCACTGGCGTTTCGGTCAATTCCTTTGCCTTGGCGGGCAGGTTTTCCTCTGGGAAAAAGGTATCCAGCCGCGCGGCGACGATTGGAACCAGCATCAATGGGCTCAATTCACCCGTCCATGGGATCAGCGGCTCGCCATGGCTGTCGTATTTGCCGACCATCTTATGCGGCTTGTCGCCGGGCCAGTCATAGAAGTATTCCTTGAACTGGCTTTCGATGATGCCGCGTTTTTCCTCGACGACCAGCACCTCGGCCTTGCCTTTCACAAACCGCAGCGCGTTGCGGCGGGCCAGTGGCCAGACCATACCCACCTTGTAGATATCGATTCCAAGTCGGCGGCAAGCGGCCTCGTCCAGGCCCAACAGCCGCAGCGCCTCCATCAGGTCCAGATGTCCTTTGCCAGTGGTGACAAACCCGAACTTGGCGGTCTCGATATCGTAGATGCGCCGGTCAATCGGGTTGGCTTCGGCAAAGGCGCGAACTGCACGCAGCTTGTGCTGAATCCGCGTCTCGATCTCGGGCGAAGGTAAATCCGCCGACCGGACGTGCAGACCGTTTGCGGGCAGCTCGATTTGCGGGAGTGTAAATTTCCGATCCGGTTCCAGTTCCACCGACCGGGCGCTTTCCACCGTTTCCGAGACCGCCTTGAACCCGATCCACGCGCCCGAAAAGCGCGACAACGCAAGGCCGTATTCGCCGAACTCCAGATATTCGTCCACCGAGGCCGGGTTCAGGGTCGACATGAACCAGGTCATGAAAGCCACGTCAGACTGGTGCGGCATCGACGAACTGACACAGCCATGATCATCGCCCGCCACAACCAGCACGCCGCCCTTTGGGGATGATCCATAGGCGTTGCCATGTTTCAACGCATCCCCCGACCGGTCGACGCCGGGTCCTTTGCCATACCACATGGAAAAGATGCCCTCGACCTCGCAATGGGGGTCCAGCGTGGCCTGTTGCGCCCCCAATACCGCCGTGGCCCCCAGGTCTTCGTTCACAGCTGGCATAAAGGTGACACAGTCGGCCTCAAGCCGCTGTTTCGCGCGCCACAGTTCAAGATCCAGCCCGCCCAGCGGCGAGCCACGATAGCCCGAGACAAAACCGGCCGTGTTCAATCCGCTTTGGCGGTCCCGGCGGGCCTGATCCATCATGATCCGCGCCAGCGCCTGAGTTCCGGTCAGAAAAACGCGGCCAGCCGTCAGGTCATACCGATCCTCTAGCTGGTATGTTCGGGGTGCGGGATCTTGGTGGCTCATAACTGTGGTCCGTGGGCTGCCTGTGATGTTGGCTATTTTATCCCCAGAAACGCGAAATTTTATGCCTCACTTGATTGCGATTGCCGGGTTTTCCGAAAAACTTGTTCGAAGTACTCAGAATCCCGGATAAACTAACCAGTATGCCGAAGATCGAAGACCAAGACCGCCGTATTCTGACCCTGCTGCAACAGGACAGTCGAATATCCAATGCCGATCTGGCCGACGCAGTAGGGATGTCAGCCTCGGCGCTGTGGCGTCGGGTGCGCGCGCTTGAGGATGCCGGGATCATTCGGCGCTATGGCGCGGTTGTGGACCCGTCGGCCATGGGGTTGGGGTTCGAGGCCATCGTTCACGTTCACCTGACCCGGCACGATCCTGAGAAAATCGTGGATTTCATCCGCGCCGTCGAACACAGCCCGGAAGTTCAGGAGTGTTATGCCACCACCGGGCAGGCGGATTATCATCTGCGTGTGCTGTGCCGGGACCTTGCTGGTTACAACGTGTTTCTCGAGGATTTTCTGTTCCGCCTGCCAGCAGTGGCCAGCGCGCAAACCAACGTAGTGTTGCGAACGATCAAGCGGAACCGGCCAATTATACCCTAAGGGTCAGGCGGCGAACGCGGCCCAGGCCCAGGCCATCGCGACATAGGTGAGGTTGTGCAAGCACTGATCCAGACCGGCAGCGCGCCAAAACGCGGCCTGATTGGGCTGCAGCCGTTTTTTGTCGGAATAGCTGGCCTTGGCAAAGTCGATATGAAAATGAACCACCCATTCCAGGGCCGCGATGATCAAAATAAATGGCTCAGTTTGCAAATCGTATGCGTTCACGGTACGTTCCTATTCAAATCAGAGGGAAAATCGGGTGATGGATCACAAGCAATTTCAGAAATGGCTTTCCGGGATAGACCAACTCAGCCCGGCGCAGCGGCAGGAAGCCGAAGCTGTTTTCTCAGGAGGTTCGCAAGCGTCAGCCTCGCTGGCGGCTATTGAAGCGAGTGTAGGGGAAGATCGCCCGTGTCCGCATTGCGGCACACCAGGGGCACTCTCGCGGGGCAAGGCCCGAGGCCTGCGGCGATATCAGTGCAAGGGGTGCAAGAAGACATTCAATGCCGCGACCGGCACCCCTTTGGCGGGTCTTCACCGCAAAGACAAGTGGCTTGCCTTTGGAACTTGCCTTGCAGATGGGTTGACGGTTCGCCGATCGGCAGAACATTGCGGGTTTGCCGTCACTACTGCATTTCGCTGGCGGCACCGGTTTCTCACCGCAGAAAGCCCGCAGCCCCGCAAGCTCACGGGCATTGTCGAGGCCGACGAAACCTATGTCCTGAAAAGCCGCAAGGGCCAACGGAAACTGGGACGCAAAGCGCGACGCCGGGGCGGCAAGGCCAGCAAAAGGGGGCTTTCAGATGAGCAGGTTCCGGTGCTGGTTGCCGCTGACCGGAGTGGCACGACAGTCAGTGCCGTTCTCCCTGCGGTCAATGCTGACAGCTTGCGGGAGGTCATCGAACCGGTCGTGGACGAGGATATCGTTCTGGTAAGTGATGGTCACCGCGCCTATCCGCCCTGTGCCCGCCGTAATCGGTGTGCGCCACGAAGCGTTGAACCTGTCCAGTGGTGAGCGGGTGCGCGACGCCTTTCACATTCAGACAGTCAACAATCGACACAGCCAGTTGAAGGATTTCCTGCGGCGCTACCGGGGGGTCGCAACCAAATATCTCGACAACTACCTGCGATGGTTTCAGCATCTGGAACTGGAAAGCGCCTCACCCCGTGCGTGTCTCGCCAACGCAATCGACAGGCCATGCATACGAATTGGAAACTGAGCCAAATAAATTCGAACGGCGCCCGGAACAGCGCAAAATAACGACAGAGCCCACAACATGCACAGCAGCATGTTGGGCGCGCCCAAGATGAAAATATGTGCCACGCCCGGAAAGCATTTTGGGCGTTTGCAAGTAATAGTCGGCAAACATGTGTTTGATCTGCAGCAGGCAGAGCAAAAGCAGCACAGTGCCTATCGTCGCAGGCAAATGAACCCTCCCGGTATCGTCCTGAATCGAAGATTAGGGGGTAAATGTCCAGCGACACCGCTCATGAAAGTCAGCGACATTGCAGGTGGGTGATTTTGGCGAAAGCATAAGGAGGGCGTAGCCCGACTGGAGCTTTCGCCAAAATCTCGCGCGGATTTTATCCGTGCGGTTGGCGGTGACAGCGGTCAGGATTTTCCAATCTTCAAACCAGAAAGAGGATTGGATGCCTGGGCGTTTTATCACCGACCGACAATACGAGGACTACATGAAACTTCGGACTCAATACACCCAGAACATAGCGGCCGTGAAAGCCGGTTTCAGTTCGAGCACCGGATCGCGCATTGACCGGGACCCGCGCCCGCCATCGCAAAAGAAACAAGAACGCCGTCACGGCGGCGGCAAACCGGATCCGTTAGCCGGGATTTGGGAGGAGGTTGTTGTTCCTCTTCTGGAAAAGCAGCCCCATCTGCGTCCGTTTGCGATCCTGGAAGAGCTACAACTCCGGCACCCGGACCGTAATCTGGGCAAGGCGCGT
Organism: uncultured Ruegeria sp.; assembly: GCA_963422555.2. Lineage (GTDB taxonomy): Bacteria > Pseudomonadota > Alphaproteobacteria > Rhodobacterales > Rhodobacteraceae > Ruegeria. The sequence goes on from CAXXPZ010000088.1 coordinate 38,610, forward strand.
CGCACGTTGGAACGGCGTATGCGTGCCTGGCGCGCAGAACATGGCCCGGATCGGGACGTCATCTTCCGCCAGACACATCCGCCGGGCCGGCAAGGGATGTCGGATTTCTTCAAGGCCGATGATTTGAACGTCACTATCGCGGGTCAGCCATTCGCGCACCGGGTTTATCACTTCACCCTGGTTTTCTCCGGCTGGGAATATGCCGAAGTTGTTCTTGGCGGGGAGAGTTTTACCGCGCTGGCCTGCGGACTGCAGAATGCCCTGTGGCAGGTGGGCGGAGCACCACGTGAGCACCGCTCGGACAGCCTGTCAGCTGCCTTTGGCAACAGGAAGAAGGATGTTGATGAGGATTTGCGGGCGCGGTACGAGGCGCTGTGTGCCGATTATGGCATGGAACCGACCCGAAACAATCGCGGCATCGCCCACGAGAACGGCTCCATCGAAAGCCGCCATGGACACCTCAAGGCGCGTCTGGAACAAGCGCTGCTTCTGCGCGGCAGTTCTGACTTCGAGACTGTGGAGGCATGGCGGCGCTTCATCGCTCAGGTCGTTGGCTGAACCGCCCCGGGTTTACCGGAGACTTTTTTGCTCAAGACTCAGGCGACTTTATCAAGGGTGTTCAGGTTTGCATAGAATGCGTCCTCCAGTTCTTGTGGCGGCCGGTGCCCGATCGCGCCGTGCAGCCGCCTGTTATTGTACCAACTGACCCAGTCCAGGGTTTCCCACTCAACCTGGCCAACCGTTTTCCATGTGCCGAAGAACTCAATGACTTCGGTCTTGAACAGGCCGATGATGCTTTCTGCCAGGGCGTTGTCATAGCTGTCCCCGACGCTGCCGACCGATGCGTCGATCCCGGCCTGGGCCAACCGCTCTGTGTACCGAACCGCCAGGTATTGCGACCCCCTGTCCGAATGGTGAATGAGCCCGTCTGCCTGTGATGGTATTCGTTGGCAGATCGCCTGATTCAGCGCGTCCAGCACGAAGCTGGTGGTCATGGACGTGGACACCCGCCAGCCCACGATCTTGCGCGCAAAGACATCAATGACAAAGGCCACGTAGACCATTCCCGCCCAGGTCGACACATAGGTGAAGTCGGAGACCCAGAGCTGGTTTGGTGCGGTGGCCGTGAACGCGCGATTGACCTTGTCTTCCGGGCAGGCCTGTGCAGGGTCCGGGATCGTGGTCTTCTTCTTGCCGCGTGTAACACCCTGCAACCCCATGACTTTCATCAGGCGTTCCACCGTGCAGCGTGCGATGTCATAGCCTTCCCGGCGCAGTTGATGCCATACCTTGCGCGCGCCATAGCGTCCCCGGCTGGCATCAAAGACGCGCTGGATTTCCCGCGCATCCTTATCGTCCTTCCTGGCCCGATCCGAGGCTTTGTCCGGGCTGCGCCGGATAGACAGACGTGCATAATAGGACGATGGCGCGATCGGCAGCACCCTGCAGATCGACCCGACACCGAACTCGTCCCGATGATTATCGATGAATGCGATCATTTCCGGAACGGGCGGTCGAGCTCCGCCTGTGCGAAATACGCGCTCGCCTTCTTCAGGATCTCATTGGCCGTGCGCAATTCCTTGTTCTCACGCTCCAAGGCTTTCAGACGTGCCTTCTGCTCGCTGGTCAGCCCATCGCGTTCGCCGGCATCGCGCTCAGCCTGCTGACACCAGACTCTGAGACTGTCCGGCGAGCAGCCGAGCTTTGGCGCGATCGCGTGGTAGGCCGCGTTGTCACTGGCGTAATCCGCGCGATGGTCTTTATAAAGCCGAACGCCGCGGGCGCGAAACTCAGCCGTGTACTTCGGGGGTGATTTTTTCTTCTCCATAGGGTTCATCCTTTGAGAGTTTTACTCTCCGGTAAACCCGGGGCGGTTCAGTTGGCCGCCACAATGCACAACGCAGGGAGCAAGTGGCCCTTGAACGCGCCGATCTCCAGCCGCTGCCAGAACGGCGGAGTTGCGATTATGATGCGGCACGTGTGCGGGTGACCTCTTCCAGCGGCTTTGTCTTCCGCAAAGTGTTTTACACGGTTCCCTCGCGGCTGATCGGTTTCGAGTTGAACCTGCGTGCCTACGATGATCGTCTGGAACTGTTTCTTGGCAACACCCGGATCGATACGTTGCCACGCGGGCGGACCCCTGATCACAAGCGCGGCACACATGGCCATGTCGTCAACTACCATCATGTGATTCACAGCCTGCGCACCAAGCCCGGTGCCGTCGCAAACCTGACCTATCGTGATGCGCTTTTTCCCAGAACGGAATACCGCCGCACATGGGAGGCGCTGTCCGCGGCATGGCCCTTGCGCAAGGCTTCCCAAGCCATTGTTGACCTGCTGTGGATAGCACATGAACACGCTTGCGAGGCGGAACTTGCTGTCGCTCTGGATCAGATACTCAAGGCTGGCGGCCTGCCTGATCTCGACGATCTGCATGTGCGCTTTGCGCAGAAAACAGAAGCGGATCACCCCGATGTTCCGATCCATATCCCAACCATAGCGGTCTATGATGGTCTGCTTTCCGAGCCAGGAGCCACAGCATGAGCATCACGGTAGAAACCGCCAAGCTTCCCATCCTGTTGAGCAATCTCAGGCTGCCGACAATCGCCTGTTTCTGGCCGGAGTTCTGCATCAAGGCGGATAAGGAGGGCTGGCCTGCAGAGCGGCTGTTGGCGGCCCTGTTTGAGCTGGAGTTGAGCAAACGGGACCAGCGGCGGATACAGCGCCACCTCGCGGCCGCCAAGCTGCCCCAGGGCAAGACCCTCGACAGCTTTGACTTCTCGGTTGTTCCGACCGTGAGCAAGGCCCGGATCAACGCGCTGGCGGAGGGCGACACCTGGTTGCAAGCCGGTCACAATTTGCTGGCCTTCGGCCCTCCGGGTGCCGGAAAATCGCATTTGGCGGCAGGCATCGGCTATGAGTTGATCCAGCGGGGCCACCGCGTCCTGATGATCAGAACATTCGATCTGGTGCAGCGCTTGCAGACGGCGCGACAGAACCTTTGCCTCGCGCAGGACATCCAAAAGCTCGACAAATTCGACCTGCTCATACTCGATGACATCTCCTACGTGCAGAAAGATCAGGCCGAAACCAGCGTCATCTTCGAACTCATCGCCGCGCGCTACGAACGAAAATCAATCATGATCACTGCAAACCGCCCTTTCAGCGGTTGGGACGATGTGTTTCCCGATAAAGCCATGGGCATAGCCGCAATCGACCGGCTCGTACATCACGCGACAATCTTCGAGATGAATGTCGAGAGCTATCGACGTCGCGCAGCTCATGCCGCTGCAATGTCGCTCAGCGACATTGAAGATGAAACCCGCTCCAACGCCAAAAACAAGGAGGACAAAACCACACCAAAGAACAAAATCGAACCTTGAAATGAGTGCACCAAATTGACATTCTGCAACCCGTCACCGTCACCCGCCTTCAATGTCGCGCACTTGCACGAGCAATGTCGCGCTACAAAAACATCGCCTTTTCCCGGACCGAAACGGGGCAGGCCCTGAACGAGGCGCTGTTTCAGGGGTTTGACTATATGATCGACGCAATTTCGTATCGGATGGGCGAGGCGGTCGCCCGCGCCATGGATGCCTCGGATCTTTGAGCCGAATACCGGTTGACTTTTAATCGCAATGCTTGGATAAGCCCGCATCCCGGCCGGTATTCCGCGCCGGGTATCGTTATTATTTGATCCGAAGGGTCCCACCGGACGATCACTCACACAGCCCGAAAAGGGCGCGCTGTTCGAGGTGGCATTTGCCAAAACGCCCGTGAAACGGGGACCACAGAACGCGGGTTGGAAAAGGAAAGACGCATGTTTGCGGTCCTCAAGACTGGCGGCAAGCAGTACAAGGTTCAGGCGGGCGATATGCTCCGCGTTGAAAAACTGGCTGCCGACGCAGGTGAAACAATTCAATTCAACGACGTACTGATGCTGGGCGGTGACGCACCGGTCGTTGGCGCGCCGTTTGTCGATGATGCGGCTGTTCAGGCCGAAGTGGTCGAGCAGGTCAAAGGTGACAAGGTCATCAAGTTCGTCAAGCGCCGTCGTAAGCACAGCTCGAAGCGTACTGTTGGCCACCGTCAGAAGCTGACTTTGGTCAAGATCACCGACATTCTGTCGTCGGGCGCGGACAAGTCGGGTGTCAAAGCTGCAACCGGTTCGGTTTCCGCAACCGCCGTTGAAGCTGCTGCACCCAAGAAAGCACCGGCCAAAAAGGCTCCTGCGAAAAAAGCAGAAGCCACAGAAGCCGCTGCAACCGGTAGTGACGATCTGAAGAAACTGTCCGGTGTTGGCCCTGCGCTTGAGAAAAAGCTTCTCGATGCTGGTATCACCACCTTTGCCCAGATCGCGGCATGGACGGAAGAAGACGTAGCTGCTATGGACGAGAAACTGTCGTTCAAAGGCCGGATCGAGCGTGAAGGCTGGATCGAACAGGCCAAAGAACTGGCTAAAGGCTAAGGAGAGAGAGAATGGCACATAAAAAAGCTGGCGGTTCCTCCCGTAACGGTCGCGACTCAGCGGGTCGTCGCCTTGGCGTAAAACTCTATGGCGGCCAGGCGGCCATCGCAGGCAACATCATCGTACGTCAGCGCGGCACCAAGTTCTGGCCGGGCGAAGGCGTAGGTATTGGTAAAGATCACACAATCTTTGCAACCACCGATGGCGCCGTGAAGTTCCACAAGGGACTGAAAAACCGCACATTCATTTCGGTCCTGCCAGTGGCGGAGGCCGCAGAGTAAGCCGAAACCCAGAAGGTTTAAGAAAATTTCATGGGGGACCGGCAGAAAGTGCCGGTCCCCTTTCTCGTTTTCAGGAGCGGTCCCATGACCGAAGTGATTCAAACAGAGCGTCTTGTCCTGCGTCGGTTCCGGCGCGAGGATTCGTCGCGTCTGGTCACGCTGCTGAACGATTTGGATGTGGCCCGTTGGCTAACGAGGGTCCCACACCCCTACGAAGCCGAGCATTCTGTTGAATTTCTCGACGCCATGGCTGACGAACAGGATGCCTTTGCGATCACCAAGGACAGTAGCCTGATCGGCTGCGTCTCAACCGGCAACCAATTGGGCTATTGGGTTGAGAAAACATCGTGGGGGCAGGGCTATGTCACCGAAGCCGCCCATGCAATGATCACGAGGATATTCCAGTCAGACCGGCAAGAGCTTACGTCGGGCTATCACCTTGGTAATGAACGTTCCAAGGCGGTCTTGTCAAAATTTGGGTTCAAACCAGATGGGCAGCACATTGCGACGTCTCGTTCGACCAACGAAATCGTGACCATTCAGGATATGGTGCTCACTCGGTCAAGCTGGGAGGCGGCACTATGACCGTCGCAACCACCAGTTTCCTGATCTTTGCCGCCTCGCAGGTTGGTACGCCCGGACCGGCAAACATGGTTCTGCTGGGTACCGGTGCGCGCTATGGATTTCGCGCTGCGCTGCCATTTGTGGCAGGTGTCATTCTGGGCAAGCAGTTGATCATCTGGCCTGTTGGCTTTGGTCTGCTGCAGCTGGCAGAGCAGGCACCGGCTGTCTTTACGGTCCTGAAATATGCCTCGGCCGCTTATATCTGTTGGCTGGCGTGGAAGATCGCCAACCTGCGCCTGTCGCGTGGTGATGCCGGACAAGAGGTTCCCGGATTCTGGGCCGGGCTGATCGTTCACCCCCTGAACCCCAAGGCCTGGGCGATGATCATCGCCGGGTTTACCGGCTTTGTGGCGGCGGGAACGTCCAGCTTTAACGCGACGTTAACTATCGCTCTCTGTTTATTGTTTTGTCAGGCGATTTTGCATCCGATCTGGACATTTGCCGGAGATAGAATTGCCCACACGGTTGAAGGACGGCCGGTGGAAAAATATCTGATGTGGACGTTAGCCAGTCTGACTGTTGCGTCCGTACTTTTTGTGTTGTTCGGAGGAGGAACGCACTCATGAAAATTGAAGCCATAATAAACCAGCCGGTCATCGAAACCGAGCGGTTCGACCTGCGCCCTCTGCGCCGGTCGGATATGGGGCTTATCGAACACTATGCGGGCAGTGAAAGCGTTGCACGTATGACAACGAATATTCCGCACCCGTTGCCGCCGGGCGTAACCGAAGCATTCGTAACCCGGTCCATGGCCGAAGAACGGGACGAAGATGTCTGGGCGATGGACGCCACCAAAGATGGTGGACCGGAACTGATTGGCGTGATTTCGTTGACGCGGCTGGATCGCAACCAGTCCGAAGTCGGGTTTTGGGTTGCTCCGGTCTATTGGAACACGGGCGTCGCATCGCTGGCCGTTGAAGCGTTGGTTCTGGCCAACCCACTGGAAAACTCGAACATGTTCGCCAGCGTGTTTCAGGACAATCCGGCCTCGGCCCGGGTGCTGACCCATTGCGGGTTCCAGTATCTCGGCGATGCCGAAAACTATTCGGTGGCGCGCGACGCAAATGTGCCCACCTGGACATATAGCAAAAAACTCTGACTTGTGGCCGGTGGGGCCTTTGCAGTAGGGGACAGTCATGAAATTTCTCGATCTCGCAAAGGTCTACATCCGGTCCGGGGCCGGAGGTAACGGCTGCGTCAGCTTTCGGCGCGAAAAATACATCGAATATGGCGGCCCCGATGGCGGGGACGGCGGTACAGGCGGGTCTGTCTGGGTCGAAGTCGTGGATGGGTTGAACACCCTGATCGATTTCCGCTATCAGCAGCATTTTTTTGCCAAAAACGGTCAGCCCGGGCGCGGTCAGCAACGTACCGGCAAGGATGGTGACGACATTATTCTACGGGTGCCCGTGGGCACCGAGATTCTGGATGAAGACGAAGAAACCGTCATCTGCGATCTGACCCAAGTGGGTGAGCGGTTTTTGCTGGCCAAAGGCGGCAATGGCGGCTTTGGCAACCTGCATTTCAAATCCGCAACCAATCAAGCCCCGCGCCGCGCCAATCCGGGGCAGGCGGGCATCGATCGCACCATCTGGCTGCGGTTAAAGCTGATTGCCGATGTGGGTCTGCTGGGTCTGCCCAATGCCGGGAAATCGACCTTTCTGGCTGCCACATCGAACGCGCGGCCCAAGATTGCAGATTATCCGTTCACGACCCTGCACCCCAATCTGGGCGTTGTAGGCGTGGACAATGTCGAATTCGTTGTCGCTGACATCCCCGGCCTGATCGAAGGCGCGCATGAGGGTCGCGGCATCGGAGACCGCTTTTTGGGTCATGTCGAACGCTGCGCCGTGCTGCTGCATCTGGTCGATGGAACCTCGGAAGCCGTGGCGGACGATTATCGGACTATCATTCGCGAGCTTGAAGCCTATGGCGGTGCGTTGGCGGAAAAACCAAGAATCACTGTGCTCAATAAAGTTGATGCGCTGGATGATGACGAACGGGAACAAGCCAGGGCCGAACTGCAAGAGGCGGTCGGCGGGTCTGTGATGGCCATGTCTGGCGTCGCCCATTTGGGTGTGACCGACGTGTTGCGGGCCTTGCGCGCGCAGATCGACGAAAACCGCCTGCGCCAGAAACCCGCCGAGGAGATCCAGCCTTGGCAACCCTGACGAATGCTCGCCGTCTGGTCGTAAAGATCGGTTCGGCATTGCTGGTGGACCGCACAACCGGATTATTGCGCAGCGATTGGCTGCATTCGCTGGCACAGGATGTGGCGTGGCTGAAAGGGCAGGGAACCAATGTCATTCTGGTCTCGTCCGGGTCGATCGCGCTGGGTCGCGGGGTTCTGAACCTGCCTGTGGCTGCATTGCCGCTGGAAAAATCGCAGGCCGCCGCCGCCGTTGGCCAAATTCGTCTGGCTCGCGCCTATGAAGAGGCGCTGAACCCCTACAGTATCACCACCGCACAGGTTCTGGTGACGTTGGAGGACAGCGAGGACCGGCGGCGCTATCTGAACTCTCGCGCGACGCTGGAAACCCTGCTGGGGCTGGATGTGGTGCCGATTGTCAACGAAAACGACACGGTGGCCACGGATGAAATCCGATATGGCGACAATGATCGTCTGGCCGCTCAAATCGCAGTGACCGTGGGGGCGGATCAGCTTGTGTTGTTGTCGGATGTGGATGGGTTTTACACCGGCAACCCGAACGAAGACCCATCCGCAACGCGTTATGACGTGATCGACCAGATCACCCCAGAGATTGAGGCGATGGCCAGCGATGCCGGTTCTGGCCTGTCCAAGGGCGGGATGAAAACCAAACTGCTGGCTGCCAAGATGGCAACAGCGGCAGGCTGCGATATGGCGATCACCGAAGGGTCGACTCTGAACCCTTTGAAATCTCTTGAAAACGGCGCGAACAGCACATGGTTTACCGCCAAGCTGGATCCGCATGCCGCCCGCAAACGCTGGATTTCGGCAATGAAACCGCGTGGCGAGATTGTCGTAGATGCTGGCGCGGCACGGGCGCTGGCCAATGGCAAAAGCCTGTTACCCGCCGGTATTGTCGAGGTTACCGGCGATTTCGGACGCGGCGATCCGGTGGCGATTCTGGACCCCGCCGCACGACGTCTGGCGCAGGGCCTCAGCCGGTATACAGCGCAAGAGGCCGACGCCATCAAGGGGCGCAAATCCTCTGAGATCGAGACGACGCTTGGCTATCCGGGCCGGGCGGCCTTGATTCACCGCGATGATCTGGCGTTGTGACGGCGCCACCTGATAAACTGACCAAATGCACGACCTGAGAGGCTTTTGAGATGAAGGATTTCGATACTATTCCCGCCCTGATGGCCGATCTTGGAAAACGGGCCAAGGCGGCATCACAGGAGCTTGCCTATGCCACTGCCGAACGCAAACACGCCGCCCTGATTGCGGCGGCCGAGGCGGTCTGGACCAATCGTGACCAAATCATCGAGGCCAACAGGAAAGATCTGGAATTTGGCCGTGAAAAAGGGCTGAGCCCGGCGATGATGGACCGTCTGATGCTGGACGAATCCCGCGTTCAGGGCAATGGTTGACGGGCTACGCATTGTTGCGGATCAGGCCGATCCGGTGGGCGAAGTTCTGACCGAGTGGGATATGCCCTCGGGCCTGAACATTCAGCGCGTGCGCACGCCGCTGGGCGTGATTGGCGTGATCTATGAAAGCCGCCCCAACGTGACGGCGGATGCAGGCGCGCTGTGTCTGAAATCTGGTAACGCGGTGATCCTGCGTGGTGGTTCCGAAAGCTTTCATTCCTCTACCGCTATTCACGCTTGTCTGGTGCAGGGGCTGAAGGCCGCCAATCTGCCTGAAGACGCCATTCAACTGGTACCGACCCGCGACCGCACGGCGGTGCAGGAACTGCTGACCATGACGGACTATGTGGACGTCATCGTGCCGCGCGGCGGCAAGGGGCTGGTCGGTCTGGTGCAGCGTGAGGCGCGCGTGCCGGTCTTTGCCCATCTCGAAGGCATCGTGCATATCTATGTCGACAAAGCTGCTGATCCCCAGAAAACGCTGGAGGTCGTCCTGAACGCCAAAACCCGCCGCACCGGTATCTGCGGTGCCGCCGAATGTCTGTTGGTGCATCAGGATGTTGCCGAAACGCTGGGGCGGGACCTGATCGCTGGCCTGTTGGCAGCAGGCGTCGAAGTTCATGCCCAGGGCACGCTGGCCATCGACGGCAGCGTCCCCGCCACACAAGACGATTGGGGCAAAGAGTTTCTGGACAGCATCATCGCCGCAAAACCGGTTGCTGATATCGACGCTGCCATTGCACATATCCGGCAGTTCGGGTCCAACCATACCGATTGCATCATGACCGAAGACCCCGCAACCGCCGCGCGTTTCTTTGAACGCCTGGACAGCGCCATTCTGATGCACAACGCCTCGACCCAGTTTGCCGATGGGGGTGAGTTCGGAATGGGTGCCGAGATCGGGATCGCGACCGGCAAGATGCATGCACGTGGCCCGGTCGGTGCGGCGCAAACTGACCAGTTTCAAATATCTGGTGCGCGGGAACGGAACGACCCGGAACTAAAACCGGATCGCCACGCGGGTCGCGCTTGTCTCAACCGCGATCCGTCGCCCTTGAGCCGTGGCAGATTGCGGCAGCAGGGCAAACTGCACCTGCGCCGGGGTGATCCTGTTGGGAAACCGGCCAGTGCCGATGTTTTTCCACAAATCAATGTCGACATTCAGCTTATCCGCCGTACCTGTCACGATGCAGGTTTCGCCTTGCAATACGACCTTGGCTTCGCCGCCCATGGGCATAGCGCTTTCGCAGCACATGAGTGCCAGAAACACCAGCTTGACCTGACCGCGCGGCACTGCGTCACCGACGGGCCAGTGCACACGCAAACGACCCGAATTTTCCACATCTTTCAAAAGGCTTGTAACTTCGGTCTTGCCCAGAGGCTGGTCGTTGGCCGACCCGAAAGCGACCCGAAAAAAGCGTATCTTGGCCGCGGCGTTGCCGACACTGCCTGAGATCAACTCCATCTCAGGGCCTTGCATCGAACCGACCATTTCCAACAGTTCCAACCCGTTGGTGATCGCGCCCACCGGACTGATCAGATCGTGACAAATCCGGGACCCGACCAGTTCGGCCAGGTTGACGTCAGCGTCGCCCATACGTACCTCCTGTGAGACCCGCCACTGCCGGACCGGAGCCAGCGCATGACAGATCTGAATGCAATTTTTGCACCGGGCATGTATGTCCGCCACCCGGATTACCCCGAATGGGGAGTCGGACAGGTACAGTCCAACATCGCGGGTAAAATCACCGTTAACTTTCGCGAGCAGGGGAAAGTGGTGATTGACGGAACACGCATCGCCCTGATGCCGGTCTTTGATCCGTGAAACTGGTTTAAGAAAGGTTAACAACCTTGGCCAGAGGCGGATGTATTGCTTTCGCCCGGAAAATTGCGGTATCAGCGCGCAATACGAACAACGGACAAGCCGAATGCCGGATGCAGGCCCTTCTTTCACCGTCAAACTTGCCGAGACCGACGCGGAACTGAAAGCCGCGCAGCGCTTGCGCTATGACGTCTTTGTACGCGAGCTGGGCGGCGGCGGCGAGATGGTCGATCACGACGCCCGGTTGGAACAGGACCGGTTCGATCCGCACTTCGATCATATGCTGGCATTTGATGACACAACGGGCAAAGTTGTTGGCGTTTACAGGTTGTTACCGGGCGAACGTGCAGCAGATCTTGGACAGTTTTATTCCGAGGATGAATACGATCTGACCGTGCTGAAACAAAGTGGTCGAAAGCTGTTGGAACTGGGTCGGTCCTGCGTGCATCCGGACTATCGCGGCGGCACGGCGATGTACCATCTTTGGAATGGATTGGCCGCGTATGTAACTGAACGCGAGATCGAGGTGCTGTTCGGCGTCGCCAGCTTTCATGGAACCGATATGGAGCCGCTGGCGCAACCGTTGTCGATGCTGCATCACAACCATCTGGCCCCGCCAGAGCTGCGGGTTCGGGCCCAACCGGATGTGTTTCAAAGCATGGATCTTGTTGAACCGGATGCGTTGGATCGCCGCGCCGCCATGGTGCAGGTTCCAGCGTTGATCAAGGCTTATCTGCGGCTGGGCGGTTTCGTGGGCGAGGGGGCCTTTATCGACCACGCCTTCAACACCACAGATGTCTGCCTGATCCTGGACACGACCCGGATGAACGCGCGGCAAAAACGTATCTACGGCGGGGCCTGATCCATTGAGCGCGCCTTTGTGGAACAGCGATGACGCGCCGGACCCCATCGACCTGGGTGTTTTGGGCTGGGGGCTGGTGATCCTGCGCGGGTTGCCATTGGCGGTATTGGTTTTTGGTGGCTTGGCCGTGCTGCTGGCAGTGCGACTGATCGAACGTCCGCTGTTCGGGGTGCAACGTCCGATCACTCCGTTTATTTCGCAATTCGTCTGCCGCAACGCATTTCGCGTTCTGGGCATCAGTCTTCGCAGTTCGGGCCAATTGATGACGGAACGCGGTGCGGTCGTGGCCAATCATACCTCGTGGTTGGATATATTTGCGCTGAACGCTCGAAAGCGGGTGTACTTCGTGTCCAAGGCCGAGGTTGCAAAATGGCCCGGCATCGGGTGGCTGGCCCGTGCAACCGGCACGGTGTTCATCGAAAGGAATCCGAAAAAGGCCCGCGAACAGACACAGATTTTTCAGGATCGGCTGACGGCGGGACACAAGTTGCTGTTTTTCCCCGAAGGCACCTCGACCGACGGATTGCGTGTTTTACCTTTTAAAACAACGCTTTTCGCGGCGTTCTTTACCGAAGAGCTACGTGACTTCATGTATGTTCAACCCGTTTCGGTCATCTTTCACGCGCCTGCGGGGCAGCCTGATCGGTTTTATGGCTGGTGGGGCGATATGGAGTTCGGCCCGCATCTGCTCAAGACACTTGGCGCGCGCAGGCAAGGTACGGTCGAGTTGATTTACCACGCCCCGGCCAAGGTCGGCGACTTTGCCAACCGCAAGGCACTGGCGGCGCATTGCGAACAGGCCGTGCGACATGCGCACAGCCTTGCGCGGCTCGAAAAATAAGGGCAATTCGCCCTTGCGCCGCATCAAAACCTGCCGTATACGCGCGCCATTCAAACCCGCAGGCGGGGTTTGGGCTATTTGAGGGAGACATCCTTATCTGGCCCGCCGGTTGGAGCATCCGCTTCTTTCACCCCCGCCGAGGCGTAAACCGGAAAAGGAAAAAATAGCATGGCTCTTCCCGAGTTCACCATGCGTCAGCTGCTGGAAGCTGGCGTTCACTTTGGTCACCAGACACAGCGTTGGAATCCCCGCATGGGCCCGTTCATCTACGGCTCGCGCAATGGCATCCACATCATGGACCTGACCCAGACCGTTCCGATGCTGGATCAGGCGCTGCAGGCCGTTCGTGACACTGTCGCAAAAGGTGGCCGCGTTCTGTTCGTCGGTACCAAGCGTCAGGCTGCTCAGCCGATCGCAGACGCCGCTGAAAAGTCGGCTCAGTACTACATGAACCACCGTTGGTTGGGCGGCACGCTGACCAACTGGAAAACCGTTTCCCAGTCGATCAACCGTCTGAACCAGATCGACGAAGCCATGGAATCGGGCACCGAAGGCCTGACCAAGAAAGAGCGTCTGGGCATGGAACGTGACCAGACCAAACTGCAGGCATCGCTGGGCGGTATCCGCGAGATGGGCGGCGTTCCGGATCTGCTGTTCGTCATCGACGTCAAGAAAGAAGCACTTGCCATCGCCGAAGCCAACAAGCTGGGTATCCCGGTTGTGGCTGTTGTCGATACCAACTGCTCGCCCGACGGCGTTGACTACATCATCCCCGGCAACGATGACGCAGCGCGCGCAATCGCTCTGTACTGCGATCTGGCCGCACGTGCCGCACTGGACGGCATGACCGCTCAGATGGGTGCAGCAGGCGTTGACCTGGGTGCGTTCGAAGAAGCCCCGGTTGAAGAAGTCGTGGCGGAAGAAGCGCCCGCAGAAGAAGCCACGCCGGAAGCCAAAGCCGAAGCGTAAGCTGCCCGTCACGTAAATGACATATGGGGCAGGGTAGACCTGCCCCAATTCCGTTTGAATTGAGGAGAGCCAAAAGATGGCAATCACAGCAGCAATGGTGAAAGAACTGCGCGATCAGACCGGCGCAGGCATGATGGACGCGAAAAAAGCGTTGACCGAAACCGGTGGCAACATGGACGAGGCCGTTGACTGGCTGCGCACCAAAGGTCTGGCCAAAGCGGCCAAAAAATCGGGCCGTACCGCAGCAGAAGGTCTGGTTGCAGTCCACGTTGACGGTGGCAATGGTGTTGCTGTCGAAGTGAACTCGGAAACCGACTTTGTTGGGAAAAACGCCGAGTTCCAGGAAATGGTCGGCAAGATCGCCTATGCCGCAGAAGGCGTCGATAATATCGAAGCTCTGCTGGCCGCTGATCTGGGCGGAAAATCCGTCGCTGACACGCTGACCGCCAAGATCGCCACCATCGGTGAGAACATGTCGGTGCGCCGCATGTCCAAACTGTCGGGCGAAACTGTTGTGTCTTATGTCCACAATGCCGCGACCAACGGCATGGGCAAGATCGGCGTTCTGGTTGCCCTGACCGGTGGCACCGAAGAGCTTGGCAAGCAGGTTGCGATGCACATCGCGGCTGTGAACCCGGCGGCCCTGTCCGAGGCGGACATGGACCCGGCCGTGGTCGAAAAGGAAAAGCAGGTTCAGATGGACATCGCCCGCGAATCCGGCAAGCCGGAGCAGGTGATCGAAAAGATGATCATTGGCCGCATGAAGAAATTCGTCGGCGAGTCGACTCTGCTGAATCAGCAATTCGTCGTGAACCCTGACTTGACCGTCGAGGCGGCCGTCAAGGAAGCGGGCGCAACCATCACGGGCTTTGTCCGTCTTGAGGTTGGCGAAGGCATCGTTGTCGAAAAAGAAGACTTTGCCGCCGAAGTTGCCAAGGCAGCTCAAGGCTGAGGAAACACATGGCCCCGATATGGGCCATGATGACCAATACACCGGCTGCGTTCTGCGCAGCCGGTTTTTTTGTGCCGGTTGCACAGGTGCACTTTTCGCACAATCGGTCCGACGATTTTCCGGATGTTGAATGAGGGACCCCGCATGATGGGGATGGACAGGGTCCCTCAAAAATTCCAACTGATCGACGTGGACAAATAGACGCCTTTCAGTCAGAGCGACCAGAGAGCTTTGGTATTACAAAGGTCCGATCAAAACGTTCCCTGGCTAAAGCCACCACTCACGGAACAGTCTCAATCTGCAATTTTTCATGGGGTATTGGAAGTCATGTTTTCCTTACCTAGGGTAAACTGACGCAGCTTGGCGTCATAAAACATTTAGACTTCCATGACAAACATCTGATTCTGCAGCGTTGCCTTCAGAACGGCCTGCGCCGTGGTTTCGACGCTCAGTGCCTCACGTGCCAGGCGCAGATGTTTTTCCACCGTGGCCGATGTCAGCCCCATCAACAGGGCAATGTCCTGCGTGGTCTTGCCATCGCCGACCCATTGCAGCGCTTCCCGCTGACGCTTGGTCAGGGCACGGTTTGGCGCATTATAGGGCAGGGTCAGGATCTTCAGATGGGCGATGTTGTTCATCAACAAAATCGCTTCGCCGTGCTCTTTCCAGATTTCGTCAACTTCGTCCTGGGCTTGATTCCCATAAGACGCCATGGAAATCGCCCCCTTGGAGCGCATCGAAACCGAATTGAAGCTGACCGTGAATCCGGCTGTCACACCCTTGGATCTGTTGAACTCATAAACCTGACGTTCCTGTTCCGTCATGGCGCCACTGGATGCCATTTCCTGAATCATGCGCCAACTGGCCGCGCCTTCGTTTTCCAAGGCCCATTTCAGCATAGGCGCATGAAAATACAGGCCGGAATGCAAAAAACCGTCAAGATAGTCATTGCTGTGGTTGGTCAGGATCACGAAATCCTCGGGATCGCCCAGCGAAGTTTCCGTGCGGTATTGCGTGTGCCCGTACAGCAGGCGATCAAACCCGTATTGCGCCATCTGTCGACAATGCGCATCCCAAAGCTCTTCCAGCGTTTTTGTGTAGCTTAAAAAGTTGAGATACTCGGCCAGGTTCATCCTGCGCTCTCCTTGGACAAATACGCCGCAAGTGCGTCCAGAGCCATGACATAACTTTGCGCGCCAAAGCCGCAAATCTGTCCGATGGCGACACGGGCAATGTAAGATGTGTGCCGAAACGCCTCGCGTGCGTGGATATTGGATAGGTGCACCTCGACCACGGGAACTTCGGCTGAGGCAATCGCATCCATCAGCGCAATCGAGGTGTGGGTATAGGCGCCGGCGTTCAGAACGATGCCGTCATGGACACCACGCGCTGCATGGATCGCATCGATCAGAGCACCTTCGTGATTGGACTGAAGATACGTGATTTCCTGACCCTGCGTTTCACCATGGGAAACGCACAGATCTTCGATCATTTTCAATGTCGTACGGCCATAAACTTCGGGTTGCCTCGTACCCAGCATGTTCAGATTCGGGCCGTTCAGAACCAGTATTTTAGTCATTTTCAAACCATCCCCATTTCCATGTGATAAACCCGAAACGTGGGGGCGTCCAGCGGGCAGTTCGCTTCTGAGGCGAGTTGGTGTTTTTCATTCTGGATCAACGATCCACGCGCGAATGTAATGTAGTTCACAGACCCTCCATCGTGACCACAACTTTGCCGAGAGCTGAGCGGTTTTCGAGCGCTACCAAGGCGTCCGCAGCGCGGTTCAACGGGAAGGTCGCGCTGATATGCGGTTTGATTTTGCCTGCCCGGTATAATCCGAACAACTCCGCCATGTTTTCAGCGTGCCCCTTAGGGTCGCGGAAAACGGATGCGCCCCAGAAGACACCGACGATCTGGCAACCTTTCAGCAATGTCAGGTTCAGGGGGATATTGGGGATACCGGCGGGAAACCCTACGACCAGAAACCGGCCGTTCCACGCCATGGCGCGCAGGGCAGGTTCGGCATAATCGCCGCCCACGGCATCATAGACCACGTCTACACCGTCACCCCCTGCCAGCGCCTTGATCTCGGCCGACAGAGCCCTTTGCGCATCGCGGTCCAGATCGCGCGGATAGATCAGCGTTTTATCGGCGCCGATCTCGCGGCAAAACGCTGCCTTTTCGGGGGAAGAAACCGCTGCGATCACGCGCGCGCCTGCGGCTTTGGCAAGTTCGATCGCCGCAGATCCAACGCCGCCAGCCGCGCCCAGAACCAACAAGGTCTCACCCGGTTTCAACCCTACTGTATGCACACATCTTTTCCCGCACGCGGAATTAGGTTCTGAACCTTGCCGTTTTGTCATATCGGTTCTATCTCCTGTCTTGCTGTTTCAAGGGGGTAGAGATGCAAAACTCGAGTTCGCATTTTGGTGATTGTCGTTTGGATCAGGCTGAACGCTTTTTGCATGGTCGTCTTGTCGAGGTCGGTCCTCGTGGTATTTCGGTGCGTAGCGTCGGCGGCAATCGCGCAGGTGAGGTTCGCTTTGGTCGGTTTTTGAGGAACGAGAAGGTGACAGTGAAAAAGATTGTCGAAAAGGCCGGGAAGGTCACGTCCGGGCGCGTTGACGGTCTGCATGTTCTGGCGATTCAAGACACAACGAGCTTTCGTGATGATGGGTCGGGAAACTGCATTGTCGGCCATGCTACGATCGCGGTGGAGGCCGAACAGGGCACGTTGCTCGGAGCGGTTGACATGCAACTCATTGAACGCTCTGGCGGCCGCAAGAAGCCGCCCAAAAATCGACCTCTTCGTGAAAAAGAGAGCTATCGCTGGCTTGAAAGCATGCAAACTAGTGCCGCCGTTCTGAACGCGGCTGCGAATGTCACGGTTATAGCCGACCGTGAAGGGGACATCTTCGAGATGTTTGCATGCCGCCCAAAAGGCGTGGACGTCCTGGTCCGAGCGTCCCATGATCTCAATCTTTCCGATGATACAGGCAAGCTCTTTTTCAGCCTTGAGGGCACGCCGCAGCAAGAACATACGGTCGAGTTGCCCGCGCGACCCGGGCAGAAGAAGCGCACGGCCCGGATTGGCGTTCGTTTCGCTTGCGTTACCCTGCCGCACCCCAAAAACAGACCGATTGAACAAGGCGTTCCCGCCAGCACGTCCGTCTACATCGTTGAGGCGCGAGAAATCGACCCGCCAGTAGGTGTGCAGCCTGCACGTTGGCGCCTGCTGACCAGCCATCGGGTCGAAACATTCGAACAGGCACGATGGATCACTCAACTCTACCGTCGGCGCTGGGTCATTGAGCAGGTTTTCCGGACCATTAAGACCAAAGGTTTCGACATCGAAAACGTGTCTATGGAGCCCGCACCCTTCAAAACTCTTTGCGCAATGACGCTTATCGCGGGGATATCCTGCATGCAGCTCGTGCAGGACCGGGATGGCGCAGGCAAACGCCCGCTGGAGGATGTATTCGAGGCGCAGGATCAACCGGTCCTTGAGGCCGTATCCGCTTCGCTTGAAGGTAAGACCGAAAAGCAGAAAAACCCGCATCCAAAGGGGTCGCTCGCCTTTGCAGCCTGAGTGTGCGCCCGTCTCGGTGGCTGGACCGGATATTATGGGAAACCGGGCCCCGTGGTTATGTTGCGCGGTCTCTATCAATTTAGGTCAATCCAACTCGGATATGGGATCGCTGGAAATGTGTGAATCGAGTAGGGTTTCAACCCGGCCCGATCCTTGAGCGCGTGATGCGACGTCCCGTAGGTAAAGATGAAACAGGCGGCGTCCTGATACGGCATATCAGGCGGAATTTTCACGGCCATCGTGGCTTTCAGGGTCAGGTGGGTCGCAAACCCGCCATGCCCGGTCAGGGCCAGAACGCGGTCACCCAGCGCAAAACCGGTTACACCTTCGCCAAGCCCGATGACTTCGCCCGCGACCTCGCCACCGGGGGCAAAAGGACGGGGCGGTTTGATCTGATAGAGATCGCGGATCACCAACGTGTCGGGGAAATTGGCCCCAGCGGCATGGACCCGGATCAAAAGCTCACCCTTTGAAGGTACCGGGTCGGGCAGCGTTGTCAGCTCCAGCGTCTCGGGTCCGCCCTTTGTGACGCTCAGTAATGCCTGCATATCTGCCTCTTGCCCCTTGCCTCGATGGAACTGAAATCGTTGGATTACCGGTAAGCGTTGTCAAGACACTTGCCAATAACCCCAGCAGCGTTCCTGTCGAAGAAAGGGAGATATCATGACGCCCGAGACCCTGTTTTCACTCAACGGAAAAACGGCCCTTGTCACCGGCGGTGCGACCGGGATCGGCCGAATGGCCGCCGAGGCGCTGGTAAATGCCGGGGCTCATGTGTTGATCGCCTCTCGCAAGGGCGATGCGTGTGAAGCTGTTGCAGCCGGGTTGAACGCGCTGGACGCGCCCGGGTCAGCCGAGGGGTTTTCCGGTGATATAGGCAGCGAGGACGGGATCGGCGCGCTGGTCGGCGAAGTGAATAAGCGCACGCAATCCCTTGATATACTTATGAACAATGCAGGTGTCAGATGGGGTGCTCCGCTGGGGCAATTTCCTTATTCCGCATGGGACAAGGTGATGTCGGTGAATGTCGCAGGGATATTTGAGCTGACGCAGCAACTGCTGCCCTTGCTGATGAAATCTGCCACCGACACGGGCCCGTCCCGTGTGGTCAACGTCGGCTCGGTCATGGGGGAGGTGCCGATGGGGGACGGAGCCTATAGCTATTCCGCCTCCAAGGCGGCGGTATTGCACCTGACCAAAATCATGGCCAAGGAACTGGCCCCGCACCGGATCACGGTCAACGCGCTGGCGCCGGGGCCGTTTGTGTCGCGCATGACCGCCTTTGCAACCGAGGACGAGGATACACGCGAAAAGGTCGGGCAGTCAGTCCCGCTGGGCCGGGTCGGACAGCCCCAAGATATCGGCGGTTGCATATTGTTCCTGTGTGGGCGAGGCGGCAGCTATGTACCCGGTGCGGTCATACCCGTTTCCGGCGGTATCAATGTTCAGACCGCAGAAAATATTTTTGCCGCGGCCTTGTAATCACGTGCCGATGTCAGTGGATTGAGGATGTCATGCCGAGTAACGATAATACGTTAAATATCAGATCTGTAACGGCCTATCTTGAAAGCAATCTAGCAGGGTTTCATGGGCCGGTTGAGGTTCAAAAATTCGACGTTGGGCAATCAAACCCGACCTACCTGTTGGACACGCGCGGAAAATCTTATGTGCTGCGGCGCAAACCTCCCGGAGTGCTATTGAAATCCGCCCATGCCGTGGATCGGGAATTCCGCGTACAGACTGCGTTGGCAGGCAGCAAAGTTCCCGTGCCCGAGATGTACCTGCTGTGCGAGGATGACGCGATCATCGGATCAGCCTTTTACGTCATGGAATACCGCAAGGGGCGCGGCTTTATGGACCCCACAATGAAAGGCGTCGACAACGCCACCCGCACCGGCGTTCTGGATGAGATGAACCGGGTTCTGGCCGAGTTGCACATGGTGGATGTCGATGCGGTTGGTCTGTCCGACTATGGCCCGCCGGGCAATTATTTCGAACGCCAGATTTCACGCTGGAAGCGGCAATATCGGGCTACCCAGACCGAAAAGATCAAAGAAATGGACCTGCTGATTACTCGGCTTGAGCAGCAGTTGCCGGGTGATGACGGTCAGCGCACACTGGTGCATGGCGATTACCGGATCTATCATCCTTAATTCCGCAGTAGGCGCGGAGGCGATATCGGGTAAACTGTTGAGGTCCAGTTAAGAATAGCCGTTGGAGGGTTTACAATTGGCTCACCCATTTGGTGATCGCGCTGAGGTTGAACAAGCGCATTCGAATGAGCCCGTTGCGCTGGACAGTTTCAGCGGTCAGGTTCATGTTCGCTGGTCTCCGGACGAAGCCGTCACTCCGCTGGGCCAGTTGCCGTTCTTCATCGATTATCTGAAGCAGGCCGATCTGTTTGATCCCTTTGTTGCGGATTGCCCGTTGCGGTTCAGCAGCCCCAATGCGCCAAAGGTTCGGGATGTTCTGGGCACGATGGTTCTGTCGATCGTGACCGGCGGTCGGCGCTATGCGCATGTGAATGCGCTGCGGCACGATGGGATCAATCCGGCGTTTCTGGGGCTGAGCAAAATCTGCAGCGACGACTCGGTTCGGCGGGCTTTGGCGACCCTTGATCAGCGAGAAGCGGACATCTGGCTGAAGCACCATCTGACATTCCCGCTGCATCCAGTGATGCAGGAAGACTGGATCCTGGACGCGGACACCACGGTCAAACCGATCTATGGCAAACAGGAAGGTGCAGTTGTGGGCTACAATCCCCACAAACCCGGTCGACCCTCTCATTGTTACCACAGCTTTATGATCGCAAACCTGCGGCTGATCCTGGGCGTTGAGGTCACCGCGGGCAATGAACATCACGGCACGCATGGTCTTTCTGGTCTGCTGGAAATTCTGGATGGCCTCGCCCCTGCCGCACGGCCGTATCTTGTTCGTGGTGACAGCAGCTATGGCAATGAAACGGTGATGTCTGCGCTTGAAGAGCGGGCTCAGCCCTATCTTTTCAAGCTACGCATGACGAAACGGGTGAAGGAACTGGCGTCAAAACTTGCTGCAAAAACCGGCTGGACTGAGGCAGGTCGCGGCTGGCAGGCGGCGGCATCGGAATTGCAATTGATGGGCTGGAGTCGCAAACGCCGTGTTGTTGTTCTGCGCCGTCGGGTGCCAAAGGACGTGGCGCTGACAGCGCCGATTGGTGAAGAGAATGAGCAACTTCTTCTGGGCCTCGCCGAGGTGGTCCCGGCTCAGGCGGCGCTTTGGGAGTACAGCGTTCTGGTGACCTCGCTGGATTGCGAGGGCCTCACCCTGGCACAGCTCTACCGGGATCGGGCTGATGCGGAAAACGCGTTTGACGAACTGAAGAACCAATGGGGGTGGGGCGGGTTCACAACGCAGGATCTGAAGCGTACGCAGATCACCGCCCGAATGACGGCGCTGGTTTACAATTGGTGGTCGCTTTTTGTCCGGCTGGTTGACCCAATGACATCGCGAGAAGCGATCACCAGCCGTCCGCTGTTATTGACTGGTGTCGCACGAGCGACCAGACACGCGGGACAGACAACGCTGTTCCTGAACAGCAGCCATGGGCAAACGCGGCAGATCCGGTCGAAACTGACGGACATGACACGGTTCTTGCGTAACCTGCAATCTGCGCCGCAGTTGACCGCCATTGAGCGTTGGTGCCGGATTCTTGGCCGCGCTCTCGCAAAATTCCTGCATGGGCGCAACCCAAAGCCACCTCCCAATGTGTTGCCAGCCTGTTGATAGGCCAAAATTGCACAACCAGAACGCGAACGCACCTGCCGAAATTGGCCGGAAACAAACTCCAACTGCGGAATCAAGGATAATCTGCTGTTTGAACAGGATGGCACCGACTGCGTGGCGGTTCTGGACTGGGAGTTGTCGACCATCGGCCACCCTTATGCGGATCTGGCGGCGGTCATCATGCAGTGGCAATTGCCGCCGGGGCGCGAAGGGCGCGGGCTGGCCAGTGTGGATCGCGCTGCGCTTGGTCTGCCCTCGGATGCAGACTTTATCGCGGACTACTGCGCTCGTCGCGGGCAACCGGGGATCGAAAATTTCGGCTTTTACCTTGCGTTCAACTTTTTTCGCATGGCCGCGATTTTGCAGGGCGTCTACAAACGGTCCCTTGAGGGGAACGCATCTGATCCGCTCCGTGCAAAAGCCTTTGGCGCCTACGTTCCCATATTCGCCCAGCACGGGTTGGCCGCACTGAACAAGTGAACCCCGCGCCAGCGTCACATGCGAGGCGCAGGCGGGTTACTTGGCGGACGTCAGCTCAAGCTCGAGGTTGCCAAGGCTGTTCTTGCCAAAGAACATCTCGGACCCCGAAAACAGGGTCGGTACGCCGAAAACCCCCCGGCGCACGGCAGCCTTGCTTTGATCCTTGATCGTTTGCTTGATGTCGGGATCGGTAATCGCTTCGCGAATCTTGCGCGACGGCAGGTCAGCCTCGCGCACTACATCGATCAGAACATTAATGTCGTCAAGCTTTTGCCCATGCACCCAAATCGCATCAAATATTGCGTTTATGTATTTGCTTTCCCACGGTTTACCTTGCGCAAAGCAGGCTCCGCGCATGGCGAACTTCGTGTTCAGCGGGAAATGCGGGCTCATGTGGAAGTTAACCCCACGCCGGCGCGCAAAACGGTGCAGATCATGGGTCAGATAAGCGGTTTTCTGTCGGTTTTCCGAATATGCGTCAAACGGGTTCTGATTGTGGGTAGCCTTGAACACCAGGCTCAGCAGGACCGGGGTAAATGTCACCTCAACCCCGTTTCGCTTGGCCAGGTCCGGCAGAACCTTATGCGCAAGAAAGGCATTGGGACTGCAAAAATCATAAATGAACTCGACCTTATCCGCCATGTTCCGCCTCCGGCTTTGGGTATGCTGTCGGGGAATCATATCCGCCCGCGCATTGATACAAGGTGACAATAACAGGTCGGATGTCCGTTGATCGAAATTAACCGCAGCACCGGCGGATTTTTCTGTTTCTTCGCGACAATGCGCGGCAAGATCACCGCAAACGAGACCCGAGCGGAGCCCCCGGACATGGCGTTAGATCAATCACGACTGCATCACATACGAACGTGGATGCAACGCTATGTAGATCAACGGAAATATCCCGGATGCTCGATGCTGGTACTACTACATGGACACGAGGCATTTTTTCATGCCTGCGGGCAACGCAATGTCGAGGCCGGGCTGGCGTTCGAACGTGACAGCCTTGTCCGCATCTATTCGATGACCAAGCCTGTGACCACGGTCGCCCTGATGATGCTGGTGGAACGCGGGCTGCTGCATCTTGATGCGCCGGTATCCGAATTTCTGCCCGAGTTTCAGGCAATGAGAGCGCTTATTGCCGGTGCTGAACGATTGGACCAGACCGAAGCTGCCCCAACGCCAACACTGCATCAACTTCTGACCCATACCAGCGGCCTGAGCTATCCGTTCAACCCCGGCATTCTGGCCGAGGCGATGGACGCGCAAGACCTGATTTTTTCGCCCGATCAGGGCCCGCTGGGGTCACGGGTTGAAACGCTGGCGCGGTTGCCGCTGGCGTTTCAACCGGGCACACGCTGGGAATACTCAGTCGGGATCGATGTCATAGGCCGCGTGATCGAGATTGTGTCGGGGCAAACGCTGGATCGGTTTTTTGCCGAGCATATTTTCGAACCACTGCAGATGCGGGAAACCGGGTTTTCCGTGCCTGTCGGGGCAGGGGACCGGTTCGCCTCGCTCTATACCCCGCTCGAAGGCGATGCCATGGCGCTGAACGAGGCCAAATCCGGCGGCGAGACGCTCAGGCTGGTTGATGAACCCGGCACGTCGTCCTTTGAACACGCAACGACATTTTCGGGCGGCGGCGGCTTGGTCAGCACGATCGATGATTTCGCAGCTTTTGCCGAGATGCTGCGCAACAAAGGCACGCGTAAAGGTGTCAGGCTGCTGGGGCCCTCAACAGTCGGTTTCATGATGCGCAACCATCTGCCGGGCGACATTGCCTCGATGGGTCCCCGCAGCTTTGCCGAGCAGCCGATGGAGGGCACGGGATTCGGCCTTGGCGGAGCCGTCATACTTGACCCGGCGCGGGTTCGGGTTCCGGGATCTGTGGGTGACTTTGGCTGGGGCGGCATGGCCTCGACCTATTTCTGGATCGATCCCGTACATGATCTGACTGCAGTCTTTTTCACGCAGCTTTCCCCATCCAGTTCCTACCCGTCGCGGGCCGAGATGAAGGCGCTGGTTCATGGGGCCATGATTGAATGATCCCTTTGCAGGTGTTACCGAATCCGCAACACAGCCCGGAGGACCACGGATGACCGAAGCCGAACGTATCCTGTTGGATTTGCTCGACATCGAAAGGCTTGAGGTCGATCTGTTCCGCGGGATCGGTTCGGGCGGTGAAACGCCGACCCGGATATTCGGCGGCCAGGTCATCGCACAGGCGCTGGCCGCGGCGTACAGAACGGTCGACACCCGACTGTGCCATTCTCTGCACGCCTATTTCATTCGCCCCGGCGATCCCTCAATACCGGTTATTTATCAAGCTGTCGGGGCGCCGGAAACGCATCCTGCACGAACGGATCTGCGTCAGGCATATTTGCCGCGTGTTCCGGAAAAGTTTCATACAGAACTGATGCGCGACCGACCAATAGAAGTACGCGAGGTTGCACCGCTGGATCTGCTGACCCCAAAGGCAGCCGACGATCACCATCATATCTGGTTCCGTATGGGTGCCGCATCCCAAGCCGACCGGGTCACGCAGCACGTGTTGCTGGCCTACGCCTCGGACATGGCATTGTTGGGATCAGGGTTGCGGCCGCATGGTTTGTCGTTGGTAACGGGCGCGGTTGATGTGGCAAGCTTGGATCACGCGATCTGGTTTCATGCACCGATTCAGTTCGAAAACTGGCATCTCTATTCTATGGATGCGCCCTGGACAGGGCAGGGGCGGTGTTTCAACCGTGGTTCAATTCACTCGCAGGATGGAGTGCTGGTGGCATCTGTCGCCCAGGAAGGCTTGATGCGCAAGCGCCGAGATAAACCTTAGGTTTTCCCTCTATACTTCTGATCCAGCTTGGACATTCCGTCCAGCCATCGATCATAATCGGCCGCTTTGAATTGGAGGTATTCCAGAACTTTTTCATGTGGCAGCACCAGAAACCGTTCTTCCTGAATGGCCTTAACACAGGTTTGCGCAACGTCTTCGGGATCCAGCATACCGTCAATTGCGGCAACCGAGTCTTCGTGGCCAAGGATCATATCCGTGCGCACAGCTTGCGGACACAGCACCGAAACCCGAATGCCTTGATCCCGGTATGTCAGTGCAAGCCATTCGGCAAAACCAACAGCCGCATGTTTCGTTACACCGTAAGGCGCGGCACCCGGTTGGTTCACCAAACCCGCAGCCGACGCGGTTGTCAGAATATAACCGCCACCGCGCGCAACCATCCGCGGGATCAAATGACGCGCACTCCAGACATGCGACATCACGTTGATCTTCCAGATCCGATCCCAATCTTCGTCGGACACCTCAAGGCCACCCAAGGTCAGAATACCGGCATTGGCACAGAACAGATCGATCGCGCCGATCTGGGTTTCGACGGTTTCAATCAAAGACCGGATTGAATCTTCGCTGCTGACATCACAGGCAACCGCATGACCGCCGATCTGATCGGCCACCACACGCGCGCCTGTTTCATCAATATCCGCGCAGACGACCCGGGCGCCTTCAGCCGCGAAACAAAGCGCCAAACCTTTGCCAATTCCATTGGCCGCGCCAGTAATGACAACAGTTTTGTCGTTCAACTGCATGAAAACGTGCGCCTTTGTCTGGTTCTCAGAGATCTCGTAGTCAGGAAATCACGGTGCAATTGGTCGATACACATTCCTCGTTATTTACATAATACCGATTACGCGACTTATAGTTGCTTTCAGTAGAACGCCTGCAAACCGGTCTGCGCACGTCCCAGGATCAGCGCGTGAACGTCATGTGTCCCTTCATAGGTATTCACGGTTTCCAGATTGACCATATGGCGCACGACGTGGAACTCCAGCGAAATTCCGTTGCCGCCATGCATGTCCCGAGCCATCCGCGCGATGTCCAGCGCCTTGCCGCAGTTGTTGCGCTTGATGATGGAAATCATCTCGGGCGCGGCTTGCGCCTGATCCATCAGACGACCAACTCGCAGGCTTGCTTGCAGTCCCAGCGCGATCTCTGTCTGCATGTCCGACAGTTTGCGCTGGAACAACTGCGTCTGTGCCAACGGCTTGTTGAACTGTTTGCGGTCCAGACCATATTGGCGCGCCGCGTGCCAACAGCATTCCGCCGCGCCCATGGCCCCCCAACTGATCCCATAACGTGCCCGGTTCAGGCAGCCGAACGGCCCCTTGAGCCCCTGAACATTCGGCAGCAACGCATCTTCGCCGACCTCGACATTGTCCAGCACGATCTCACCTGTGACCGACGCGCGCAGGCTCAACTTGTTCTCGATCTTCGGTGCGCTCAGACCTTTGGTGCCTTTCTCCAGGACAAACCCGCGGATTTTACCGTCATGCGCATCGGATTTGGCCCAGACCACAAACACATCCGCAATCGGAGAGTTCGAAATCCACATTTTGCTACCGGTCAAGCGGTACCCGCCTTCGATCTTTTCCGCCCGGGTCTTCATGCCAGCGGGATCTGATCCGGCCTCGGATTCAGTTAGCCCGAAACATCCGATCCATTCGCCGGTGGCAAGTTTGGGCAGGTATTTGCGGCGCTGCTCTTCGCTGCCATAGGCATAGATCGGGTACATCACCAGTGAGCTTTGCACCGACATCATCGACCGATAGCCGGAATCCACACGTTCAATTTCACGCGCGACCAAACCATAGGTGACGTAACCGGCCCCGACCCCTCCGTATTCTTCGGGGATCGTGGTGCCCAACAGGCCCATCTCACCCATTTCTCGAAAAATGTCGGGATCGGATTGCTCGGTTTGAAACGCATGCGTAACACGGGGTTGCAGCTTTTCCTGCGCAAACGCGTGGGCGCTTTCAGCAACCAGACGTTCATCTTCTTGCAACTGGTCAGCCAGGCGAAACGGGTCATCCCAGGAAAAGCTGCCCAGATCAGGGGCATCCTTGGCGCGAAGGGTCGGTTTGGGGTCGGGCGCGTTCATCTCAAATCTCCGCAGGTCAGAGGGTTTGGCGCAGTCTAATCTGAGAAATGCGCAAAAAACAGCGAGACATTCTCAAGTTTTCATGACTAAAACGCATAGATGGTCATGAGCGGTCGCCCTATCCTGCCCCCGATTGCCGCCCTGCGCACGCTTGAGGCGCTGGACAGGCTTGGCTCTGCCTCAGCCGTTGCAGAAGAAATGGCGCTTACGCAGAGTGCAATCAGCCGGCAATTACAAACGCTTGAGGCGCAACTGGGCACCGAATTGGTCTGCCGCGACCGCAAGCGACTGGCACTGACGCAGGCGGGTCAGGAATACGTGCAACAGATCAGGCCAGCCCTGTCTCAGATTGCTCAGGCGGCGTTGAAGCTGCATATCGCGCCGGTTGGGGGTACTCTGAACCTGGCCATTCTGCCCACGTTCGGAATGCGCTGGCTGGTGCCGCGTCTGCCGGATTTTGCCCGGCTCTATCCGGATATTACCATCAACATGTCCACCCGCCTTCGGCCCTTCAACTTTGTCACAGAAGGCTTTGATGCGGCTTTGCATTTTGGGGAACCGGACTGGCCCGGAACCGATCGTCTGTTGCTACGGATGGAGCGTGTTCTGCCCGTATGCGCACCCGGTCTGTTGCCGAATGGCGCGCCTGATGAACCTCAGGACTTGCTCAAATTGCCTCTGCTGCACATCCAGACGCGTCCGCAGGCCTGGCAGGAGTGGTTTCGTCAAATGGGCGTCAACGCCCTGCATCCCCTGCCCGGCACCATTCATGACCAGTTTGCAACCATAAATCAGGCTGCCTTGCATGGACTTGGGGTCGCGTTGATGCCGAATTATGTGGTTGAACAGGATCTTGCGACCGGAAATCTGATCGCCGCCTTTCCCGAGGCTATCGACACCTTGGGCGCATATTATCTGGTGTGGCCGCGCGACAAATCCGATGATCCGTCGCTGCGGCAATTTCGGCATTGGCTGGCATCACAGGCTCAGATGGAAGAAGCCCTGCCTCGCTGATCGTCAGCCAAGCGCATATCCCGCGCCGCGCACCGTGCGCACGGGATCATCGCCGCCATGCTGGGTCAGGGCCTTGCGCAAGCGACCGATATGGACATCAACAGTGCGCGTATCCACATAAATATCGCGGCCCCAGACACGGTCCAGCAGCTGTTCACGGCTCCAGACACGGCCCGGCTTTTCCATGAAAGTGCTCAGCAGGCGAAATTCGGTCGGGCCCAGTTTCAGCGGCTTGTTGTTCCGGCTGACCTTATGCGTTTCCGAATCCAGAATAATGTCATCAAATTCCAGCCTCAAACCCACTGTCGCGGGGCGCACCCGCCGCAGTTGGGTGCGAACACGGGCCATCAGTTCGACCACGGAATAAGGTTTGACGACATAGTCATCGGCACCGGTTTCCAGACCGCGGACCTTGTCCACCTCTTCGGACCGGGCCGACAGCATGATGATCGGGATCGAGCGTGTGTCGGGGCGGGTTTTCAGCCGGCGGCACACTTCGATACCGCTGAGATTGGGCATCATCCAGTCCAGCACAATGATATCCGGGTTGTCTTCATCAACCAGCAGTAGCGCTTCGTCACCGCTGGCTGCCTTCGAGACGCTGAAACCTTCGGCCTCAAGGTTGTAGGCCAGCACTTCACGCTGGGCCAGTTCATCCTCAACAACCAGAACAGTCGGGTGATCGGCGGACATCGTCACATTCTCCTAGGCGGTTTGCGAGGTCACGTCAGCTTTGGGGCGCGCTTCCGAGGGCCGCTCGCCGGTCACAAGATAGATGACCTGCTCGGCGATGGCGGTCACATGGTCGCCCATGCGTTCGATGTTCTTGGCGATGAAATGCAGGTGCATACAGGCCGAGATGTTGCGCGGGTCCTCGGCCATGAAGGTCAGGAATTCGCGGAACAGGCCGTTATACATCTGATCGACCTCTTCGTCGCGTTCGATCACATCGCTGGCCAGTTCGGCATCCCGCTGAATATAGGCGTCCAGCGCGTCGCGCAGCATCCGCTCGACCTCGCGCGCCATGCGGCGCAATGCGGCGGCGCTGCCATTGATTTCACCCGCGTTGACCAGAACCGTGGTGCGCTTGGCGATATTCTTGGAATAATCGCCGATACGTTCCAGGTTGGCCGACACTTTCAGAACCGACAGAACCAGCCGCAGGTCACCAGCGGTGGGTGCACGCAGCGCGATCAGGCGGGCGGTTTCCTCGTTGATCAGGTCCTCCAGCGCGTCGATGGCCTTGTCGCCCTGCCGGACTTCCTGTGCCAGTTCCTCGTCACGCGTCTCAAGCGAGCGCGCGGCGCCGACAATCGCTGCCTCGACCAACCCGCCCATCTTCATGATATGGGCCTGGATGGCTTCGAGATCACGGTCGAAAGCGGATGCAATATGTTGTTCCGTCATATCAAATACCTGTTCTTAGCCGATACGGCCGGTAATGTAGCTTTCGGTGCGGGGGTCTTCGGGGTTGGTGAAAATCTGCCCCGTCTCTCCGAATTCTACCAGATTGCCAAGATGGAAGAAGGCTGTCTTTTGGCTGACCCGCGCGGCCTGCTGCATCGAGTGGGTTACGATGACAACCGAGTATTGCGAGCGCAGTTCGTCGATCAGTTCCTCAACCTGTGCTGTCGCAATCGGGTCCAGCGCCGAACAGGGCTCGTCCATCAAAAGAACCTCGGGCTCGGTCGCAACCGCACGGGCGATACACAGGCGCTGTTGCTGGCCGCCCGACAGGCCGGTACCGGGCGCGTGCAGCCGGTCCTTGACCTCATCCCAGATGGCGCCGCGGCGCAGGGACTTTTCAAC
Organism: uncultured Ruegeria sp.; assembly: GCA_963422555.2. Lineage (GTDB taxonomy): Bacteria > Pseudomonadota > Alphaproteobacteria > Rhodobacterales > Rhodobacteraceae > Ruegeria. The sequence goes on from CAXXPZ010000088.1 coordinate 68,608, forward strand.
GATATCGTCAAGATCTGCCTTGTTCCTGGCCAGACCGTGAATGCGCGGGCCGTAAGCCACGTTATCATAGATCGATTTAGGGAACGGGTTGGGTTTCTGGAACACCATGCCCACCTTGGCGCGCAGATGAACCGGATCGACCCGTTTGTCATAGATGTCTTCGCCGTCCAGCTTGAACGAGCCCAAGACGCGCGCGATGTCGATGGTGTCGTTCATCCGGTTCAGGCAGCGCAGAAAGGTGGATTTGCCACAGCCTGACGGGCCGATAAACGCGGTGACGGTCTTGTCTTCGATGTCGACATTCACATCTTTGATGGCGTGGGTGTCGCCGTAATAGACTTGGCAGTCCCGGCACTCCAGCTTGATTTCGTTGGTGTCCACGTTTCTCTCCACTCGCGACATGTCGTTCATTGGTATGGCCCCCTATTACCAGCGGCGTTCAAAGCGGCGGCGCAGGATGATTGCGATAATGTTCATGGTCAGCAGAAAGATCAAAAGAATGATGATCCCACCCCAGGCTTTTTCATAGAACCCCGCATCGGCCCGCGACGCCCAGGTATAGATCTGTGCTGGCATGGCCGAGTTGGCCTCGGTAAATCCGGCGACAAAACCCTCGGGGTATCCACGCGCAACAAAACCCACCATACCGATGAGCAACAGCGGTGCGGTTTCCCCCAGTGCTTGCGCCAGACCGATGATGGTTCCGGTCAGGATACCGGGCGCGGCCAGCGGCAGGACATGGTGAAACACGGCCTGCATTTTCGAGGCCCCTACCCCAAGTGCCGCATCGCGAATCGACGGCGGAACCGCCTTGAGTGAGGCGCGGGTCGAGATGATGATCGTCGGCAACGTCATCAGCGTCAGCACCAGACCACCCACCAGCGGCGCTGATTGCGGCAGATGCATGAACTGGATGAAAACGGCCAGACCAAGAATACCGAACACAATCGACGGAACGGCGGCCAGGTTCGAGATATTGACCTCAATCAGGTCGGTAAACCGGTTCTGCGGCGCAAATTCTTCGAGATAGATCGAAGCGGCCACGCCAATCGGCAGCGACAGGGCCAGAACCACCAGCATCATGAAGAACGAACCAACGACCGAGGCACCGATACCCGCACCGCCGGGGTTGTCCACGCCCGAGTCTGCCCCAGTAATGAACGGCCAGTTAAAGCTCTGTTTGATAATCCCGGCCGTTTCCAGCGCATCCACCAGGTCCAGATCGCTTTTTTGCAGGAACCGGCTGTCCTGAATGGTATCGCGGGACACGCGGCCCTTGAAATAACCGTCAACTCGGCTGGACGCTGCCAGATCAAATTTGACGGGTGTGTCCAGCTGGTCAGGATTTTCGCTGTAGAAGGTCCGGATCGTGCCGCCAACTTTACCCAGCAGTCGTTCGATGGCTTCTTCGTCAAAATCGACGTTCATACCGCTTTCCGCCAGTTCCTTGTTCAGGGCGGAAACAAACAGGTTCGAATAGGCTTTGGTCTTGAACAGCGTGCCTTCAGCCTCTTCGCGCTCTTGCGGTGTCAGTGTGAATTCCACGCTGACCACGGTGCGGGTGAACGCCGGAATTCCCTGTGACAGGATCGATGAAAACAGCACGATCAAAAAGAACAGTCCGGTCGCAATGGCCGTGATGCCATAGGCACGGAACCGCTTTTCGGCATTGGCGCGCTTGCGTGTGCGTGCGTCTGCAGCAGTAAGTGAGGTCGCGCGGCGACCCGTTTCAGGGCTTTGCATGCTTGCGTCGGTCATTCGTATTGCTCCCGATACTTACGCACGATGTAGAGGGCAAAGATGTTCAGCCCCAGCGTTAGGATGAAAAGGGTCATGCCAAGGGCAAAGGCAACCAGAGCCTCGGGCGATGCGAAATCTGCGTCACCGGTCAACTGGCTGACGATCTTGGCGGTTACTGTGGTCATGGCCTCGAACGGGTTCAGGCTGAGCCGTGCCGCAGCACCTGCCCCCAGAACCACGATCATGGTTTCGCCAATGGCGCGCGAGGCCGCCAGCAGGATTGCACCCACGATCCCTGGCAAGGCTGCAGGCAGAACCACTTGACGAATGGTTTCAGACTGCGTGGCGCCCAGACCATAAGATCCGTCGCGCATGGCCTGCGGAACCGCATTGATGATGTCGTCTGACAGCGAGGACACAAATGGGATCAGCATGATGCCCATGACCAGACCCGCCGTCATCACCGCCGTTCCGGCTTTCATCCAGCCAAACCCGTCATCACCAAACACGCCCAGCAGCAACGGGCCGACAGTCAGCAGCGCGAACAGGCCGTAAACAATGGTCGGGATACCGGCCAGAACCTCAAGCATCGGCTTGGCAATGGACCGCACGCGAGACGAGGCATATTCGCTGAGATAGATCGCGGTGAACAGGCCGATGGGCACAGCCACCAAAAGCGCAACGATCGAGATATAAAGCGTGCCCCACAGCAGCGGCAGAATGCCAAGCGAGGATGACCCGCCACGGCCCGAGAAGCTTGGCGCCCAGGTGGTGCCGAAAAAGAAGTCGGACGCGGGATACAGCTTAAAGAACTCCCACGTGTTGAAGATCAGCGACAGAACAATTCCGACAGTGGTCAGAATCGCAATCGAGGCCGCAGCCAGCAGCAGCACCCGCACGCCCTGCTCGACCACATTGCGCGCCCGGTATTCGGAATGAGTTTGCCACCAGCTGAACGCGGCCCCGGCTAGCGCTACAAGAATTATGGCAATCGACATCACCCGGTAGCCGTTGGCATTCATGACCCGATAGCTTTGGGCGGCATGCAGAACGGGCTGCGTGATGTCCGAGGTCACGACCTGCCCGGCATCCTTCAGGCGCTGCGTGATGTCGGCGACATCTGTATCCGGGTTGCGCGCCTCACCTTCCGTCATCTGCCCCTGCGCGACGGCGCTGTTCAGCCCGGCGGTGGTCCGGCGCACCTCGGCCATGACCAGACTGCGCGAGGAACCTTCTGCAACAGCCGTGCCCGGGATCATGTCCGAGACCTGAGAATTGACGAAAAATGGCTGAACCAGCAGCCAGAAGATCAACAGACCAATTGCGGGGATCAGCGTTTTCAGGCCAACATTCGCCCCGTAAAACGACGGCAGCGAATGCAGGTTTCGGCTGTCGCCTCCGGCGCTTTGCAACGCACGCGACCGCCCCAGAAAATAGCCGACCGCTGCAATCGCGGAAACGATCAGAATGAGCCAAAGTATTGGCATGACACCCCCACAGGTCTTGATCGGGATTTCAGAAAGTGGATCGAGGGCGATCCATCTGGTCGCCCTCGGTTGGTCAGATCAAGGTCAGGCTTAGCTGCCCGAACCCATGGTCTCTTCGTTTGCAATGGCTTCCTGAGTGTTGGCCAGTTCCGGGTCTGCAACCAGACCGTAGTTGGCCAGAGGGCCCGAACCGCCTGCAATTTCGTCAGCGGTAAAGAACTGAGCGTATTCTTTCAGGCCGGGGATCACACCGATATGTGCTTTCTTGACGTAGAAGAACAGCGGACGCGAAACCGGGTATTCACCCGAAGCGATGGACTCGGTCGACGGTGCGATACCGCCCATGGTGGCGACCTTCAGCTTGTCGGTGTTGTTCTCATAGAACGCCAGACCGAACACGCCGATACCGTTGGGGTTGGTGTCGATACGGGCCAGCGTCTCGGTGTAGTCGCCATCGATATCGACCGACTTGCCGTCGGTGCGCACGTCCAGGCATGCATCTTCGGCGTCATCTTCGCTCAGACCGCCAGCAATCATGGCTTCCATTGCGCCGGTCGATTCACAACCTGCCAGCAGAACCTTGTCTTCGAACACTTCGCGGGTGCCGTGCTTGGTGCCCGGGATGAACATTGCAATTTCAACATCCGGCAGGTCGCCGTTGAACTCGGCCCAGCTGTTAAAGCTGTTGTCGACCAGCGCGCCGTCTTTCATGACTTTTGCACCGATGGCGTTGTAGATGTCGGCAGGCTGGAACGCAGTGAATTCTGGGCCCGTCTGCTGGCTGGCAAAGACGATGCCGTCATAGCCGATGCGGACTTCCATGATGTCGGTCACGCCGTTTTCGGCACAGGCCTTGATCTCTTTTTCGCGGATCGCGCGGGATGCGTTTGCAACGTCGATGGTGTTTTCGCCAACACCTTCGCAGAAACGCTTCAGACCTGCCGACGAACCACCCGATTCGACAACCGGCGTCGGAAAGTCGGTGTTTTCACCAAACAGCTCGGCAACGATAGAAGCATAAGGCAGAACAGTCGACGAACCTGCGACCTGTACGTTGTCACGTGCAGCAGCGGTCGTGGCGGAAACAGCAGCAATCGCCAGCGCGGATGCCGACAGTTTTACAAAGGACATTTCAGTCTCCCTGAAAAGTTGAAGGTGATCACCCCCATGATGATCTCGAGCGAACCCCTATGAGTCGTGCGTAAGGCTTTTGTGACAGGTTTGTAACGCCTTTATGACAACGTAAGAAAATGCTGGGGATTACGTGAAATTTACTTAAAAAATCTCGTGAGGCCTGATCAACGCGGCAGGATGACAGTGAACACTGATCCTTTGCCCAGATCGCT
>CAXXPZ010000089.1:0-21769 GCA_963422555.2 uncultured Ruegeria sp.
CGCGACGTTGGGCGGCGCGCAGATGTCCGAAAAGCACTCGAATTTCCTGATCAACACCGGGGGCGCCACCGCTGCAGACCTCGAAGGTCTGGGTGAAGAGGTGCGAAAAAAGGTTTACGAAACAAGCGGCATCACGCTAGAGTGGGAAATCATGTGGGTCGGTGATCCGTTGAAAGAATAAAGCCCCGACCGTCAGACCAAAACAGGCAAATTCAGGCGACGGATCAAGGGTATAATCACAGTACGGACCACTACATAAGGTCCGGGGACATTGAGGCGCACGTTGGGTATGTCGAGCAGGACAAGCCCCAAAGTGGCGGTATTGATGGGTGGACCCTCGAAGGAACGCGAGGTGTCTCTCAGCAGCGGGCGCGAATGCGCAGCCGCCCTTGTGGGAGAAGGCTTTGAAGTGGTCGAGCTGGACGCAGGTCCCGACCTCTACGCGCGCCTTTTGGAAATCAAACCGGATGTCGCCTTTAACGCCCTGCATGGCCGCTGGGGCGAAGATGGCTGCGTGCAGGGGCTGCTGGAATGGATGCGTATTCCTTACACGCATTCGGGCGTTCTGGCCTCGGCGCTGGCGATGGACAAACAGCGCAGCAAAGAGGTCTATCAGGCCGAAGGCTTGCCCGTTGTGCCCAGCCTGATCGTCCCGAAGATCGAAGTTGTCGAAGTCCACGTGATGGAGCCGCCCTATGTGGCCAAGCCCAACAACGAAGGCTCCAGCGTCGGTATCTATATCGTACATGAAAGCGCCAACGGCCCGCCGCAGCTGTCCGAGGACATGCCCGATCAGGTGATGGTCGAGAAGTATATCGCAGGACGCGAATTGACCGTGACCGTGATGGGCGACCGGCCTTTGACGGTGACCGAGATCATGACAAATGGCGGTTGGTACGACTATGACGCAAAGTACAAGCCGGGCGGGTCCTGGCATGTGCTGCCAGCCGACATCCCGCAGGATATCTTTGATCGGTGCATGGATTATGCCGTGCGCGCCCATAATGCTTTGGGCTGTCAGGGTGTCAGTCGCACGGATTACCGCTGGGACGACAGCAAGGGCGCGGATGGTCTGTTCCTGCTGGAAACCAACACGCAGCCTGGCATGACGCCGACGTCACTGGCGCCGGAACAGGCGGCGCATCTGGGTATGACCTTTGGCCAGTTGTGCGCATGGATGGTGGAGGACGCCTCATGCGACCGCTGATCGCCACCCGTGCCCCCACAATTCACCGAACCAAGCCGCTGGCCGGGCCTGATGCCGATTTTCGATCCGCAACAGGCGGTGCCCCGGCGCAAAAGCCAAAGCTGCGCCTGCGCGGTTTGGGTCTGTTTGGCCGCGCTGCCAGTCGCAGCGATCCGACCCCGTCGCGGCTGAGCTATCGGTTCCAGCGGTTGATGCTGACGCCGGGTTTTCGCAAAGGGCTCAGGCTGGGCGTGCCGGTCTGTGCGATTGCCGCGGCGCTTGTGGTGTTCTTTGCCTCTGCGGACCGGCGCGAGGCGCTTGCCGCTTATGCCGCAGGGATCAAAACCTCGATCCAGGAGCGGCCGGAATTCATGGTCAATCTGATGGCGATCGACGGTGCAGGAACCGGGCTGTCCGAAGACATACGCGAAGTTGTGCCGCTGGATTTCCCGCTTAGTTCCTGGGATCTGGACGTCGAACTTATCCGTGACACGATCACCGGTCTGGACCCGGTCAAATCAGCCACCGTGCGCATTCGTCCGGGCGGCATTCTGCAGGTTGATGTGGTCGAGCGGCAGCCGGTCATCGTTTGGCGCACCCGTAACGGAATCGAATTGCTGGATGAAACCGGGGCTCACGTAGACCGGATCGCGGCGCGGGCCGATCACGCGGGCTTGCCGCTGATCGCGGGCAAGGGGGCAGAAAAACACGTGCCCGAGGCGCTGGATATCCTGACAACAGCCCGCAGTCTTGGCGACCGGGTGCGCGGCCTGGTCCGCGTTGGCGAGCGGCGTTGGGATCTGGTGCTGGACCGCAAGCAGCGGATCATGCTGCCGGTCGAACGCCCGGTGCGCGCGTTGGAGCGCGTGCTGGCAGTCAACGAGGTTCAGGACCTGCTGGAGCGAGACGTGGCCTTGGTGGACATGCGCCTTGGGCAGCGACCGACAATCCGAATGAACAAAACCGCCAGTGAAATCTGGTGGAACACAAAAGTGACAGTAAGTGACGGGCAGTAATACCATGATGACCGATCTTTATCAGTCTCAGCGCGCCATGCGGCAGATGCGAAGACAGGCAATGCAAAGGGGCGTTGTCGCCATTCTGGATGTTGGCAGTTCCAAGATTGCCTGTCTTGTGCTGCGTTTCGACGGCACCGGACGGCTGAGCGAGGACAACTCGATCGGGTCCATGGCGGGTCAGACCGGGTTCCGGGTAATCGGCGCGGCAACCACGCGGTCACGCGGCGTGCAATTCGGTGAAGTCACCGCAATGCAGGAAACCGAACGCGCCATCCGCACCGCGTTGCAGGCGGCGCAGAAGATGGCCGATATCCGGGTGGATCATGTGATCGCCTGTTTCTCGGGCGCAAACCCGCGTTCTTATGGTCTGGACGCGCAGGTCGATCTTGAGGGTCAGCTTGTCACCGAGGCCGAGGTTGGCCGGGTTCTGAACGCCTGCGATGTACCTGACTACGGTGTGGGGCGCGAGGTTCTGCATGCTCAGCCAGTGAATTTTGCGCTTGATAACCGCTCGGGGCTGATTGATCCGCGCGGGCAGCTTGGGCAGTCTCTGGCGGTTGATATGCACATGCTGACGGTCGACGCGGTTGCGATCCAGAACATCGTGCGCTGCATCAAGCGCTGTGACCTTGAACTCGCCGGGATCGCGAATTCGGCCTATGTATCGGGCGTTTCGGCACTGGTCGAGGATGAGCAGGAGCTGGGCGCGGCCTGTATCGACATGGGCGGCGGCACCACCAGCGTGTCGATCTTCATGAAGAAACACATGATCTATGCCGATTGCGTCAAAATGGGCGGCGATCACGTGACCTCGGACATCTCGATGGGTCTGGGTGTGCCTGCGGCTGTCGCGGAACGGATCAAGACCTTTAACGGCGGTGTCCACGCGACCGGGGCAGATGACCGCGATCTGATCGACATCGGCGGTGATACAGGCGATTGGGAGCATGATCGGCGCACCGTCAGCCGGGCTGAACTGATTGGCATCATGCGTCCGCGCGTCGAAGAAATCCTCGAAGAGGTACGCACCCGCCTGGATGCCGCTGGGTTCGACCACCTGCCCAGCCAGCAGATCGTGTTGACCGGTGGCGGCAGCCAGATCATGGGGCTGGACGGGCTGGCAACGCGCATACTGGGTCAACGTGTGCGTTTGGGGCGGCCTCTGCGAGTTCACGGCCTGCCGCAATCGGCTACCGGTCCGGGGTTCTCGTCTGCAGTAGGCCTCAGCCTGTTTGCCGCGCATCCGCAGGACGAATGGTGGGATTTCGAAATCCCCGTCGATACCTACGCTGCGCGTCCGTTCAAGCGTGCAGTGCGCTGGTTCCGTGACAATTGGTAAGATCCTTGCCCCGGTTCTGATCGGGCTGCTTGGCGCGTTGAGCTCAACCGCCGCGCCAGCCCAGACCCGGATCACGCCCGAGGCTTTTCTGGCCGCAGTGCAAGGCAAGACAGTTGATTTTCACGAAATCCGCAGTGGCGATCTGGTCGGAACCGAACAGTTTCTGAGCCCGACAACATCGGTCTGGCGGCAGCAGGGAAAGGGCTGTGTCTATGGTCAGATCACCATTCCGGACGGTCAGGTCTGTTTTCTGTATGATGATAACCCGGATCGGCAGCCGGTCTGTTGGTGGCCGTTCGAGCATGAGGGCAGGCTGATGGTGCGCCTGACAACCTTTGCCTTTGCCGAAATTCAAGAGGTCCGCCGGATCACGACCGAGGGGTTGAACTGCCCAAGTGCTCCGATTGGCTAAAGAATTGGGTTGCGTGACGAGGAATTATCCCTAAAACTATCCACAGGGCCCGTCAGAGGCTCAGCGGCAGGACTTGAGCAGTTTTCCGCATCAAAAACAGCATTGTCAGATATCAACGTGTCGCCTGAATCCCGACGCGGCGAATTGCTGTGTTGTGTGATTTCAGCACCGGGCCGCAACATCTGGCGTTACCTGCGAAATGCCGCTGATTCTTGCCTTATTTCCTCCACATTTTGTGGTTTCCGGCGATTTTGGACGTGACGTTTGTGGAAATGAGCGGTAAAATAAATAGCGGATAGGTCAGAAAAACACCGCGTTACGCGGCAACATAAAAACAGGCGGACAGAGCATGACATTGAATCTTTCGATGCCCGGGCACGATGAATTGAAGCCACGGATCACGGTATTTGGCGTTGGCGGGGCAGGCGGTAATGCCGTCGACAACATGATTGCAAAGCAGTTGGACGGCGTTGAGTTCGTCGTGGCGAACACCGACGCGCAGGCACTGCAGCAAAGCAGCTCATCCGCGCGGGTTCAATTGGGCGTTAAAGTCACCGAAGGTCTGGGCGCTGGGGCACGCCCAACCGTGGGTGCGGCAGCTGCCGAGGAAAGCATTGAACAGATTGTCGATCATCTGGCGGGCGCACACATGTGCTTTATCACCGCCGGCATGGGCGGCGGCACCGGTACGGGTGCGGCGCCGATCATCGCGCAGGCGGCGCGGGAACTGGGTGTTCTGACCGTTGGTGTTGTCACCAAGCCCTTCCAGTTCGAAGGAGCCAAGCGGATGCGTCAGGCCGAAGACGGTGTGGACGCGCTGCAAAAGGTTGTCGACACGCTGATCATCATTCCAAACCAGAACCTGTTCCGCCTGGCCAATGAAAAGACCACGTTCACCGAGGCGTTCTCGATGGCCGATGATGTTCTGTATCAGGGCGTCAAGGGTGTGACAGACCTGATGGTCCGCCCCGGCCTGATCAACCTCGACTTTGCCGACGTGCGCGCCGTCATGGACGAGATGGGCAAGGCGATGATGGGTACCGGCGAGGCGACCGGCGAAGATCGCGCGGTTCAGGCGGCCGAAAAGGCCATTGCCAACCCGCTGCTGGACGAAATCAGCCTCAAGGGCGCCAAGGGTGTGCTGATCAACATCACCGGGTCGCACGATCTGACGCTGTTCGAGCTGGACGAAGCCGCCAACCGCATCCGCGAAGAGGTTGACCCCGAGGCGAACATCATCGTCGGCTCGACCCTGGACACAGAGATGGAAGGCGGCATGCGCGTATCCGTCGTGGCCACGGGCATCGATGCCACCGACGTGAATGCAGAAGTCCCGGTCGCGCGCCGTTCGATGTCGGCACCACTGACCCGTACGGTATCAGCAGAAGACGCTGTTGAAGAGCAGGCCCAGCATGTGGCTGCCGACGCACCGGCTGCTGCGGAAGACGGCAATATCGCTCCGACGCTGTTTGAATCGATCGAAGATGTCGAACTGCGCGATGGTTGGCACCAAGAGCCCGCCGCAGTCGCGGGGCAGGATGATGACGGTCTGCCTCCGCCGGCCTATCAGCCGCAGGTCGCCGAGTTTGAGCCGCGCCACGAGCCGGTTGAACAGGTTGCTGAAAGCTATGTAACGCCGCGGGCGCAGACCCCAGGCACGCCGTCCCTGCAGCCATGCAACGCCTGCAGGCAGCGGTTCAGAAAGTACCCTCGGCGGGCAGCGTCCGCAGGCTTTGCGGCCCCAGGAACCGGTGGTGCAACAGCAGCCTGACCAGGAAGAACGCCCGCGTTTCGGCTTTAACCGGTTGATCGATCGGATGACCGGGCATGCAGCCGATACGCCCGCGCAACCGCCACGCCAGCAGCCTGCAATGCGGGCATCTGACGCCACGGCACCAGCCCATGAGGAAGCTGACCCGGAACAGGACCGGATTGAAATTCCCGCCTTCCTGCGCCGTCAAGCCAACTGATCGCGGTAACAAAATCCAAAAACAGAGCTGCCGTTTGGCGGCTCTTTTTCGTTTAAAAGCAATGCTCTGAATGGCTGTAAGCAGGGTTTTGCCGATCTGTCACAATGATGTTTCATTCAGTTGCAAAGAGTGAGTTGAGCCTTACGGCACCGTTCCTTAACTGATGTGCCAACACAGCCCCAAGCAGGCTGGACGCCACTCTTAGAGGTTCGATTTGCAACATACGCTCAAATCTTCGGTCACGTTCACAGGCGTCGGGCTGCATAGCGGCAAGCCTGCGAACATGGTTCTGAAGCCTGCAGCGGCGGGTCACGGAATCTGGTTCAAGCGGACTGATATTGAGTTGGGCAATGCGCTGATCCCTGCGATCTATGATGTGGTTGAACGCACGCAACTGTGCACGCGGCTGATCAATGACGCGGGCGTATCGGTGTCGACCGTTGAACATATCATGGCAGCCCTTGCCGGGTGCGGAATTCACAACGCTCTGGTCGAAATTGACGGGCCCGAAGTGCCGATCATGGACGGCTCGTCGATTGATTTCGTTCGCGGCATCATGGCCAAGGGCGTGCGCCGTCAGGCCAGCCCGGTTCTGGCCTACGAGGTGCTCAAGCCGGTAACCGCGTTCCGCGAGGGCGCCAGTGCATCGATCGCTCCGTCAGATAGGCTGGTGATCGAATTCAACATCGATTTCGAAGATGATGCGATCGGCCATCAGACCAAGACTCTGGACATGCGCAACGGCTCGTTTGCGCGCGAACTGTGCGACAGCCGCACCTTCTGCCGTCGCACCGATGTCGAAGCGATGCGCGAAAACGGTCTGGCGCTGGGTGGCACATTGGATAACGCCGTTGTTGTTCAGGGCAGCGAAGTGCTGACGCCCGGCGGTTTCCGCCACGCGGATGAGGCAGTGCGCCACAAGATGCTGGATGCGCTGGGTGATCTGTACCTGGCAGGCGGCCCGATTCTCGGCCATTTTATCGGCGACAAGTCCGGCCATTCGATGACCAACACCTTGCTGCGCAAGCTGTTTGAAACACCAGGTGCTGTGCGCCCGGTGCTGTGCACACCCGAACAGGCCGCGCGTTTGCCCGGTCAGGGTCTGGTGCGCAGCGAAATTCCGCAAGTTGCCTGAATAGATCAACTCTGACGACATTTCCGACAGAGAGCGCATAAGGCGTTTTGCACCGGAATTTTATGTGCTAGACCGAGGCCCGATCCGGGGTTAATCCCGCCAAGTAAGACGACAAGGATATGCGGTATGGTTGGCAGCAAAGCGACAGTCAGGTTCGCGGGTGCGATTCTTCTGGCAGCAACTTTGACGGCATGCGGCGGCGCTGGTGGCCTGTTCGGCAACAGAGGCGCGGACCGCAGTCAGAACCTTGAAGGGTACACACCTGAGCAGATCTTCACTCGTGGTGAATACGAGCTGTCGCAAAGTCGCTCGGACGACGCGGCGTGGTATTTTTCCGAGGTCGAGCGGCTGTATCCCTATTCCGATTGGGCCAAGCGTGCCTTGATCATGCAGGCCTTCTCGTTCCATACGGACAAGAATTACGAAGAAAGCCGGGCCGCAGCGCAGCGTTATATCGATTTCTACCCCACGGACGAAGACGCCGCATATGCCCAATATCTGCTGGCGCTCAGCTATTATGACCAGATCGACGAAGTTGGCCGCGATCAGGGTCTGACCTTTCAGGCGCTGCAATCGCTGCGTACCGTAATCGAAGTTTACCCTGACAGTGAATACGCCACATCCGCCGTGCTGAAATTCGATCTGGCCTTCGATCACCTTGCGGGCAAGGAAATGGAAATCGGCCGGTATTATCTGCGGCAGGATCACTATACTGCGGCGATCAACCGGTTCCGTGTTGTGGTCGAGGATTTCCAGACCACCTCGCATACCGCCGAAGCCCTGCATCGTCTGGTCGAAGCCTATCTTTCGCTGGGCCTGATCGACGAGGCGCAGTCCGCCGGGGCGATCCTTGGCTATAACTACCAATCAACAGAATGGTACCAGGCCAGCTATGCACTGCTGACGTCGCGCGGTCTGAACCTCAAGAGCAGCGGCAACAACTGGCTTAGCACGATCTATCGCCAGACCATCAAAGGTGAGTGGTTGTAACTGCCATGGCTGCAGGCGTGGGACGCTGAGACCCGATGTTGCGCGCCCTTGATATCCGCGACATGCTGATCATTGACCGGCTGGAATTGCTGTTCCAGCCGGGTTTGAACGCGTTGACCGGCGAAACCGGCGCGGGCAAATCGATCCTTCTGGATTCGCTGGGCTTTGTTCTGGGCTGGCGAGGCCGCGCCGAACTGGTCCGGCAAGGCGCGGCCCAGGGCGAGGTTGTGGCGGTATTCGAACTTGGCAATGACCATCCCGCGCATGACATTCTGGCCGAGGCCGGATTGCCCGGCGGTAACGAGTTGATCCTGCGTCGCATCAACACCGCCGAGGGGCGCAAAACCGCCTGGGTCAATGATCGCCGCTGTTCGGGCGAAGTGTTGCGGGCACTGTCCGAGACGCTGATCGAACTGCATGGCCAGCATGATGATCGCGGCCTGCTGAATCCGCGCGGTCATCGGGCAATGCTGGATGAATATGCCGGGGCGGGGGACCACCTTGCGGCTGTCCGGGCCGCGTGGTCCGAAATGTCGCGGGCGCGCAAAGCTTTGGCCGAGACTGATGCTGCGCTGGCCGCCATGCGTGCCGAGGAAGAGTTTCTGCGCCATGCGGTTTCTGAACTGGATCAGTTGGACCCGCGGCCGGGCGAAGATGCCGAACTGGACGCGCGTCGCCGCATGATGCAGGGGGCGGAACGTATCCGCGATGATGTAGCCCGCGCCTTTGACTTGTTGGGCGGCGACGGGGCCGAAGGTTCGATGGTCGATGCGGTCCGCTGGCTGGAAGGGGTGTCCGACACCGCAGGCGGGCAGTTGGAAGATCCGATAGCCGCGCTGGGCCGTGCGATGCTCGAACTGGGCGAAGCTCAGGACGGCGTCAATTCCTGTCTGCAGGCGCTGGATTTCAACCCCGCAGAGCTGGAGGCAGCCGAAGAACGTCTGTTTGCTATCCGCGCCCTTGCCCGAAAGCATGATGTAGCCCCGGATGAACTGGGAAGTTTCGCGGACACGCTGCGGGGCCGTCTGAACCGGCTTGAGGCTGGCGATGCTGATCTTGCCGACCGCCGCGCGGCGGTGGACGCAGCGCAGGCCGCTTATGATGCGGCTGCTGCAAAGCTGGGTGGCGCTCGACGCGCGGCAGCCGGGCAACTGGACGCTGCCGTGATGGCCGAGTTGGCGCCGCTGAAAATGGAACGGGCGGTGTTTCAAACCGAAATCACCCCGTCCGATCCCGGCCCTGAAGGGTCTGATGCAATCGCTTTTACCGTTGCTACCAACCCCGGTGCGCCCTCTGGTCCGTTGAACAAGATCGCATCGGGGGGTGAACTCAGCCGCTTTCTGCTGGCGCTCAAGGTCTGCCTGACCGGGGATGACAGCGCCCGGACGATGATTTTTGACGAAATCGATCGGGGTGTCGGCGGTGCGACGGCGGATGCGGTCGGGCGGCGGCTGGCGGCTTTGGCGCAGGGCGGGCAAGTTCTGGTCGTGACGCATTCGCCTCAGGTTGCGGCCCGTGCGGCGCATCACTGGCGGGTGCAGAAACAGGTGACCGACGGGCAAACCCTGTCTACCGTTGTCGCGCTGGCCGAGCCGGACCGTGTGGATGAAATCGCCCGCATGGTCGCAGGCGACACCATCACCGACGAGGCCCGCGCAGCGGCGCGCGCTTTGCTGCAGGCCTGAATGCGATCCGGCTTTTCTAAGGACGCTCCGTGGCTCACTAAGGGTCATCAGCTGATCCCCGAGAGCCAATGACACAATCAACCCGCACCGTTCTGCGCAACCAGCTTAATCAGGCTCTGGCCGCGATCAAGGATGCATGGCGGGTGATGCTGCGGCGCGGGCCCAGCCAGATACAGTTCTGGTTTATTGCCTTGCTGATCGGGATTGCGGCGGGGTTCATGGCGCTGGGGTTACGCAAGGCGATCCGCGCGCTGCAAGCCTATATCTACGATACCGAAGACATCCTGTTGCTGCACAGCCATGTTGAAAAGCTGCCCTGGGTGCTGATCCTGATCACGCCGATTATCGGTGGGCTGACTGTCGGGATCATCCTGCACAAGTTCACCGATGACGGGCGGGTCCGGTCTGTTGCGGATGTGATCGAGGGCGCGGCGACGACCGACGGGCGGATTGAGACCAAGGCCGGGATCGCCTCGTTCTTTGCATCCCTGATCACGCTCAGCTCGGGTGGGTCCACCGGGCGCGAGGGGCCTGTGGTTCATATGGCCGGGGTGATTTCCACCTGGGTCAGCAACCGTATTCATGCCGACGGGATCACCGGGCGCGACCTGTTGGGATGCGCGGTCGCCGCCGCCGTTTCGGCCAGCTTTAACGCCCCTATCGCCGGGGCGCTGTTCGCGCTTGAGGTCGTGCTGCGCCATTTCGCGGTTCATGCCTTTGCGCCCATCGTCATCGCCTCGGTCGCGGGGACGGTGATCAACCGGTTGGAATATGGCGATGTTACCGAATTCACGCTTGAAACACCGGGATCGCTGCAGTTCTATGTCGAACTCCCCGCATTTCTGTTGCTTGGCCTGATATGCGGGTTGGTCTCGCTACTGCTGATGCGTTCGATTTTCTTTGCAGAAGACCTTGGTACGCATGTCCAGAACCGTCTGTCGCTGCCGCGGTGGCTGCGACCGGCTGTTTCGGGTGCGATGCTGGGTGTTCTGGCGGTCTGGTTTCCGCACATCATCGGTGTCGGTTATGAAACCACGATCCGGGCGCTGACCGGTGATCTGGTTCTGACGACCGCCATCGTGTTTGCGGTGATCAAGACTGTGGCCGTTGCCATCACTATGGGCGGGCGCATGGGCGGCGGCGTGTTTTCACCCTCGCTGATGATCGGAGCGTTGACCGGGCTGGCCTTTGGTCTGATCGCCACGGGTTTGCTGCCCGAGGTTTCGGGGACGCACACGCTTTATGCCTTTGCGGGCATGGGCGCGGTTGCCGCCGCCGTTCTGGGTGCCCCGATTTCGACCACTCTGATCGTGTTCGAACTGACCGGAGACTGGCAGATCGGACTTGCGGTGATGGTATCCGTTTCGATGTCCACCGCACTGGCCTCGCGGTTGGTGGACCGCTCATTCTTCCTGACGCAACTGGAACGCCGCAACGTGCATCTGGCCGCCGGACCGCAGGCTTATCTGCTGGCCATGCTGCGGGCAGGGGCCGTGATGCGCCCCATCGGCGACGCGCGGTCAATCACCAAGGAACAGGCGCAAGCCCTGATTGATCAGGGCCTCTGCATCAAAGCCAGCGCCACGCTGGAAGCTGCGATGCCCTATTTCGACCGCGACGACATCCCCTGCATTCCGGTTGTGATCATCGACGATGAAGGCCAGGAAAATCCCGTGGGGGCGTTGTACCATGTCGATGCGCTCAAGGCGTATAACAGAGCATTGGCCGCCACAGCTGCCGAGGAACATTCATAGGCTCAGCCGTCATAGACACTTGCGGTATCGCCCAGGTAATTGTTCCAGGCAAACCAATATGAGATGTGCCCCGCCACACGCGGCAACCGTCGGCCATCCGGCGCAACCAGCGCCTCTTCGGTCACTTTCCAGATGGTCCCGGCCTCATCCTGCAGGCCACCACCCGATCCTCTGAACCGGTGCGATCCGCGCTCATAGGCGCGCACGCTGCGTTTTTCCGGATCGCCCATCAACAGCAGTGGCTTGTTTGCAATCGCATCGTTGATCACGGGCGTCTTGCCGAACGCGTCCAGAGGCCAGGCCCGCGCCGCACCGAATTGGCGCACGGCAAAGACATAGTCCTTTTGCCGGTGGTGCGATTGATCCACCAGTGCGGGAAACATCAACTCGCTGGAGGCGAAGTAATCGTTGTAAACCACGCCCGAGCCATAATTGCGGCGGTGCCCGGTTCTCAGCGACAGTACCTTTGTATTCGGGTGCGAGGTTTTCCAGCTGTCCCATGTTGTGATCACCACCGGCCGTTGCTTTAGCGCGGTGCCGCTGTCCACCAAGGGGCCTACAACGGGTTTGCCGGTGTATTGGTTCCACAGCGAATGCGTTTCGCGATCAAACATCAACTTGTTCGAGCGATACAGGAAACCCGACGAGCCGAATATGAACGGCCTTGACCGTCCGGCCAATCGCGTTTCAAACAGGATACCCGACCCACATAGGGTGCAATAGGCCAACGCGACCGGCACGCCGCCGATCACGTCGTTGAACATCTCGTGCCAGCCCATGATCCGCAGCGGATAGGCCCGCACATCGCCGTTGATGGCAATGCCGAACACCAGATCGTCACCTAACATGTAATCCGCGCGCGCCGCCGAAATCAGGGTCGGATTATCCAGCGAGGGAATTCTGAACCGCCCCGGGTTTACCGGAGAGTAAAACTCTCAAAGGATGAGCCCATGGAGAAGAAAAAATCACCCCCGAAGTACACGGCTGAGTTTCGCGCCCGCGGCGTTCGGCTTTATAAAGATCATCGCGCGGATTACGCCAGTGACAACGCGGCCTACCACGCGATCGCGCCAAAGCTCGGCTGCTCGCCGGACAGTCTCAGAGTCTGGTGTCAGCAGGCTGAGCGCGATGCCGGCGAACGCGATGGGCTGACCAGCGAGCAGAAGGCACGTCTGAAAGTCCTGGAACGTGAGGTCAAGGAACTGCGCACGGCCAATGAGATCCTGAAGAAGGCCTCTGCGTATTTCGCTCAGGCGGAGCTCGACCGCCCGTTCCGGAAATGATCGCATTCATCGATAATCATCGGGACGAGTTCGGTGTCGGGTCGATCTGCAGGGTGCTGCCGATCGCGCCATCGTCCTATTATGCGCGTCTGTCTATCCGGCGCAGCCCGGACAAAGCCTCGGATCGGGCCAGGAAGGACGATAAGGATGCGCGGGAAATCCAGCGCGTCTTTGATGCCAGCCGGGGACGCTATGGCGCGCGCAAGGTATGGCATCAACTGCGCCGGGAAGGCTATGACATCGCACGCTGCACGGTGGAACGCCTGATGAAAGTCATGGGGTTGCAGGGTGTTACACGCGGCAAGAAGAAGACCACGATCCCGGACCCTGCACAGGCCTGCCCGGAAGACAAGGTCAATCGCGCGTTCACGGCCACCGCACCAAACCAGCTCTGGGTCTCCGACTTCACCTATGTGTCGACCTGGGCGGGAATGGTCTACGTGGCCTTTGTCATTGATGTCTTTGCGCGCAAGATCGTGGGCTGGCGCGTGTCCACGTCCATGACCACCAGCTTCGTGCTGGACGCGCTGAACCAGGCGATCTGCCAACGAATACCATCACAGGCAGACGGGCTCATTCACCATTCGGACAGGGGGTCGCAATACCTGGCGGTTCGGTACACAGAGCGGTTGGCCCAGGCCGGGATCGACGCATCGGTCGGCAGCGTCGGAGACAGCTATGACAACGCCCTGGCAGAAAGCATCATCGGCCTGTTCAAGACCGAAGTCATTGAGTTCTTCGGCACATGGAAAACGGTTGGCCAGGTTGAGTGGGAAACCCTGGACTGGGTCAGCTGGTACAACAACAAGCGGCTGCACGGCGCGATCGGGCACCGGCCGCCACAAGAACTGGAGGACGCATTCTATGCAAACCTGAACACCCTTGATAAAGTCGCCTGAGTCTTGAGCAAAAAAGTCTCCGGTAAACCCGGGGCGGTTCATTCCGTCCTTGCGGACACCGCCCCAGGCGATCTCTTCCAGCCTTATCTTCATCCTGTCGCGCCGCAGGTATTCAGGTCGCAGGAACTGGTCGAAATTTTGATCAAGGCCCAACAGAACTTCTCGCTTGAACGGCGTGAGCGAGGGGTGGGGTACAATCTGGGGATTGCGTTCCTGCCACAACATCCACTCGAACCAATCGGTGCCGTGGTTCTGGCCGGTCAGGCTTTCAATGACCCCGGCAATCTGATCGTCCCGACGTCGGGCAAAGCGCATCGCCGTCAGCAGCGCCGCGACCACGTCCGGGTTTCCGCGCTGGCGCAGATAATCCATCCCGGTATCGAAATCGACACTGCTGTTGAACAATGTGGACCTGAGGGATTCGAGCACGCGATCCTGCTGTGCCCAAAGCACACCGGGCAGTCCAACCCCGGCCCCTAGCAATCCTGCAAAATTGCGACGTGAAATCGACATGGCATCCTCCCACATGAACCCATGTCGAATGTGCCTGTTTCACAGCTCACTTTCACGCCACAGTAGCGTGACCGGATATGTGATGGGTTACCGCGCCCCGAATGCGCATCAGTTTTTGGGTTCCGCGTCCTCGGAATCGTCCTGCGGTACGCTTTCGGCGTCCCTCAGCGTCAGGGGCGGATCTTTGGGCTCTTCCGCAATGGGCGCGGGGGCAGCCGGGGCCGGATCGGGGATGATTTCTTCGGGACCGGGCACGGGGCGTGCCGTCGGCGCGGTGTCGGCCTCCGAAACCTCCGCAGGTTTCTGATCTTCCGAGGTCGCGGTTTCCACTGCGCGGCGGAACACCAGCACGTTGCGCCAGTTTACCGCTGAACCGGTCAGGCCAGCGCGTTCTTCGCTGGGCAGCAATTCGGCGCGCTGGTACTCCCAGCCGTCCTGACCCATCTGGTTCAGCAACTGCTCGATCGAATTGGCAAACCGCCCCTCGGGCGTTTTTACACCCCTGGCCTTGGTGCCTTTCTGGGGGGCGGGGACAACTTTGTATTCGTAGCGATGCATCAATCGTTCCTGGTTGCCGTGTTCCGGCACGTTATCATTTTGACGGGCAGGGAAAAGCGAACTTCGCCCATGGGCAAAATTCAGCCCGCAGTGTTGCCCTGACCCCGCGCCGCCTTGCCGACCAGCGACAGGCAGACCTCGGTCGCAAGCGCCATGTCCTGAACCGAAATCCACTCCATCGGCCCATGAATACACTGCATCCCGGTAAAGATGTTGGGGGTCGGAGTGCCAAATTCGGTCAGGCGCGATCCGTCCGTGCCGCCACGGATCGGGACCGAGACCGGCTCGATCCCGTGTTCGCGGCAGGCCTCGCGGGCCAGATCGACGGGCGTCATGTCTTTTTCCAGCCAGTAACGCATGTTGCGATACTGGTGTGATATCTCGCAGGTGATCTGGGCGCGCGGCTCCGTGGCCTGAACGGCCGCGCAGACTTGCCGAACCAGTTCGCGCTGCGCTTCAAGCCCGTCCATCTCGAAATGGCGCAGGATCAGCTTGATCTCCATCTCGGACGAGCCGCCATTCATGTTGGTGATATGAATAAAGCCTTCGCGCCCGTCGGTGACCTCGGGCGTCATGGTAGCTTGCGGCAGGGTCTGCACGATCTTGGCAGCCAGATGGGCGGCGTTGACCATCTTGCCCTTTGCAAGCCCGGGATGGATCGATACGCCGGTGATCTTGATCACTGCCTTATCGGCTGAAAAGCTCTCGAATTCGATCTCGCCCATTTCCTGCCCGTCCAGTGAATAGGCGAAATCCGCGCCCAGATCCTTGGGCAGTTGTTCAGTCACGCCGCGGCCAATCTCTTCGTCGGGGGTAAAGGCGATGCGGATCGGGCCGTGCGCGATGTCCCTGTTCTCAATCAGATGCCGCGCCATGGTCATCAGGATCGACACGCCCGCCTTGTCATCGGCACCCAACAGCGTAGTGCCCGAAGCGGTAATCAGGTCATGGCCGATTTTCTCGGCCAGATAGGGGTGCTCATCGGGCGAGAGCACCAGTTCGGGATCGTCGGGAAAGGTGATGTCGCCGCCATTATAGCCCTTGATCACGCGCGGCTTGACGCCGGTTGCGTTGAACTGGGGGGCGGTGTCCACATGGGCCAAAAACCCGATGGTTGGCCCCGGCGCAGTGCCCGGGATGGTCGCGACCACGACGCTATCGCCGGTCATCCCGACATCCTGCGCGCCGATCTCGGTCAGTTCCTGACGCAGCAGGTTCAGAACATCAAGCTGGATGGCGGTGCTGGGGGTCGATGCCGACGTTTCATCGCTTTGGCTGTCGATGGCCGTATAGCGCATCAGACGGGTTTCAAGTTCCTGATCAAATCTGTTCTGCATCACACCCTACCTCTCTGGTGCCGAAGAAAGAGCGCAAACGAAAACGGAGTCAAGCCGATGGCCTGACTCCGTTCGATTCTTGCAATGCAGGGGGTTACGATCCCAGCTTTTGGCTCACCAACTGGTTCACAGCCTTGGGGTTGGCCTTGCCGCCGGTGGCTTTCATCACCTGACCCACGAACCAGCCCGCCAGTTTCGGGTTCACCTTGGCCTTTTCGACCTGCGCCGGGTTGGCTGCGATGATCTCGTCAAGTGCGGTCTCGATGGCGCCGGTGTCTGTCACCTGCTTCATGCCGCGATCTTCGACAATCTGCGCTGGGTCGCCGCCTTCGGTATAGACGATTTCGAACAGATCCTTGGCGATCTTGCCCGAAATGGCGTCCGAGACGATCAGGTCGATGATCCCGCCCAACTGCGCCGGAGAAACGGGCGAGTCGGTGATGTCGTGATCTTCTTTCTTCAGCCGACCAAACAGTTCATTGATGACCCAGTTTGCGGCCAGTTTGCCATTGCGGCCCTGCGCAACCTCTTCGAAATAGGCAGCCGATTCCACATCCGCCGTCAGGACCGAGGCGTCGTAGTCGGTCAGGCCAAACACGCTGATAAACCGGGCCTTCTTGTCGTCCGGCAGTTCAGGCAACTTTGCGGCGATGTCGTCCACCCATGCCTGCTCGATCTCCAAAGGCAAAAGGTCGGGATCGGGGAAATAGCGATAGTCATGCGCTTCTTCCTTGGAGCGCATGGACCGCGTTTCGCCCTTGTCTGGGTCATACAGGCGGGTTTCCTGATCGACCGTACCGCCACCTTCGACGATGGCAATCTGGCGGCGGGCTTCGACCTCAATCGCTTGCTGGATAAAGCGCATCGAGTTCATGTTCTTGATCTCGCAGCGAGTGCCGAGATGCGAGAAATCCTGTGTTTCCTGATACTTTTCATAAGCACCGGGCAAGCAAATCGAAACGTTCACGTCGGCCCGCAGGTTGCCGTTTTGCATGTTGCCGTCGCAGGTGCCCAGATACCGCATGATCTGACGGATCTTGGCGATATAAGCGGCAGCCTCTTCGGGGCCGCGAATATCGGGGCGGCTGACAATCTCCATCAGGCAGACGCCAGTGCGGTTCAGATCGACAAAGGACATGTTCGGGTCCATGTCGTGGATCGATTTGCCCGCGTCCTGTTCCATGTGGATACGTTCGATCCGTACCATACGCGCGGTGCCGTCGCCCATCTCGACCAACACTTCGCCTTCGCCCACGATGGGGTGGTACAGTTGGGATATCTGATAGCCCTGCGGCAGATCGGGATAGAAATAGTTCTTGCGGTCAAAGGCCGATTTCAGGTTGATCTCTGCCTTCAGGCCCAGCCCGGTGCGCACCGCCTGTTCCACGCAATATTCGTTGATGACCGGCAGCATCCCCGGCATCGCCGCATCCACAAAAGCCACGTTCGAATTCGGTTCCGCCCCGAATTGGGTCGATGCGCCCGAGAACAGTTTGGCATTGGATGAGACCTGCGCATGCACCTCCATCCCGATCACCAGTTCCCAATCGTGCTTGGCCCCGGCAACGGTTTTGGGTTTGGGCATATCATAAGTCAGGTCGAGCATGGCGCGCCTCGTATCCGCAGAAATCTAGACCAGCGTATTATGCCTGCCGCGACCGAGGGGCAAGGGGGAATGGGTCTTAATCGGGGATTCCGGGCGGCGTCAGTTTCTGGAAAACTGCAGGCCACTGGGCGTAAAAGTCACGCTTTTGCCGCTGCGCAGCTCGTCCCGGAATAGATTGCCGATGGCGCGCAAGGCGTCGCGGTGCCCACCGGCGGCAAAACGCTCGGTCGAGTTGATGCGCAGGCTGTTGTCGAACCCGTTGGCGGCGTGTGCCCAGATCAGTGGATGCAGTTCGGTCAGGTGATCGCGGATCAACCAATCGGCGGCTTCGCAAATCTGGCGGCGCACCTGATCGGCTTTTGCATTGCGACCCATCCGGTTCTTCAGGGTGATCGCGCAATAGGCGGCCAGCAGGTTGATCATGTCCTGACCGGGGCGATGCGCAACGATGTCGCGCAGTCCGTCCAGGAAATAGGCGACATCGACGCGGGCGCAGGCTTCGTCATCCTGCGCAATGGCATCAAACTGAACCCAGGTGTACCCGCCCGCACCCCAGATCGCCTGGGTGCTGGCCGCGGTGCGGAGCGCCTTGTTCTCAAGGGTTTCATAACTTCCGAACCACCGGGGCAGCAGATGCGTGCCCATGGCGCGCATATGCCGGTAATTGTGCGGGTCCAACCGGATCAGAGATTCGAACTTGTCGGCCACCCGGGTATGTGCGTCGCGATGACCGGCCAGCAGGGCGCAATCCGCTGCGGCAATGGCGGGGCTTTCCTTGGCCTGTTTACGGCAAGCGGCCAGAATTTCGGCTGCGCGGTCGAAATGCGCCGTGCAGCGCGACCTGTGCAGACGGGGCAGTTTGGCCTCGGGCATCTTGCCGCGCCAGGCCCAGGCCAGATCAATATGCGCCCGCGCAACAACAAGACCGATCATCGGATCGTCGGGGCTATCGTTCATTTCCCCTTCCAACTCGGAAATTCCGCACAGCAGATCATAATCCGCAATGGCTTTGCCGTCGGACAGCGCGTGTTCGACCGCAAGCACCACGTCCGAGCGCGCGCCAAAGGCGAGCAATTCGGTTATAGGGTAGGGCTCTCCGGCCTTGTCCGCAGTCCGCATTTCAGACGACAATTGCGACCACAGGCCCTGCCGCGCCAAATAGCGACCACGTTCAATCGAGCGATGGCCGATCTGCTCATCGCTATCCTGAGAGGCAACGGGAATGTTCAACTGGCCTGCCGCAACATGTTCGGCACCATTAACGGCAGCCGTCGCAAACGGGTGCTGTTGAGGCGGGCGAGATGAAGTGAAATAACGGGCAAATAAAGCCCCAAAAAACCGGACCATGGCAAAACTCGAACTTGAACACACTAGTAACCCTTCAAGTTTGGCCAGAATTCTCGCTTAAATCAAGATAAAGCCACGGGTATTCTCGTTTTGGGGTCAATCCGTTGTCTGAGGGTCGATCGTTTCAAAATACTCTAAAATGATGGCGTTCTACGGCGAAACCGGCGGCTTGAAGCACCTCTTCAAAGCCTCTGTGGGGTGGCAGCGACTCATCCGGCAGACGCACTCGCTTTCCCGATTCCAGGACGGCAGACACGCGAACCGAGAAATCCCAACGGGTATCGAACCGGAACCGGTCAACCTGTGACAGCGATATTTCACCCTTGCGATTGCCCGTGTGCCAACTGATGGTTTTGTCGTCCAATCGCACCCCCGCGCCTGAGTTTTGCACCACGTCCCAGACGGCGGGCAGTGTGACCAAGGACAGCAAGCCCATCAGCCACCACGCCGCGCTGAACAGAATCACCAGCCCGATCAGAACCGCGTAAACACAGATCAGGATCACAACCGTTCGCTGGGATCGGTTGTGACGGGTAAACTCAAAGGGCTGCATATTCGCGGTCATCCGCCCAAAATGCGCGAGACCATTTCGGTCGTATCGCGAGACAGGTTGGGGGTTTCGGCGATGCGTGTCAGTTGCGCGCGCATCAGCGCCTGACGGTCCGCGTCATACCGCTTCCACGTCTGAAAGGCGGAACACATCCTTGCCGTGGTCTGCGGATTGACCGGATCCAGCCGGATCAGCCATTCGGCCAGCAACGCGTAGCCCGTCCCGTCAGCCTGGTGGAATCCGGCATGATTTGCTGCCAGCGATCCCATCAAAGCGCGGAACCGGTTGGGGTTTTTCCAGTTGAAATCGGCGTGTTCGGTCAGGGATCGGGCCGTTTCTGACGTCGCATCCGGGGCCGACATGGACACCTGCAGGCCGAACCACTTGTCCATGACCAGACGATCATGCTGCCATTGATTCTGGAACGCGGACAACTGCGCCTCGCCCTTGCCAGCGCGCAGCAGGCAGGCCAGTGACGCCAATTGCTGGGTCATATTGTCGGCCTTACCGTATTCTTCGGCCGCCTTTGCACCTCCGTCCAGACGTGTCGTCAGCGCCAGCGCCGCGCTGCCCAAAGCCCGCTTGCCGGATTGCTCGGCATCAGGCTGATAAGGATCATCCACCAACGCCTCGCTGTGAAGACGCGGCAGCAGGTCCTGCATATGCTGCGCAGTGGCCTGCCGCAGGGTCTCAACCGCAGTCCAGATCGCCATGGGGTCGGGTGTCTGCCCGGCGTCCGACAGGGCGGCGGCAAGCTCTGATTGCGTGGGCAGTCCCAGCATCAGCGCCCGATAGGCCGGGTCCAGATCGCCGTCGCGCAACACCGCCAGCAGTCCGTCCAGATAGTCCGCATCCGGAGCCGCATCCTGCATGATCATGCGCAGCAGGCTGTCCTCGGCCAGCGACCGCCCTGCCTGCCAGCGGTTGAACGGATCGGTGTCATGCGCCAGCAGAAAGGCACGCTCAGAATTGGAAATGTCATGGTCAAGGATCACCGGGGCCGAGAAATCCCGCAGGATCGACGGAACCGGCTTGGCAGACAACCCGGTGAATTCAAAGCTCTGCTGCGTCTCGGTCAGTTCCAGAACCTGCGTTTCGCGTATCTCGTCCCCGTTCGGGCTCAACAGACCTACGGCAACCGGTATGACCTGCGGTTGCTTGTCGGGCTGTCCGGGGGTGGGGTGGGTCGTCTGGCTGAGGGTCAGAGTGTATGTGCCATTGGCCCAATCCTCGGACACCGCGACGCGCGGCGTGCCGGACTGACTGTACCAACGTTTGAACTGGGTCAGATCCCGGCCGGAAGCGTCCTCAAACACTTTCAGCCAATCCTCGATCGTGCAGGCCTGTCCGTCATGGCGGTCGAAATACAACTCCAGCGCGTTGGCATAGACCGCGTCGCCGACCAGACGTTTGAGCATTCCGATCACCTCGGCGCCCTTTTCATAGACAGTCGACGTATAGAAGTTGTTGATTTCCTGAAAGCTTTCGGGTCTGACAGGATGCGATAGCGGGCCATTATCCTCGGGGAATTGCCGCGCGCGCAGGTCGATGGCGTCGTGGATGCGTTTCACCGGGGCCGAGCGCATGTCCGAGGTGAACTGTGCGTCGCGAAACACGGTCAGACCCTCTTTCAGGCACAGTTGGAACCAGTCGCGACAGGTGATGCGGTTGCCGGTCCAGTTGTGGAAATACTCATGGGCAATGATCGCCTCGATCCGTTCGAAATTCATGTCGGTCGAGGTTTCGGGGCTGGCCAGAACAGCAGACGAGTTGAATATATTCAGCCCCTTGTTCTCCATCGCGCCCATGTTGAAATCGTCCACCGCCACGATGTTGAACACGTCCAGATCGTATTCGCGACCATAGACATCCTCGTTGTCCAGCGACACCGCTCATGAAAGTCAGCGACATTGCAGGTGGGTGATTTTGGCGAAAGCATAAGGAGGGCGTAGCCCGACTGGAGCTTTCGCCAAAATCTCGCGCGGATTTTATCCGTGCGGTTGGCGGTGACAGCGGTCAGGATTTTCCAATCTTCAAACCAGAAAGAGGATTGGATGCCTGGGCGTTTTATCACCGACCGACAATACGAGGACTACATGAAACTTCGGACTCAATACACCCAGAACATAGCGGCCGTGAAAGCCGGTTTCAGTTCGAGCACCGGATCGCGCATTGACCGGGACCCG
>CAXXPZ010000090.1:0-99901 GCA_963422555.2 uncultured Ruegeria sp.
CTAAGCGCGGCCAGCTTGTTGTCCTGCACCGCGTATTGTCGCGTGTATTCCCTCAAATCCATCAAGCCCGCTCCCACGATGCCCGGTTCAAATTCGTATCAAAGCTAAGGCGGAAATTCCGCATGGCAGGGCGCGCGAACAGATGCACGCACACGAATGCTAACGCGGGCGTAAATCGAGTGTCACGCCCCGTAGACAAAAATACATAAAATTGGCGTGGTTACGCCCGGCCCTTGAGATGTTTGGCCAGGGCGCCGGCGTTCTTTTTACGCCGCCCCTTATAGGGGTTCTTGTCGCCCTGTCCGCGCAACGTCAGGCGGATGGGAGTACCAGGCATGTCGAAATCCTCGCGCAATCCGTTGACCAGATACCGCGAATAGCTGTCCGGCATTTTGTCAGGATGCGAGCACATGACGACGAAACCCGGCGGTCGGGTCTTGACCTGCGTCATGTAACGCAGCTTGATCCGGCGGCCCTGCGGGGCTGGCGGCGGGTGTTGTTCCAGCATCGCAGTCAGCCAGCGGTTCAGCGCTGCGGTCGGCACGCGACGGTTCCAGACGTCATGTGCCCGCAAAATGGCGGCGCGCAGGCGCTCAAGCCCCCGGCCCGTTTTGGCAGAAACCGTGATCAGAGGTGCGCCACGCAGTTGCGGCAGCAGTCGTTCAAATGACTCCTTCAGGTCGCGCAGTTTTTCCTGCTTTTCGTCCTCGATATCCCATTTGTTGACGGCAACGACAACGGCGCGGCCCTCACGCTCGGCCAGATCGGCGATACGCAGATCCTGCTGTTCGAACGGGATCGCAGCATCCAGCAGCACCACAACAACCTCGGCGAATTTCACCGCGCGCAGACCATCCGAGACCGAGAGTTTTTCAAGCTTTTCCTGAACCTTGGCCCTTTTACGCATCCCGGCGGTGTCAAAGATACGCATCGGTGTGCTGTCCCCGTCCGGCCCGGCCCAGTCCACTCTCAGGCTGATTGCGTCGCGGGTAATCCCGGCCTCGGGCCCGGTCAGCAGGCGATCCTCGCCCATGATCTTGTTGATCAGGGTGGACTTGCCCGCATTCGGGCGACCCACAACGGCCACCTGCAAGGGTTTCGCGTCCGAGATCAGTGGCGCTTCGCCCTCGCCGTCTTCGTCCAGTTCGATGTCGGTTTCAGGGGAGTCGTCAACCGCCTGTTCCTCGGCAGCATCGGCCAGAGGCATCAGTTGCGCATAAAGGTCAGTCATCCCCTCACCATGCTCACCCGACAGACGGACCGGCTCGCCAAGGCCCAGGTTGTAAGCCTCAAGCACACCCGCATCGGCAGCGTTACCTTCGGCCTTGTTGGCCGCAAGGATCACGTGTTTCGAACGTTTACGCAGGATTTCGGCGAACATTTCGTCCGTTGGTGTCAGGCCTACACGCGCGTCGATCATGAACAGACAGACATCTGCCATGTCCACGGCACGCTCGGTCAGGCGACGCATCCGTCCCTCCAAGCTGTCATCAGTCGCGTCCTCAAGACCCGCCGTATCAATGACGGTAAAGCGCAGATCACCCAGACGCCCTTCGCCTTCGCGCAGGTCACGCGTCACACCGGGCTGGTCGTCGACCAAAGCCAGACGTTTGCCCACAAGGCGATTGAACAGGGTGGATTTGCCCACATTGGGGTGCCCCACAATGGCGAGGGTCAGCGACATGATACTCAACTTTCAAGACTCAAGAAGCGCCCTTTAGCGCATCTTTCCGTCAACGGAAAGCGTACAGTTCACCCTTGGTCGATACGACATACAGCGTCTGGCCCGCTACAACGGGCGCGGTGGTCGCCCCGCCCGGTACTTCGACCTGATGAACCAGCGAACCGTCAACAGGGTTGAAAAAGCGCAGGGCTCCGTCATTTGAGGCGACGACAACGCGCCCTCCGGCGACAATCGGGCCGTAATGGGCAAAGATCGGGCCCCGACGTCCGCGTTTGTCCTTGACGAAGCCAGGCAAATCCTGCGCCCAGACGATCGAACCATCGGCGGCGTCCAGCCGGATCAACTGATTGCGGTCACTGATCAGAAAGATGCTGTTTCCCGCAGGCCAGACCGTGTCCACCGCACCTTCGGGCGCGGTCCAGCGCCGCGTCCCCGTGGTCGCGTCAAAGGCGACCGTGCGCCCCGAATGGTTGCCGATATAGATCGTGTCGCCAGATACCATCGGCCCGCCGGTCACATCCACGACACGACCTGCGGCGCGTCCACGGCGCCCACCAGCAACAGACGCATTCCAGCGCCGGATACCGCCCTTGCGGAAAGTAGCGGCAATATCGCCCGAGCCAAAGGCAAACACCGCCAGATCAGATGTCACGACCGGCGCCGGGGCACCCAGAACATTGCCAACGCTGGGCGTGCCCTGAATCTGCCAGGCAATGCGCCCATCCTTGGTGTTGACGGCCCAGCCGGTATCGTCACCAGCCACCAGATACAGCAGGCCACCGCTGACCAAAGGCGCACCGCTGCCGGTTGCGTTCAAACGTTTTTGCCAGCGCTGTGTTCCGGTTTTTGCATCCAGCGCCGTCAGCCGACCAAACCCGGACGAGACGTAAAGGACCCCATCCGCATACGCGACGCCGCCGCCGGTCGCGTCGATATCTTTTTCATTGGGCGGGATGACATTGGTGCTCCACGCCACCTGCCCCTGCGGAGTGACCGCCGAAACTGTTGCCGCCGCATCCAGCGTATAGATCAATCCACCCGCAACAACCGGATCTGCAGTAATCCGCTGTTTGCGCGCATCACCGGCCCCGATTGAGGTCGACCAGATCCGCTGCGGCGCTGCGCGCAGGGCGGCGTTGGTTGTTCGGAAGGCGGGCGTACCGGGGCTTTGCGGCCAGGTTGTATTCGCGCTTTGCCCCGGCAGGCTGATCGGTTTGGACCCGCGGGTTTCAACCGTTTCATTGTCAATCGCGGGACGAATATCCTCGCGCGCGCCGGGCAGGATCACTTCGGGTTCCTGACAGCCACTCAGCGCCATCAGGCCAAGCGCCGACGCCACCAGTCCAAAACGTGGAGAAAGTCTTGTTACCATGATCTTTTGCACTCGCCTGTCATATACCGTTTTGCCACGCCTTGGGTCAGCCCTGTTGCGCCACAAGCGGCTCGGGTTCGCCGCCAAGCGCCACAATCAACTGTCCTGCACGTTGCTGCAGGTCAAAGCTGGCTTCTGCGTCCTGACGCAGGGCTTGCAGGCGGTCAATTGCGGCTTGTGTCTCACCTTCGGCCACATCGATGAGGGCCAGTTGTTCCTCGGCCAGCAAGCGCAGCGGCGCGCCCGGTGTGGCCAGGGCTTCAAACTGCTGGCGTCGGTCTGCGGCTGGCAAGGTATCAACCTGCAGCAACAATGCCTTGAAACTGGCGATCGAGCGGTAAATCTGGGGCAGATCGCCCTGTACGGCGATGGCATTCAGACGCTCGACTGCGTCCGCTACGGACCCGGCCTCGACCTGCAAGGCGGACAACAGCATGTTCAATACCGCATCCCCGCCCACTGATTGGGCCTGAACCTCTTCCAGCTTTGCGGCACGCTCGGTCGAGCCGTTCTCGGACAGCGCCGAGAGAATCGAGTCGCCCAGCGCCTCGGCTTGGCCGGTATCGCGGGCCTTGCGGTATTCGTTAAACGCCGCACCGCCGACAATGGCGACAACGGCCACAACCCCAACCCAGCCCCAGCGGCGCAAAAGCAGGTACATGCGGTCGCGGCGCACCTCTTCGGTGACCTCATCAATAAAACTGTCGACGTCGCTCATCCTGCCCCCGGGCGTTGTATTCGGCTTTCTGGCACCATGTCATACCCCGCCACCACGGCCAAGCCAAGTGCCCGAATTTACACATTTGACGATATAACGGCACCTCTTGCCTAAAAAAGTAAACCGAACTATTCAGTTCAGTATGGACATGCAGGGGACTCACCCCCATTTGAAAGCATGTAAGCCAATGTTACATTGGCTAAGATATCTGAGAGAGGCATTGTATGCGGTTGATTTCCCTCATCAACGCGGTTTTGGTCACTGTTGCATTGTATTTTTTGGTTTTCCAGCGCGACGAACTGTTTGCATTTGCAGGTCGCGGTGACGACCAGACCGAAACGTCCCAAGACCCTGCTGAAGACGCGATTGCCGTTGCGGAAAACGCCGTTGGCGTCGTCGCCTACCGTTCAACAGCGCGTGAGATTGGCAGCGCGGTGCAGCTGCGCGGCCAGACCAAGGCGAACCGTCAGGTTGAGGTTTTGGCCGAGACCACTTCGACCGTGTTGTCCGAACCCAAGCGCAAGGGGACGTTTGTCGAAGCGGGCGATCTGCTGTGCGAGCTTGATCCGGGCACCCGCCCGGCTGGCCTGGCCGAAGCGCTGGCCGGCAAGCTGGAGGCCGAAAGCCGCATCCCCGAGGCCGAGGCC
This sequence comes from uncultured Ruegeria sp., assembly GCA_963422555.2. Classification (GTDB taxonomy): domain Bacteria; phylum Pseudomonadota; class Alphaproteobacteria; order Rhodobacterales; family Rhodobacteraceae; genus Ruegeria. The sequence goes on from CAXXPZ010000090.1 coordinate 4,422, forward strand.
CGGCTGGAAGAGGCACATGCGCTGGTGGCCGAAGCCGATATTAACCTGAAAGCGGCCAACCGATTGTCCGAGAGCGGGTTCGGCTCGGAAACCCGCCGCATTTCCAGCGAGGCGGCCATGAGCTCTGCCTCGGCAGGAATCAAATCCGCCGAAGCCGGGCTGGAGGCCACGCAGGCCGGGATTGAGGCCGCCGCAGCCGAGGTTGCTGCGGCCCATCGCGAAATGGACCGCCTGACCATCGAAGCCCCGTTCAAGGGGCTGCTGGAAAGTGATACGGCCGAACTGGGCAGCCTGATGCAGCCCGGATCGCTTTGCGCGACGGTGATTCAGCTTAATCCGATCAAGCTGGTTGGCTTCGTGCCCGAAGCCGAAGTTAACCGGATCCTTGTGGGGTCGATGGCCTCGGCGCAGCTGGTCACCGGCCTGCAGGTCGAAGGTCGCGTTACCTTCCTAAGCCGCTCTGCGGATGAGACGACCCGCACCTTTGAGGTCGAAATCACAGTTCCCAACCCCGAATTGCTGATCCGCGACGGTCAGACTGCCGACATCCGGATCGCAGCCGAAGGCGTCAAGGCGCATCTGCTGCCGCAATCGGCCCTGACGCTGAACAATGACGGTCAGTTAGGTGTGCGCATAGTCGGCGCCGGTAATGTCGTTGACTTCATGCCGATTGAGCTGTTGCGCGACACCTCCGAGGGGGCGTGGATCGGCGGATTGCCCGAAACGACCGATGTGATCGTTGTAGGCCAGGAATTCGTGACAAGCGGCGTGACCGTGGCGCCGACCTACAGGGAAGCATCGCAATGACGGGTATCGTCAGTTGGGCCGCCGGCCGTGCCAGAATGGTTCTGGCATTCATTGCGATATCGCTTGTGGTGGGCGGATTTGCCTATGTCGGCCTGCCGAAGGAAGGCGAGCCGGATATAGAGATTCCCGCCCTGTTCGTCTCGGTTTCGTTTCCGGGTATCTCAGCCGAGGATTCGGAAAACCTTCTGGTCAAACCGATGGAAACCGAGCTGGCGGATCTGGACGGTCTCAAGGAGATTACTGCCACCGCCGCCGAAGGGTATGCCGGTATCGGGCTGGAATTTGATTTCGGCTGGGACAAGACTGCCATCACCGCCGATGTACGCGACGCAATGAACAGCGCGCAGGCCGAGTTTCCCGATGGCGCGGAACAATACACTCTCACCGAGATCAACTTTTCCGAATTTCCCATCGTCATCGTGAACCTGACCGGTGCCGTTCCCGAACGCACTATGGCGCGCATTGCCAAAGACCTTCAGGACGACCTCGAAGCGTTGGATTCGGTGCTTGAGGCCGGGATTGCGGGCAACCGCGATGAGCTGCTGGAGGTCGTTATCGACCCGCTGCGGCTGGAATCCTATAACGTGACTGCCGCCGAGTTGATCAACGTGGTGCGCAACAACAACCAATTGATTGCCGCGGGCGAGGTTGAGACCGCGCAGGGCACGTTCTCGGTCAAAATCCCGTCATCCTTCAAGACGGCGCGCGACGTTTACGGGCTGCCGGTCAAGGTCAATGGCGACCGCGTGGTTACCCTCGGTGAGCTGGCCGAGATTAACTATACCTTTGAGGACCGTGAAGGCACCGCCCGGTTCGATGGCGAAGCCACAGTGGCCCTGCAGGTGGTCAAACGCAAAGGGTTCAACCTGATCGACACGGTTGAGCAGGTGAAACAGGCCCTTGTCACTGCCCAGACCAAATGGCCGCCCGAACTGCAGGCCGCCGTCGAAGTCGGCACCTCGAACGACCAGAGCCGCATCGTCGGTTCAATGGTCAGCCAGCTGGAAGGATCGGTTCTGACGGCGATTGCACTGGTGATGATCGTGGTGCTGGCCTCCCTAGGTACACGCGCGGCCTTGCTGGTCGGATTTGCCATTCCAACCTCATTCCTGCTGTGCTTTGCTTTCCTTGCCGTGATGGGCGTCAGCATTTCGAATATCGTCATGTTCGGTCTGATCCTTGCGGTCGGTATGCTGGTCGACGGCGCGATTGTCGTGGTGGAATACGCCGACAAGCGCATCAAAGAGGGCGTCGGCCCGATGCACGCCTATGTTCAGGCGGCACAGCGCATGTTCTGGCCCATTGTGTCATCGACCGCCACGACCTTGTGTGCCTTCCTGCCCATGCTGTTCTGGCCCGGCGTTCCGGGTGAATTCATGGGGATGCTGCCCGTCACGCTGATCTTTGTCCTCTCGGCCTCGCTGATCGTGGCGCTGATCTATCTGCCCGTCATGGGCGGCGTGTCCGGGCGTCTCAGCCGCACGTTTGAGCGCACATCGAACTGGTTACGAGCGCACAGCCCGTGGTGGGTGCGGGCCATGTTGGTGCCGCCGTCGCTGTACCTGATCTTCCTTGGCGCCATGCAAATGCTGAACCCCGGCTATTTGCTGCCTGGTGGTGCGGTCGCGGGGGCCTTGCTTTTCCTGTTTGGGGCGTTTGCCGGATCGGTCACGCTGAGCGCCGCAAGGATTGAACGGAAGGTCGAAGAGCAGGTGCATACGGCGAAAGAGCACACGCCCTTTGGTTATGTCATCAAGTTCCTGGTCGGCAATCCGGTCATGCCGGTTGTATCACTGGCAGTGGTGTTCGGATTGGTGTTCTACATCGCGTTCATCCTGTTCCCGCAGAACTCGCGCGGGGTGGAATTCTTTGTCGAAAGCGAACCGGAACAGGCCACAGCCTATGTCCGTGCGCGGGGCAACCTGTCGCTGGTGGAAAAAGACGCGATGGTGTTGGCGGCTGAGGATATCATCAGCGCCCATCCGGCGGTTATCAACGTCTTTGCCTTTGCGGGCTCCGGCGGTCTGGATCAGAACAACGGCGGTGCGCAGGCACCAGCCGACACCGTGGGCCGTGTGCAGTTCGAACTAATTCCTTGGGAAAATCGTCCAACCATTTCTGAGCAATTCACAGGTTGGTTCTGGGGGCCAATTTCGCGCCTAATCGGGTTTGAAAAAGAAGAGGTTGCCCCCGAATATGACGGCAACTTTGTCCTCGAAGAGTTGAGCGCGCAGTTGGCCACAATCCCCGGGATCGTGGTGGAACTGGCCGCGCTGGAACAGGGCCCAGCCTCAGCCAAACCGGTGCACCTGCGCATCAAAGGCGACAGTTGGGAGGACCTGACCTCGGCCACGCTGGCTGCGCGCGAGGCTTTTGACACAACACCCGGGCTGATCAAGATCGAAGACACCATGCCCCTGCCCGGCATTGACTGGCAGATCGACGTCGATGTGGCCAAAGCCGGTCGTTTCGGCGCAGATGTGGCGACCGTGGGCGCGATGGTGCAACTGGTCACCCGCGGCATCCTGCTGGGCGAGATGCGCCCCGTCAGCACCGACGAAGAGATCGAGATCCGCGTCCGCCTGCCCGAAGAAGACAGGGTCCTGTCCACGCTGGATACGCTCAAAGTACGCACGCCCGACGGGCTTGTCCCGCTGTCGAACTTTGTCAGCCGAAAGCCAGTGGCCAAGCTGGCGCAGATCGACCGTGTCAATCAGGAGCGGTATTATGACGTCAAGGCGGATGTCGAACCTGGGCTGACCAAAGTCTTTGTCGAAGACTCAGACGGCGCCGAGCAACGCATGGCCATCATGCGCGCAGTCAGCGAGGGGGCAGAGCCAACGGGCACGGTCCTGACCAATCCCGCGGGCATGGCTTATGAGCTGGTTCAGCTGACAAACAACACCACTATCGACGCGTTGCAAAGCGCGATTGAAGGCGAAGAGGCCCAATTCGCGCTGATCAACCCGAACGAGCGGATAACCGTTCTGACAGAATGGCTGGAAACCGGTCCCTTTTCCAATGTGATCAGTTGGGAATGGACCGGCGATCAGGAGGATCAGGAGGAATCCGGTGCCTTCCTGATGAACGCTTTTGCCGGTGCCCTTGGTCTGATGTTCGTGATCCTGCTGGCGCAGTTCAACTCGTTCTACAATTCGGTTCTGGTGCTGCTGGCGGTGATTTTGTCCACCACCGGGGTGCTGATCGGGATGATGTGGATGGAGCAGCCATTCTCGATCATCATGACGGGCACGGGCATTGTGGCGTTGGCGGGGATCGTGGTGAACAACAACATTGTTCTGATCGACACCTATCAGGAATACAGCCGACAGATGCCCCGGATCGAGGCCATCATTCGCACCGCCGAGGCCCGAATTCGGCCCGTGTTGCTGACGACGCTGACGACGATGGCGGGTCTGACACCGATGATGTTCGGCCTGTCGCTGGACTTCATCAACGGCGGTTATTCCATCGACAGCCCCACCGCGCTGTGGTGGAAACAGCTGGCCACGGCTGTTGTCTTTGGCCTGGGCACCGCGACGGTCCTGACACTGATCGTGACGCCATCGCTTCTGGCGCTGCGGGTTTGGGTGGTTACCTATACGATCTGGCTGGCCAAGGCGCTGGCCGGTCTGACCGGGGGGCGCGCCAGCCAGATCGCGCAGGACATCGAGATCGGCCGCACGGCCCGTCAGATGCAATCGACCGAGGTTTTCTGGGCCGACGATGCAGATGCCCCGCCGGATGCGCCGGAGGCGGAGAAAGATCGTCCCGACCATCCGCCTTCAACACCCCTGAAGGCCGCAGAATAAGAAAAGGCGAACCTTCGGGTTCGCCTTTATTACTGTGGTATTCGACTTATTCGACGAAAGCGTACTCACCCAGTTCGCACAGGTCGAGACCGTAATCTTCGACCGCTTCTCCGTCGCTGAATTTGCCGCGAATATCATACACGCAGGTGATCAACCCATCTGCGATCAAAACGCCGACTTCGTAATCCGAAGCCAGATAATCGCCTTGTAGCAAATTCCCTTCCCAGCTGTTGGAAGACGCAGGCGAGACATTGAATTCAATCAAATCAACGCTGGTTTCATTGACGATCACGAAATCCAGATCCTCGGCTAACGCAGAGTTCACCGAAAACAAAGTTGCAGTCACCGCTGCTGCTGCACGCATTTTCATCCGATATTCCTTTATATGAGTTCCGGTCGAACTGCCTGGCAGGACGCCTTGGGTTTTGTATTGTTGACACTGGTAACCGGGTCAAACGGAAAGCCGCGTAGTCGATCTCTGGTTCAAAACTGTGGCTCGACAGCACATATTCCCGCTGTCGGCCTAGGGCGCGGCAGCATCAGGCCGCCTGCACATCCGATTGCTGACGACTCCAAAGCTGCGCATAGCGCCCCTCTTGCCACAGCAGCTCGTCATGGGTGCCCTGCTCGATTATTTCGCCCTGTTCCAGAACCACGATTTGATCAGCCTCGGCAATGGTGCTGAGACGATGGGCGATGGTCATCACGGTCCGGCCCTCGCCTGCACGGGCCAGCGCATCCTTGATATCCTGCTCGGTATCGGTGTCCAGCGCCGATGTGGCCTCGTCCAGCAACAGGATCGGCGGGTTCTTCAGCAAGGTGCGCGCGATGCCCACGCGCTGTTTCTCGCCGCCCGACAGTTTCAGCCCGCGCTCGCCCACAGTGGTATCATAGCCCTGGGGCAGACCTTCGATAAAGTCGTGGATCTGTGCGGCCCGCGCCGCTGCTTCGACATCGGCCTGGCTGGCGCCGTTCCGGCCATAAGCTATGTTATAGCGGATGGTGTCGTTGAACAGGACAGTATCCTGCGGCACCACGCCAATGGCGGCGTGCAGGCTGGATTGGGTCACGTCGCGCACGTCCTGCCCGTCGATCTTCAGCGCGCCGCCGGTTACGTCATAAAACCGGAACAACAACCGCCCGATCGTGGATTTTCCCGACCCGGTCGCGCCCACAATGGCCACGGTTTTCCCCGCCGGAACCGTCAGGGAAACGCCGCGCAGAATCTCCCGATCCGGGTCATAGCCGAAATGCACATTTTCCAGCGTCACCTGCCCCCCCGTCACCTGCAGATCAGGCGCGTCGGGCTTGTCGGTCACCTCGGAGGGTTGTTCAAGCAGGTCGAACATCTGCCCCATATCGACCAGAGACTGCCGGATTTCGCGATAGACCGTGCCAAGGAAGTTCAGCGGCACGGTGATCTGGATCATATAGGCGTTGACCATGACGAAATCGCCCACCGTCAGCGAGCCGTTCTGAACCCCGATAGCCGCCAGCACCATCACACCGATTAGCCCGGCTGTGATCAGCATGGATTGACCGAAGTTCAGGAACGCCAAAGAATAGGCCGTTTTTAGTGCCGCCTGCGCATAGGCCTTCATCGACACGTCGTAACGCTCGGCCTCGCGCTTTTCGGCGTTGAAATACTTGACGGTTTCAAAGTTCAGCAGGCTGTCGATGGCGCGTTGGTTGGCCTCGGTATCCTGATCGTTCATCTCGCGCCGCAGCTTCACCCGCCATTCGGTCACGGCAAAGGTGAACCAGATATACAGTGCAATCGTGGCCGCCACCACGACCAGATACCAGACGTCGAACAGCCACATCAGAATGACCGCGACCAGCACCAATTCCAGTATCAGCGGCCCGATGGAGAACAGCAAAAACCGCAACAGGAATTCGACACCCTTCACCCCACGCTCGATGATCCGGCTGAGGCCGCCCGTGCGCCGCGTCACGTGATAACGCATCGACAATTGGTGAATGTGCCGAAAGGTTTCAAGCGCCAATGCGCGCAGGGCCCTTTGCCCCACCGGTGCGAACAGGGCATCGCGCAATTGCTGGAACCCGACGGTCATCATCCGCGCCACGCCATAGGCTACAGTCAACCCCACCGCCCCCAACGCCAGCGGCGGCACGCCCTCACCCGCAAGCCCGTCAACCGCGCCCTTGTACAGAATCGGCGTATAGACAGCGATCAGCTTGGCCAAGACCAACATCGCCATTGCCAGAACGACGCGCTGCTTTACCCATGGCTCATCCTCGGGCCACAGATAGGGTGTGACCTTGCGGATGGTGCGCCAGCCCGACTGCTGTGCGTCCGGGGTCTGCCTGTCGTCGGATTGGGTCGGGGGCGTTCGTCTCATCACGTACCTTAACTGCGGTCTGAGATTGGCCCCGGCCCGAAACGGGCCAGAGGTTGTGTGTTATTCGGGGATTGTGAAGATTTGCCCGGGGTAGATCAGATCAGGGTCGCGGATCGACTCGCGGTTGGCCTCGAACAGTTTGACATACAGAACACCGTCGCCAAACCGCTCACGCGAGATTGCCCACAATGTGTCGCCCTTTTGAACCGTGACCGCCCGGATTGTCGATACATTGTCGGACGAATCGGGATTTGTCGCGGCTTCGGCGGCCAACAAGGTTTCGATCGGCTCGCGCTGGAACGGGGTTTCGATGCGGCTGACGACATCGCCCTCGGGCGACACCTCATCCACCCGCAGGGTATAGACGCCGGGATCGACGCCTTCGATCTCACCACGCCACTGGCCGTCATCCTCGGGGTTCAGATCGGCCACAAGGGTGTTGTCCAGATACAGGCGCACCGATGAATCATCCTGTACGCGCCCGGTCAGTTCAACCTCGCCTTCATTCGAATAGCCAATGGTATCCAATGCCACCTGATCGGTTGGCGTGTCGCTGGCCGCAGGCGGTTGGACCAACTCGACACCCTCTTCACCGGAACGCAGGATGGCCACCTGCTGGCTCGGTTCTTCGGCGGTCTCAGCCGGAGCTTCGGCAGTAGTATCAGCCGTGGTTTCCTCCTGCTCTGCCACTTCGGCAGCCGCAGTGTCGGTATCCGGCGTCTCAGCCTGCGGCGTTTCGGCCTCGGCGACTTCGGTTTCTGCCGTGTCCGTGCTTTGTTCGGTCGATGTGTCGAATTCGGCAACTTCTGTATCGTTGCTCTCCTCCACCGGCGTTTCTGGCTCGGCGGCCGGGGCCTCGGCAGCTGCTGGCGCTTCGGTAGCTGCCGGCGCTTCGGATTGCGGTTCAGGTTCCGGCAACGCCGCAATCAGGTAATCGTCTGAGCGCACAGGCTGATCGTCATTTTGCGTCTCCAGAACCAACCCGCGTGCATCATCGTCGTACGGGATCGAAAGAAACTCGGCAAACTGACCGGAGTCATCCACCGTAAAACTGTGAACCGTCTGACCATCCAGCATCACGTTGACCTCAGACCCGGGGTCGGCTTTTCCCGAAAGCAAAGTGTTCCCGTCCGGTTCAACAAAAATTTGATCCAGAACCGGGGCCGCCACGGCGGGGGCTTCTGGCGCAGACTCTTCCGCCTCGGCCTCAGCTTCGGGCGCAGCGGTCTCGGCCGTCTCGTCTGCAGGTTCTTCTGGTGTCGTTGCCTCAGCCTGGGTGTCCTCGACCGGTGCTGCGGAAGGCTCACTTTCCGGCGCGTCAGTGGGTTGCTGTGCGACAACATCGGTCTCAGGCGGTGCCTGCACCGGCGCGGGGCCGAATACGCCTGACAGATAAAGACCGCCTGCGCCCAGCACGGCGACGAGACCCGCAACCAGCCCCCAGACAAATGTTCCAGAGCTTCCGCTTCCCGATTTGGCGTTCATTCTGTTCCTTTCACTCCGACCCGTAAATGCCCTGAGTGTCAGGCATTCCATCGGACGGTTGAGCCAATCTATCAATCCCGCTATCAGGGGTCAAAACCTCTGACACAAGCCCGGAGACGCCATTCCATGCCCCAGAAATCTGTCTGTGTGTATTGCGGGTCACGCAATGGCGCAAATCCGACCTATTCCCAGGCCGCCAGCCAGTTCGGAACCCTGCTGGCCCAGGAAGGCTGGCGCCTTGTCTACGGCGCCGGAGACGTCGGTCTGATGGGAGAAGTCGCGCGCGCGGCACAATCGGCTGGCGGCGATACGTTTGGCGTCATCCCGGTGCATCTGCTGCGGCGCGAGGTCGGCAAGACAGACCTGACCCGGTTCGTCGTCACCGAAACGATGCACGAGCGAAAGAAGGTCATGATCATGAACGCGGACGCTGTGGTTGTTCTACCCGGTGGCCCCGGATCGCTGGACGAGCTGTTCGAGGCGCTGACATGGCGGCAGTTGGGCCTGCATGACAAGCCCATTCTGGTCATGAATGTCGATGGATACTGGGACAGTCTGCACACATTGCTGGATCATGTAATCGGGCAAGGCTTTGCCGAAGGATCTCTGTCGGATTTTGTCACCTGGGTCGATACCCCAAGCGCGGCCATGTCCAGCCTGCGCGAATTGCTGCAATGACACAAAGGTGACGGGCGGCACCTGCCGCCCGGCATTGTCTTGAGGTCAATCAGGCAGGCCGTGCCAGCCGTGTGACCAGTATTTTTTCAACTTTGTGTAGCGGATGGTTGGTCAAGGTCTTGTCGACCTCGGCCACGACCTTGGCCAGCACATCACTGTGCAACCTGCGGCGCAACAACCCCAGCACATGCGGGCTGGCAACCAGAACCAGCCGTTTAAAGGCACCCTTCAGACCCTTGCGGTTCAGCAGATTGGCCACATCCTGAACAAACAGAGATTTGGCATGGGCTTTCCAATGGTCTTCCTCGACCGCCGATTTCTGTCTGGGCCCGCCGTCATATCGACGCCCGGCACGATCTGTTGGCTTTGATTGTGAAGCGGTCGGTTCCTCGACCGACACAACGACCAGATTGGGATCCTGCGCGTCGGTGATATTCTCCATCACCAGTGCCTTTTCGCCGTCTGCGATGATGACCCATGTTCCCTGTTCAAGTGCTGCCATAATGGTCTCCTGTAAAGGTGGACGTCTCGTTCCCTCGCCCTACGGGCATAACTTCTGCCTCACGTGAACGGTGTCCTTCACGCGCAACTGTGTTGTTTTTCAACTATTTGGCGGTTCTCTCCCTCCGCATATTATAGCTAGGTATTGCGGGGGGCCGTACAATGGGTCTCAATTCGAAAGTTGCCCTTTCGGCAGGTTTCCACCTGTCATGCCGACAGCTCAACCACCGTAATTTCCGGCGTCACCCCAAACCGAACCGGAAGGATCGAGCACCCGATGCCACCCGACACAACGAGATCACGCCCATCCTCGTGCACATGGCCATAGGCGTATCGGTTGCCAAACCGGGATGGGACCATAGGCGACCAGCCAAACAGCCGAACCTGACCACCATGTGTGTGACCAGACAATGTCAGGGCCACCCGCGCGGGTACTTTGGGAAAGATATCCGGTTCGTGCGCCATCAGGACAACGGGCGAATCGTCGGTGATCTGGGCCATCGTGCCTGGCAAATCGTCCAATCCCTGAAATCGCCCTGCCCCACGTACAATGGCAAGCTGATCTTCCAGCCCCGCCAACCAGATCCCAAGTGCATCCAACTTAACAGCAGAATTTGACAGAACAGATATGCCGTTGCGCTCAAGTTCTTCGGCATAGAGATTTGGTCCCCCACCGCGCCGTTGTGCATTCAGGTCGTCCCACCAATCGTGGTTGCCGAGTATCGCGAAAACCCCGTTTGGCGCATCCAGTTTTGCCAAAACAGGTGCAAGATCGGCAATCTTGACCGGCTTGGAGATCATTTTGTGACCGGCCGCAAAATCACCCAACAGCAAAATAATATCCGGCGAAAGCGCATTGACCCGTCGTACAATTCGCTCCACCCGCTTCAAGCTTACGTAAGGCTCACCAACATGAAGGTCGGACAGAACCGCAATGCGAAGCGGCGGTGCCGTCCAATCCTTTCGCCGAACTCGCCATTTTTGAACGCGGTACCGTAGTGCCGGTTCAATAAAAAACCCGTAAGCCGCAAGAAAAAGGCCTGCCAACGTCACCGCCAGCAGGCCTTTAAGAAATCCTCTTCGGGTCAAACGATCACATCCGTGACGCGACGTTTTCCCAGTTCACCAGATTGTCGAGGAAGTTCGACAGGTAGGCCGGGCGCTTGTTGCGGAAATCGATGTAGTAGGAATGCTCCCACACGTCGCAGCCCAGCAGCGCGGTCTGACCAAAGCACAGCGGGTTCACGCCGTTTTCGGTTTTGGTTACAGCCAGCGAACCATCGGAATCCTTGACCAGCCAGGCCCAGCCCGAGCCGAACTGACCGGCACCAGCCGCGCTGAACTGCGATTTGAACTCGTCAACCGAGCCAAAGCTTTCGGTCAGTGCCTTCTCCAGCTCACCGGGCATGGCGTTGCCGCCGGGGCCCATCATCTCCCAGAACTGGTTGTGGTTCCACAGTTGGCTGATGTTGTTGAAGATGCCGTTCTGCGCCACGGAGGTAGCGTCATAGGTGCCGACGATGATCTCTTCCAGCGACTTGCCGTCCCATTCGGTTCCGGCGATCAGCTTGTTGCCATTGTCGACATAGGCCTTGTGGTGCAGATCGTGGTGATATTCCAACGTTTCCGCGGACATGCCCTTGGCGGCCAGCGCGTCATGTGCATAAGGAAGATCAGGAAGTTCAAAAGCCATCTCGGCCCCCTGTTAAAAATGTAAGTTGCGGTTCCCAAGGTTAAATGCTTTGGCGCGGGCGTCAGGTCAAGGGCAGAGATCATAAAACCCGGAGGTCCGCGATGCTGATTGAGGCGCGCAAGATGTTCTACCGCGCCCGCGGATACTACGAGGGCAACCTGAACGGAGAACCTTTTCGGCTGGATCCCTATCACTCGAAATTCTGGCGCAAGGCCTCGGCCGGCGCCTGGGAGCCCGAGACTTTTGCCGTACTGGACCGTTTTTTGACACCGGACAGCGACTATCTGGACATCGGTGCATGGATCGGCCCGACGGTTCTGTACGGTGCGCGCAAGGCGCGTCATGTCTGGTGTTTCGAACCCGACCCGACCGCATTCCGTCATCTGGCCTGGAATCTGGATCTGAACGACATCCACAACGTCTCGGCCTTTGGTGTGGCGTTGTCGGAACAGTTCGGCGTGGCCCGCATGGCCTCGGTCCGGGGTGAGCCGGGGGATTCCACCAGTTCGCTGTTGCATGATGGCGCGCATGGGACGGATGCGCTGACAATCGCGTGGGATCAGTTTGAGGCTGTGAATGACCTGTCCGGTGTGTCGCTGGTCAAGATGGACATAGAAGGGGCCGAATATTTTGTGCTGCCTACCCTGCTGCCTTGGTTGAAACAACAAAGACCTGCCGTGTTTCTATCGCTTCACGCGCCGTTGTTGGCCGAAGAGGATCGGCAAAATGACACGCGCGCGCTACTGGACCTTCTGAATTTTTACCCCAATATCCGGGACGAAAAATATCATCCTGTTTCGGTTGAAGAACTCCTGGAACCAAAAGCGCTTGCGCGGTTCCACACCGTGTTGTTGCACAAATAGTCACCCTTTTTTATTTTTCGCGATTGGCGGGTTTTTTGCCTTGCGGATTCGCGCTTGGGCTGTTGAATTTTGCTGTCATATCAAAGGCAAGCGGAACCAATGAAACATCTTACATTAGCATTTTTAACCCTATTTGTTGCGCAGTCTGCCTCGGCAGCGACTGCTACCTATCTTTGCAAAATGACCAAGCTGGACGGTCACGGGTGGATCGCACCTGAATACGCTTTTCAAGTTGACGCAGATAAAAAAACAGCGATGGTCGCCGACAGTCCCGATTGGGTTGAAGCGCGCCTTAAGAACCGTGGTGCAAAGGGATATCGCATGACTTGGAGTGTGACGCGTCAGGCGTCTGCCGGCGGCAACCTGCGCGTTCGGTACCAGGCAAACCTCAACCCGGCTGATAACAGCGTCAAAGTGCGAATGGCATTTGTCTCGGTAAATGCGTCGAACAAACCTTACGGGGTCGGCACCTGCAGCTTGGAAAAATGAGGCCTGCCCCGGCTTGGCCGGGGCATGTCCGTTTACCGCTAAAGGTCAGTAAACCCCAACTTCACTGCCGGGCTGCGCCGCGACCTTGAGCAGGTTGAACACGTAATCCGCCGCCGAGCGAAAACAGACGACGCGGAATGTTTCGGCATCGTCCATCCAGAACGCGCCCGCCACCTGCGCCAGACGCGAGCGGCGGATTTGGCCGGGTTGGAATGCTTCGGCTGACAACTCGACCGGGGCCAGTTTACCAAGTACCTCGCGCGCGGTGCTGCCAGAAATGCGAAACACGGCGCGGGCGTCCGACACGTTGACCGCCAGAGCATGCACGCCGCTGAGCGCGTTGGTCATCGCGGCCAGCTTGGCTTCAACTTCGGCGTAAGGCACAAGCACCAGCAATTCGTCTGGCGACATCCAGCAGACACCAGATTCGCCATCGACTAAGGCTGCGCGCTGTCCGGGGATTTTCTGGCCGGTGGCATCCTTGACGGCTTTGACCAGCACCTTGTCGGACAAATCCCCCCGCAGGGTGATCATGCCCTGCAGGCCACATTCCTCAATCCGGGAGATGCCGTCATAGCTCGCGTGGTTCAATGCGCTGATGGGTTCAGACATTCTGCTTCTCTCCATCCTTGTCGTAGAACACCTGGTCCACAATTTTGGCCTTGTAGATTTTGTCGTCGGTCCCGGGAAACTCGATGATTTCGCCCATCCGGTCCGGTCCATGCTTGACCAGACCCATGGCGATGCCCTTGCCCAGATTGGCCGAGTAATAGGTCGAGGTCACGCGCCCGATCATGTTGCGCTGTCCGTTGGCATTGACCCCTTCGCCCACAGCATATGCGCCATCGGGGATAACCGAACCATCCACAGTCTCCAGACCGACCAGTTTCCAGCGCTCAGGATCAGCCATATGTGTGCGCGAATGGGCGCGCTTGCCAAGGTAGTCCTCTTTCTTTTTCGACAGCGCCCAGTGCAGGCCCAGATCCTGCGGGATCACGGTGCCGTCGCTCTCATCCCCGATCATGATAAAGCCCTTTTCGGCACGCAGGATGTGCAGACATTCGGTGCCATAAGGCATCACGCCGTACTCCTGCCCGGCCTGCATCAGGGCGTCCCAGAACGCCTGACCCTTTGACGCTGGAACAGCGATCTCGTAAGACAGCTCACCCGAGAACGAGATGCGATAGGCGCGGCAGTCAAAATCACCGATCTTGCCGTCACGCCATTCCATGAAGGGCAGCGCCTTTTTCGACACGTCCATGCCGCCCAGTTTGTCCAGCACCTTGCGGGCGTTGGGGCCAACCACAGCAACCTGCGCATATTGCTCGGTCACGTTGGCGACGTAGACTTTCCAGTCCCACCATTCGGTCTGAAGCCATTCTTCCATATGGGCGTGGATGCGTTCTGCCCCGCCGGTGGTGGTGTGGCATAGCCATGTATCCTCATCGACACGGGCGACGACGCCGTCGTCGATCAGAAATCCGTTTTCGGAACACATCAGGCCATAGCGGCATTTGCCGACCTTAAGCGTCGACATCATGTTGGTGTACATCATGTCCAGGAACTTGCCCGCATCCGGGCCTTTGACGATCAGCTTGCCCAACGTCGAGGCATCGAGCAGGCCGAGGTTTTCGCGCGTGTTCTTCATCTCGCGATTGACCGCGTCATGAACGGATTCACCGGGACGCACATAGGCGTAAGTTCGGCGCCAGTGACCCACGGGTTCCCAATCGGCGCCATTCTTGTCGTGCCAATTGTGCATCGGAGTTTGACGGATCGGCTGAAACACTTCACCGCGTGCTTCCCCACCGATCGACCCCATCGATATGGGGGTATATGGCGGGCGGAACGTGGTTGTGCCAACCTTTGGAATTTCCGAGTCCAGGGCATCCGCAAGGATCGCCAGCCCGTTGATATTGCTCAGCTTACCCTGATCGGTTGCCATGCCCAACGTGGTATAACGCTTGGTATGTTCAACACTTTCATAACCTTCGCGCGCTGCCAGTTGGACGTCTGAAACCTTGACGTCGTTCTGGAAATCCAGCCAGGATTTCATGCGTAGCTGAACCTCGGCATTTGCGGGCATCAGCCAGACAGCCTCCATCGATGCTTCTTCGGCGGTCTCACCTGACGGGGCGCGCGTGTTCTTGGGCTTGAACCCGGCCGCTTTGGCAGCCGCCTTGCCAGCGGCATGGGCGTCGGTCAGCACCTCGCCCAGCGCCAGCGGACCGTTCGAGGCACCGGCGGCAACAACAAAGCCTTCGCCAGTTGCCCCCAGTGGCGGGCGCTTGGGGTCGGGGCGGAAATGGGCGTTCGCGTCATCCCAGATCAGCTTGCCACCGCAATGCGACCACAGGTGAACAACTGGTGACCAGCCGCCAGACATTGCAACCGCGTCGCAGTCGACCTCTTCGCGTGCGCCGCCAATGCCGTCCTGATTGCACAATTGCACTTTCTTGACACGCTTGCCCCCTTTGACCTTGGCGATGGCCTTGCCGGGATCGACGCGAATACCAAGCTGTCGCGCCTCTTCCGCCAAAGGACCGGCGGTGGCGCGGGCATCCACGACGCGTACCACATCCACACCCGCCTGTTTCAAGGTGATCGCGGTCCGATAGGCATCGTCATTGTTGGTTGCAACCACGACCCGCTGACCCGGTGTGACACCCCAGTTCACAACGTAGTCGCGCATGGCCGACGCCAGCATGACCCCCGGAACATCATTGCCCGCAAAAGACAGCGGACGTTCGATTGCGCCGGTCGCGGTGACGACCTGCTTGGCCCGGATGCGCCACAAACGATGGCGCGGGCCTTGGGTGCCCGGTTTGTGGTCATTCAGACGCTCATACCCCAGCACATAACCATGGTCATAAACGCCCGCACCCATACAGCGCGACCGCATCGTCACGTTGCCCATTGTTTCCAGTTCGGAAACCAATTGTTCCACGAACTTATCCACAGGCTCTCCGCCTACGGTTCCGCCGTCCACCGGAGCACGCCCGCCCCAGAACGCGGTTTGCTCGATCAGCAGAACCTTGGCCCCGGATTGTGCCGCCGCTTTGGCCGCCTGCAATCCGGCAACCCCGCCGCCGATGACCAGAACATCCGTAAAGGCATAGAAATGCTCGTACGTATCCGCGTCGCGACTGTCTTTGTCGGGAGCCTTGCCCAGACCGGCCGACTGGCGGATGAACGGCTCGTAGACATGTTTCCAGAACGGTTTCGGATGGATGAACATCTTGTAGTAAAAGCCAGCCGGCAGAAATCGCGACAGATGCGTGTTCACGGTGCCGATGTCAAAGTCCAGATTCGGCCAGTGGTTCTGCGAAATCGCGGTCAGGCCGTTGAACAGCTCGGTCGTGGTGGCGCGCTGGTTCGGTTCGAACCGGTTACCTTGTCCCAGCCCGACCAGCGCGTTGGGCTCCTCGGCGCCGCTGGCAACCACGCCGCGGGGCCGGTGGTACTTGAACGACCGGCCCACCATCATCTGATCATTGGCCAGCAGGGCCGAGGCTAGCGTGTCGCCCTCGTACCCCTGCATCGTGGTGCCGTTGAAGGAAAAGGTAACCTGTTTCGACCGGTCAATCAGCCGGCCCTGCTTTGCGAGGCGGGTGCTCATTTACGTGAACCTTTCGCAAGTGGAGGCGTCGGAGCCTCCGGCGGGAGTATTTTTGAAAAGATGAAGCATCAGGAGAAATCTCTCCACGTCCATCCCGGACGTTTGGCCGATATGGCATCCTTGATCTCTTGCGGCGGCTCATAGACCTGCGCGGAGTAGGTTCCAAAAACTTCCAGTGTCCGGGTACAGCGTGCGGCGTGAAACCACTTGCCGCAGCCATTGCTGTGGCGCCAGCGTTCAAGGTGAACATCCTTGGGGTTCTCTCGCATGAACAGGTAGTCGTGGAAGTCTTCATCAGACGCCCCCGGGCCATAGCGTTTCAGATGCGCTTCGCCACCGGCGGACAATTCGGTCTCTTCGGCATCCACGCCGCAATAGGGGCAATTCAGGATCAGCATTTGTTCATCCTTTTGGCGGTTGGTTGGCGGTACGGCCAACCAGAAATTTCTTCTCTGGCGCTCATGGGGCTTACCCTTAGTGCGCCACCCCGGCGGCGACGCTTTCGTCGATGAAGCGGCCTTCTTTGAAGCGGTCCAGCGTAAAGGCTTCGGTCAGCGGTGAATGCCCCGTGGCCATCAGCTGTGCCATGCCCCAGCCCGAGCCCGGGATGGCCTTGAACCCACCCGTGCCCCAGCCGCAGTTGATGAAACATCCGCCCAGGGGGGTTTTAGACAAGATGGGCGAGCGATCACCGGTCATGTCCACAATTCCGCCCCACTGACGCAACATTTTCAGGCGCGAGATCATCGGGAAGGTCTCGACCAGTGCGCGCACGGTTTCTTCGATATGGTGAAAACTGCCACGTTGGGTGTAGTTGTTGAACCCATCGGTACCGCCGCCAATGACCATCTCGCCCTTGTCGGATTGCGACATATAACCATGCACCGTGTTGGCCATTACAACGACATCCATGCAGGGCTTGATCGGCTCGGACACAAGCGCCTGTAGTGCAATCGCCTCGAGCGGTAGACGGAAGCCCCCCATTTCGGCCAGTTGACCCGAATGCCCCGCCACCACGATACCCAGCTTATCGCAGTCGATGGCACCCTTGGTGGTGTCGACCCCGACAACGCGGCCATTGTCCTGACGCACACCGGTGACTTCGCATTGCTGGATGATGTCCATACCCATGGCCGAACAGGCGCGCGCATAGCCCCAGGCCACCGCATCGTGACGCGCAGTGCCGCCACGTTCTTGCCACAGCGCACCCAGAACCGGATAGCGCGGGCCGTCGATGTTGATGATCGGCACCAGTTCCTTGACACGCTCTGGTGCGATCCACTCGGTCTGAACGCCCTGCAACGCGTTGGCATGCGCCGTGCGCTGGTAGCCGCGAATTTCGTGCTGGGTCTGGGCCAGCATCATCACCCCGCGCGGGCTGAACATGACGTTATAGTTCAGATCCTGGCTCAGGTCCTCGTACAGGCTGCGCGCCTTTTCGTAGATCGCCGCTGACGGATCCTGCAGATAGTTCGAGCGGATGATGGTCGTGTTTCGCCCGGTATTGCCGCCGCCTAGCCAGCCCTTTTCGATCACCGCGACATTCTGGATGCCGTAATTCTTGCCCAGATAATACGCCGTCGCCAGCCCGTGACCGCCGGCGCCGACAATGATGGCATCATATCGCTTTTTGGGCTCGGGCGAACGCCAGGCCCGTTCCCATCCGGTGTGATAACGCAGCGCCTCACGCGCCACAGCAAATGCTGAATAATGTTTCATGAGCGAATCCATCCGGTCTTCGGTGATTGGGCGCAGATATGCCGCGCGAGGTCATTCTACCCACGCCGCGCAACGTCACAATATCGCATTATTGCGACATGATCGCGCTTAGCGGCCATTTGTCCCTTTTTTCATCCGTCGCGCGGGTCTAAGTCAGGTCAGCCACTCCGGAGGGACAATGACGTTCTGGGTAATCACTTTCCTCATCGCGTTGCTTATCGCAGGTTTTCTGATCGCTCCGCTGCTGCGCGGACGCCGGACACAGAAGCCGACTGCGGCCTATGATCTGCAGGTATATCGTGAGCAACTGACCGGGGTGGACCGCGATCTAAGCCGCGGGGTGATCGCAGAAGCGGACGCGGATCGTGTGCGCACCGAAATCTCACGCCGGATTCTGGCCGCTGATGCTCAGGCCCGTGACGCCGCTGGTCCAAGCGGACCTTCCGGAATGGTTTCGGTCATCGCGATCATCTTGCTGGGTGCCGCTCTGGTGGGGGGCGCTTTGGCGATGTACCGCCAGATGGGGGCTGCCGGTTTTCCTGATATACCGCTGTCGCTCCGGCTGGAAATGGCCGAGGACCTGCGTGAAAACCGCCCCAGTCAAAGTGATGCCGAGAGCATGGCGACGCCGGTCCCGGTGCCCGCTCTGGACGAAAGCTATGCCGCTCTGCTGACGCAGCTGCGCGAAACAGTGGCCGGGCGGCCCGACGACATTCAGGGCCAAATGCTATTGGCTCAGCATGAAACCAATGCCGGAAATTTCAAGGCCGGGTATGAGGCTCAGGCCCGGGTCATTGAACTGTCGGGCGGCGGCGCATCAGCCGATACCTATGCCGATCTTGCTGAAATGATGATCCTTGCGGCGGGCGGATATATCTCACCCGAAGCCGAGGACGCCCTGCAGCAAGCGCTTGAGCGCGACCCGGGTCAGGGCCCCGCACGTTATTACTGGGGTCAGATGCTGGCGCAAACCGGGCGACCGGATCTTGCCTATCGTGTCTGGGTCGAAACGCTGCGCGACGCCCCGCCGGGGGCGCCATGGGCCAACGCCATTCGCGGTCAGATCGAAGAGCTGGCCTTTCGTGCCGGCGTTTTCAACGCACCCGACCTGAGTGCAGCCCCACCCGCTTCTGGGCCGTCACAAGAAGACGTGGAGGCCGCAGCGGAACTAACCCCCGAAGAACGTCAGGAGATGATCCGGGGCATGGTCAACCAGCTGTCTGATCGTCTGGCAACCGAAGGTGGCGCACCCGAGGAATGGGCCCGCCTTATCGCGGCCCTTGGCGTTCTGGGAGACACCGAGCGCGCCGCGAACATCCGCGATGAAGCGCTGACAGTGTTTGCCGGGAATGATTCTGCGCTGGACCTGATACAGGCGGCATCACAACGGGCGGGCCTGACCCCATGATCCGTGATGAGTTTCAGGACTTTGCCGCCGCACTGCCACCGATGGCCGCACTTATGGGGTTGGATTTGGGCGAAAAGACCATTGGCGTGGCGGTTTCCGACCGGATGCGCACGGTCGCAAGCCCGCTGGAAACGGTACGGCGCAAGAAATTCACGCTGGATTCCGCCCGTCTAATCGAAATCGTGAAAGGGCGCGAGATCGGCGGCATCCTGTTGGGTCTACCCAAAAACATGGATGGGTCTGAGGGCCCGCGATGCCAGTCAACCCGCGCATTTGCGCGGAATATGGCGCGTTTGACTGACTTGCCCATCGGATTCTGGGATGAACGGCTCAGCACCGTTGCGGCAGAAAAAGCACTGCTCGAGGCGGATACGACACGAAAACGTCGCGGACAGGTTATCGATCACGTCGCGGCGGGTTATATCCTTCAGGGGGCGCTGGACAGACTGCGCTTTCTTTAACGGATCGGATCGCGCGGATGACTGACATGGTTTGGAAACGGAACGAGGTCGAAAGCCCTTGCGTCCAGATCTGCGTCGTGCACCCGACCGAACGCATCTGCACCGGCTGTTACCGCACCATTGATGAAATCACCCGCTGGTCCAAAATGGACAGCAATGAGCGGGCGGAAATCATGCAGGACCTGCCAGATCGCAAACCCCGTCTGGCCAAACGGCGCGGGGGGCGTGCAGGCCGTCTGAACGGCTCAAAATCCTGATCCCTTACTCGCCCGCGATGGTTTCCGGAACGACGTGGTGCGCATTCCGGGCGCATACGGAATATTCTTTGCTATCGCGCAGCTCATACTGAAAAAGCTCGACGATTTCAGTCCTGGTGGTCAGAAACTCCTTTTTACCCGCGTCGTGTGGTTCTGCAGGCATATCCCCTGGAATGTGAAAGACGAGTGGCTCGCTTGGCAGGAGCTTACTCCAAATTGACTTGAGCAGCATTTTTATCGGTCCGTATCTCTTGAATTGGACGTCGCTGTGAACCGGCCTGAAGCTCTGAGGGGGGGGAAGAGCTTCGAAACGCAGATGTGAGTGAGTGGCGGCCCACAGCGACGCGGTGCTCGTCTCCCTAAAATTTGGGTAACGACTGCACCTGGTATTTCGTTGACTGATCAATCAAACTGCGCCTCGGCGCTCAACGATTTACATTGGGCTTCGTCATTCCTGCGCCTGCATGCGTCAAAAATATCACAGAAATATCACTGTGAGATAATATTTCTTTTTCGCGTATTTTTTACTTTAAAAACAATTGTATAGCTAATTTTCTCTCCTGTCCCTACGCCACACAAACCCTGCATTACATACACTGTAAGGCAATGATTTTACATGAATTTCCGGGACAAAACTCCCAGCCAATTCAGCGGTTACAGCGGGCACCACTTATCCAGCGGCCAGCCACGTTTTGGCGTTCTGAATCTCGTCCGAGGGAAAATAATGCGTCCGTGTTCCCAGCACGTGCCCGCCGATTCGCTGTGCTATCTTTTGCCAGGATTTGTCGCCCACGATGGCGGCCCGGTCCAGCAGGCCGATATGGTTGCGGGCAAGCCGGAAATGCGCGCCTAATGCGGACAGCCCCTGCCAGCCGTCAAACTCGGTCAGATCAATTAGCAGGCGGAACCCCTCGCGGTCTCGCAGCAGGGCATCCAGATCGGCCTCGGCCTGTTTGTATTCTTCGGGGTCCAGCTTGCCCATCAGGCTGACCTGCACGCACGGGCCGCCCAGATCGGTCACGTGGATTGACCCAAGGGATTCGCGCATCCAGCGGCGCGCGGCCTCAATCTCCTCCATCGAAAACACCTGTACGGGGCACGGCAGGATCGGCGCGGCCAGACGAATGCTGGTCTGAACCCAGCCCTGATCGGCCACCACACCGATGCGGTCAAAGCCGCGCCAGTGGCTGAGACCCAGTTTGGTGTCGGACCAGGCCGCACCCAGATCATAACCCTTGAATTCAGGCGTTACGATGGCCAGCAACCGCACCGCATCGTGATCTGCCAGCGCAGCCTCGATCGCGGGCACCAGCGTTGTCGCGTAATCCGCGCTTGTCACCTCGCCGGACAATTCCACTTCGATAAGTGCGCCGTCGGAATTCGTGTGAACCGAAATCATCTAAAACATCCTCCAAAGCCGAGTAATGGCAGGAGGTTACGGGGATTCGAGCCATTGCGCCACTCCGCCCGGAAACTCGGGGCGGAAATAGGCGAACATTCGTCCATCCGGTCCGGCGCTGGCATTCGCCCCCCAAGGTGCAACGCCGTGCAGACAGTGGCGGTGCAGGACATAGGCCTCGCCGGGGCGCGCGGGCAGTTCAATGCGCGGACAACGCTCGAAAACTTCGCGTCGGGCTGTCTGGTAAATGTCGGTCACATCTGTCTGACCCAATGCGTCGGTCGGCACATCTGCCAAAGCCTGACGAAAGGCATCGCCGAGGATTTTGTGGCTGCCCTCCCACACGACCATCGGCGAGGCATCTGCGCTGGCCTCGGTCAGCGGGATGCCCAAAATCCACGCATGCGGTTCATCCACATGCCGCCTGCGGTCGGGGTCGGACGGTTTCAAGCCATCCACATGCGCCGCATCCCGTCTTGCGCGATAGCGGGCCGCAGCCTCGCTTTCCCCGCGTCGGGGTCGTGGGTAGCCCGGATACACAACCGAAACCTGAGCCTTGTGCAGGTCGGTCCAACCATAGCGCCGCGTAATGAAATCCATCGCCCGTCCGGACAAGGGCACCGATTGCGCCACCCTGCCCTGTGCGTCATTGTCCAGCGCATCGACGCCGATGAACCATGTCCCATCGCAATCGTGCCAGTGGGCATGGGCCGGATCGGTCACAGAGGCCTGCGCCGACGATAAAACCTGTGTCACCCAATGTGCCAGCACCGGATCATGTGGAAAGGTAATCCATCCCTTCTGATCAAAGGCGTCTACCACCCCAGCGCCTTTCGCAACATGTTCAGCGCGACAAGCGTCAGGAACACGGCAAAGACCCTCTTAAGCGGCTTCGGGTCCATCGCATGCGCCAGCTTAACGCCCCACGGCGCGGTGATCATCGTCATGGCGATCACAATCCCGAATGCAATCAAATTGACTGCGCCAATGGTGAACGGCGGTCGGTGTTCAGGCGCAATGTCGAGGAACAGAAAACCCAGAACCGACGGGACTGCGATGATCACACCAAAGCCCGCGGCGGTGGCAACCGCGCGATGGATCGGCGTGTTGAAAAGGCTCATCAGAGGCACGCCAAAACTGCCGCCACCAATGCCCATGAGAACCGACAGGAACCCAACCGACGGAGACAACAGAGCGCGGCGCGCACCCTTGGGCATCGCATCGCCCAACCGCCATTCGGACCGTCCCAGCCCCAGATAAGCGCCAATGACCATGCCCAGAACGCCGAACAGGGCCTGCAACACCTCGGTCCGCAGGGACGAGGCGACCAGAACACCCAATAGCGCGCCAACCGCGATCCCCGGACCCCCAGCCGCGCAAAATTTCCCAGTCCACCGCGCCCTTTTTGTTATGGCCCATCACCGATCTGACGGATGTCACAATGATCGTCGCCAGCGAGGTCGCAAGACACAACTGCATCAATTGCGGGCCGCCATAGCCAAGTGTTTGAAAGGCATAGAAAAACGCGGGCACCAGAACAATTCCGCCGCCCACACCCAGCAATCCAGCCAGAACCCCGGCAAGGGCACCAATCACAAGCAAAAGGCCCAGCATCTGGGCCAGCAACATCGTCTCGGGCATCATTCCCCCATACCGGCCAAGGGCCCTATCAAATCGCCACGTCCACCTGCGACACCGATAGCACAGAGTCCAGCGCCTGCAGCATAACCTCAGGCCCGGCGTTTTCACGCACCGCCCCCTCGGACAACGCCCTGCGCCAGCCACGCGCGCCCGGGCGACCCGCAAACAGACCCAACATATGCCGGGTGATCTGGTGCAAACGCCCCCCGCTGGCAAGGTGCCGCTCAATATAAGGCACCATGTTATGCGCCACATCAACCGGATCAACCGCCCGACCGCTCTGGAAAATCTGCGCATCCGCCCCGGCCAGAATATCGGCCGGTTGATGATAGGCCGCACGCCCGATCATCACCCCGTCCAGACCCGCCTCAAGCTGCGTGCGCGCCTGCGACAACGAGGTGATGCCCCCGTTGATCGAGATATGCATGTTGGGAAACGCCGCTTTCATCTGATGAACCAGATCATAGTCCAGCGGCGGAATATCCCTGTTTTCCTTTGGACTTAGCCCCTGCAACCACGCCTTGCGGGCATGAATGATCACACGGCTGCACCCGGCGGCCCTGATCTGGTCAAGAAAATCGGGTAACACTTCGGAGGGGTCTTGTTCGTCCACCCCGATCCGGCATTTCACCGTGACCTCGACATCCACCGCTTCGCGCATCGCGCTGACGCATTCGGCGACACGGCCCGGTTTCTTCATCAACACGGCCCCAAACGTACCCGACTGAACCCGGTCAGACGGGCAGCCGCAATTCAGGTTGATCTCATCATACCCCGCGTCCGCCCCCAGTACAGCCGCCCGTGCCAGCTCCTGCGGGTCCGACCCCCCCAGTTGCAGCGCCACAGGATGTTCCTGTGCGTTGTACTCCAACAAATGCACCGCCCCCCCCCGCGCACCAACGCCGCAGCGGTTACCATCTCGGTATATAACAAGGATTGTCCGCTCAGCAGCCGGTGGAAGTAACGACAATGGCGGTCGGTCCAGTCCATCATGGGTGCCACGCTTAAACGCGCTGCTTTTTGTACGTTATTTTTCAAAGCGTTAGCCTTATAAACCCCTAAACTTCACGTAGCACGATTCCCCCGGATTTCGCCGTATTTCCGGGGATTTCCGGGGGTTTTCGATTCGAGCGTGCTACGGTGTAGCACATCCCGAAAGCACAAACAGCGGCCCGAATGCAGCGGCTTCCCGAGCCGGGCACCCCCCTTGATGGTTCTTTTTTGCCTTTAGCAATCCGGCAAGGCTCTTGCCAAAATCAATGGTAACTGCCCAGGTGGTCTGACTGCGACGATTTGAATCGGGCCATGCGGGTTATTTTTGTTTCTTGGTTAGCGTTTCTGTGACTCGATAGGCGTATGGATACTGCTCACCTGACCCGCAGCCGGCTTGCGACCTTCTCAAAGTCAAATCTGATTGATCTGGTCATTGTTCTGGCGGAGCAGAACGCGGCCTTGCGCACCAAGATCGAGAGGCTTGAAGAGCAGATCGCGGATATCACCGAACAAAACGCCCAACTTTTCAAGCAAAACGTAGAGCTGGAGAAGGCCAACAAAACCCTCGCACAGCGCGTAGAGGACCTGGAGCGCCGCCTTGGGCTTAACAGCTCAAACAGCGGCAAGCCTCCCTCAAGCGATGGGCTGTCGAAGCCTGCGCGCAAGAAGCGAACCAGAAGTTTGCGCGGGTCCTGCGGGCGCAAGTCCGGAGGTCAGCCCGGCCATCCCGGCAAGACGCTGCGCCAGACCTCGACGCCGGAGCAGATCATCGATCACTACCCACACATCTGTCCGGACTGTAAGCACAGGCTGTCTGGCGTTGTTTGCGACCGGTATGTGAGGCGACAGGTCTTTGACCTGCCACCCCCACCGCCGCTTATTGTCACTGAGCACAGGGCGCGTGTCTGCGTCTGCCCGGCCTGTGGCACCCGGGTGCAGGCCACGTTTCCCGCAGGGGTGAACGCCCCGGTGCAGTATGGCGACAACCTTGCCGCCATGGCGAGCTATCTTCAAACCCGGCACTGCATCCCTGACAACCGCCTGGCGCAGATATTTTCCGACCTTCACGGGGTCGACATTTCCGCAGCAACGCTGGCGTCGCTCGTCGCCAGAACCGCGGCTGTAATGCGGCCCGTTGTCAACAGGATTCAAGCGTTGTTGTGCGGCCCAGACGTTGCGGTGAAGCACATGGATGAGACCGGCCTGCGCATCAACGGCAAGACCCGGTGGCTCCACATCCTGTGCTCACCAGACTTGAGCCATTTCCGGATTGGCCGTAGCAGAGGCGATGTGACGCAGGAGGTGACCGGAAGTGTCGTTCACGACAACTGGGCGTCCTACAGAAAGATCCCCGGAGTGCGTCACGCCTTATGCAACGCCCATCACCTTCGGGAATTGCAGGCTTTGATCGACATTGAGAAAGAGCCATGGGCCACGGAGATGCGCTCCATTCTGCTGGACGCCAAAACAGCCGCAGACAGGGCGCGAGACCGGAATTCCCGCGCGGTGGTGCCCGCCCGGATTGCTGCCATCGAACGCCGATATGACGCATGTTGCCAGACGGCCATCCGGATGCACGAGGCGCTTCCCCCGCTGGTCCCGGACAAGGTCGGCAAAACGCGGCGAGGCAAACCAAAGCGCAGGATCGGACATAATCTCGCGCTGCGGATGCAAACCCGCAAAGAAGAGGTTCTGCTCTTCCTCAACGACCTGAGTGTGCCGTTTACAAACAATGAAGCCGAAAGGGACCTTCGCATGACCAAGGTCCGTCAAAAAGTGTCGGGATGCTTCCGAACTCACGTCGGCGCAGAAAACTTCTGCACGCTTCGAACCGTCATTGAGACGGCGCGCAAGCAGGGGTGGAGCATACTCGAAACCTTGAGAACTCTCCCCGATCAACTCATCCTGAACCTCAAACCATGCTGACCAATTCCGGGCTTGTCAGGTCGTTGTAGTTGGAGAGTTACTCTGACTACAGTTGACCGCCGCGCGGAGGCTGGCTGCAATGCTAGTGGCCTCTGGCACAGCGTCTGCCACTTCAAGTAAGCGCTTGATTGCAGAGATGTCGTTCGCATATTGCTGTCTTCGTCTGGTGTAGCTATCGCGGGTCTTGGTGCAGATGAGCGTATAAGGACTACCCTTGCGTTCAGTTTCACAACTCAAATCCGCACCCGCTCTTTCGATCACGGACCGCAGATGCGACCGCAACTCCCTTCTCACTGGAATTCGATGTGTGGTTGTAACCGGATCTGCACAAAATCGAACAAGTTCGGCACAGTATTCGCACCCGCACCCCAAGTCATTTGAGCTAACGACCCAATCGGTCGGTTCAGGAGGTGTGGTACGACTGCGAGCCAGCAGGACGTTGGCCGAGTGCCGCCAAAACCGCGCGAATGCCTCACTTTCTGATGCCTGCGCGTGAAACGACGTGCCCAATTTTGCCAGAACGGGTGGCAAGGTGCGATCAGGCGGCACGATGTCGGGCGCGTTGACAAGATTGCCAACCACCCCAGCAAGGCTGCTTTCCAAATCAAAACTCCAGGCCAACTGAAAAATTTCCCGGAGCGTGCGTTCAGGCAAAGGCGTGGCAGACTGTCGACGCGACCCGTACCAAAATGGCTCTGCGTTTTTTGGCCGGTGTACGTTGAGCGCGACCGGTATCTCCGAACAAAGGTGCTTGATAAGATCTTTCAGTGCATTCCGCGTCATGACTTTCTGCCCCTGATCACTTGCCTCACTCAGGCCCATGACCAGATTTATGACAGCTTCTGGCTGCTCTGTGCATTGTGCGCTAACAAGGCCAAGAAGCCGCTTCAGCATGTCTTTTTCAGCCAATTCCGATGTTGCTTCAATCAGTGCGGCTTTGAGACCCGGTCCGTAATACGGTATCACAACCCGATCGAGAAATAATTCCGTTGCTTTCCGACTTCCGATACGACAAAGCCGTGACAGCATTACTGCGCCGCTCTCTTGCCACTCATCCCGGTCCGAGTAATGCAAGACTTGGGGCGCTGGCCAAGCTTCAGCAATTTCAGCCGCAATGGTGTCAAGCGACAAATCATTCCCGTCAGAGGTCGCAGCGCGTTGCTCAGACTGTACAAAAAGGACGGAAAGCGCCTTGGCACCGGCTTGGGCAAGAACACGAGGGCCTTCTTTAGCAGGCCAAAGAACAAAGGCCGCGCTTCGATAGTGTCGCTCAACTGTGGCCCCCTCATTGCCGCTCGCCTCCGTCAAGCGATTCACGTCAGGTTCCCAATTTGTGATCCGTTCTGGTGGCATCAATTCGTTTTGCGCCAACGCCAGTTGGCCATAAGCGCTCGCGCCCAAATCGGGATGCACCCAATCATCAAGCTCACATCTCCGCTCAATGATATCATAGAGTTCGTATTCGTCCGCGCCGATGTCTTCGATTTCCCAGACATAGTCCCGCCCAAGGTAGGCAGCGGCGGCATATTCATCAACATGCACGATGGCCGCGTGGAGGGAACAGTCAGCCTGTGCCGCAGCTGCAATCAAAGCACGCCCAACCGTTGCATCCGTGTTTTTTAGGGTTTCAAACGACAGGCCTGCGATGCTGTAATCATGCTCGAGAAGCCAGACAAGTTTTTCAGGCGCGTCCGACGTTGCGAAGCAGTTTTTGATCTCCTTCGCAATCTGACCCATAAGATCTGCATAGTTCGGTGCCGAGGTGGCCACATTTTGACCCGGAGTGAGAACCAAATTGTAAACCAGACAGGCGCGATGACCTTCTGTCACAGGCCTAATTTCATGTTCGCAATCAGCATAAAAGGCCGCAAAAACCAGTTCGGAAGGATCGTTGCTACACATTTCGACAATCGTCTCTCGACCGCGATGGCGGATGATCAGTTCGCCCCCTTTCCCTGCAACCGGTAGTGAAACGACCAAGGTCGCCACCATGCCGGTAACCTTCTCGGTATCACGGTGCGGCGCAAAAAAACCGCCTTCCTCGTAAACGAGGATTTTGTAAAGTTCCGCGTCGACAGCTTCCGGCGGGTAGCCGAGGCCTTC
This sequence comes from uncultured Ruegeria sp., assembly GCA_963422555.2. Lineage (GTDB taxonomy): Bacteria > Pseudomonadota > Alphaproteobacteria > Rhodobacterales > Rhodobacteraceae > Ruegeria. The sequence continues at coordinate 32,639 of CAXXPZ010000090.1, forward strand.
GGCCGCACGGTTGAGGATGCGATTGAATGTTTCGCCCCAGGTTTCTCCTCCTACGCTGATTTGATCTGGCGAAACCTGCCAACAGTCACGAACGGACCTGTCCAAAATTGTTTCTGCGCCGCGTCCATATGGTGCGCGTTCACCAAGTGTGATCAAGTCCTGTAATTGTGCCGGTTGGAGAGGGAATGCGAGGACGCCTGTCGTGTGGTTCCAGATGCGAGGCATTGGGGTAGGAAACCGCCCATACACACAATAGTCGCCCGGTCGGTCGATCATCGAGATCAGTTCGGAAAGGGCTGACAGCCGCTCATCGAAAGTAACCGCCGTCCACATCACTGGCATAATAGCTCATTGATCGCTGACCCCCAAATTGTCATCTCAGGTTTCTATGCAATCTGTTACCCCAAACTTCTGAAATTCGGCAATGCGCCTTTCCGACATTTCAGGACGATCCCACGATGATTTTGGTTGATTCTTGCCGATGCAGCGCTCGACCACCTCGTCCGCAAAGAATGTCATATTGAATTCAGTCAGAGGGGTAGCTGGGTAGTTACAATCAATGATTGCTTTGCTCCCCTTAACAGCTTCGACGGCACCCTTGGCATAAGGTAATGCCGCTTGAGCCATATCCAGAAGGGTGATCCAGATTGAACCATCTTCGACACGTGCGACTACAAGTGTTCTGGCGCGGTTTTGCTTGCGGTAGTCTCTTGCGAGAGCAGCAAAAAGCTCGCTCAATGCAAGTGCCGGAACTGGCTGTCTGTTTTCGATGACGATGACAATTTTCGCCACTTCTTCTTGCAAATTCAATTTGGTGTCCTCGTATGGAACATAAATTGATCGGAGCGTTCCTTATTTCGAACTTGGGCACAACCTTAAATAGGGCTGTCCTCGCCGAACTTAATGCACTTTAGGTTGGAGCAGCGCGGTTGGCACGAACGTGCGGTTCCAACCCGCTTTCAGGGAAGCTGCGGTGCAGCGTAGACGATCCGGGCGAATGGCCGGATTGGGCCGTACGTGGACTTGTGCGCTTCAAGCTAATCCTGTTTCTTTTCGAGTTCGACGGCAGCGTTGAGCTCAGTATAGCCGTCGCTCAAAGCTACAATGAGCAACAATCAATTCCAGATCCAGTCTATGACCGCTATTCGCGTCAATGGTGGTCTCAGGTCTTTCCATCGCGTGTTTTGACACGCGCCTTCAAAGCTTCGTTTGCTTTCGCATAAGCAGGTTCGATCCAATCCGAGTTCCAAAACCATAGCCCAATCCCACGGTCGATCTCATGCTGGGTGACCTTGGTGCCGGCAGAGAAGGGCTCCAACAGCCAACGATGATCAAATGTGAGGATGCCAGGAATACCGCCTTTTTGGCGCAGTTCGCGTTCAGGTATCAATGTTGCAACCGTCGCGGTCATCTCAAGGATCTTGCCAGTCGGGTCCACAACTTTGTTCTGCAGTTTGGCGCCCTCGGTATACCGGCCTTCCACCTCGACAAATACCGGGTTCCAAGCTGGGTATTCTTCTGTCGCCATCAGCACCCTCCACACATCTTCAGGTGCTGCCGCAATGACGGTCTCTACACGGAAAGTCTTTCGCGTTGAAAAGCCCGCGACGGCCAAAATAGCCAGCACGGGCAATCCCCATTTCAGGATTGTCCACAGCATCACATGAACCTGTCGAACCAGCCCATCAGTTCCTCGGGGTGTGTTCCGACATAGTCATAGGCAGCGAACCGGCTTTTATCGAGATCGAGCAGCTTCTGTCCAGCGACACCGCTCATGAAAGTCAGCGACATTGCAGGTGGGTGATTTTGGCGAAAGCATAAGGAGGGCGTAGCCCGACTGGAGCTTTCGCCAAAATCTCGCGCGGATTTTATCCGTGCGGTTGGCGGTGACAGCGGTCAGGATTTTCCAATCTTCAAACCAGAAAGAGGATTGGATGCCTGGGCGTTTTATCACCGACCGACAATACGAGGACTACATGAAACTTCGGACTCAATACACCCAGAACATAGCGGCCGTGAAAGCCGGTTTCAGTTCGAGCACCGGATCGCGCATTGACCGGGACCCGCGCCCGCCATCGCAAAAGAAACAAGAACGCCGTCACGGCGGCGGCAAACCGGATCCGTTAGCCGGGATTTGGGAGGAGGTTGTTGTTCCTCTTCTGGAAAAGCAGCCCCATCTGCGTCCGTTTGCGATCCTGGAAGAGCTACAACTCCGGCACCCGGACCGTAATCTGGGCAAGGCGCGTCGCACGTTGGAACGGCGTATGCGTGCCTGGCGCGCAGAACATGGCCCGGATCGGGACGTCATCTTCCGCCAGACACATCCGCCGGGCCGGCAAGGGATGTCGGATTTCTTCAAGGCCGATGATTTGAACGTCACTATCGCGGGTCAGCCATTCGCGCACCGGGTTTATCACTTCACCCTGGTTTTCTCCGGCTGGGAATATGCCGAAGTTGTTCTTGGCGGGGAGAGTTTTACCGCGCTGGCCTGCGGACTGCAGAATGCCCTGTGGCAGGTGGGCGGAGCACCACGTGAGCACCGCTCGGACAGCCTGTCAGCTGCCTTTGGCAACAGGAAGAAGGATGTTGATGAGGATTTGCGGGCGCGGTACGAGGCGCTGTGTGCCGATTATGGCATGGAACCGACCCGAAACAATCGCGGCATCGCCCACGAGAACGGCTCCATCGAAAGCCGCCATGGACACCTCAAGGCGCGTCTGGAACAAGCGCTGCTTCTGCGCGGCAGTTCTGACTTCGAGACTGTGGAGGCATGGCGGCGCTTCATCGCTCAGGTCGTTGGCCGCCACAATGCACAACGCAGGGAGCAAGTGGCCCGAACGCGCCGATTCCAGCCGCTGCCAGAACGGCGGAGTTGCGATTATGATGCGGCACGTGTGCGGACCGCCCCGGGTTTACCGGAGACTTTTTTGCTCAAGACTCAGGCGACTTTATCAAGGGTGTTCAGGTTTGCATAGAATGCGTCCTCCAGTTCTTGTGGCGGCCGGTGCCCGATCGCGCCGTGCAGCCGCCTGTTATTGTACCAACTGACCCAGTCCAGGGTTTCCCACTCAACCTGGCCAACCGTTTTCCATGTGCCGAAGAACTCAATGACTTCGGTCTTGAACAGGCCGATGATGCTTTCTGCCAGGGCGTTGTCATAGCTGTCTCCGACGCTGCCGACCGATGCGTCGATCCCGGCCTGGGCCAACCGCTCTGTGTACCGAACCGCCAGGTATTGCGACCCCCTGTCCGAATGGTGAATGAGCCCGTCTGCCTGTGATGGTATTCGTTGGCAGATCGCCTGGTTCAGCGCGTCCAGCACGAAGCTGGTGGTCATGGACGTGGACACGCGCCAGCCCACGATCTTGCGCGCAAAGACATCAATGACAAAGGCCACGTAGACCATCCCCGCCCAGATCGACACATAGGTGAAGTCGGAGACCCAGAGCTGGTTTGGTGCGGTGGCCGTGAACGCGCGATTGACCTTGTCTTCCGGGCAGGCCTGTGCAGGGTCCGGGATCGTGGTCTTCTTCTTGCCGCGTGTAACACCCTGCAACCCCATGACTTTCATCAGGCGTTCCACCGTGCAGCGTGCGATGTCATAGCCTTCCCGGCGCAGTTGATGCCATACCTTGCGCGCGCCATAGCGTCCCCGGCTGGCATCAAAGACGCGCTGGATTTCCCGCGCATCCTTATCGTCCTTCCTGGCCCGATCCGAGGCTTTGTCCGGGCTGCGCCGGATAGACAGACGCGCATAATAGGACGATGGCGCGATCGGCAGCACCCTGCAGATCGACCCGACACCGAACTCGTCCCGATGATTATCGATGAATGCGATCATTTCCGGAATGGGCGGTCGAGCTCCGCCTGAGCGAAATACGCGCTCGCCTTCTTCAGGATCTCATTGGCCGTGCGCAATTCCTTGTTCTCACGCTCCAAGGCTTTCAGACGTGCCTTCTGCTCGCTGGTCAGCCCATCGCGTTCGCTGGCATCGCGCTCCGCCTGCTGGCACCAGACTCTGAGGCTGTCCGGCGAGCAGCCGAGCTTTGGCGCGATCGCGTGGTAGGCCGCGTTGTCACTGGCGTAATCCGCGCGATGGTCTTTATAAAGCCGAACGCCGCGGGCGCGAAACTCAGCCGTGTACTTCGGGGGTGACTTTTTCTTCTCCATAGGGTTCATCCTTTGAGAGTTTTACTCTCCGGTAAACCCGGGGCGGTTCATTGGCCGCCACAATGCACAACGCAGGGAGCAAGTGGCCCTTGAACGCGCCGATCTCCAGCCGCTGCCAGAACGGCGGAGTTGCGATTATGATGCGGCACGTGTGCGGGTGACCTCTTCCAGCGGCTTTGTCTTCCGCAAAGTGTTTTACACGGTTCCCTCGCGGCTGATCGGTTTCGAGTTGAACCTGCGTGCCTACGATGATCGTCTGGAACTGTTTCTTGGCAACACCCGGATCGATACGTTGCCACGCGGGCGGACCCCTGATCACAAGCGCGGCACACATGGCCATGTCGTCAACTACCATCATGTGATTCACAGCCTGCGCACCAAGCCCGGTGCCGTCGCAAACCTGACCTATCGTGATGCGCTTTTTCCCAGAACGGAATACCGCCGCACATGGGAGGCGCTGTCCGCGGCATGGCCCTTGCGCAAGGCTTCCCAAGCCATTGTTGACCTGCTGTGGATAGCACATGAACACGCTTGCGAGGCGGAACTTGCTGTCGCTCTGGATCAGATACTCAAGGCTGGCGGCCTGCCTGATCTCGACGATCTGCATGTGCGCTTTGCGCAGAAAACAGAAGCGGATCACCCCGATGTTCCGATCCATATCCCAACCATAGCGGTCTATGATGGTCTGCTTTCCGAGCCAGGAGCCACAGCATGAGCATCACGGTAGAAACCGCCAAGCTTCCCATCCTGTTGAGCAATCTCAGGCTGCCGACAATCGCCTGTTTCTGGCCGGAGTTCTGCATCAAGGCGGATAAGGAGGGCTGGCCTGCAGAGCGGCTGTTGGCGGCCCTGTTTGAGCTGGAGTTGAGCGAACGGGACCAGCGGCGGATACAGCGCCACCTCGCGGCCGCCAAGCTGCCCCAGGGCAAGACCCTCGACAGCTTTGACTTCTCGGTTGTTCCGACCGTGAGCAAGGCCCGGATCAACGCGCTGGCCGAGGGCGACACCTGGTTGCAAGCCGGTCACAATTTGCTGGCCTTCGGCCCTCCGGGTGCCGGAAAATCGCATTTGGCGGCAGGCATCGGCTATGAGTTGATCCAGCGGGGCCACCGCGTCCTGATGATCAGAACATTCGATCTGGTGCAGCGCTTGCAGACGGCGCGACAGAACCTTTGCCTCGCGCAGGACATCCAAAAGCTCGACAAATTCGACCTGCTCATACTCGATGACATCTCCTACGTGCAGAAAGATCAGGCCGAAACCAGCGTCATCTTCGAACTCATCGCCGCGCGCTACGAACGAAAATCAATCATGATCACTGCAAACCGCCCTTTCAGCGGTTGGGACGATGTGTTTCCCGATAAAGCCATGGGCATAGCCGCAATCGACCGGCTCGTACATCACGCGACAATCTTCGAGATGAATGTCGAGAGCTATCGACGTCGCGCAGCTCATGCCGCTGCAATGTCGCTCAGCGACATTGAAGATGAAACCCGCTCCAACGCCAAAAACAAGGAGGACAAAACCACACCAAAGAACAAAATCGAACCTTGAAATGAGTGCACCAAATTGACATTCTGCAACCCGTCACCGTCACCCGCCTTCAATGTCGCGCACTTGCACGAGCAATGTCGCGCTACAGCCGGTCTCGCGCCCTGTCTGCGGCTGTTTTGGCGTCCAGCAGAATGGAGCGCATCTCCGTGGCCCATGGCTCTTTCTCAATGTCGATCAAAGCCTGCAATTCCCGAAGGTGATGGGCGTTGCATAAGGCGTGACGCACTCCGGGGATCTTTCTGTAGGACGCCCAGTTGTCGTGAACGACACTTCCGGTCACCTCCTGCGTCACATCGCCTCTGCTACGGCCAATCCGGAAATGGCTCAAGTCTGGTGAGCACAGGATGTGGAGCCACCGGGTCTTGCCGTTGATGCGCAGGCCGGTCTCATCCATGTGCTTCACCGCAACGTCTGGGCCGCACAACAACGCTTGAATCCTGTTGACAACGGGCCGCATTACAGCCGCGGTTCTGGCGACGAGCGACGCCAGCGTTGCTGCGGAAATGTCGACCCCGTGAAGGTCGGAAAATATCTGCGCCAGGCGGTTGTCAGGGATGCAGTGCCGGGTTTGAAGATAGCTCGCCATGGCGGCAAGGTTGTCGCCATACTGCACCGGGGCGTTCACCCCTGCGGGAAACGTGGCCTGCACCCGGGTGCCACAGGCCGGGCAGACGCAGACACGCGCCCTGTGCTCAGTGACAATAAGCGGCGGTGGGGGTGGCAGGTCAAAGACCTGTCGCCTCACATACCGGTCGCAAACAACGCCAGACAGCCTGTGCTTACAGTCCGGACAGATGTGTGGGTAGTGATCGATGATCTGCTCCGGCGTCGAGGTCTGGCGCAGCGTCTTGCCGGGATGGCCGGGCTGACCTCCGGACTTGCGCCCGCAGGACCCGCGCAAACTTCTGGTTCGCTTCTTGCGCGCAGGCTTCGACAGCCCATCGCTTGAGGGAGGCTTGCCGCTGTTTGAGCTGTTAAGCCCAAGGCGGCGCTCCAGGTCCTCTACGCGCTGTGCGAGGGTTTTGTTGGCCTTCTCCAGCTCTACGTTTTGCTTGAAAAGTTGGGCGTTTTGTTCGGTGATATCCGCGATCTGCTCTTCAAGCCTCTCGATCTTGGTGCGCAAGGCCGCGTTCTGCTCCGCCAGAACAATGACCAGATCAATCAGATTTGACTTTGAGAAGGTCGCAAGCTGGCTGCGGGTCAGGTGAGCAGTATCCATACGCCTATCGAGTCACAGAAACGCTAACCAAGAAACAAAAATAACCCGCATGGCCCGATTCAAATCGTCGCAGTCAGACCACCCGGGCAGTTACCTTAATTGTTTGATCCCTCGGATTGATGGTGTGTTCCTTTCGCAGGAGTGGAAGGAAACTTTTTGGGACAAGTTCATCCCGTGAGCACCACGCACCACTGCCCGGCCTTTGATTGCACAGCAATTAATGAGAAACGACGCGCGACGTGAGAGCAGCAGGCAGGTCGAACGGATGAACCGCGCGATCTCGGACGCCGCGGTCAAGCAAAATCATTACGACAATCATAGTCGGCTTCGCTCGCATCTGGCAGATTTCATGTCAGTCAATATTTTTGCCCGCAGACTGAAGACACTCGACGGTCGGACACCCTACGAATACATCTACAAAACCTATGGCTCTATTCGTACATCGTATTGATGCTCATTCCAGCGAGGGCGCTGGCAAGGCAGTGCCTCGGGGTTGGGTTCTTCTGCAGGACTATGAGATGGAACCAGCGCAGATAGCTGGCAAGATATTTTGTGGCGATCCCCCGGCGGTTACCAATAAACCCCTTGAGGCGGGAGTGACGGTTGTTGACGTTTTGGATATGGAGTTCGCCGCGAACGCGTTCACCGGAAGACTGGTTGAGCGCTTCGTGGCTGACACACAGGGCGGCAGCACACGGCGGATAGCTGGTGCCCCCATCGGTCACCAGCAGTGCATCCTTGTCCATGACCGGCGCGAGAACCTCCCGCAGAGCGGCAGCATTGACCGCAGGCAGGACGGCACTAACGGTCGTGCCGGAGCGATCTGTCGCGACCAGAACCGGCACCTGCTCATCGGACAGGCCCCGCTTTGTTGCCTTGCCCCCGCGCTTTCGGGCCTTTCGGTCCGGCTTTTTTGCAGAGGATTTGCCTTCCGTGGCCCGTGTCCAAACACGATCCCCTTTGCGGCTTTCAAGAAAATAGGTTTCGTCGGCCTCGACAATGCCCTTCAGTTTTTCGGCGGTGGAATTGATCCCGGCAAGGAAGCGGTGTCGCCAGCGAAAGGCGGTGCTCCCGGCTATGCCACAGCGCTTTGCCGAAACTGCCACCGTATCGCCATTGGCGAGGCATTCGCTGAACGTCAGCCAAAGATCCTTGCGGTGCAGGCCGCTCAGTGGTGTACCCGTCACCGCTCCAAAGGTTCGATTGCAGGATCGGCAAAGATAGCGTTGCATTCCCCGCGACTTGCCATTGGCCACTGCACCGTGTGCGCCGCAATGCGGGCAGGTCCGGTCTTCTCCAACACCCAGATCAACTGCCGCAACCGAGGCTTCACCCGCTGGGCGACCGGCCAGAACCTCACCGACCTCTACTTTCTGCGCCTCGCTCAACGTGTCGACCTCCGACAACCAGGCAAGAAAGGCTTTCCGGTCCATAATGCGCATCCTCCTGTATTTCAGACAAAATATAACACATCAATACGATGTGCGAATAGAGCTAAACCTATACTTCTGAGCCGGATCAATTCATCCTAGACAATATCCACCAGATGCTGGAACGGAACAGCTAGGGCGACTAGGAATTCTCCAACAGCAGCGCGGACAGCATTTCCGACATGAATTTGGTCTCGGCAGCGGCGGTCATGCCGCCGACACCGATGCGGCGACCCAGGCGCCACCACAGGCCGGGTTCCCATGTGTTTTTTGCTACTGTGCGGGTCGAAACCAGAAACCCGTTTGACGGTTTGAAGGCAAAAGCGCCCCGCTCGACGGTTTCGATATCGGCAACTTCGCAGATCACCTTTCCTGATCGGGTTCGCATCTGGGACCGGGTCAGTTCGATTGCGTCCTGCGTGGCAAACCACATGCGTTGTGCCAGCCAGAAAGACGCGCCGCCAATCACCAGCAGGAACACTTGCCACCCGATCTCGGGCGGGGTGGCCAGTGCCACATAGATCACCAGCGCGCCAACAGTGGCCAGCATCGTCACCCCGGTCCAGCGTCTGGGTGACGAGGCCTGAACGGTGGCCAATACGTCCTGTTCCATGTCTCTCTCCCCGATCTTTGTCCATGCCTTAGCGGCATTCACGGCGGAAGGACAGAGACCCCAGACGATCTGAGCATCTTTGCACAGACCCGGTGTTTATGCGCCGATTGAATGCCCTGCCCCGAGCCTTAGATTGCAGGTCAAGCAATCAGGAGGATGCCATGTCCCTCAGACCAACACTGGAAACACGCAAGGCGGTTCCGACCATGGAAGGTGCCGGTGTCAAACTGCATCGCGCATTCGGGTTTCAGGATCCGTCCGAGCTGGATCCGTTTTTGCTGTTTGACGATTTCCGAAACGAGCATCCGCAGGATTATCAGGCGGGTTTTCCCTGGCATCCCCATCGTGGGATCGAGACGATTACCTATGTTCTATCCGGTAACGTCGATCACAGTGACTCGCTGGGCAACAGCGGCACGCTGGGGGCCGGGGATGTGCAATGGATGACCGCCGGCTCTGGTATTTTGCATCAGGAAATGCCGGCGGGGAACGCAATGGGGCAGATGCACGGGTTTCAGCTGTGGGGCAACCTGCCAGCGGATCAAAAGATGACCGCCCCCAGGTATCAGGATGTGAACAGCGCCGAGATCCCCGAGGTTACGGATGACGACGGCACTACGGTACGTGTCATCGTGGGCCAGTTCTGGGGCAAGTCCGGGCCGGTCGACGGCATCGCGGAGGACCCGCAATATCTGGATATCTCTGTCCCTGCAGGGGTCAAAAAGACCGTTCACATCGATACGTATCGCCGCGCCTTTGCTTATGTGTTTCAGGGTCAGGCCGCATTTGCCGACGCGTCACAGCCCGCTGGTGTCCTGCTGGAAAAAGAGATCGCCGGGCAAGAGGTCAATATCCGCGATATGTCCGGCGACCGCACTCTGGTCCGCTTTGGCAGTGGCGACGAGATCACAGTACAGGCTGGCCCCGAAGGCGTGCGCTTTCTTCTGATATCCGGTGCGCCAATAAACGAGCCGGTGGCCTGGCACGGCCCGATAGTAATGAACACGCGGTCGGAACTGAAACAGGCCTTTCGTGAGCTGCGCAACGGCACTTTTATCCGCCCTGCGCATTGACCGCGTTTCCCCTGCCGCAATCCCTGCGGGGTGGATCAACCGGATACGGACCTGCGCACCATGTCCCAATAAATGCCCTCAACCGCGTCGAGGGTCAGCCGCCCCTCGGTCCGGTACCAGGTCATCACGCCGTTCAGCATAGCAATGACAGCCAAGGTGGCGATTTTGGTGTCGGCGATTGAAAACTGCCGCGCGTCCTGCCCCTCCTTCAGAATAGTTTCCAGAGTGTCCTCATACCTGCGGCGCAGGACCTCGATTTCCGCGAAATTTTCCCGTGTGAGGTTGCGCAGTTCCATATAGGCGATGAACACTTCATCCGGGCGTTGCAGGTGGAAACGGATGTGAAATCCCACAAACTGTTTCAATGCCTCTGTGGCACTTTCCGTTGCGGGCAAATCGCCCAGGGCGGTCAAAAGATCCTGCATATGTTCATGCATCAGACGGAACAGCAGACTTTGCTTGTCCGGTGTATAATTATACAGCGCACCGGCCTGCACTCCAACCTCGCCCGCGATTTGGCGCATGGATACAGCGGCATAGCCGTGGCGGGCGAACAGCCCCAGCGCCGCCTTGCGGATGCGCGGGCCGGTAATGTCGGAATGCGAACCTTGCGTACGTGCCATAGCATCACCGTATCTGAACAATCGTTCAAATAGAACCCCGCTTGAACCACGCCGCCAAAAGATGCATCACCAACCAAAGCCGCTATCCAAAGGTCCGCAATGAAGCCTCTGCCGCTGATAATCGCCCTGCTTGCCTGCGCTGCCTGCGTCGACATCCCCGAGCTTGAGGGCAGCGAAGGGCCAGCGCTGCGCAAGGCTGCGTATCCGCGGCTGATCCCGATATCCGACAGGCTTGGCCCCCCGGCTGATCCAGTCAGCGAGGCCGCAGAGGTCGAGGAAGAGATGAACGAACGCGCCGATGCGCTGGCCAAGAAAGCCAAAGCCCTGCAAGAGGCCGAAATCGACTGAGCCAACCAGCGCGTTCAAACTCGGGGTGATCCCCCGAGATGGATTGCACCCTTCCCCCGAACCCGGTAAGGCAGCCGCAAAGGGCGACACGCCCTCACCGGCATATTCGAGCGGAAAGGACCCAACGGAATGACACAGGCGCTGAGGCTTGGAATCGCGGGTTTGGGAACTGTTGGCGTTGGGGTCGTCAAGATCGTTCGGCGCCATGCCGATCTGTTGGCCGCACGCACCGGTCGCCCCATCGAAATCAAGGCCGTGTCTGCGCGCGACCCGAATAAGGACCGCGGCGTGAACCTGTCGGATTATGCCTGGGAAACCGATCCGGTTGCGCTGGCAAAACGCGATGATATCGACGTTTATGTCGAGCTGATGGGGGGCGAGAATGGCCCTGCCAAAGTCTCGGTCGAGGCGGCGCTGGCCAGTGGTAAGGATGTGGTCACGGCCAACAAGGCCTTGCTGGCCATTCACGGTCAGGAACTGGCCGAACAAGCCGAAGCTGCGGGCCGTGTGATCCGGTTCGAGGCTGCCGTCGCAGGCGGCATTCCGGTCATCAAATCCCTGACCGAGGGGTTGGCAGGAAACGAGATCACCCGCGTGATGGGCGTGATGAACGGCACCTGCAATTATATCCTGACCCGTATGCAATCACAGGAGCAGGGCTATAACGCGTTGTTCGAAGAATGCGCGCAGCTTGGCTATCTCGAAGCCGACCCCAACCTGGATGTAGGCGGCATCGATGCGGCGCACAAGCTGGCGCTGTTGTCGTCGATTGCTTTTGGCACCAAGCCCAACTTTGATGGCATCCAGATCGAAGGCATTCAGCATATCAGCCTGGACGATATCCATCAGGCCGCCGACATGGGCTACCGCATCAAGCTGCTGGGCGTGGCCCAGCGCACCGCGCGGGGTCTGGAGCAACGGATGCAGCCCTGTCTGGTGCCAAGCGACTCGCCCCTAGGTCAGATGGAAGGCGGAACCAACATGGTCGTGATCGAAGGCGACGCGGTCGAACAGATCGTGTTGCGCGGCCCCGGCGCGGGCGAAGGACCGACCGCCAGCGCGGTGATGGGGGATGTCTGCGATCTGGCCCGTGGCCTGCAGATCCCGACGTTTGGTCGCCCGGCGACCTCACTGGAACAAGCGCAACCCGCCCAGACCGGAACACCCGCGCCCTATTACCTGCGGCTTGCGCTGCTTGATAAACCGGGTGCGCTGGCCAAGATAGCCGCCATTCTGGGCGACGCGGGCGTGTCCATAGATCGGATGCGGCAATACGCACATACCGACAGCACCGCCCCTGTTCTGATCGTGACACACAAGACCACGCGGTCGGCGCTGGATCACGCGCTGGACGGGCTGCGCGACACTGATGTGGTGGCCGGAGAGCCTGTCGCCCTGAGAATCGAACAAGTCTGACCCCTTGCAGCCTGCGGCTGTCGCAGGCTATGCCGGAGACGACGTCTGAGCTGACCAAAGGAATACGGAACATGAACGCTGCCAAGACCGACTTCAATGATCGCCTGCTCTCGCTCGGCCTTGCGCGAGTGGCGGAACAGGCCGCGCTTGCGTCGGCCTCACTGGTTGGTCGCGGGGATGAGAAGGCCGCCGATCAGGCCGCTGTCAACGCCATGCGCGAACAGCTGAACCTGCTGAATATCGCGGGTGTTGTTGTCATCGGTGAAGGCGAGCGCGACGAAGCGCCGATGTTGTTTATCGGCGAAGAGGTCGGCACTGGCAGCGGCCCCGGCGTGGACATCGCGCTGGACCCGCTGGAAGGCACCACGCTGACCGCCAAGGACATGCCCAACGCACTGACTGTGATTGCGATGGGTCCGCGCGGATCAATGCTGCATGCGCCGGACGTGTATATGGATAAGCTGGCAATTGGCCCGGGATACGACGAAGGCGTCATCAGCCTGGACATGAGCCCGCGTGAGCGGGTTGAGGCACTTGCCAAAGCCAAGGGCTGTGAACCCGCCGATGTCACTGTCTGCATTCTGGAACGTCCCCGCCATGAGGCGATGATCACGGAAGTTCGCGAAACCGGCGCATCAATCCGCCTGATAACCGATGGTGACGTGGCCGGTGTCATGCACTGCGCCGAAAGCGAAACGACCGGTATCGATATGTATATGGGTCAGGGCGGCGCGCCCGAGGGTGTGCTGGCCGCTGCGGCCCTGAAATGCATGGGCGGGCAGATTTTTGGCCGTCTGTTGTTCCGCAACGATGACGAGCGCGGCCGTGCGGCCAAGGCCGGTATCACTGATTTCGACCGCATCTATACGCGCGATGAAATGGTGACCTCGGACGTGATCTTTGCCGCAACCGGCGTGACCGGTGGTTCGCTGTTGCCGCGTATCAAGCGGGAACCGGGCTGGGTCGAGACGACTACGCTGCTGATGCGGTCCAAGACGGGTTCGGTCCGTCGCATGTCTTATCGCACACCCACCTGGCCGCACGACAACGCATAACGGCTTGCGCCGTTGCCTTCGGCGAGAGTATTTTGAAAAAGATGAAGAGGCCGGGTCCGCGAGGGTTCGGCCTTGCTGCATGAGGGACGTGATGAGTTTTCTGGCGGTTGAACATTCATTGACCGGGCGACGTTGGGTCGGGCCGATGCTCGAGATAGAACGCGCTGCCGAAATGATGGCGCAGCAGACCGACCTGCCCCGCGCCCTGTGTCAGGTCCTTGCGCGGCGCGGCGTACCTGTAATGGAGGCGCGCGGCTTTCTTGAGCCCAAGCTGAAGGAACTGCTGCCGGACCCCCGCGCGATGAAAGACATGGAAACCGCCGCCGCGCGGTTTTTGCATGCCGTGCGCAACCGGCAAAGGATCGCGGTATTCGCCGATTATGACGTGGATGGCGGCAGCTCAGCGGCCTTGCTGCTGGTGTGGCTGCGGCAGATGGGGCTGCAGGCGACGCTGTATGTGCCCGACCGGATCGACGAAGGCTATGGGCCCAATGTCCCGGCTATGGCGGAACTGGCGGCATCTCATGACCTGATAATCTGTGTCGATTGCGGCACGCTGAGCCATGAGCCCATCGCGGCCGCCAAAGGCGCGGACGTCATCGTTCTGGATCACCATCTGGGCGGGGAAACCCTGCCGGATTGTGTCGCGGTGGTGAATCCGAACCGGCAGGACGAAAGCGGTGATCTGGGCTATTTCTGCGCCGCTGCGGTGGTGTTCCTGATGCTGGTCGAGGCCGGGCGACAGATGCGCGCGGATGGGGCCAAGGGGCCAGACCTGATGGCGATGCTGGATCTGGTGGCGCTGGCCACCGTGGCCGACGTTGCCCCCCTGATCGAAGCCAACCGGGCGCTGGTGCGTCAGGGTCTCAAGGTCATGGCCGCACGCCAAAGGCCGGGTCTGGTGGCCCTGTCGGATGTGGCGCGGATGGACACGGCGCCCAACAGCTATCATCTGGGGTTTCTGTTGGGTCCACGCGTCAACGCAGGTGGGCGGATCGGTCAGGCGGATCTAGGCGCGCGCCTGCTGAGCACGGACTCCGCCTCTGAGGCCGAGGCCCTGTCGCAGCGACTGGACACCCTGAATACTGAACGGCGCGAGATCGAAAACGCGGTACGAGCCGCCGCCATGGCGCAGGCCGAGGAACGCGGTCTGGATGCGCCGCTGGTCTGGGCGGCGGGCGAAGGCTGGCACCCGGGCGTCGTCGGCATCGTGGCATCGCGGCTCAAGGAAACAGCGAACCGTCCGGCCATTGTCATCGGCCTTGACGGGGACGAGGGCAAGGGATCGGGCCGATCCGTGTCCGGCGTCGATCTGGGTGCCTCGATCCAGCGGCTTGCGACCGAGGGGCTGCTGCTCAAGGGCGGCGGGCACAAGATGGCGGCGGGCCTGACCGTCAAACGCGATCAGTTGGAATCGGCGATGGAACGTCTGAGCGAGCTGTTGGCCAAACAGGGTGCGGGGCAAGGCGGACCAGCCGATCTGAAACTTGATGGCGCTATCATGCCGGGTGCCGCGACCGTTGATCTGATCGAACAGATTGAAAAGGCCGGGCCTTTTGGCGCCAGCGCCCCTGCCCCACGGTACGCCCTGCCAGACCTGCAGGTGCGTTTTGCCAAGCGCGTCGGAGAAACGCATCTGAAGCTTTCCCTGTCAGACGGGATGAGCGGCGGGCTGGACGCCATCGCCTTTGGTGCCTTTGACGGACCGATGGGGGATCGTCTGGTCAATCACGGCGGCGCGCGGTTCCATTTCGCAGGCCGACTGGAGATCAATTCCTGGGGTGGGCGGCAAAGCGTTCAACTGAGGCTCGAGGACGCCGCCGAGGCGAATTGACGCCGCAAACGGCCGCACTTGCGGGACTTCAAAAAAGTTTCCCAGCCTTGCGTTTTTCGGCTTGCGGGGGTGCTAGGTAAACCGTAAAAGGCCCTCCACAAGCCAGCGTGGCCCGTTCGTCTATCGGTAAGGACGCCAGGTTTTCAACCTGGAAAGAGGGGTTCGATTCCCCTACGGGCTACCACTTGTGCTTGATCGGATAGCTAGTGGCCCGTTCGTCTATCGGTTAGGACGCCAGGTTTTCAATCTGGAAAGAGGGGTTCGATTCCCCTACGGGCTACCACAAAATCATTCTCGCATGCTCTACCTGTCAATATTTAGCACGATGCTGATGACCTACGCGGGCGCAATCAGTGCACCTATGGGCCGTAACCATGCATCCAAGTGAACGGAAATACCTGCCGGGGCTCTGACCTGCGACAGGGTAAGCCGTTGATCTTTGTCATTACGGGTTCTTCACGGTCTGATCGGTCGGTTTGGCCCCTTGCACCTCATCATAACATCTCTGGGCATCTAGTAGTGTTTAAGGTCCGCAGCCTACGCCGCTGAGGCGGATTGCGCCAGCCTATTTCGCGCGCGTCAGTGAGTTCCGCATGACGATCTTGGTGTCCAGACGAAAGGACTGACCGGGACTGGAGTTTTCAATCATGTCGATCAATTCCGCCGCCGCCTTACGTCCCATATCCCGGTGCGGGACATGGATGGTTGTCAATCCCGGCCGCACGATCCGCGCCAGTTCGATATCGTCAAATCCGGTGATCGAGATGTCGTCGGGGACGCGATATCCCATCTCATCGGCCTGACGCACTGCCCCAACGGCCAGAACGTCGTTGCCACACAGAATGGCCGTTGGGCGATTGTCCTGCGCCATCAGCAGACGGAACGCCTCGGCCCCGCTTTCGATTTCATAAGGTGTCTCGATAATGGACAGAGCATCCGGGGAAAGCCCGTGCTGTTGCATTGCATCCTTGATGCCCTGAATTCTCAGCCGTGCACGGTCGTTTCCCTGACTGACGCCCGAAATTGTTGCCAGACGACTGTGGCCAAGCTCAATCACTTTACCGGCCAGCGCCATCATCGCCTGTCTGTTGTCAAACCCGATCGACGGCGTCCGTTTGCCCGGAATGAACGACCAGGCAACCATCGCGGGAACGTTCTGCTGTTCAAGGTAGTCGTATATTCGTGCCTCACGGTCATGACCGATCAGCAGCAGCCCATCGGCCCCACGCGCCACCAACGTTCTTATCTGCTCTTCCTCGACCTCGGGTTTGTAGGCCGAACTGGAGACCAGCAGGGTATATCCGCGCTGGTGGATCTCTTCCTGAAAGGCCTGCAACCCCCTTGCGAAAATTGCGTTTTCCATTGTTGGAATGATGGCACCGATCGTGAAAGACCGTTTGGCCGCCATGACGCGCGCCGCGAAGTTCGGCGTGTAGCCCAGCGCCTCGACCGCAGTCATCACACGTTCACGCGTGGCCGCAACGACGCGTTTGGGATCGTTCAGGCATCGCGACACGGTTGCGGTCGAAACGCCTGCCTTTTTGGCGACATCATCCAAGGTCGGAACTGACCGGAGTTTTGACATTGTCGAACCCGCACTTCGCTTTTTTCTAATTCTAAACACATCCGGGCTCAGATGAAAGCAAATATGTAAGCGCTTGCATTTACGATGTAAGGCTTACAAGAGAGTTAGGGCTGATTCTAGAGGGAGTCCCGGAAATGTATCTTGCTGCATCCACCATCGTTTTTGTCATCTACTTCGCGAACGTGGCGTTGGGGGCTTTTGCAAACAGTGCATTTCTTGGGGACGTCGGAGAGATGTTGGTCCTGTTCGCGGCGTCGATCTTGTTCGTTGTCGCAATTCTGAAAAAGGAAGCTGACCGCGACGCCACGGACGGCAGCTGAATCTTGCTTGGGAGGGCAATACATGAACGACGACAGAAACGAACTTGCGTCGGCTGAGCGCCGCAATTTCCTGAAACTCAGCGCCGGTGGCGCATTCACCGCCGCGTTGGTGGCAGGTGCCGGGGGCGTGCTGTGGTCGTCCGAGGCCGCCGCGCAGACCGCCAAGGAAGAAAGCGAGCGTGAGAAAGCCGCCGACCACGTAATGACCGTCGCAACGGCTTACGTTCTGGGCGCCTCGCGCAGCTATCCGATCATGCAGCTGGACCTGAAAGAAAACATCCAGAACGCCACCAACGGCAAGGTCTATGTCAAGCTGGCCCCGGGCGGGCAGTTGGGCGCGGGCGGCTCGCTGGTGCAAAAGGTTCAGGGCGGCACCATTCAGGCCGCGCAGCATTCGCTGTCGAACTTTGCGCCGTTTGCTTCGACCGTTGATCTGATCAACATGCCTTACCTGTGCGGTTCGAACCAGCGCTTTACCAACCTTGTGCATTCCGACACGTGGCAGAACGAAGTTCATCCCAAAGTCGAGGCCGCAGGGTTCAAAGCGCTGTTTTACGTGGTGATTGACCCGCGCGTAGTCGCGGTGCGTCAGGGCGGCGACGCCATCCTCACCCCATCGGACATGAGCGGTGTGAAATTCCGCGTGCCCGGCTCAAAAATGCTGCAGCAATACTATCGGATGGCGGGTGCGAACCCGACCCCTGTCGCCTGGGGCGAGACGCCATCGGCGATCAAGCAAGGCGTGGCAGATGCGCTCGACCCATCGGTTGGCGCGCTTTATGTCTTTGGCTTCAAGGACATCCTCAGCAATGTCACTTTCACGCAGGCGGTTCCGGACAGTCAGGTTTATTCCTGTAACCTGGAATGGTTCAACTCGATGCCCGCCGATGTGCAGGAAGGCATCATGTGGGGCTCGGAAATGACCAGCCATCAGAACCTGTCCAAAGTGCCGTCGGCGCGGGCCTATGCAATGGCCGAGCTTAACAAGGCGGGCGTACAGTTCCATTCGCTCAATGATGATCAACTGGCCGAATGGCAGGATGCCGGTGGCTATCAGCGGTCCGAATGGGATCCATTCAAGACCGAACTGGCCGGGTCGATGGAAGCCTTTGACAAGCTGGTCGAGGCGGCAGGTACGCAGGGCAAATACTACGTCCACGACGCCTAAATCCTACAAAACCCTTTGCGCGGGGGGCGCCCAACGTTCCCCGCCCGCTTTACCACTTGCAGCTTGCGCACTGCGGTCCTTTCGGACCGATCTGTGTGGTGTCGCCAGGGACCGGGGCCGGATATGACCTTACTAAGAAAAATCGACAGAGACGCCGAACGCTGGCTGTTGCTGGTGTTCTACGTGATGCTCGTCATCACGATGGCGATCGAGGTGCTGCGGCGCGAGATCTTCGCCTATTCCTCGATCTGGGGCGAAGAGATTGTGCGCTATTCCTTTATCTACCTTGCGTGGATCGGGGCGGCTGCCGCCGTTAAGGAACGCGCGCATATCCGCATTGACGTGATCATGCATTACCTTCCGCCCCGACCCAAGGCGTTGCTGTATATCTTTGGCGATCTGGTGATGTTCGCCGTCGCGGTCATCGCGCTGTATTGGTCCTATGAGGCGGTGCATGTCTCGGCCAAGTTCGGATCGGTCACGGATGGTCTGCGGGTGTCCAAAGTGTGGTTCCTGATGGCCGTGCCCACCGGTTTTGCGCTGATGATCTGGCGTCTGATCCAATCCCTCTTACGTGATCTGAAATCCCTTCGCGACGGCACCCCCGTCTTCGAAGGCGACAAGCTGTTTGACTGAGGAGACACCGAATGCTCTGGAATACCCTCAACCAAACAGTCGAGCTCGGCTGGGATTTTTATCTGCCTGTCATCCTATTCGTGGGTCTGATCGCGCTGGCCGTTCCGGTCTGGGCAGCGATCGGCACCGCCGCGATCGTGATGCTGGTCATGTCGGGCGATCTGCCGCTGAGCCTTGTAGGCGAAAGCCTGTTCACCGGAATTGACGCTTTTGCCCTGACCGCCGTGCCGCTGTTCATCCTGACCGGTGACGTGCTGGTCCGCACCGGGTTGTCACGCAAATTTCTGGACGTGGCCGAGGCGCTGACCTGTTTCGCCAAAGGTGGCTTTGGGTCGGCCACTGTTCTGGTCTGCGGCATGTTCGCCGCCATCTCGGGCTCGGACGCGGCGGGCGCTGCTGCGGTGGGCCGCATGACCATCAACCGGCTGGTCGAAAGCGGCTATCCCCGCCCCTATGCCTGCGCGCTGGTCGCAGCGGGTGCCTGTACCGGTATCCTGATCCCGCCCTCGATTGCCTATATCATCATCGGTCTGGTTCTGGGCATATCCGCCTCGACCCTGTTTCTGGCCGCGCTTATTCCCGGTCTGGCCATTCTGGTGTCGATCCTTGTCACCAACATCATCATGAACCGTCTGTATGACTACGAAGGCGGTGGCATGATGACCATGGGTGAGTGGTTGGCCAATCTGGGTAAGGCGCTAAAATCCGGCTGGTATGCGTTCATCGTGCCCGGCATCATCTTTTACGGCATCTTCTCGGGTCGCCTGACCCCGACCGAAGCGGGCGCGACGGCTGTGGTTGTCACCATCATCATGGGCTTCATCATGCGCACTCTGTCGCTGGCTGATTTCCCCTCGATGCTGGTCAGTTCCGCCAAGGTGAACGGTGTAATCCTGCCGATCATCGCATTCTCGGCGCCCTTGGCCGAGGCGCTGGCGATCATGGGTGTACCGCAGGGTTTTGTCGCCTCGATCACCGCGCTGACGGATGACCCCTACCTGCTGATCCTGCTGATGATCGGCATCCTGATTGCGGCAGGTTGCGTCATGGAAACAACGCCCAACATCGTGATCCTTGCGCCGATCCTGAAACCTCTGGCAGACAATATCGGTATGAACGAGATCCAGTTCTGCATCATGATGATTACCGCATTGGGTGTGGGTTTCATCACTCCGCCGCTGGGCCTGAACCTGTTCGTGGTATCTGGCATTACCGGTGAATCCATTCTGAAGATTGCAGCGCGCGCAGTGCCCTTCGTATTGACCATGCTGGTCGTTGTGCTTCTGATCGCTTACTTACCTGCGGTTTCGACAACCCTGCTTCCAGAAATCTACCAATAGGACTTGCTGAATATGCCCCGTGACTATCTGAAAAAGGCGACCCTGACGGCGCAATCTCATGCCACCGAAGTGCATGACACGGTCAAGACCATCCTCGCCGATATCGAGACGGGCGGCGATGCCAAGGCGCTGGAATACGCGGTCAAGTTCGACAAGTTCGACGGCAATGTCCTGATGACTCAGGCCGAGATTGACGCCGCCATTACCCGGGTTCCGGAAAAGCTGAAGGCGGATATCCGGTTTGCCCACGACAATGTACGCCGCTTTGCGGAGACGCAAAAAGCCACCGTATCGGATGTCGAGATGGAGATCGTGCCCGGTTTCATCGCCGGTCAAAAAGCGATCCCGGTGGATGCGGCGGGCTGTTACGTGCCCGGCGGTCGGTACAGCCATATCGCAAGTGCGATCATGACCGTGACAACCGCCAAGGTCGCAGGCTGCCGTCACATCACCGCCTGTTCGCCGCCGCGCCCCGGCGAAGGGGTCGCGCCCGCGATTGTCTACGCCGCGCATATCTGCGGGGCCGACAGCATTCTGGCGATGGGTGGTGTGCAGGGCGTGGCTGCGATGACTTATGGCCTGTTCGGTCTGCCAAGCGCCAATATCCTTGTGGGCCCCGGCAACCAGTTCGTGGCCGAGGCCAAGCGTATTCTCTATGGCAAAGTCGGCATCGACATGATCGCCGGGCCAACCGACAGTTTGATCCTGGCGGACGCCACATCCGACGCCCATGTGGTCGCCTCCGATCTGGTAAGTCAGGCCGAACATGGCTACAACTCGCCGGTCTGGTTGGTCACCGATGACCGCGCTCTGGCGCAGAAAGTCATGGAACTGGTCCCAACCCTGATCGACGACCTGCCGGAGCTGAACCGCGAAAACGCCTTTGCCGCGTGGCGCGACTATGCCGAGGTGATCGTCTGTTCCGACCGCGAGGAAATGGCCGCCTGTTCCGACGAATATGCGCCCGAGCATCTGACCGTTCAGGCCGAGGATCTGGATTGGTGGCTGAACCGGCTGACCTGCTATGGTTCGCTGTTTCTGGGCGAAGAGACAACTGTGTCCTATGGTGACAAAGCCACTGGCACCAACCATGTGCTGCCCACCTCTGGTGCGGCCAGCTATACTGGCGGTCTGAGCGTGCATAAATACATGAAGATCGTCACATGGCAGCGTGCAACGCGTGAAGGATCGAAAGCCATCGCCGAAGCCACCGCGCGTATTTCCCGCCTTGAGGGGATGGAAGGGCACGCGCGGGCAGCGGATGTGCGCCTTGCGAAATATTTCCCGGACGAGCAGTTCGACCTGACCGCAGATGGCTGATCCACGCAAATTGTTTGACCTGACAGGCCGGGTGGCTTGTGTTACCGGCGCAAGCTCGGGCCTTGGTCGGCAAGCGGCCAAGGCGCTGGCCGGTGCCGGCGCCAACGTCGTCGGCGTGGCAAGACGGGCCGATGCACTGGCGCAGTTGTGTGATGAGATCGGTGACAGCGCGGGCGCGGTTGCTGGCGATGTCGCGAATCGCGCGGGCATCGTCGAACTGGTGCGCGAGATTTCAGCCAAATTCGGCGCACCGGATATTCTTATCCACGCCGCCGGGGTCAATACCCGTGAGGCTGCGGATGACGTCACGCCAGAAGGCTGGGACGCCACACTGGCGCTGAACCTAAGCGCACCGTTTTTTCTCAGCCAAGCCATGGTGCCCGCAATGAAGGACCGTGGTTGGGGCCGGATCGTAAACTTTGCCTCGCTGCAGACAACACGCGCCTTTCCCGGTGGCATCGCCTATGGCGCGACCAAGGCCGGGATCGGGCAACTGACCCGCGCCATGGCCGAGGCATGGTCGCCCTACGGCATCACTGCCAACGCCATCGGCCCCGGGTTCTTTCCGACGGAACTGACGCAAGCGGTGTTCGACGACCCGGAACGCGCGGCCCGCAATGCGGCGCAGACCTGCATCCAGCGAAACGGGCGAATGGAGGATATCGACGGGCCAATCCTGTTCCTGTGTTCACAGGCGTCGGATTATGTCACCGGGCAAATCCTGATGGTTGACGGGGGGTTCACAGCAAAATGAAAGCTCTGGTTTATCAAGGCGTTGAACAACTGACCTTTGAGGATGTACCGGATACGACGCCGGATACAAACGAACATCTGATCCGGGTCGAAGCAGTTGGGATCTGCGGCTCGGACATGCATGCGTATCAGGGGCACGACGCCCGCCGCCCCGCCCCGCTGATCCTGGGCCACGAAGCAGCCGGAGTGATTGTTGGCGGTCCGAAAGACGGGCGACGGGTGACCGTCAACCCGTTGGTGACCTGCGGTATCTGCGCGGCCTGCGACTCGGGGCGCGAAAATCTCTGCGCCAAGCGGCAGATCATCTCGATGCCACCACGCGAAGGGGCCTTTGCGCAATTCGTCGCGATGCCCGACTGCAATCTTGTCGAGGTGCCCGATCAGGTGCCGATCGCCAAGGCCGCGCTGGCCGAACCGCTGGCCGTCAGCTGGCATGCGGTCAGACTGGCGCTTGAGGCTTTGAACCCCGCGATGGAAAAGCGCGCTCTTGTCATCGGTGGCGGCGCGATCGGTCTGGCCGCTGCGCTGGCGCTCAAGGCGATGGGCGTGACGGATGTGACCATCTCGGAACCCAACGACATGCGCAGAGAGTTTCTGGCACAATTGGGCACCGTTGAGTTGTGCGCTCAGCCCGGCGGGTCCTATCCGCTGGTGATCGATGCGGTAGGCTATGCGGTCACCCGTGCCACGGCCTCGGCCTGCGCAGCACCGGGCGGCGTGATTGCGCATGTGGGTCTGGGTGAAGATACCGGCGGGCTGGACGTGCGCCGCATGACCCTGCAGGAAATCACGTTTATCGGCACCTATACCTATACCGCCGAAGATTTTCGCCAAACCGCGCAGGCGATCTTTGACGGGCGGCTCGGATCTCTCGACTGGATCGAACAGCGTACCCTGTCCGAGGGGGCGCAAGCGTTTCGCGACATCCGCTCTGGCGTCGTCGCGGCGCCAAAGATTATCCTGACCCCATGGGAATAGACCCGACAAAACCCGGAGGCCTCCATGTATAACAAAGTTCTTGTTCCGATGGCACTGGATCACGACATCTCGCAACACACGCTCGAGGTGGCCCGCGCCCTGTCAGAAAAAGGCGCTGAGATCATCGCGCTGCACGTCCATGAACTGCCGCAGGGCTCGGTCAGTGCCTATCTGGACAAAGCCGTGGTCGAAGAGGCCTATAAACGGGCGCGCAGGCAGTTGATGGAAAAAACCGCCGATCTGGACGGTGTCAAACCCGAGATCATCAAGGGTCATACCGCGCGCACCATCATTGAATATGCCGGAAAAAACGATGTGGACTGCATCGTCATCGGCTCACACAAACCGGGCATCAGTGACTATTTTCTGGGATCGACCGCATCGCGCGTCGTCCGTCATGCACCCTGCGCCGTGCACGTGCACCGCAAGCTTTGAACCGTCAATCGCGCCAATCGCGCCCCATACAGGACTGACAGATCCGACATGAATATAGACAAGAAGATCACCGAAGATCTTGTTGCGAACGATATATCGTTTGTGACCACCGTTCCGTGCAAGCAAATGGCCGGAGTGATTGAGGAAATCGACGCGCATGATGACATCTTCCACATCCCCTCGAACAAGGAAGACGAAGGGATGGGCCTGTGCGCGGGCGCCTGGATGGGGGGCAAGCGGCCCGCAATCATCATGCAGAACACCGCCATTGGCGTGACCATCAACACGCTGGCCACGCTGATCCAGTATTACCGCATGCCGCTGCCCATGCTGATCTCGTATCGTGGAGAGCTGCGCGAACCCGTTGCCTGTCAGGTCGAAATGGCCGTCCACACCAAGGCTCTGCTGGCGCAGATGAGCATCCCAACCTATCACTTCCATCACCAGTCGGATGTGGAAGAACTGGATGCGATCCTGAAATACACCTTCATGTGCAACAAGCCGGTCGCGATCCTGACCGATGCCAATTTCTGGGGAGGCTACGGCGACCAATGATCCGTTCTGAAATCCTGAAAGAAATCGCCCCTATCCTGCGCGATCAACTGGTTGTCTGCAATATCGGCATCCCCAGCCAGGAACTGCATGCCATCGACGATCAGCCAACCAATTTCTACATGCTGGGCACCATGGGGCTGGCCTCAAGCATTGGTCTGGGTCTGGCGCTGTCGCAGCCTAAACCGGTGATCGTGATTGATGGGGATGGCTCGATCCTGACCAATCTGGGCACGCTGCCGACCATCGCCAACAACGTGGCGGACAACTATATCCTGCTGATCGTCGACAATGGATCTTATGGCTCGACCGGCGATCAGCCGACCTATGCCGGGCAAAAGACCTCGCTGACGAAAATGGCCGAAGCCGCCGGGTGTGAGCGTGTGATCGAATGTCAGGCCCAAGACACAGGCCGCGTGCTGCAAGAGGCGCTGGATGCCAGGCAGATGACCATCATCGTCAGCAAATGCGAAAGCGGCAATGCGAAGATGCCCGTGATCACCATGGACCCCGTGGTCATCCGTGATCGCTTCATGAAGGCCGTTCAGGCCTGATGGGCGCAAGCGCCATTCACAATTCCCACGACGCCCGCCGGCTGGCTCGGCGGCGTCTGCCGTGGATGGTGTTCGACTATATTGACGGGGCCGCCGGGATCGAGACTGGCGCCGCGCGCAACCGGGCGGCGCTGGATGCAATGACCCTGCGCCCGCGCATCCTGCGCGATGTCAGCAACAGATCCCTGAAGACCAGCCTGTTTGGCTGCGCCGCGCAGCGCCCCTTTGGCATCGCCCCGATGGGCATGTGCAACCTGTCTGCACCGGGGGCCGATCTGATGCTGGCGCGCGTGGCGGCGAAGTATTCCGTTCCCTTGGGCGTCTCAACCGTCGCGTCGACGCCAATGGAAGACATCATTCTGGAGACCGAAGGCAACGCCTGGTTTCAGCTTTATTTCAGCGGCGACGGCAGCGGCACCTTCAAGCTGGTGGACCGGGCCAAAGCGGCTGGTTACGAAACCCTTGTCCTGACCGTGGATGTCCCCGAGGTGGGCCGCCGCCCGCGTGAGCTGCGGCACGGGTTCAAAATGCCGTTCCGCATGGGTCCGCGACAGGTTCTGGATTTTGCGCTGCACCCGCGCTGGTCCCTGTCCTCGCTGACCCAGGGCAAACCGCAAATGGCGAATTTCCTGATGGACGGGTATGAATTCGACCGCGCCGAAAGCCGCGCCAAGGCCGATTGGGAGACGCTGGCCCGGCTCAGGGACCGCTGGCCCGGCAATCTGGTGGTCAAGGGCGTGCTGGATGTCGAGGACGCCGTGGCGCTGAAGGCCGCCGGTGTCGATGCCATTCAGGTCTCCAGCCACGGGGCAAGACAGCTGGACAGCACGCCGTCACCCTTTCTCATGCTGCCCAAAATCCGTGCAGCTGTGGGGGACGCATATCCGTTGTTCTACGACAGCGGACTGCAATCTGGCGAGGATGTGGTCAAGGCCCTGCTTAGCGGTGCCGATTTCGTATTCTTCGGCCGCATCATGCAATTTGCCATCGCCGCCGGGGGCGAAGCCGGGTTGGAACAGCTTTGGGCTGTTCTGAGTGAAGAAATGGACATCACGTTGGCACAGATTGGGATGACCTCAATCCAGCAACTTCGAACCAGCGAAAGCGGCCCGACCCGGTAACATCTGCAACCACAGGCGATGGTTCGGGCGTTCCGTTTGGCACTATCGGCAAATCGCTATCAGTTCAGGATGGCTTCGATTTTGGACAGTGTCGCCGAATTCACCGCAACCCCTTCCGTTTGCGCCGCCACACGTTTGGCACGACGGCCATCGCCGGGCAGATGCGCGCCATCCTGAAATCGGATCGACTCGACCAGCCCCGCGATGCCGCCCGCGAAGGCGTCACTTGCGGTGGCGCCGGGGTCAATGGCGATGAAAAACTGACCGGTTTTGGGCGGACCGCCTGCCGTTCCCGAAAAGGGCGAGGCGTGGATACCCAGCGTGGCCCCGGTCAGCGCCGCCGCCATGACCTCGGTCAGTAGCGCGATGCCCACCCCCTTGTACCCGCCGGATGGGGCCATCGACCCTTTGAGGCCCACCTCGGGATCGGTGGTCGGGTTGCCCTCGGAATCCAAGGCCCAGCCCACCGGGATCGGCTTGCTTTCGCGCGCGTGTTTCATGACTTCGCTTTTGGCAATGGTGCTGGCGCTTTGGTCGATCAACAATGCGGGTTGGCCATCGCTGCCCGGCACGGCCAGAGAAAACGGGTTGGTCCCAACCACGGGTTTCGACCCGCCCGAGGGCGCAATCGACGCGGGTGCGTTGGTGAAGCCCAGCGCAACCAGTCCGGCCTGCGCCAGCCGATAGGTATGATATCCCAGCACACCGCAATTATAGCTGTTGCGGATGGCCAGCACCGCCACACCCTGTTCGCGCGCCGCAGGAATCAAAGCGTCAAATCCCAGTTCAATGGCAGAATGAGCAAACCCGGTTGCGGCATCAACGTTCACGACGCCCGGCTTGGGTCGTGCCAGAACCGGTTTGGCCTGTCCGTCCACCTTGCCACATTGCACGTGCTCACAATAGATCGGGATATAGGCGAGCCCGTGACTGGCCACTCCGTCAGCTTCGGTTGCGGCGGTCGCCACAGCCAATGGGCGGGCGTTGTCCGCGCTGGTGCCAGCGGCCACAAGGGCGTGAAAGGCCAGGTCTTCGATTTCGGCAAGGGTCAGGGTTTTGGTATCAGTCATGTTCGGATCACTTCAATCATTGTCGGAAAGCCCGGACCCGGCACCCAGCTTGCGGGATTCTTCGGTTGCCGGGGCATAGGTGCGATGGGCAAAACGGTTCAGTCTGACCCAGATATCCGGATCAGGTGCCGCGCGGGTTTGGCGGGGGTGCGGAATTGTCATATCGCCGCCCACCCGGACAGTGATCTGTGTGGCTGTCGCAGGAAAACGATCGGCTACTGAAAGGCATTTGCCGTCCACAACGGCGATCTGCCCGTCGCATTCCACGGTGACGGTGGACCCCAGAACCCGCGATGCACCAGCGGCAAAGGGCAACAGAAAGACCGGATTCGCGACTTGCTTCATCTCAATCCGCCCACCCGGTAGAGACCGGGCACAATCGGACAGCAACGCTCCGGTTGCAAGCGGGCATAGGGGCGCGTCGCTTGCCCAGATTTCCGTAAGTCCCTTTGGTGAATGACTTGCCGGTGACGCGGCCAGCCCCAAATTCAAAAGCCGCATTAGCTCTGCTATGCCATCCTGCCCATTGGCGCACAGCCACCGGGTGGCCTTGCCCGCCTCTTCGGCCAATCCCCAAGGGTATCCTGCCCCTCGCGCGGCCCGTTTGGCGGTTACTTCGACTTCGTTCAGGGAAAAGCTCACGCCTCGGCCTCCGGATAGACCCAGAGATCGGCGTTGTCCGGCGAAAGCTCATCGGGGTATGGCGCGCCTGCATACATGCATATCCGCACCCAGCGGTCGGATCGCGGATCAAAATGGGTCGCACCAAAGAACGACAGTTTGGCCCGCAGCATATCAATCGGCAGAACCGAATCGCTGATCGTGTTGTCCTGAATCTCGCTATAAGGCGCGAGACGGCTCATCTGCGCGCGACGGATCGTGTGGCGGTGTTCCGGGTGGCGCAGCAGGAAGGCGGCAACTGGCTGATCCGCATCCCAATCCGTCAATGCCGCAAATGCCCGGGCAGCATCACGTGCCGGTGCCAGAGGTTGTTCATACTCCATGATGGGTTCTTCGAACCGCTCACCCATGCGCGGCTCCAGCTTTTCTTCCGAGACATACCAGGCCCGGGCGCAGTGTTCCCGCGCTGACCAGTCCAGATCCAGCGCCCAGCCAAACCTGTCGCGGATCAGATCGCATGCCTCGGCGACGCGCATCGCACCATCGATGCGAAAGGCATCGGCATTGCTGTCGGACATGCAATTGGACAGCCCGTCCACCAGATGCCCATAAGGTTCCAGCAGCAGCGAGGCCACAAGCTCCTGCCCCTCTTCACTAAGTTTGGCGTCAGACCAGTTCATAAGGCGGTCCCACGGATGATCTTGCTGCAGGTCATTTCCTGCCAGATGATCGGTCAGCGCCTGTAAATCTGCCTTCAATGCCTGCAGCTTCTGAACCTGGATCGGATGCTTGGACCGCCATTTTTCAACCGAAAGCACGCTGCGCCGTATCAGGCCCAGAAAGGCAAGCGCCTCGTCCGGCGTGGCAGAGGGGATACAGCGCACGCTGGCGATGGCCTCTTCGCGGGCCATGATCCAGTTATTGAAGAGGATCGGATGGTTGATGATGAAGGGCGCCATGCCCAGACCGGTGGAATTGCCGATCCCAAGCCGTCTGGCGATGTCGGAATGCATCGGCACCGCCTGATCACCGCCCTTGGCCACCGCCATGTGCTGCACCAGATCGCGCACAAAGGTACGCGTCAGGTAGACCGACAGCATCTCTATCTGAAACGGGGTTTGCGCCTCGTCCCGGTCGGCGATGACATCACGATCCGCCGCACCGAATTTGCCCGACCCATAAACGGCGGTGGTGCGCATCAGATAGCCGACATCGTCGATCTGTTGCGGGTCCGGTTGCCGCCCCGCAGCCAGACGGTCGACCACATGCGCCCATAGTCGAACCGAACGATTGGCGCGCGACAGTGACAGCTCGCTTTCGCTGACCCGCCCGGCCTCTTGCACAGGTACATTTTGCGACAATCGGTCAATATCCGCTTTGGTCGGAATTCCGTCGAACAGGGCAAAAGTGGCATCCCAAGCCTCGGCAATCACCCGGTCCGAGCGTTTTTCGTCCGGCAGATCATGCGCAAACGCCACCAGCGAATAGGCGCGCTGTGGGCCTTGCGCGGTATAGACGGCGCGGCCAACACCTTGGTCATCTATGTCAAAGACCGGTCGCGAGAATTGCCAGCCTTCGTCAGCCATTCTGCGGGTCAACACCCGCATGAAACTCAGGCGGCATTGGTGCAATGACCCAAGCCGGCTAAGACGCATGACTTTGGCGGGTTCTCTGCGGGCGATATGTTTGCCTTGCAGGGTCACGGGATCACAGGTCCGAAGTTTTCAGCAAAGAACCGATACCAGTTGCCGCCCATGATGCCTGCAATCTCCTCCTCGTTCATGCCTACATCACGTAGTCCGCTTTCGATGTTGCCAAAGTCGCGATTGTCGCGGAACCAGTCCGGCATCGGCGGAAAGCCAGGGTTGCTGGCGGATCCTTCGCCATAGTCGATTTCCTTGGTCCAGCGCCCGACCCGCATCCATTCGACAATGCTGTCGGGTTGATCCTGACACAGGTCCGTCCCGATCCCCAAATGCTGAGGGCCATACTTGTCAGCGGTCCGCGCGATCATCTCGCAAAAGCTTTGCAGGGTGCAGTCGGATTTGTCTTTCAGGTGGTGAGGGTAGACCGAAAACCCAAGCATCCCGCCGTTTTCCGTCACCGCGCGGATGACCTCATCGCGCTTGTTGCGCAGCGCGGACGCCCAGTCATATGGGTTGGCATGGGTGATGGCGATGGGCCGTTCAGAAATCTCAGCCGCCTCGATAGTGGATCGATCGGCCGAATGGCTCATGTCCACGGCCAGACCAACGCGGTTCATTTCCTTGATGACCTGACGCCCCATGCGGGTGATGCCGGTGTCTTCGGCCTCATAGCAGCCCGTCGCCAACAGGGATTGGTTGTTATAGGTCAGCTGCATGAACCGCGCGCCCAGCGTGTGCACGATCTCGACCAGACCGATGTCATCTTCGATCGGGGCCGGGTTCTGAAAGCCGAAAAAGACTGCCGTGCGATTGGTTTCGCGGGCCTTGTCAATGTCGCCAGCCCATTGGCCCTTTAGGATCAGATCCGGGAACTGTTCGAACCAACGGTTCCATTTTTCAAAGTTCAGAACCGTCTCGCGGAAGTTTTCGTGATACGAGATGGTGACGTGGATCGCGTCCACGCCCCCCTCGCGCAGCTGGCGAAAGATCATTTCGGACCAATTGGCATATTGCAGCCCGTCGATACGCATCAGTCCGGCGTCCCGGCGCTGATATAGGCGGTTTTGACGGTTGTGTAGAATTCCGCAGCCGCCTTGCCCTGCTCACGCGGACCGTAGGAGATGTCGCCGCGCCCGCCGAAGGGCACGTGATAATCGGTCCCGGCGGTTGGCAAGTTCACAGTCACCACACCGGTTCGCGCGTTGCGGCGGAAATGGGTCGCACGGGCAAGGCTTTTGGTCACGATGCCAGAGGTCAGGCCGAAATTGGTGTCATTGACGGTTGCAAGTGCCTGATCGTAGCTGTCGACCTTGATGACGCTGGTGAGCGGGGCAAACATCTCTTCCCGGTTGATGCGCATGTCATTGGTTGTGTTCAAGAACACCCCGGGCGACATGTAAAATCCGTCATGCGGCATGTCGAGGCGCTGACCGCCACAGGCCAGTTCTGCACCCTCGGACCGGCCCAGATCGACATAGCCGAGGTTTTCGCGCAATTGCTGCTCGCTGACGACGGGACCCATCTGGGTGCCCTGCTCTAGCGCGTGGCCAACTTTCATCGCTTGCGCGCCGGCCACCAGTTTTTCCACGAAGGCATCGTGGATGCCCGCATGAACCACCAAACGGGACGAAGCGGTGCATTTCTGACCGGTGCCACCAAACGCACCGCCCAGCGCCAGCGAGACGGCCAGATCCAGATCGGCGTCATCCATGACGGCAAGCGCGTTTTTCGACCCCATCTCCATCTGAACCTTGGTCAGGTTCTGGACTGCCGCCATCGCAATGCCCTTGCCGACCGGAACCGAACCGGTAAAGGAAATCGCATCCACCTTGGGGCTTTCAACCAGACGCTGACCAATCGAGCGTCCCGATCCCATCACCAGCGAGAACAGGCCTTTCGGGATATCCTGCCGGGCGATGATTTCGCTAAGTGCGACCGCTGATGCGGGGGTGATATTGGCAGGCTTCCAGACGACCGCATTGCCATAGCACAATGCTGGCGCGATCTTCCACGATGCGGTTGCGGTGGGAAAGTTCCACGGGCTGATGATGACGACAACACCAACGGCCTCACGGCGCACGTCGATTTCGATATCGGGGCGCACACTGTCAGCATTTTCACCGATTTGGCGCAGGCATTCCGCCGCGTAATAGGTAAAAAATTGCCCGGCCCTTGCCTTCGCCCTTGCCTTCGGCCTGTGGCTTGCCCTCTTCCCGGGCCAGCAGAGTACCCAGTTCTTCGGCTCGGGTCATCAGCTCATTGCCGATGTTCATCAGCACGGCCTGCTTGCGTTCCAGACCGTATGCAGCCCACTCACGCTGCGCGATTCGCGCCTGGTCCAGCGTGGCCTCAAGCTGATCGGCACTGGCCTGGGCATACATGCCGACAAGATCGCTCAGATCAGAAGGGTTGCGGTTTTCAATTTCGCTTTCGCCCGCCAGCCATTCGCCAGCGATCAGGTTCAATTCGGTCACGTTTGGCCCCAAATCCAGAATTTCGATTTAGCGCAGGATGGACGCCGCCGCCCATATCAGTCAAACTCAATTAACTTAAGATAACTTCAGAGTTGCTGAACCATGGCGATCAAGATCGAAATGCTGCGCTGTTTCTGCACGGTGGCCCAGACCGGTAATCTGGTCGAAGCCGCCGATCGTCTGGGGCGCACCCAATCCGCCGTTTCAATGACGCTGAAACAGCTTGAGGATCATCTGGGCAAGAAACTGTTCGAAGGGGAACGCAAAAATCAGCTGTCTGTATTGGGCGAGCAGGTGTTCGAACTGGCCCTGAAACAGGTGCGCCAGTTCGATCAGACGGTGCAATCCATCCAGACAGCAGCAGATGCGACCCATGGGTTGATGCGCATCGTCTCGGTCCCGTCGGTTGCCGCAATTGTGTTCCCTGCGGTTCTTGAGCATATGACCGGCCAGTTTCCGGGGATCAAGATCGAACTGCGCGACACTGACACACAGCAGGTTCTGGATGCACTGTCCGAGGGCAAGGCCGATATCGGCATCGCTTCGGGGTATCATCCGCTGAACGGTGTCAAAGCGGTTCCGCTGTTCGAGGACCGGTTCGGGCTTGTCTGCGCCTCGGACCACCCGCTGATCACCAGACCCGAGCCGCCGACGATCCAAGACGTCGTTGCCGCCCCGTTTGTGCGCAACGCCCTGTGCGACCTCATTCAGACACCCCTGTTTCTGAATGCCGTCGAAAACGCGGATGTGACGATACACAACACGCATTCGCTGATCACCATGTTCAGAACCGGCGCGTGGGTCACTGTTCTGCCGCAGATGGTTGCGAATTTCATCCCCGAAACCACTGCATTTCGCGCAGTTTCCGACCTGCCAGACACGCGGCAAGTCTATCTTTATGTGCGGGATAGATCGCGTTTCAGAGACCTGACGGATGAATGCAGCGCCTTTATTCTGAGCCGGGATTTTGTATGAACCCGGCAGCCGCCGCGCCTGCAGACCATCAGATGCTAAAACGGTTAAGGCCGATCGGGGGACTCGACTTTACACCAAGGGCAGGCAAAATTGGTGCAAGAATAACGGCTTCTGCCGGATGGGAGGAAACAGATGTCAAATGCGCGACCGGTCAAGGCCTGGGCGATTACGGTTGCCATCGCGGTTGTCCTTGTCATCCTGCGTGGTGGTTTGGGCCCGGCGTGGGCCCAATCTCAGACAGTGTCGCCCGAAGAGGATTGGGATCAGGTCAAGTCGATCCTGGATCGTCGCTGTGTCGTTTGCCACAGCTGTTACGACGCACCCTGCCAGCTAAAGCTGACATCGCCCCAAGGTCTGCTGCGCGGCGCCAGCAAAGCGACGGTTTATCACACTGAACGGTTGAAAGATGCACAGCCCACACGGCTTGGTATCGACGCGCAGACGGTTCCGGAATGGCGGCGGCTTGGGTTCTATCCGGTTTTGCAGTCCCAGACACAGGGGACGGATGGCAAGTCGGTTCTGAAAAAATTCCTCGACCTAGGGCGCGACAACCCGCTGCAGGCCGATGCGCCGGTTCCCGAACAATTGGGCCTTGCGCTTGACCGGCCGCTGGTGTGCCCGACATCGTCTGAGTTTGACACGTTTGCCAACACTCATCCCCTTGCCAGCATGCCCTATGCAACGGCCCCGCTTGCAGATGGTGAGTTCGAAACCCTTACGACATGGGCCCTCAATGGCGCGCCGCTGCCCCCGGCGGCGACTGACATCCCCGCCAACATCCAGAGCCAGATCGCCCAGTGGGAGGAGTTTATGAACACCCCCGATCCGCGCAACCAGTTGATGAGCCGCTATCTGTACGAGCATCTGTTTCTGGCCCGCCTCCACTTTGATGGCGATGACACGCGGCGGTTCTTTCAACTCGTGCGCTCGGCCAGTCCAACGGGTCAAAAGATCGACGTTATCGCGACACGGCGGCCCTTTGATGCCCCCGGTGTCGACCCGGTGTATTACCGGTTGCAGCTGATCGATGAGACAATCGTGCATAAGGAACATCTGGTTTACGCGCTTGGCCCTGACCGAATGGCCCGTTTTCGGGACCTGTTTCTTACCCCCGAATGGTCGCTGCCCACCCTGCCCGCCTATGGCACCGCCGAGGGCGGCAACCCGTTCAGTACATTTGCCTCCATCCCCGCCCGCAGCCGGTATCAGTTCCTGTTGGATGACGCGCTGTTTTTCGTCCGCAGTTTTATCCGCGGCCCCGTCTGCCACGGCGAAACCGCCGTTGATGTGATCGAAGACCGGTTCTGGGTAAGCTTTCTTGACCCCGACGCTGACCTGTCCGTGACGGACCCGAGCTATCTTGAGGACGGCGCCGCGTTTCTCGAACTGCCGGTCGCAGAGGCGAATGACGGCGTATTGGGTGAATTGCAGGCGTTTTCGCACAGAAATCAGGTGCAATATATTGAGTTTCGGGATGCGCGATACCAAGACAGTCCGGCATATGAATCCGGGTTTGACTATGGTTCAATCTGGGAGGGCGACGGCACCAACCCGGATGCGCGGATCACCGTTTTCCGGCATTTCGACAACGCTTCGGCCATGACCGGATTTCACGGTGGCATCCCCGAAACTGTCTGGGTCATCGACTTTCCGATTTTTGAGCGAATCTATTATGATCTGGTGGCGGGTTACGATGTGTTCGGCAGGGTCGAGCACCAGCTTTCAACGCGGCTATATATGGACGAGCTGCGGATGGAGAGCGAGGATTTGTTCCTGTCCTTCATGCCCGAAAACCTCCGGCAAGTGATACACGCCGGCTGGTACAAGGGCACTTTGGCCGAGCTGCATACCTATTGGCACCGCCGTCGCGTCGACCATGACTTTCCATCTGGCATCGACTTTACCACTGCCAATCCCAAGCAGGAATTTCTGCTGGAATTGCTGAACCGTGGCAACGGGTTATGGCCGGTTTCTGATCCTATCAACAGATGCACAGACGAAGCTTGTCAACAGGATGCCGCGCCCGTCGTCACGCAAGGCTTGCGCCCGCTTGCATACCAGCGCGGCCCATGGGTTAAGTTTCTACCGGACCTGTCGATTCTTGTGGTCGCAGGTGACGATGGCAGCACCAGCGTATTTTCCCTTGCCCATGACAAGGCCCATACCAACGTTGCGTTTCTGTTCGACGAAAAGGCGCGGCGGGAAACGCAGGACGATGTGCTGACGATTCTTCCCGGGCTATTCGCAAGCTACCCGAACTTTTTCTTCAAAATCCAGCAGGATCAGTTGAGCGCATTTGTCCAAGACATCAAGGCCATGCAGTCGCAAGCTGATTGGATGGATGTGGTGGCCCGATACGGGCTGCGCCGAACCAGCCCGGCGTTCTGGGCGACAAGAGATCAGGTGAATGCCAGGTTTCTGGAACAGGACCCGGTTCAGGCAGGGCTTCTGGATCTCAACCGATACAAAGACCCTAAGTCGGACGACGATCCGACCT
Organism: uncultured Ruegeria sp.; assembly: GCA_963422555.2. Classification (GTDB taxonomy): domain Bacteria; phylum Pseudomonadota; class Alphaproteobacteria; order Rhodobacterales; family Rhodobacteraceae; genus Ruegeria. The sequence goes on from CAXXPZ010000090.1 coordinate 68,019, forward strand.
GATCCCACATGGCCAGCAAGACCTGAGAAGCAACGAAATCTTGATCTCGGGAACTGGCCCACCCACCTTGTTGCAAAGGAAACCGGTTCTTAGGTAACAAGTTATGTGGTCTTTTGCCGATATCCGCCCGGCATACAGCCGGGCCGAGCGTATGAGCGACGGGGTTGTTCACATTACGGGGCTAACGGCCGCGATGGTGGCGGTACCCGTTCTGATCACTCTGACTGCGTACTACCGAACCGAACCGCAAGCCGTGCTTGGCGCGTCGGTCTATGGCGTCACATTGATCCTGATGCTGACGCTGTCGGCCCTATACAACATGATCGAAAGCGAACGGTGGTCGGGCCTTTTACGGCGTCTGGATCATTCCGGAATTTATGTAAAAATTGCAGGGACCTATACGCCATTCCTGCTGTTGTCAGGCGTTCAGGCGCCGGGGCTGCTTATCGGGCTCTGGTCCTCGGCAACATTGGGGTCGGCGTTGAAGCTGATTGACCCGAACCGGTTCCGATGGTTCGGGCTGGCGTTGTATGTGATGATGGGTTGGGCCATCGTCTTTGCCGGTCAACCACATCTGGCAGCGCTTTCGCACACCGTTGTGGCGTTCATGATTGCGGGTGGGATCGTCTATACATTTGGGATCGTGTTCTATCTGCTCGACTGGCTGCCGTTTCACAACACGATCTGGCATGTGTTTGTGCTGGCCGGTAGCGTCCTGTTTTTTATTGCCGTGGCAGCGCATATCGCAGGTGTGCCTAACATGCTCACCTGATCAGGTATCTGTTGCGCTGAGGCATATGTCTTTAACCATCTAGGGTCAGCACTTCTTCGGATTTTGGCGGCGTCACTCGCTCAGCAAAACCTTCTAAATACTTTTAAAATCAATACGTAACGTAAATACTAAATTTTTAGTTTGACAGCGCAGCGAAAAATCGCTGATGCTGTGCGTCATCCGGTCCAGACCGGAGAACCATAACTTTTTGGGAGGAAAGAGATGCGGAGACATCTACTTTCCGCAGTGGCGGCAGCTGCCGTCATTGCGGGGCACGGTCCCGTTTGGGCCGACGAAGCCGCGGCACAACGCTGGATCGACGACGAGTTCCAGCCATCGACATTGTCGAAAGACGAACAGATGGCGGAAATGCAGTGGTTCATCAATGCTGCTGAACCTTACTCCGGCATGGAAATCAACGTCCTGTCCGAAGGCATCCCGACCCATTCCTATGAATCCGAGGTGCTGGCCAAGGCGTTCGAGGAAATCACGGGTATCAAGGTCAACCACCAGATCCTCGGCGAGGGCGAAGTGGTACAGGCCGTACAGACCCAGCTACAAACGGGTCGGAACCTGTATGACGGGTATGTCAACGACAGCGACCTGATCGGCACGCACTCACGTCTGCAACTGGCCTATCCGCTGACTGATATGATGGGCGGCAATTGGGCGGCGTCAACGTCACCGACGCTGGATCTGGATGACTTCATGGGCATTCAGTTCACCACAGGTCCCGATGGCAAGCTGTATCAGCTGCCCGATCAGCAATTCGCCAACCTCTACTGGTTCCGCAAGGACTGGTTCGATGACGAGGCGAACAAGGCCGCGTTCAAAGAAAAATACGGCTATGATCTGGGCGTTCCGGTCAACTGGTCTGCATACGAAGACATCGCCGAATTCTTTACCGAAGACGTGAAAGAAGTCGACGGTGTCGCGATCTATGGCCACATGGATTACGGCAAACGCGCGCCCGATTTGGGCTGGCGTATGACCGACGCGTGGCTGTCGATGGCCGGTGCGGGCGACAAGGGTGAACCCAACGGTATTCCCGTCGACGAATGGGGCATCCGCATGGAAGCGGGCACCTGTAACCCTGTTGGTGCGTCCGTATCACGTGGTGGTGCTGCCAATGGTCCGGCTGCGGTCTATGCGATCCGCAAATGGGATGAGTGGCTGCGCAACTATGCGCCTCCGGGTGCGGCGTCCTATGACTTCTATCAGTCGCTGCCGGCGCTCAGCCAGGGCAACGTGGCCCAGCAGATCTTCTGGTACACCGCCTTTACCGCCGACATGGTCAAGCCAAAGTCCGAAGGCAACAACACGGTAGACGACGAAGGCACGCCGCTCTGGCGGATGGCGCCCAGTCCGCATGGCCCCTATTGGGAAGACGGCCAGAAGGTTGGCTATCAGGACGTGGGGTCCTGGACCTTCCTGAAATCGACCCCCGAGGATCGTGCTCAGGCAGCCTGGCTTTACGCTCAGTTCGTGACATCCAAGACTGTGGATGTGAAGAAGTCCCACGTGGGACTGACCTTTATCCGCGACAGCTCGGTCAACCACGAGTCGTTCACAGAACGCGCACCCAAGCTGGGTGGTCTGGTCGAGTTCTACCGCTCGCCTGACCGGGTGGCATGGTCGCCGACCGGCATCAACGTGCCGGATTATCCCAAGCTGGCCCAGATCTGGTGGCAGCAGATCGGTGACGTGAACTCGGGCGCATTCACCCCGCAAGAGGCGATGGACCGACTGGCCGAAGAGATGGACATCACCATGGCCCGGATGCAGGCCGCAGATGAAGGCGCCAGTGTTTATGGTGGCTGTGGTCCGCGCCTGAACGAACCGCAGGATCCTGCCTTCTGGCTGGAAAAAGAGGGTTCGCCCAAAGCCAAGCTGGAGAATGAAAAGCCGCAGGGCCAGACCGTCAACTATGACGAACTGGTTCAGCGCTGGCAGTCCCAGTAAATCCAAATCAGTGGGCCGGGTTCAGACCCGGCCTACCCCCAATACCTTCCTGAGTATCCCAGATGATCGAATTACAAGACGCGACCAAACGGGTCGGCAACGTCATCCACATCAAACCCACATCGCTGACGCTGCAAACGGGCCATTTCAACGTGCTGTTGGGTGCGACCGGCTCGGGCAAGACCTCTCTGATCAAGATGATGGCCGGGCTGGACCCGATCGCCTCGGGCAGGGTCCTGATGGACGGGCAGGACGTCACGCGGCTGAATACGCAAAAACGCAAGATCAGTCTCGTGCACCAGTTCTTTGTGAATTACCCCCATATGACAGTTTTTGAGAATATCGCCTCGCCCCTGCGTGTGGCGGGCATGGCAAAATCCGAAATCGAGGGTCGCGTGGAAGAGGTCGCCGATCTGCTGCAACTGCGCCCGATGCTGCAACGTCGCCCGCATGATCTGTCGGGCGGCCAGCAGCAGCGCACCGCGCTGGCGCGCGCGATTGCCAAAGAAAGCCGCGCGGTGTTTCTGGACGAGCCGCTGGCCAATCTGGATTACAAGCTGCGCGAGGAACTGCGTGAGCAGCTACCGGACCTGTTTGCCGGGCGCGGTGCTGTGGTGGTCTATGCCACCTCGGAACCCGAAGAGGCACTGTTGCTGGGCGGTCAGACCGCCCTGATGGCAGACGGACGTGTGACGCAGTTTGGTCCTACTGCGGACATTTACCGAAACCCTGAAAACATCGCCGCCGCGCAGGTGTTTTCCGATCCGCCGATCAATGTGGGCCGGGTCACCGTGTCGGGTGCGCAGGCGCAGTTGGCAGGTGGCGGCGGTTGGGCCGTCGATATGGCCGACGGAGACTATACCGTCGCAGTGCGCCCGCACCGCGTCACCCCGTTCCGCACGTCAGACGCGGATGTGGAACTGACCGGGCGGGTGATTGTGACCGAACTGTCAGGCTCGGATTCCAGCGCGCATTTTCAGCATGGGGACGATGCCTGGGTCTCGCTGGCCGCAGGTGTGCACCCTTATCAGGTGGGCGCGGATCACAGTTTCTACATGAACCCGGCCCATTGCCGGTATTTTGGCCAAGACGGCAAAAGGGTGGCCTGACATGGCGCAGATCAAGCTTTCAAACCTTCGCCACAGCTATATGCCGTCACCCCAGGGGCCGGACGACTATGCGCTGAAGGAAATCGACGTGATCTGGCGCGATGGCGGGGCTTATGCGCTGCTGGGCCCCTCGGGCTGCGGGAAATCTACCTTGCTGAACATCATCTCGGGCCTGCTGACCCCGTCCGAAGGGCAGATACTGTTTGACGGGCGCGATGTCACCGCCCTGCCCCCAGATCAGCGCAACATCGCGCAGGTGTTCCAGTTTCCGGTGATCTACGACACGATGACCGTCGGCGAAAACCTTGCCTTTCCGTTGAAAAACCGGGGTGTGGATGCGGCCACAATCAAGCGGCGCGTTGATGAGATTGCCGAGATGCTGGACGTCTCGGATATGCTGAACACCCGCGCCTCGGGGCTGACCCCGGACAACAAGCAAAAGATTTCGATGGGCCGCGGGTTGGTCCGCGACGACGTAAATGCGGTGATGTTCGATGAGCCGCTGACCGTGATCGACCCGCATTTGAAATGGAAACTGCGCTCCAAACTCAAGGAACTGCATCAGCAGGTACAGGCCACGATGATCTACGTGACCCATGATCAGACCGAGGCGCTGACTTTCGCGGATGAGGTCGTGGTGATGCAAGAGGGCGAAGTGGTGCAGATCGGCACCCCGGTTGAGCTGTTCGAGCGGCCCCAACACACGTTTGTTGGCCACTTCATCGGCTCCCCCGGCATGAATGTCCTGCCATGCGAGGCAAAAGGTAACCGAGCCATTTTCGAAGGCCATGAGGTCATTCTGGAAGGCCCCACCCAAGGCGACGGAGGCCGCACCGATCTGGGCATCCGCCCTGAATATGTGGGTTTCAGCGACACCGGCATTCCGGCGCAGGTGACCAAGGTCGCAGATATCGGGCGGCACTATGTGGTCAGCGCCATGGTCGGCAATACCGCGCTTAAGGCCGTCACCGAACACAACGCGCCTGAACCGGGATCACAGGTCTTTCTGCAATTCAAACCGGAACAATCCCGCGTTTATCGCGATGGCTGGATCGCAACCGAGGAGCGCGGCTGATGAGAACGGAAAACCAGAAAGCATGGTTCTTTGTCCTGCCGGTTCTTGCGCTGGTCGCGTTCAACGCGCTGGTGCCGATGATGACGGTGGTGAACTACTCGGTGCAGGAAACCTTCGGTAACAACCAGTTCTTCTGGGAAGGGCTGGGTTGGTTCGAACAAATCCTGCGGTCCGACCGGTTTCAGGCCGCGTTGGGACGGCAATTCCTGTTCACTGCAATGATCCTTTTAATCGAAGTGCCGCTGGGCATCATCGTGGCACTGTCGATGCCGCGCAAAGGGTTCTGGGTGCCGGTCTGTCTGGTACTGATGGCCTTGCCGATGCTAATCCCGTGGAATGTCGTGGGTTCGATGTGGAATATCTTTACCCTGCCCAAGATCGGCCTGCTGGGATATTTTCTGAACGACGTTCTGGGCATCAACTATGACATGACGCAACAGCCGATCTCGGCCTGGATCACTGTTATCGTCATGGATGTCTGGCATTGGACTTCGCTGGTCGTGCTGCTGTGTTATGCCGGTCTGGTCTCGATCCCGGACGCTTATTATCAGGCGGCCAAGATTGACGGCGCATCGAATTGGTCGGTGTTCCGCTATATCCAACTGCCCAAGATGAAGACGGTTCTGACCATCGCGATCCTGTTGCGGTTTATGGACAGCTTCAACATCTACACCGAACCCTTCGTGCTAACCGGTGGTGGCCCCGGCAATTCGACCACTTTGCTGTCGATCGACCTGGTGAAGATCGCGCTGGGGCAGTTCGACCTTGGCCCTGCTGCGGCGATGAGCCTGATTTATTTTGCCATCACGCTGTTGGTCAGCTGGGTCTTCTACACGCTTATGACAAAGGACGACGCAGAATGAAGAAGCGGTCCCTTATCCCGATCCTCTATATCGCGTTCCTGATGCTGCCGATCTATTGGCTGGTGGCGATGTCCTTCAAGACCACGAACGAGATTCTTTCGGGTTTTTCCCTGTTTCCCCAAACCTTTACGCTGGAAAACTACATCACTATCTTCACCGATCCGACATGGTATTGGGGCTACATCAACTCGATCATCTATGTGACGCTCAACACGATACTTTCTGTCTGCGTCGCGCTGCCTGCGGCCTATGCGTTTTCACGCTATCGGTTTCTGGGCGACAAGCAGCTGTTCTTTTGGCTGCTAACCAACCGGATGGCGCCTGCAGCGGTTTTTGCATTGCCGTTCTTTCAGCTTTATTCCTCGATCCAACTGTTCGACACCTATCTGGCTGTGGCGCTGGCGCACACGCTGTTCAATGTGCCGCTGGCGGTTTGGATTCTCGAAGGGTTCATGCGCGGCATTCCCAAGGAACTGGACGAAACAGCCTATGTCGATGGCTATTCCTTTCCGCGGTTCTTCGTGAAAATCTTCCTGCCCAACATCAAGGCCGGGGTCGGCGTCGCGGCGTTCTTCTGTTTCATGTTCTCATGGGTCGAAATGCTGCTGGCCAAAACCCTGACGGCGGTCGAGGCCAAGCCCATCGCAGCCGTGATGACCCGCACCGCATCCAGCGCCGGGTACGAGTTGGGCCTGCTGGCCGCTGCCGGTACGCTGACCATCATCCCCGGTGCCATCGTCATCTGGTTCGTCCGCAACTACATCGCGCGTGGTTTCGCGATGGGCCGCGTGTGAGGTTCGATATGCAAAAACTGTTCGCAACCCTGGTTGCTCTGCTTCCATCTTCGGCCATGGCGCAGACGCAGGCCGGATGGGGCAATGTCGGCCAACAGGAAGAGGTCGGATTTTCCTGGACCGCCCCGCTGTGGCCCGATTTCTGGATGGCCTGGACACCGGCAACTCTGGTGGTATTTGTCGGAATCTTCTCGGCCATTGCCGTCATCGGCATCCTTGAAGTCTTCAAATTCCGCGACGGGATCGAGCGTCGCGGCGTGCTGGGCCTGACGACAACGCTGGGCGACCGGCTGTTCATCACGCTTCTGGGATCGGTCTATATCTTTCTCGCCTGGCTTGGGCTGATGGGGCAACCGGTCTGGACACCGCTATTCCTGTCCATTGGCTGGGGCGTTTTCGTGTTCTGGAAAGTTTAGGCTTTGCGTAACGGCAAAAGGATGCTTGTCTGGCGGGCATATTACGTAAAATGGTGACACCGAGACCTATGCGAAAAAGAAAGACGGGAAATCTTCTGACCGAGGTTGAACTTGAGTTCATGAATGAGCTTTGGGGTCTCGGGCAAGGCTCGGTGCGTGACGTTCTGGACTGCCTGCCGCCAGAACGCAATCTGGCCTATACATCCGGGGCCACGATCCTGCGCATTCTCGACGAAAAAGGTTTTGTCGAAAGTCGCAAGGACGGCAAGACGCTGATCTACAGGCCGCTTCTGGAAAAAGACAGGTATCAGGCACGGTCGCTTCAGAACCTGTCCCGCACATTGTTTGACGACACACCCGCATCGCTGGTGGCGCGTCTGGTCGATGATGCGGGGCTGAGCGAGGCGGACCTTGAGGAAATTCGGGCACTGGTAGAGAGGAGACTGCAAAATGACAGCGGTTAAACCGGTTCTCGACGCGTATCTCGAACTGAACCTGGTACTGGCATTGTCGGCAGCTTTATGGCTGGTGGCGCGGGCGGTATTGTCGCGCACGCCGCTTGGGCATAGCTATGTCGTTCAGCTACGGGCACTCAAGGCATTGTGCATATGCGTGCTGCTAAGCCCCCTGCTGGCTTTGGGCGCCATGGCAATCGCGGCTCAGGTCTGGCCCGGACAGGCGGTGGCCTTTGGGGATATCGCTGTCGCGGCCTATCTGCGCGGCGACATCGCAATTCCTGCAACCCAGTTCGAGGCGCTGCTTAACACGCGTCAACGTCTGATCGAACTTGTGCTGACCGGCCAACACACGGCTTTGACCGCCATTTTCTGTCTGCTGGCCCTCGCCTCGGCGGTTTTGGCGCTGCGCGTAATTCGCGATGCCATGGCGATCCGCGACACCGTGCGCAACAGCTTTCTGTGGCGGAGTTCGAACAAGGTGGATATTCGCCTGTCGGATCGCATCTCTGTTCCATTCGCGGTTCGCGGATTGCGGCGCTGCCATGTTGTTTTGCCAAGCCATCTGCTGGACACCCCGCGGGAACTGCGCTTTGCGCTTGCGCATGAGTTTCAGCATGTGTGCGCCCATGATGTGGAATGGGAACTGGGGCTTGAGCTGCTGCGACCCCTGCTGTTCTGGAACCCGGCCTATCTGGTGCTGAAATACCAGTTCAATCGCCTGCGTGAACTTGCCTGCGATCAATCCGTCGTGGCGCGAAAGGGAATTGATGCGCGCGATTATACTGCGTGTCTGCTGGATTATTGCGCGCGGACCATAACGCGCGGCCACCCTCGGGTGTTGAACGTCGCGCTGGTCACCGGCGGCAAGGCCAAACGTGTGTTGCAGCAGCGTGTCATCGCCCTGGCCGATGCCCCGACCATGCAATCCACCGTGCCGATGGCCTTTCTGGGCCTGACCCTGATGTTTGCCGTCTTGCTGGCCGTTGGATCTGCCGCCATGCAACAGACGCAGGACTGGAGCCACGACCGGTTGATGCTATCCACAGTGGTTAATCTGGAACGGCTTGAAGCTCGCAATCAGGGCAACTGACGCCCGGGTTTCAGATCTCACGGAAGGACAGCGTTACGCGGCTGATGGCGCAGTAACATCTGCTTGACGGCAATGACGGCGGATAACGTCGACTTCAATCGGACGCCTTTTTCAAAGCCGACAGCAGCCCTTCCCCTGCTTTTGCCGCGCTGCGCGAGGCCCTGGCAAGAAGAGTTACGTCAATATCAGTGGCCAGAAAGGTCGCCCCCAGATCAAGCCATTTTTGTTGCATCACCGGATCTAGTGTCAGAATACCGGCGGCCTTGCCAGCCGCAACGATCCGCGAAAGTGCATCCGAGATGGCGGCAACCACATCGGGATGATCGGCATTCCCGAGATGACCCAGATCGGCGGCCAAATCTGCGGGCCCGATAAACACTCCGTCAACATCCGTCGCCAGAATATCGTCCAGGGCGTCCAGCCCCAGACGGTTCTCCACCTGCACCAACAGGCACACCTGCGCATCCGCCGTGGTCAAATAGTCCGGGATCGCTCCGAACCGGGACACCCGAGCCAGCGACGCGCCGACGCCACGCACACCTGTGGGCGGGTATCTGACAGCGCGCACAAGGTCTTGCGCCTGCGGGCCGCTTTCGACCATGGGCACAAGAATGTTTTGCACACCGGCATCAAGATATTGCTTGATCATCCAAGTCTCTCCGATCGGCAGGCGGGCGACGGGATGACTGTCCGAGGCTTCGATGACGCGGACCTGTTCCAGGGTCGAGCGCAGGTCGTTCGGTGCGTGCTCACCGTCAACCAGCAACCAGTCGAACCCGGCAGTGGCAACAACCTCGGCGGCATAGGCATCTGCCAGCCCCAGCCAACACCCGATCTGAGGGCGCCCAGCCTGAAGCGCGGCTTTGAAACTATTATGTGGTGCGGGCACGGGTAGGCTCCTTTAAGCAAACTGGATGTCGACGGACCCGAAGGCGCCAAAGTCGGCATGTATCTTTGTATCCGGCGGGCATTCCACCGGGCGAATGAAACTGCCCGACAATATCACATGACCGGGCTCGATACGTTGGCCGTATTGCGCCATGCGGCGCGCCAGCCAGACCACGCTTTCGACCGGATCATTCAGAACACCTGCGCCCAGCCCGGTTTCCTCGATCTCATCGTTTCGGAATGTCAGCGCCCCGACCCAGCGCAGATCAAAGGCCCCGACATCATGACGATCCGGGCCAAGGACAATGCCTGCATTGGCGGCATTGTCGCTGATCGTATCAAAAACCGTTCGCGCCTTGCCGGTCACCGGGTCGGCACGGTGAATTCGGGTGTCGAGGATTTCGATCGCGGGTGCGACATAATCCGTCGCCGCGATGATGTCGTCGCGGGTAACGGTCTGCCCACCAACGGACGATTTCATGACAAAGGCGATCTCGGCCTCGATCCGGGGCTGGATAAAGCGCGCTTTGGGGACCGTGCCGCCACTTTGAAACAGCATGTCATCAAACAGGATGCCGCTGTCGGGGATGTCGATATTCAGCGCGTATTGCATCGCCTTCGAGGTCAGCCCGATCTTCCATCCGATCACCTGTCGGCCTTCGGCCAGCTTCTGGCGGTGGATTTGCCTTTGCACCTCATAGGCGTCATCCATTCCCATTTCGGGGTGGCGCAGGGTCAACAGGCCAATCTGCTCTCGGTTTCGCTCGGCCTCTAGCAGGTCCGCAGCGGCGCGGGCGTGATCGTCGGGTGTCATGGCGCTTCGTCCTCGACCGTGTTGCGCAGGGTTCCGATACCGTTGACCGAGACCTCGACCACGTCGCCGGGTTTCAGAAACCGCGGCGGGTCGAACCGGGCACCGGCCCCTGTCGGCGTTCCGGTTACGATGATATCGCCCCGCTGCAAGGTCATGAAGGTCGAGATATATTCGATCTCGCGCCGGATCGGGAACATCATGCGGTCAAGCGTATCATCCTGTCGCAGCTCACCATTCACGTGGGTCCGGATTCGGGCATCGTCCAATTGCGCGGCGTCGGTGAAAGGCACCAGCCATGGCCCCATCGCACCGGACCGGTCCCAGTTCTTGCCTTGCGTTACGTTGAATTTCGCATGGCGCACCCAATCGCGGATTGTTCCTTCGTTGCACAAAGTCAGTGCGGCGATATGGTCATAGGCATCTGCCTGCGCGATCCTGCGGCCCCCTTTGCCAATTACAATCGCAACCTCGCCCTCGTAATCCAGTTTGTGGCTTTCGGGCGGGCGGATCAGAGGGCGATCATGGCCGGTAAACCCGCTGGCAAAGCGCGGAAACAGCGACATGTATTCAGGCTGCGCGCTGCCATCCTTGTATTCCGCATTGCGGTCAGGAAAGTTCACGCCGACGCATAGAATTCTGGGCGCATTTGGCAGGACCATCTCGTACTGAAATTCCGTATGCGACACTGGCCTGCCCTCTGCCGCCGTCGCCAATTCGTCCAGCGCGTTGGCTTTGACGACATCCAGAAGCGTAGGCCATTGGGGAAACGCGTCGTCCAATGCGATCATCCCACTTTCAGTAGCCGCGCCATAGTGGCTTTGGCCTTTGGCAGAATAGCTGGCAAACTTCATTGCAGCGCCCCCCATACTTCTTTGATGACGTTTGGCGCCATCATGACGTGTTCACGTGTGGTGTCGAACTGACCGACCTGGAACCGGATGATCTTGCGCCCCTCAAACATGCCTTGCGTCAGGTAAATACGCCCGTCGTCGTTCAGGGCATCGACCAACTGCTGCTGCGCCACATCATCGCCGGGACAGCGAAAGGAAAACAGGCTCAGGATCGGTTCGGTGACAATCTCGAACCCTTCGGTCGCGCGCAGATCTTCGCAAACCTCATTGGCCCATGCCACATGGTTGCGAATGCGTTCGCGCAGGCCTTCCAACCCATAGGCGCGGATCAGGAACCAGATTTTCAGCGCCCGAAACCTGCGGCCCAACGGGATTGTCCATTCGGAATAATTGGTCACCTCGGCCCCGGTGGTCTTGAGGTATTCGGGCTCGATCTTCAGCGTGTTGAGCTGCGGGGTCGGATCGCGCAGGAACTGCACCGAACAATCAAACTGTGCCCCAAGCCATTTGTGTGGGTTGAAGACGATGCTGTCGAACCCTTCGACCCCCGCCCAGAAATCAGCGCGGAATTCGGGACAGATCATCGCCGCCCCGGCCCATGCTGCATCAACATGGGTATACAGGTCCTCCTCAGCCGCCACGGCCAGAACATCGCCCAACTCGTCGCTGGCGCCAACACCTGTGCCGCCGGTTGCCGCGATGATGCCCGCCGGTTTGCGCCCCGCCATGCGGTCTGCGGCGATGGCCTGGCGCAACGCCGTGACATCCATTGAGTAACGCGGGCCGGTTGCCGATATCTTGACCAGATTATTCTGCCCGATCCCGGCCACCCAGCAGGCCCGGTCGATGGACGAATGCACCTGATCCGAGCAGTAAATACGCAAGTCGCCCTTGCCGTTCAGCCCGTCACGATTGCCGGTATAGCTGGTGGCGCGTTCCCGCATGGTCAATACCGCCGACAAAGTGCCCGAGGACGCGCTGTCCTGAATGACGCCCGTATAGTCAGCGGGCAGATCAAGCGCCTGACGCAGCCAATCGACCATGACCCCCTCAAGCTCGGTCGCGGCGGGCGAGGTCTGCCACAACATGCATTGCGCCGCGACCGTTGTGATCAGCATATCGGCCAGCATCGACGGGGGTGCGGCATTGGCCGGAAAGTAGGCGAAGAAACGAGGATGTTGCCAATGGGTCATGCCCGGCATCACGATGCGTTCGAAATCGGCCATGATGTTATCCATGGCTTCGCCACTATCCGGCGGAACAGCGGGCAGTTGTCCGGCAATCTCGCCCGGGGCGGTTTGCGCTCGCACTGGTAGATCAGGCAGGCCCTTGTGATAATCCGCCGCCCAATCCGAAATGCGTTTGCCCCATTGGCTGAATTCGTCCCAGTCCATCTATTCCTCCTTAGGGCGCGATGATCGGGGTCGCGTTCAGGTCGGCGTCGCGGATATCGACACCTGTGAATTGCGTGCCGTGTTCAAACCAGCTGCGCGGCGCCGGAGCACCCCACAGGGTCTGGCGTTGCGGGTCTTTCAGATCCCATTTCAGCGGTTCGTGATCCGGGTCCACCGTCTGATAGTCCGAGCTGTAAATTTCAATCCGGTGCCCGTCCGGGTCAAGGATATACAGAAAAAAAGCGTTCGAGATGCCGTGCCTGCCCGGCCCGCGCTCGATATTCCCGACATAGCCGGTGGTCGACATCACATCCAGCAGGTCTATAATGTGCAGCGGGTTGGCCACCCAGAACGCCACGTGATGCATGCGTGGGCCGGTGCCGTTGGTAAAGGCCATGTCATGGACGCCGCCTTTGCGATGCAGCCACGCCGCCCAAAGGCGTTTGCTGTCTTCGTCCTCGGTGTATTCCGTCACCCGAAAGCCCATGTCGCTGTAGAATGCGACGCTGTTATCCACATTCGGGCTGAAACAATTGAAATGATCGATCCGCAGGGGCCGCACGCCGTGATAGCGGGCGTATTCCTGATGGATCGTCGGCAGGCGGTCCATCTTGCGATAGAACTCCAGCGGGATGCCGATATTGTCCGAGGTCAGCAGCGTCCGGCCCTGATGGGGGCGTTCGACCCATTCGGTCGGGCGGCCCTTGGCCTGAAACCACGCCTCTGCCCGGTCCAGATCAGCCTCGTCAAAAACCTTGAACCCCATCACCTCGACCGTGCCCGGCGTGTCGAACTTCTGCAGAACAACGCTGTGATGCCCCCGCTCTTCCAGCGCGCGAAGATAGATGTGGCTGTCGGTTTCTTCGCTCACCTGAAGGCCGAACATATCGACATAAAAGGCCCGCGATACGGCCAGATCTTTGACGTTCAGGCAAACATGGCTCAGGCGGATGGTATTGAAATCCGGGTATAGGTTCGGAGTGGGTACTGGCATGTCAAACTCCCAAGAAATTCAGAGTGTCAGGTTGCCCCGGCAATTGCCGAGGGCTGCGCGCGCGTGTGGTGCAGGTCTGATCAGGCCCCAAGACGAGTGATCCTGTGCTGACCCGTGGCAAAGCCGATATGCTTTTGCTCCATATAAAATTCGAAAGACCAATCCCCGCCATCGCGCCCGATACCTGACGCCTTGACGCCGCCAAAGTGCGTCGGCAGATGGCGCACGTTTTCCGAGTTCACCCAGATCATCCCGGCCTCAAGCTTGTCGGTGAACCGCAACGCCCGTGTCAGATCGTTGGTCCAGAGGTAACCGGTCAGGCCATAGGGCGTATCATTGGCGATCTGCAGGGCTTCTTTTTCACTCGCAAAAGGGATCGAGGTCAGGACAGGGCCAAAAATCTCCTCTTGTGCGATGCGCATCTGATTGGTTGCGTTCGTGAACAATGTGGGGCGCACGAAGTAACCCTGATCACCTATCACCTCACCCCCGGCGGCAATCGTAGCGCCATCCTGCTTGGCGATATCGAAATACGAGGTCACTTTGCTGAAATGCTCTTTGCTTATCAGCGGCCCAATCTCGGTTGCCGGGTCCAGAGGATGCCCGACGCGGATCTTATTCACCCGCTCGACCAGTCGGGCCTCGAATTCTTCGCGGATCGTATCCTGAACCAACAGACGCGAGGACGAGGTGCAGCGTTCGCCATTGATAGAGTAGATCATGAAGATCACCGCATCCAGCGCACGGTCCAGATCGGCGTCGTCGAATACGATAACCGGGTTCTTGCCGCCCAGTTCAAGGTGGTTGCGTTTCAACGTATCCGCGCCCTGCTTGGTGATCAGGCTGCCGGTGCGGCTTTCACCGACAAAGGCGATGGCGCGGATTTTCGGATGTTCACACAGGGCCTTTCCGGCCTCTTCGCCAAATCCGTTGACCGTGTTCAGCACACCTTTGGGCAGGCCCGCTTCTTCGGCGATTTCCACCAATAGTCGCGCGGTCAGCGGGCTGGCCTCGGCCGGCTTGTGAACCACGGTGCAGCCAGCAGCCAGTGCCGGGGCGATCTTCCACGTGGACAGCATAAAGGGCGTGTTCCACGGGGTAATGACGCCAACCGGACCGATCGGCACACGGGATGTGATGTTCATCAAGGTCGGGGATTTCAGGTGCTGACCGTCGCGCGCCTGTACGACCTGCTCGGCGAAATAGCGAAAGTTTTCGGCCCCGCGCAGCGCTGCCTTGGACATGAATTTCAGCGCTTGACCAGTATCCCAGCATTCGCACAGGGCAATTTCCTCGGCGCGGGCCTCGATGGCTTCGGCCACGCGGATCAAGATCTTGCGCCGTTCCGTCGCGGCCATGTCGCGCCAGTCGGCAAAGGCATCCGCCGCCGCATTGGCCGCCGCGTCGATGTCATCGGCATTTCCCCGGGCGACGTGACAAATGGTGCTTTGATCAACGGGAGAGATATTTTCAAAACGTCCCGCCGACCCGGCGCAATCCTCGCCTGCGATCCGGTTCGGGATGCCATCGGACTGAAACCGCGCCAGAAGCCCATGCAGTTTTTCCAGGTTCTGTTCCAACGTGCTCATGCAGGGTCCTCCAGATGATCGCGGATGGTGCCGCATTTCGGGGAAAGCTCGGCATCGATGTCTCGCAACTCAGCCGATAACGCGATTGAACGGGATGTCATCGCAGGCGACAGGAAGGCACGTGCTGCGTCAAATACCTGCCCGATGACCTGCTGTTTCACCGGGGTCGGGCGGCCCGCGCGCAGGCGAACCGATATGTCGACGAAACCGTGTTTGGGGGCCCCATCGGCGATTGCATAATGGTCCACCCGAATAGCGCGCACGCGTATTCCCGGCATGGGTAGCGCGTCGATTTGAGCCGCCGATTTCCGGATGACCTCGCACAATCCACTTATATCCACCACCTTTTCAAGGTTCCCGGAATACTCGATTTGGATATGCGGCATGGCGCACCTCGAATTTACTTGATATGTTAAACAATATGATCACTAACGGACATTGCAGCCGCGAGTCAAATAATTTATTTAACATGTGATGTTTCCACAGGCCAATCAATGACGAACACCCCAAATCCTATGACGCTGCCCCCCCACCAAAGGCTCTTTGCCGGTCTCTCTGATCCGCGCACGCGAGGCGGTCATGGCACCGATCCGCAAGATGTTGCTGCGCGCAGGCATCACCGAGCAGCAATGGCGCGTCCTGCGCGTGCTGAGTGAATACGGACAGTTGGACGCTGGTAATCTGGCGCGTCGTGCGGCCCTGATGCCCCCCAGCCTCAGCCGGATTGTCCAGACGATGGAAGCCGGTGGCTACGTGGTCCGCAAGGCCGATGTCAGCGACCGCCGGCGCCAGCATATTGAAATCACGTCCAAAGGTCAGGCCATCATCGACGATCACATGTCCGAGGCCGCCGGGATCGCAGCCTATTACCGCGACATCCTGGGCGACACGGACCACACCAGGTTGCTGGACCTTTTGCAGAAACTGGCTCGTGGGATCGAGGACCGAGAGCCCTAGTCGCTCAGACCGCCTGCAGACCCCGATCAAGCGCCGACACGATTGCGTTCACGTCATCTTCGGTCAGGATCAGCGGCGGCGACAGGATGATATTGTTCCCGGACACACGCACCATCGCGCCCGCGTCATAGGCCGTTTCCTGCACCTTGCCTATGGAGGCCTTGTCGATTGGTGCCTTGGTGCTGCGGTCGGAAACCAGTTCGATTGCACACATCAGACCGTATCCGCCCCGCACATCTCCGATCACGTCGTATTTTGCACCCAGTTGCTGCAGCCCATCGTGCAACTGTTTGCCCCGCGCGGCAGCGTTGTCTTTGACGTTCAGCCGCTCGGTTTCTTTCAGGCACGCAATCGCCGCAGCCGCACCAACCGGGTGTCCCGAATAGGTATAGCCCGACCCGATGGCCCCTTTGCCCGAGGTGTCGTTTTCAAAAACCTCGGACACGGCGTCGCTGATCATCACGGCACCGAACGGAAAATACCCGTTGGTGATCGCCTTGGCCGTCACAGCCATATCCGGCTGCACACCAAACCGGCGCGACCCGCTCCATGCTCCGGTACGACCATAGGCGGTGATCACCTCATCCGCGATCAACAGGATACCGTGCCTGGAACAAATCTCGCGCACGCCCGGCATAAAGCTCTCATGCGGCGGGATCACGCCGCCTGCGCCCAGTACTGGCTCCATGATCATCGCGGCAATGGTCGTTGGGTCCTGAAACTTAATCTCATCCTCCAGCGCCGCAAGACATAGCTGCGCCAGCCGTTCCGGGTCGGTTTCACCAAACGGATTGCGGTAGGTATAGGGGGACGGAAGATGGTGGCAGCCGGGCATCAAGGGTTCGTACTGGGTACGGAAATTCGGATTGCCATTGACCGACGCTCCCAGCGTATGCGTTCCGTGATACCCTTTTTTCAGGCTCAGGAATTTGACCCGACCCGCTTCGCCACGCACCTTGTGATACTGCCGCGCAAGGCGCAGGGCGATTTCGACCCCATCCGACCCGCCCGAGGTGAAAAAGGCGCGTGACAGACCATCAGGTGCAAAAAATTCGCGCAACATCCAGCTAAGCTCGATGACCAGATCGTTGGTCGTGCCCCGAAAGATTGAATAATAGGGCAGGCGATCAAGCTGCGCGGCGATGGCGTCCTTAATCGGCTGACAGGAATATCCCAGGTTCACATTCCATAGTCCACCGACCCCGTCGACCACCGTGCGGCCATCGACGTCGGTGATGGTGACGCCCTCGCCCCCGACAATGATCTCGGGCGGGTTGGCCAGGCTGTCTGCCGGGTGGGCCATGGGATGCCACAGGTGGCGCGCATTGTTTTCTTTGAGGAAATTGCTGTCCTTCATGAGATCACCTGTTTAGCCGTGGTTTCTTCGCCCCAGGTTGACGGAAGCGGTTCAAAATCTTTCGGGAACACCCCTCCCAGGGCGGTTGAGGCGCGTTCCGCTTCTTTCAAAAGCATCAGGGCGATATCGCGGAGCTTTGCAGGATTGACCCGGGCGCTTGGCACCGCAACTGCCAGAGATCCGACAACCCGCCCGCCATCGCTGAACAAAGGCACACCGACCGAGCTGACACCTTCGTCAAAGGTTCCGGTCACGGTGCAGACACCATATTGGCGCACCATGCTGATATTGCCCCTCAGGACAGCGGGGTCCGAGATGGTCTGATCAGTATATTTCGACAGCGGTCTGGCCATGATCTTGGTCTGCAGATCGTCCGGGCAAAACGCCAGGGCGGAGATGCCGGATGAGGTCGCGTGCAGCGGCAACATCTCGGCAATGTCGAAATTCACCTGAACCCCGTGCAGACAAGGATCGGCATGGGCCGCTGGTGACAGCGCCTCGCCCTGCAGCAAGCTGGCATGGGCCAGTTCACCGACCGTCTCTGATAGCTCGAAAACAATGGGTTGCAGCAGTTTGCGAACGGGAAACAGGGTTTCTCGCAGCGCCGACAGGCGAAGCAAGGCCGGACCCAGCCGATAGGCGCGCGTGTCCGGGTGCTGCTCAAGATACCCGTTCTCGGCCAGTTCGGTCAGGTGACGATGCAGCGTTGCCTTGTCCCGCCCGGTTATCCGCACAAATTCCCCAAGCCCGATTTCCGCCCGGTCACGGGCGAAAAGTCCAAGCAGATCCAGTGCTTTTGTGATCGTACCCATCTAGCGCACCCCGTTTTCGAAAAAGGCCGCGATTTCATTGGCGAACTCGGCCCGATCCGCCGGACCAACCTGCAGGGACTGACGCGCAGCCTTTGTGGCGTCCTCACCAACATACGAGGCGTATTCGTCCACAAGATCAGCCATGAATTCATCCGTCATCTCGGGATGATGCTGAACCGTGAATACATGATCACCGATGGCAAATCCGGCAATCGGGCACCCGACGCTTTCGAACAGGCGTTTGGCGCCGTCGGGCAGCGAGCCTACCTGCTCGATATGCGACCCGTTCAGGTAAAGTGACCCGCTGGGGCCTGACCATTTTTCGGCCGCAACCCGGTGCATCTCAATCCGGCCATGCCCCCACCCTTGCGGGTTTTGTACAATCGGCGCACCCAGCGCCTTGGCAATGATCTGATGCCCGAAGCAAGCCCCGAACAGCGGAGTTTTCTGCGCTATGATCTGCAGAACCAACGCCTCCAGCCGCTCCATCCACGGTGTGTTTTCCGTGACCGAGGACGGGCTACCTGTGATCATCACGCCATCGAATTTCGAAATGTTTTCGGGAAATTCATCCTTACACACCCAAAACACCGTGACATCCCAATCCGGGCGCGCCTCGGCAATCAGGGTTGCAAATGCTTCGTCATCCATCGGTCGCGCCAGGGAAAAGGCGCTGAAATCCGTGTTGGTGACAAGGGTCGCTATTTTCATCTCAGACAAACCACACATAAAAATCCAGCAGAGCGTCAGGCTCCAACTCGCGCGTCTTACGGAATTCCCGCTCTTTCATGAAGGCATGATTTTCAACCAGCTCTCGACCTACCGCATCAACCAGCGCGGTATCGGCCTGCAGATCCTGAATGGCCTTGCGCAGATTTGGGGCCGTGCCGGTCCGGGCAACGACCGTGTCAAAACCATCGCCGGTTTCGATGGGCGGTAGGGTCATCTTGCCCTCAAACCCAAGCCGCGCGGCCTGCAGAACGGCAGCTGCAGCGGTATAAGGGTTGGCGCTGGCATCGGCCATGCGGTGTTCCAGCCGGGCCTTTGCGCCGCCCTCGCCCGACACGCGCGTGGTCACGCCGCGATGATCGCCGCCCCAGTTTTTCCAGTACCCCGACAGCGACGATGGCAGCAAACGACGATACGATCCGGCAGTGGGCGCAATCAGCCCGGCCAAGGCTTCGTGGTGGTGCACCAGCCCGGCAAGGCAACCGCGCGAAAGCTCGTTCAGGTGGTCCGGGCCGCCGATATCGCCGGTGGCCAGCGCATTCCGGCCCTCGGCATCCTGAAAGGAAAAGTTGATATGCATCCCTGATCCGCCCAGTTCCGACAAGGGCTTGGGCAGGAAAGTCAGGACAATGCCGTGGTCCAGAGCCACCTCGCGCGCCATCTGGCGGAACAACACAATATCGTCCACGGCCTTTAGCGCATCGTCAAAGGTCAGGGTGTATTCGAATTGAGGGCTGTCAAATTCGGCGGTGATCAGGTCCAGTCGGAACCCCATCTCAAGCGCCTTGTTCCAGATCACGTCGTTGATCCGCATCGGGTCGGCAAACGGTCCTGTGCCATAGACACCGCCACCGGGCGCATCGTAGGGGCGCAGGCGCCCATCTTCGCCGCCCTGCAGGGCATAAGCCTCCAGCTCGATCCCGAGCATTGGTTTCAGCCCGTGCTGTTCCCAATCGGCAACCGCGCGTTTCAACGCGCCGCGTGGGCACAGCGACAGCGGCGTGCCGTTGGCGTCATAAAGATCGCCAACTACGACCGAGGTCTCCGGTTCCCACCCCGGGCGCACGTCTTCGCCGCGCCAGCGCAACTCCATATCCGGGGCGCCTTGGCGCACCTGGGCGTGCGGCGCGTCCAGCAGCAGGTCACGGTCGTAATGCACACCAAAGGTCGCGCGGGCAAAACGTGTTGAGGCATCACCGATCTTGCTGGCCGGCATATACTTGCCGCGCGGGATCGAGAGGTGATCGATGAAAAGGGCGCGTAAACGGTTCGACATGGGGACCCTACTGCAAAGTGACGCGAACGGGCATCCGTTTGATGCCGTTTACAAAGTTTGACCGAACAAAAGCCTCGGGCCCGTCGGGCTCGATTGTTTTTATCCGCTTGACCAGTTCCTGAAACAGAACACGCACCTCAAGCCGGGCAAGATGCATACCCAGACACACATGCGGACCACCCTGCCCCCAGCCAAGCTGCCGGTTGGGTTTGCGCGACAGGTTCAGGCGGTAAGGGTCATCGAACATGGTCTCGTCCCGGTTGGCCGAAATGAACCAGTAAAGCACTTTGTCGCCCTTTCGAATGTTCTGCCCGTGCACCTCGACATCCTTCGTCGCGGTGCGGCGGAAATAGGTGGCCGGCGACGCCCAGCGGACAATTTCATCAGCGGCAGAGCCCCAGACACCATCCGATTTCAGTTCGGCCAACAACCCGTCCTGACGGGCGATGGCCTGAATGCCTGCCGCGATGGAATACCGTGTGGTGTCATTCCCGGCGGCCACCAGCAGGCAGAAGAAATTGCGAAACTCGGTTTCCGATATGGTCTCGCCATTTTCATCCGGCTGCAGGATCAGATGCAGAATGCCGCTGGTATCGCCCGAGGCGTTTTTTCGGTCCATCAAGCTGCGCGAATACTCATACAACTCGGCCCCGGCGGGTGAGTTGAACGGCATCAGCCGAAATTCATCCGTTTGCATCTTGTCCACGACATGATCAGTGAAATCCGGATCGGAATTGGCCATCAGAGCATCGCCTTTGTCGACCAGCCATGGCAGGTCTTCGTCCGGAACACCCAGAATCTGCCCCAGCATCCGCATCGGCAATTCACGCGCAATATCGTGAGTGGCGTCAAACCTGCCCTTGTCCAGCGCGCGGTCCAGAATGGGCCCGCACAGATCGCGGATCTGATCCTCGAACCCCGCAACCACCTTGGGCGAGAACGCCTTGGCCACCTTCATCCGCACCTTGCGGTGTTCGGACCCGTCGGTTTCCTGAAAGGTCCGGCGGGCCATGTATTCCTCGTGGGTCTGGTCCTCCATCCGGATGCCCTGAGCCGAGGAAAACGTTTCGACATCGCGCACCAGCCTGTCGATATCTTCGTGGCGAGTGATCGACCAATAGCCCTTGCCGCCGTCAAATTCGGACCAGTGGCAGGGCGCTTCGCGCCGCAGCCGCGCAAAGGTGTTGTACGGCGCGCCCTTGGCAAAACTGTCATGCGAGCCGAGGTCGGCAAACCCGTCATCGTCAGGAACCCACATGGTCATAAAAGCGTCTCCGTCTTTGTTGTTTCTTGCGGTTTTCGAAATGCCGGTGCGAGCGGCCCGAGATGCGTTTCGCGAAAGTGTTCGATGCTTTTTTCTGCAAGGATCGCCGGTCAACCTGCCGCCATTCCCGCCGCACCCGCCAGATGGTTGAACCGATGATCAGAAGGATCACGCAGAACAACAGGAACGCGATGGGACGGTCGATGAAATCCAGCGGCGTTTTCACACGCGCCAGTGACGACCGCAGCTTGACCTCCATGATGCCGCCCAGAACCATGCCCAGGATGATCGGCACGATGGGCATGTTCAGACGTTTGAGGATGAAACCCAGCAGGCCAAACACCGCTGCGATGATGCAATCCATGGCGGAATTGCGGATGGAATAGACGCCAACAAAGCTGAGCAGCAGGATGCACATGCCCAGAAAGCGGTTGGGAATGCGCGTCAGGTGGACCAGCCAACCGGTCGAGACCAGCAGAAACCCGACGACGATCACGTTCAGAAGCAGCAGCGCGATATACAGCGCCACCACGAAATCCATTTCGTTCTGGAATAAGCCCGGCCCCGGAACAACGTTGTGCACTGAACCGCCCCGGGTTTACCGGAGACTTTTTTGCTCAAGACTCAGGCGACTTTATCAAGGGTGTTCAGGTTTGCATAGAATGCGTCCTCCAGTTCTTGTGGCGGCCGGTGCCCGATCGCGCCGTGCAGCCGCTTGTTGTTGTACCAGCTGACCCAGTCCAGGGTTTCCCACTCAACCTGGCCAACCGTTTTCCATGTGCCGAAGAACTCAATGACTTCGGTCTTGAACAGGCCGATGATGCTTTCTGCCAGGGCGTTGTCATAGCTGTCTCCGACGCTGCCGACCGATGCGTCGATCCCGGCCTGGGCCAACCGCTCTGTGTACCGAACCGCCAGGTATTGCGACCCCCTGTCCGAATGGTGAATGAGCCCGTCTGCCTGTGATGGTATTCGTTGGCAGATCGCCTGGTTCAGCGCGTCCAGCACGAAGCTGGTGGTCATGGACGTGGACACGCGCCAGCCCACGATCTTGCGCGCAAAGACATCAATGACAAAGGCCACGTAGACCATTCCCGCCCAGGTCGACACATAGGTGAAGTCGGAGACCCAGAGCTGGTTTGGTGCGGTGGCCGTGAACGCGCGATTGACCTTGTCTTCCGGGCAGGCCTGTGCAGGGTCCGGGATCGTGGTCTTCTTCTTGCCGCGTGTAACACCCTGCAACCCCATGACTTTCATCAGGCGTTCCACCGTGCAGCGTGCGATGTCATAGCCTTCCCGGCGCAGTTGATGCCATACCTTGCGCGCGCCATAGCGTCCCCGGCTGGCATCAAAGACGCGCTGGATTTCCCGCGCATCCTTATCGTCCTTCCTGGCCCGATCCGAGGCTTTGTCCGGGCTGCGCCGGATAGACAGATGTGCATAATAGGACGATGGCGCGATCGGCAGCACCCTGCAGATCGACCCGACACCGAACTCGTCCCGATGATTATCGATGAATGCGATCATTTCCGGAATGGGCGGTCGAGCTCCGCCTGAGCGAAATACGCGCTCGCCTTCTTCAGGATCTCATTGGCCGTGCGCAGTTCCTTGTTCTCACGCTCCAAGGCTTTCAGACGTGCCTTCTGCTCGCTGGTCAGCCCATCGCGTTCGCCGGCATCGCGCTCAGCCTGCTGACACCAGACTCTGAGACTGTCCGGCGAGCAGCCGAGCTTTGGCGCGATCGCGTGGTAGGCCGCGTTGTCACTGGCGTAATCCGCGCGATGGTCTTTATAAAGCCGAACGCCGCGGGCGCGAAACTCAGCCGTGTACTTCGGGGGTGATTTTTTCTTCTCCATAGGGTTCATCCTTTGAGAGTTTTACTCTCCGGTAAACCCGGGGCGGTTCACACATAAAAGACCGACAGCATCATGGCCGTCAGCGCCTCACCCGGGATACCCAGCGCCAGCAGGGGGATCATGGCCGCAGCGGGGACCGCGTTATTGGCCGCCTCGGACGCGATCAGACCTTCGGAGGAGCCGTGCCCAAAGGCCTTTGGGTTCTTCGACAGTCTGCGCGCCGAGGTGTAGGACATGAACTGAGCCGTGAATTCGCCGACCCCGGGGATCATACCCATGACCACGCCAAAACTGGCCGCGATTCCCGCCACACGGGGATGTTTCGCCAACTCACGGAAGCCCTGAAACAATGATCCGCGCGATCTGGGCAGGCGGATTTTCTCATCATCCATGGTCAGCAACAGAAAGGCCTGCGACAGCGCAAATAGACCCAGAACCACAACGATCAGGTCAAACCCACCGGCCAGCCAGCTTTGATCAAACGTATACCGGCGGGTGTAGGCCGCAGGCTCCAACCCGACGGTGCCGATCAGGATGCCGAACCCGGCCAGCGCTGCGGCAATAGCCATCTGCCCTTTATGTGCGACGACAACCAGCACCAACCCCAACAGGGCCGCCAGAAAAATCTCGCGCGAGCCGAACATGGGCGCGATCTTGGCCAGCACCGGGGACAGGAATATCAGACAAACGACCGAGAAGATGCCGCCTAGAAAACTGGCCGAATAGGCCAGCGACAGCGCCCGGCGACCTTCGCCGCGCAGGGTCATCGGAAAGCCGTCATAGGTCGTCAGCGCGTTAACCGCCGTACCCGGCGTGTTGATCAGGATCGCGGGGATCGATTCGCCATACATGGATGAGCCGTAGATACCCAACAACAGCGTCAGGCCAACGATTGGATCCATCGAAAAGGTTGCGGGCAAAAGGATCGCGATAGCGACAGCCGGGCCCACTCCGGGGATCGCGCCGATGGCCACACCGCCGATCGCGCCAACCAAAAGAGCCAGCATGACATCCCAGCGGGCCAAAACATCGATGCCAGACAGAATAAGATCCATCAGAGATACACCAGAAAGAATGTACGGATTGAATCCGGCAGGTATTCATAGATTTGCGCGCCGGGGATGTTCACACCCAAAAGGCCTTTGAAAAGCACCACCATGGCAATGGCGAACGCACCTGCAATGGCCAGCGCGGGTTTCTGGCGATAGCCCAGCCGATAGGTCAGCGCGCAGGCGAACAGAATGCTCATGGGCATGAAACCCAGCCGCGGAACGGCGGCGACATAGATCAGGAACCAGACCAGATACTCCAGCGGCTCGACCCAGCGCCGCGCCTCGACCCAGTCCAACGCGTTTGGCCGCCGGCGCCGCATCCGCCAAAAATGAAGGGCAAACCCCAACACCATGGTGATCAGAGCAATGGCGGGCCACAGCCTTGGTTGACTGCCGATGTTGCGGGCCCGCTCGGACCATTCCGTCTGGCTGCCGATCTGCGACAGCAGAAACAGCGACAAGGCCAGTCCAGCCACAACAAATACTACCTGACCCGAGGTCTTGGTCTTAACCTGTAGAAGTTCGGAATTGTCCATTCGGAACGGCCCCTGAATTGTCTGAGAGGGCGGAACCCGCCCTCTCGATGGTCGGTCAATTACCCAGCGCGTCCGAGATCGTACCCAGCGTCGCCTTGTCTTCGGCAATGACCGCGGCACTTTCTTCTGCGTTCAGCCAATAAACCAACGCCCCAGTTTCAGCAGCCAGTTGTTGCGCCCGCTCGCTGTTGACTGTCTTTTCGGCGACGGCAGCGATTTTCTCGCGCACATCGGCAGGCGTATCCTTGGTCACGAACAGGCCGTTCCACAGCGAAATGTCCAGTGTCGGCTCGACCTCGCCAATCGCGGGTGTGTCGGGGATTTTGCTGATCCGCTCGCCGGCAATGGACACCAGGACCTTGACGTCATCCAGACAAGGCAGGATCAGTTGCAGCGTCGTATTGATGACATCCGCATCGCCCGAAACCAGCGTGTTGCAATCCAGCGCATCAAAAGGCGCGTCACCAGCCCATTCGAATCCCTTGGTCGCAGACAGCGCCTTGGTCACCTGAGTCGGCGTCAGCACGTCCCCGAAATGGCCCAGAAGCACGTCGTTTCCGTTGGCATACTCGGCCAGTTCATCCATCGACGAATAGGGCGCATTGCCCGAGGTCGCGATAACGAACGGATAGGTCAGAAAGATGCCGATGGGGTCAAATTTCTCGGGCGCCAGTTCCGGGATGTCGATCTCATGCCCGACCAGGGACACGGCGGGAACAAAGGACCCGATCGTGTACCCGTCCGCCGGGGCTGTCGCGACCTCGACCGCGCCGGGGAACGGACCGCCGCCTCCACCGGGCTTGTTCACAACGGCAGCAGGCACGCCGTATTCCGCCTGAAAATCTTCGGCAATCATTCGGGTCAGGACGTCCTCAAGATCGCCCGGAGGCCACGGAACGATAAAGCTGACGGGTTTTTCAGGATATTCTGCCAGGGCCGGGCCAGCCAGGCCAACAGCAAGCGCGGCCAATATGGCCTTCGTTTTCTTGGACATGTCATCTCCCTGCGATGCGCAATTTATCGGTTTATTATTTGAACCTTTAGTATCATTTATTCTGATCCAGATTCTCAACCTGTCAAAAAAAAATCGTAACTACCCAGCTACCCCTCTGACTGAATTCAATATGACATTCTTTGCGGACGAGGTGGTCGAGCGCTGCATCGGCAAGAATCAACCAAAATCATCGTGGGATCGTCCTGAAATGTCGGAAAGGCGCATTGCCGAATTTCAGAAGTTTGGGGTAACAGATTGCATAGAAACCTGAGATGACAATTTGGGGGTCAGCGATCAATGAGCTATTATGCCAGTGATGTGGACGGCGGTTACTTTACTTTCGATGAGCGGCTGTCAGCCCTTTCCGAACTGATCTCGATGATCGACCGACCGGGCGACTATTGTGTGTATGGGCGGTTTCCTACCCCAATGCCTCGCATCTGGAACCACACGACAGGCGTCCTCGCATTCCCTCTCCAACCGGCACAATTACAGGACTTGATCACACTTGGTGAACGCGCACCATATGGACGCGGCGCAGAAACAATTTTGGACAGGTCCGTTCGTGACTGTTGGCAGGTTTCGCCAGATCAAATCAGCGTAGGAGGAGAAACCTGGGGCGAAACATTCAATCGCATCCTCAACCGTGCGGCCGAAGGCCTCGGCTACCCGCCGGAAGCTGTCGACGCGGAACTTTACAAAATCCTCGTTTACGAGGAAGGCGGTTTTTTTGCGCCGCACCGTGATACCGAGAAGGTTACCGGCATGGTGGCGACCTTGGTCGTTTCACTACCGGTTGCAGGGAAAGGGGGCGAACTGATCATCCGCCATCGCGGTCGAGAGACGATTGTCGAAATGTGTAGCAACGATCCTTCCGAACTGGTTTTTGCGGCCTTTTATGCTGATTGCGAACATGAAATTAGGCCTGTGGCAGAAGGTCATCGCGCCTGTCTGGTTTACAATTTGGTTCTCACTCCGGGTCAAAATGTGGCCACCTCGGCACCGAACTATGCAGATTTTATGGGTCAGATTGCGAAGGAGATCAAAAACTGCTTCGCAACGTCGGACGCGCCTGAAAAACTTGTCTGGCTTCTCGAGCATGATTACAGCATCGCAGGCCTGTCGTTTGAAACCCTAAAAAACACGGATGCAACGGTTGGGCGTGCTTTGATTGCAGCTGCGGCACAGGCTGACTGTTCCCTCCACGCGGCCATCGTGCATGTTGATGAATATGCCGCCGCTGCCTACCTTGGGCGGGACTATGTCTGGGAAATCGAAGACATCGGCGCGGACGAATACGAACTCTATGATATCATTGAGCGGAGATGTGAGCTTGATGATTGGGTGCATCCCGATTTGGGCGCGAGCGCTTATGGCCAACTGGCGTTGGCGCAAAACGAATGGCTCTATTCGTACATCGTATTGATGCTCATTCCAGCGAGAGCGAATATTGGGTAGTGTCTCAGTTTGAATTTGATTTCTTTTTGTAAGGACCGCGTTTCTTAGGCGCTGGTGTATTTGCGTCGATCAAGCCAACAATCCATTCCATATCATGCAAAGTGTTAGACACGCCAGCCGCCATCGCAGGGGTGACTTTCAGAGTCTTGTGGATGCGCACAAAGTTGTAATGCACGAAATACAGGCTCAGCATGTGAATGTGGTTTTCTAGTTTCTTGCTGAACGCGTTGGTCAGGCGCGTGAAACGGCGCATACCCATGCGCATTGTGAGGTTCTGGGTTCGACATAGGACGTGCTGACGTCGCTCATGTCGGGATTACCTTCGATCCGGCGTTTTTTGATGCCAGTGCACTCGGCTGGGGAGTACTTCTTCTCATGGCCTTTGGAGCCTGTTTCGCCACCATAAATCTTGATCAACTGCGCATAGTCTACATCACCGCCAAACGCGCCCTCTACGGCTTCCAAATAGGCTTTGTGACCGTCTGTGGTCAGTTGCACACGGTTTGCGATCCGGGCGCGCAGATCGTCCATGAACTCGATTGCCGTTGCGCCCGATCGGTCGCCAACCTCATAGGCGAGGATCATCTTGCTATCGCTATCCAGCGCGGTCCACGTCCACACATCACCAGCGCCATCAGGGGCTGACTTCGCGTACTTAACGTTCTTATCCTTGGCGTAGACGAAAGACCAAATCTCATCGCACTGGACGCGCTTTGTGGTGACATCCCGCACGGTTTCGTCGTGATATGCGGCGCAAGCTTCGCCAGCCTCAACCAGCAGCTTTGAAACGGTGTTGATCGAAACGTCAACGGCGCGTGAAATAGAGCGCATCGACATGCCTTCTACCAGCATGTTCAGGATCATAACGCGCTTATGAATAGGAAGTTTGTTCATGCCCTCAAGATAAAGGACATGAATCTATTTTTCAAGCAATAAGTTCATTTTACTTGAATTTACCATCCCACTTATTGATTATGTTTTCCGTAAGAGTCCAAATACTGTCTACTCCGAGCCTTCTCCCCAAAGGGATTAGAATAATAATTTCAATGAGTGTAAGTGAAATTGGTCCAGCCCATGTTGTCATCATCCCAAACGCAAAGACATCAAAAATCAAAGTAACGCCACAAATCCAAAAAAATCTTTCTTCACGTAAGCGATCTTGCATTTCAATAAGCTGATTTTGAAGATTCTCAATAGCTCCATCCTCAGAAGATTCCGAAGTATCGAAGTTAATCTGCTCTTCGGACTCTGCCATCAAATTCTTCCTGAATAAAAGCGTCAGGGATCACAATACCTCTAATGCCAGGTTGATAGCACCTTGACCATGCTCCATTTTTTTGATGTGTAATCGCGACCAGACGTCGAGATGTAGCATTGCCGAGTTTGTCCATAATTAACTTTATGGAATTATATTCTTTCGAGTCTTCTTCATAAGGTTCTTCGGGGAAAATATCTGCTATGTTGGATGATCCATACGCTTTCAGTTTTTGATATAGATTTGGCTCAACCGGACCATAATCCCAAGCTTCAAAATTTCTTGTAACCAACCTTTCCCCATAAACACCAAGATGAACCATATGGGACAAATACAAAAATTTCTGCATCGAAAGATGATCTATTTGACCACTTTTTAAGTCAAATATGGTTTTAGATGATGCAAAAGTGCTCATTTCCACCTCGCACTTGCAGCCTTGTGTGCAATTGCAGTCCGTTCTTCGGCTGTCAGTTTTTCCAGATAGTGATCTTTTATTACATCATCGGTGATTTTTATGTTTGGCGCGCCTTGACGATACATCAGGTGCCATGGGGTTCCTGGCCTGTGAGTTAGGTTGGAAAGTTGGATGCCTGTAAGATTGCCATACTTTTCAAAAACATCTTCCAAAAGTTTCTGAGTTTGTTCATCTACCGCAGATGGGTTTTGGGAATCCACAAGAGAAGCTGGGATAATGCTTCGTCCATATTTTTTGGTAGCTTGATAAAGACTTGAAATAACTGGTCCGTATTTCCATGCTTCAATGCGGTCTTCAAACAGAGGTCGATCTAAAATCGCAAGACTCCAACCATGAGCAATATACGCTAATTTGATGAGTTGCATTGGGGTGATAGTTGTCTGTTTGCGTTTGGCTATCTTCAATATTTCATCGGCTATGGCGATAGAAGAACGCATCATTTCCACCTCGCACTTGCAGCCTTGTGTGCAATTGCAGTCCGTTCTTCGGCTGTCAGTTTTTGTGCGCGTACCTTCGCCCCCGCCAAACCGCTCTTGCGCTTGGCGGGGTGCTTGTAGCCGGTTTCCTCGGTCTCACCAGTGGCGATCTGGGCCACCGTGACTGCGTTACCTATCACATCAGCCGGGCGCTTCTGGCCTTGTGGACCTTTGGGCATGATTTTTCCAATCGCTTCTTACAGGGACACTATACGGGTTTTATGAAGCTTTTGTCAAAAGGGCAGATCATAAAATGAAACAGAACGCTGTCTTTTCATCGCAACACCTATGGCCAATGGGCTGCGCAAGTCTCGTCCTCCGGCAATATGTTTGATGATGATAATCCTAATGGAAACCTGTACCACCGAATTTATTATTATGAATGCATAACCCTCGAAGATAATGTAAAATAGGGGACTATATATTTGACACACACGGAATCCGCTTTCGGGGTACAATCGCAGGCTAGCCATCGTTCTCCCATTTGATCATTTTCACCCATTCGGGCTTGAACCTGGCCAGCCGCAGAACGTGCTGCATTTCCAGTATCGGCACAGAATGATCAATCTTGAAGCGTGTAGCCCCGGGCGGCACGGGTTCCAGGATTGTGAACTGGCTTCCATGCGGTTGCCATGTGAAGACGTGACGCTCGCCGATATAGCCTTCGAGATTGTTTCGCTTGTTCAGGCGCCACTCGTAGTTGTTCGTAGCAAGGGGAGTGATGATCTTCTCGAAGATCGTGAACTCTTGTGAGCCCATGTCACGAATGAACGTGACCTGCCGCAGATCGTCATGCTCGTCCCGCGCCTGAGCAATCCGCTGATTGTAGATATCGAGAACCGCAGTGCCGGTCGCCTGAATGTCCTCAAACGGATTGTCGATGTCGGCGGAGTAGCTGGGGCTGTTGCGGCCACTGATAAGGCGCACCAGTTCTACATCGAACGGCCTGCCACTCTGCACCGTCTTGACGGACCAGCAACACCCGTTCCACGCCACGTCAGCAACGCCCAACGGCTTGCCGTAACTCATGCCGCTGATGCTGTCCGCGAATATCCGGCTGAACTGGTCCCCGGTCATGTCCGCGTGACCGACAGCCTTAAGGTGAACGATGCGCTTGGCGATGCCCTGAATGACGGACGCCGGGAACTCATTGAGTGGATACGGCTCGTGTCTCAGTCTCGTCGAGCCTCGCGTACGCACTTTGCGCATGAAGAACCTCCCGGATGACAGATTGGACCATCGGCACGGGAACCGCGTTCCCCGCCTGCTTCCGTATCTGGCTGTCGTTGCCCACGATCTCGAATCGCTCAGGGAATCCCTGCAAGCGAAGTTGCTCACGCGGCGTCAGACGCCGCTCACCGTTTAGCAGAAGATAGTTGTAGCTGGCATTGGCCCGCAGGGCGCAGGAGAACGGATGGCTGCTGATGTTGCCCGCCTTGTTCTCATGCCAGATAGACGGCGTGACCGCCGGCGTGTGCTGAGCGCGTCGCTTCTCCCGAATGCGATCGCTCACGAAATAACGGGAATCGGGGTCCATCTCCAGAATCTCGGCAAGTGGCTTGTAATCGCGCTTGCCCTGCGGCCATGCGAACAGATCCATCGTGCCTGACTCACGAAAGCCCACGATAATCATGCGCTCGCGCTTGTGCGGCAATCCGAAGTTGAGGGCGTTCAGGATGCGCCAGTTGCACTCGTAGCCCGCTTCGACGAGAGTTGCGATAATCGCTTTCAACGTGGCTCCACCCGCGTTGGAAGCAAGCTGGCGCACATTCTCCAGCACGAAAGCTTTGGGTTGCCTCTCCCGCAATACGCGGGCGATGTCGTAGATCAGCGTTCCACGCTGGTCGTTGAGGCCGTGTTGATCGCCGATGATGGAAAACGGCTGACATGGGAACCCCGCGAACAGGATGTCGTGGTCGGGGATGTTTTCGGCCTTGATCTGCTGCAAATCACCAGAAGGCCAGATGCCGAAGTTATGCTTGTACTGCTCACGGCAGTCATCATTGATGTCGCTGGCAAAGACGCACCGCAAGCCAAGGTGTTAGGCGGCGTAGTGGAACCCGCCGATGCCACAGCACAAATCCGCGAATGTGGATATCCCTGCCGGTTGCAGATCGCGGGGGACCGCGTTGCGCATTCTGATTTCATGCGTCATTGGGATGCCTCATGTTCCCTCACTATAACCCCTTATAGGCTATGCCGCCGTGTGTGTCAAATATATGGTCCCCGTAAAATAAACAATCATCCGGAATCTCCAAACTGAGACACTACCGGAATTTTCAAACTGAGACACTACCGAATATTGGACAGGCTTGAA
>CAXXPZ010000091.1:0-8384 GCA_963422555.2 uncultured Ruegeria sp.
AGAGCTATCGACGTCGCGCAGCTCATGCCGCTGCAATGTCGCTCAGCGACATTGAAGATGAAACCCGCTCCAACGCCAAAAACAAGGAGGACAAAACCACACCAAAGAACAAAATCGAACCTTGAAATGAGTGCACCAAATTGACATTCTGCAACCCGTCACCGTCACCCGCCTTCAATGTCGCGCACTTGCACGAGCAATGTCGCGCTACAGCTCTGTCAGCCGACTGCGTCACGTGGGCAGCTACAATTGCCGTCAGATGCGCACTGCCCAAGGTGAAAACAGCGGGTGGAGCAGCCACGCGACCGCTGATGCGATTGACATCATCGGCGTGCAGCTATCGGATGGGCGCAGCCTGACATTGCTGTCCGACTGGGGAGACAACGACCCCGAAGCGGAGTTCCTGCGCCGGATCTGGCGAGGCGGGTGTGATTGGTTTCGCGTTGTTCTTGGTCCTGATTTCAACCGTTTACACGCGGACCACTTTCATCTTCAGGGCCCCGGCTGGGGCTATTGTCGATAAGAGATCAGGATTAATCCGGCTCACGGCGAGAATTGACAGGTCTATACCATTCCAGAAAGCCAGGAACACGGGGCTTTTTCCTGCAATGGATGACACGAACGGATACAGTTCCTCACCGCAGAGATGGAAAGAAATCGCCGCGCCCCTGCGGGGTGAAGTCCAGAATGTTCCATAGAGGCCACGCTGAATCGACGTGCCGCGGATGCCATTCGCTGGGCTCAAAGAACAACTCGGAACTCCAGAAATGACGGACCCGGTCTTGATCGCGCTGAAAGACATTCAGGATGGGTAGTTGGCTGCCGTCTTCTGCCTCGGCCAGATAGTCGCTCTGGTAATCTGTACCAATAGCGGAATACAGCGACAGATTGTTCCAGCCCATCCGCGCTTTCAGATCAGTTAGCTTTTCCGGGATGTTTTGGGCAACCACGGCAAAGCTGAGCTTTTGCGTGATATGCGCAATCTGACCGTTCAGCCCATCCAGAAGGGCCGAACACATCGGGCAGGGCGCATCAGCATCCGGGCCGTACATCAGTGAATAAATGGCCAGCGTATCATGCGACCCGAACAGCGATGACAAAGGCACAGGCGCACCTTTTTCCGAGCGAAAGGCATAATCCTGCGGAATTGCGCCGCCCTCGGGCAAATTTCGCCGCAGGATGGCGACGTCCTCTATCCGGGATCTGAGGTCTGCCTCGGCCGACAAAAGAGCGTTGCGGGCCTGTCGGTACTGGGGACTTTCATTGGGTAAGGACACGGTCATTTCGATCTCCTTGTTGGGAATGGAACGCTTTAATTTAACAAAAAAGTTAAATAAAGAATCGAAAGAAATCAAGCCCCGACCAAGGCCAAGTCCCGCTTAGGGGGAAAGCTGCCGATTTTTCCCTTTGTTCGTAGGAGGCTTATGGCTAACCTCTGCGCACCTGCCCCAAAGGTAGAAACTGAACACTGTTATGACTGTTTGACGGGAGAGTATTCATGGGAAAACGCGACGAACTGATCGCTAAATATGCCGACGATCTGAAATCCAAATGCGGTATGGATGCCGACATGGATTTGCTGACCAAGGTAACGATCGGGTGCGGGCCCGCAATCTATGACGCGGATGCGTCAACCGTAGCCGCCAGCCAGGATGGCGAGCTTGAGACGGTCAAGAATAACTTTCTCATCAAGAAACTCGGCCTGTCGGACGGTCCTGAGCTGATGGAAGCGATCAACAAGGCCATGGAAACCTATGGCATGTCCGAGCGCAACAAATACCGCGCCGTGGTCTATTACATGCTGACCAAGCATTTCGGCAAAGAGTCCGTGTACAGCTGACCCGGCAAGGCGTTCGCTGATCGCATCGGCGAACGCGTTGAATTTAAGCGAAATCTTACGGATTTGGCGTTTGAACCCTGGGCTGGAAATCGGCTAGGGTCAGGTCATGACCAGGACGGTCAGGGCCAAACATTCCAAACGCGTGTGGTGAGTCGGGAGCACGCGGGGGTAGGGAAGGTTCTGCATCGTCAGGACCTTCCCTTTTATTTCAATCCGCTTGGGTTTGACCCAAATCGCAGATCACCGCCCATTCGGCATCGCTGACCGGCTGTACCGACAGGCGCGAGTTTTTGACCAGCACCATCTCGACCAGACGTTCATCTGCCTTGATCTGATCCAGCGTTACCGGCGTGGTGAATGGCCGAACCGCCTTGATATCCACGCACTCCCAGCGTTCGTCATCCGTGGTGCTGTCGGGATGTGCCTCGGCGCAGACCTCGACAATGCCGACAATCGCCTTGTCCTTTTGCGAATGGTAGAAGAATCCGCGATCACCAACAGCCATCTGGCGCATGAAATTGCGCGCCTGATAGTTGCGCACGCCGTCCCATTCCTCGCCCGCATCACCCTTGGCGACCTGTTGATCCCAGCCCCAGGTTGAGGGTTCGGATTTGAACAGCCAGTAAGCCATCAGCCCACCACCTTTTTCCACGCAATCAGTTCGACCGACTGAAACAGACCGGCCTTGGCATAGGGATCGTTATCGGCCCAGGCCTGCGCGGCGGCCATATCTGCGACATCGAGGATGATCAACGATCCAATCATCGCCTCTCCGTCCAGCAGTGGGCCGGCCTGCGAAACAACGCCGGTCTCTTCGATATAGGCCAGATGGGCCGAACGGTTGTCCAGACGGGTTTGCAGGGCTCCATCCTTGTCCCGGGCGATCAGGGCGATCAGCATCTTATTCCTCCTTGAGTGGGCGATTGAGCAATGCGCCAATCGCTTCGTTTACACTGTATCTGCCGCTGCTGAGCTCTGCCACCATCGTGCTGATGGGCATGTCCAGACCCTCGGTTCGGGCGATGTCGGCAACGGCGCTGGCGGTTGCAACGCCTTCGACCGTGGTTGCACTGTCAAAGGTGCAATTCAGGCCCAAAGACAGGCCAAAACGATAGTTTCGGGACAGATCGGACGAACAGGTCAGGACCAGATCACCCAACCCCGAAAGCCCCATCAGGGTTTCGATCCGGGCCCCGCGCATCATGGCAAAGCGTTGCATCTCGGCAAATCCCCGCGTCATCAGCGCCGCCCGGGCGCTGTCGCCCAGACCCGCGCCAATAGCGGCACCACAGGCGATCGCCATTACGTTCTTCAATGCCCCGCCAAGCTCTGCCCCGATCGTGTCACCAGTACGGTAGAGGCGCAGGTTGGATGTGGTCAGTTCGGCCTGCAGGGTTTCACACAAGCCTTCATCCGCACAGGCCAGCGTCAGCGCCGTGGGCAAACCGCGCGCTATGTCGTCGGCAAAGCTGGGCCCGGTCAGCAGGGCAGGGCGCGCATTTGAGGTCACCTGTTCGATGATCGAAATGGGGCCAAGCCCCGAGGTCAGTTCAATCCCCTTGCAGCAGGCCACCAGCGCCTTGCCGTTTAGCACGAGCGCATGTTCCGTCAGGGCGGCCCTCAGCTTTTGCATCGGCATGGCCAGCAAAAGAACGCCGGATTGCGCCGCCTGTACGATATCGGATGTAACCGCAACCCCGGCGGGCAGGGTAACGCCCGGCAGTCGGTTGGTGTTCTCGCGCCGCGACTGCATTTGCCGGGCCTGTTCGGGGTTGCGCGACCACAGCGTTACCGGCCCGTTCCCAGCAAGTGAAATTGCCAGCGCGGTGCCAAAAGAGCCTGATCCCAGAACAGAAACGCTCATGCCTTGGCGCCTTTCTTGCCGCTGCCCAACATTGCCGGGCTTGACTGATCCAAAGGCCAGCGGGGTCGGGCCGTCAGGTCCAAACCGTCCCGTGCACCGCCGCGAAACCGCTCCAGCCCCGCAAAGGCGATCATGGCGGCGTTGTCAGTGCATAGGTTCAGCGGTGGGGCAGTGAACCGAGTACTGGATTCAGTCGAAACAGTCTCTAACGCTGACCGAATGGCGGAATTGGCCGCGACACCGCCTGCCACGGCTATAACCGGATCGGCTGGATTTTCAGCCAGGTAAATGGCAATCGCGCGTCGGGTTTTTTCGGCCAGCGTGTCAACAACGGCCTGTTGAAACCCGGCGCACAGATCGGCCCGATCCTGACGTGTAAGGCCGCCCTTTTCTGCCACGATCTGATCGCGCATGCGCATCAGGGCAGTCTTGAGACCCGAAAAGGATAGATCACACCCAGGCCGGTCCAGCAGGGGGCGCGGAAAGCGGAACCGTTTCGGATCCCCCATCTGCGCCTCACTTTCAACCGACGGGCCGCCGGGTTGCGGCAGACCCAGCAGGCGCGCGGTTTTGTCAAACGCCTCGCCGGGGGCGTCATCGATGGTGCCACCCAATCGGGTGAAATCCTCGGGCCCGTGGGCGATCAGATACTGACAATGACCGCCCGACACCAAAAGCATCAGGTAAGGAAAGGTGATTCCATCGGTCAGGCGCGGCGTCAGCGCGTGACCGGCCAGATGGTTCACACCGACCAAGGGCAGTTCGGTGGCAGCACTCAGGCCTTTGGCGCACATGACGCCCGACATGACCCCGCCGATCAGGCCGGGCCCGGCGGTGACCGCGATGGCATCCATGTCTTGCAGGGTCAGGTCTGCTGCCTTCAGCGCCTGCGCCACGCAAACATCCAGCTTTTCCGCATGAGCGCGGGCCGCGATCTCGGGAACGACGCCGCCAAAGGCGCTGTGCAGCTCGGTCTGGCCATGCACGATTGACGACAGAATCACCGCTGGCTCACCCTCGGTCTGGCGCACGATTGCGGCGGCTGTGTCGTCACAGCTGCTTTCCAACCCGAGGACGGTAAGTGTTTGCACCATTGGCCTGATCCGTTGCATCATGACTGCAAAGCGGGGTAGCACCCTGCGCGGATGCAAACAATCCCAAGGCCGAAGGCGACGCCTGTTGTATTTGTTGATGACCCGCCCTCGCGCCGCCTCGGAGAGGTTCGTTGCGCAGCTTTCGACCCGCACCAGATCGCGGGTGACGGTGGTGCATTCACCTTTGCTTGAGATTCGGCCGCTTGAAGTCCAAGTGATCACCAGCGGGATGAGTGGCTTGATTTTCACCGCGGCAAACGCGGTGAATGCCGCCGTCACGCTGGGTGTTGACCGGGGCTTACCCGCCTATTGCGTGGGGGCCGCGACGACCGGAACGGCCAGGGGGGCCGGGTGGACCGCACAGATGGTCGGCGCTACCGCCGAGGAACTGGTGGCCAACCTTCTGCAGCTCAGGCCCGAAAGCCCGCTGTTGCATCTGCGCGGTGAACATAGTCGCGGCGATGTGGCCGAACGGCTTACTTTGTTGGGGCTGACAACGCTGGAACAACCGATTTATCAACAGCGCCTGTTGCCGTTCACACCCGAGGCCGAGGATGCGATTTGCTCGGACGCGCCGGTCATAGCGCCGATTTTTTCTCCGCGCACCGCGCGACAATTTGCCGATATCTGGACGGGCACGGCACCTTTATGGCTGGCAGCGATCAGCGAAGCGACAGCGGATCCGCTTAGGGCCCTGGCGTTTCGACGTCTGAAGATCGCCAAGGAACCGACGCCCAAGAAAATGAGTAAAGCCGTTAAAAAACTTGTAACTGCCCAGGTGGTCTGACTGCGACGATTTGAATCGGGCCATGCGGGTTATTTTTGTTTCTTGGTTAGCGTTTCTGTGACTCGATAGGCGTATGGATACTGCTCACCTGACCCGCAGCCGGCTTGCGACCTTCTCAAAGTCAAATCTGATTGATCTGGTCATTGTTCTGGCGGAGCAGAACGCGGCCTTGCGCACCAAGATCGAGAGGCTTGAAGAGCAGATCGCGGATATCACCGAACAAAACGCCCAACTTTTCAAGCAAAACGTAGAGCTGGAGAAGGCCAACAAAACCCTCGCACAGCGCGTAGAGGACCTGGAGCGCCGCCTTGGGCTTAACAGCTCGTAACTACCCAGCTACCCCTCTGACTGAATTCAATATGACATTCTTTGCGGACGAGGTGGTCGAGCGCTGCATCGGCAAGAATCAACCAAAATCATCGTGGGATCGTCCTGAAATGTCGGAAAGGCGCATTGCCGAATTTCAGAAGTTTGGGGTAACAGATTGCATAGAAACCTGAGATGACAATTTGGGGGTCAGCGATCAATGAGCTATTATGCCAGTGATGTGGACGGCGGTTACTTTACTTTCGATGAGCGGCTGTCAGCCCTTTCCGAACTGATCTCGATGATCGACCGACCGGGCGACTATTGTGTGTATGGGCGGTTTCCTACCCCAATGCCTCGCATCTGGAACCACACGACAGGCGTCCTCGCATTCCCTCTCCAACCGGCACAATTACAGGACTTGATCACACTTGGTGAACGCGCACCATATGGACGCGGCGCAGAAACAATTTAGCTCTATTCGCACATCGTATTGATGTGTTATATTTTGTCTGAAATACAGGAGGATGCGCATTATGGACCGGAAAGCCTTTCTTGCCTGGTTGTCGGAGGTCGACACGTTGAGCGAGGCGCAGAAAGTAGAGGTCGGTGAGGTTCTGGCCGGTCGCCCAGCGGGTGAAGCCTCGGTTGCGGCAGTTGAGCTGGGTGTTGGAGAAGACCGGACCTGCCCGCATTGCGGCGCACACGGTGCAGTGGCCAATGGCAAGTCGCGGGGAATGCAACGCTATCTTTGCCGATCCTGCAATCGAACCTTTGGAGCGGTGACGGGTACACCACTGAGCGGCCTGCACCGCAAGGATCTTTGGCTGACGTTCAGCGAATGCCTCGCCAATGGCGATACGGTGGCAGTTTCGGCAAAGCGCTGTGGCATAGCCGGGAGCACCGCCTTTCGCTGGCGACACCGCTTCCTTGCCGGGATCAAATCCACCGCCGAAAAACTGAAGGGCATTGTCGAGGCCGACGAAACCTATTTTCTTGAAAGCCGCAAAGGGGATCGTGTTTGGACACGGGCCACGGAAGGCAAATCCTCTGCAAAAAAGCCGGACCGAAAGGCCCGAAAGCGCGGGGGCAAGGCAACAAAGCGGGGCCTGTCCGATGAGCAGGTGCCGGTTCTGGTCGCGACAGATCGCTCCGGCACGACCGTTAGTGCCGTCCTGCCTGCGGTCAATGCTGCCGCTCTGCGGGAGGTTCTCGCGCCGGTCATGGACAAGGATGCACTGCTGGTGACCGATGGGGGCACCAGCTATCCGCCGTGTGCTGCCGCCCTGTGTGTCAGCCACGAAGCGCTCAACCAGTCTTCCGGTGAACGCGTTCGCGGCGAACTCCATATCCAAAACGTCAACAACCGTCACTCCCGCCTCAAGGGGTTTATTGGTAACCGCCGGGGGATCGCCACAAAATATCTTGCCAGCTATCTGCGCTGGTTCCATCTCATAGTCCTGCAGAAGAACCCAACCCCGAGGCACTGCCTCGCCAGCGCCCTCGCTGGAATGAGCATCAATACGATGTACGAATAGAGCCAACAAAAATAACCCGCATGGCCCGATTCAAATCGTCGCAGTCAGACCACCTGGGCAGTTACGGCAAATCCTCTGCAAAAAAGCCGGGCCGAAAGGCCCGAAAGCGCGGGGGCAAGGCAACAAAGCGGGGCCTGTCCGATGAGCAGGTGCCGGTTCTGGTCGCGACAGATCGCTCCGGCACGACCGTTAGTGCCGTCCTGCCTGCGGTCAATGCTGCCGCTCTGCGGGAGGTTCTCGCGCCGGTCATGGACAAGGATGCACTGCTGGTGACCGATGGGGGCACCAGCTATCCGCCGTGTGCTGCCGCCCTGTGTGTCAGCCACGAAGCGCTCAACCAGTCTTCCGGTGAACGCGTTCGCGGCGAACTCCATATCCAAAACGTCAACAACCGTCACTCCCGCCTCAAGGGGTTTATTGGTAACCGCCGGGGGATCGCCACAAAATATCTTGCCAGCTATCTGCGCTGGTTCCATCTCATAGTCCTGCAGAAGAACCCAACCCCGAGGCACTGCCTCGCCAGCGCCCTCGCTGGAATGAGCATCAATACGATGTACGAATAGAGCCAACAAAAATAACCCGCATGGCCCGATTCAAATCGTCGCAGTCAGACCACCTGGGCAGTTACGGCAAATCCTCTGCAAAAAAGCCGGGCCGAAAGGCCCGAAAGCGCGGGGGCAAGGCAACAAAGCGGGGCCTGTCCGATGAGCAGGTGCCGGTTCTGGTCGCGACAGATCGCTCCGGCACGACCGTTAGTGCCGTCCTGCCTGCGGTCAATGCTGCCGCTCTGCGGGAGGTTCTCGCGCCGGTCATGGACAAGGATGCACTGCTGGTGACCGATGGGGGCACCAGCTATCCGCCGTGTGCTGCCGCCCTGTGTGTCAGCCACGAAGCGCTCAACCAGTCTTCCGGTGAACGCGTTCGCGGCGAACTCCATATCCAAAACGTCAACAAC
>CAXXPZ010000092.1:0-57383 GCA_963422555.2 uncultured Ruegeria sp.
TCCGCTTGGGCAGGGCACTGGTCACGAACCACCCTTTGGCCATGAACAGGGGGTAAATCACCGTCCCGTCGGGCAGGCCGTCCAAACAGGTTTCCAGTGCATTCGGTGAGGCCAATGTGGCAGAGGAAACGGTAACTTGCGATGCCAGCTCATCGACCATTTGCGCAAACGTCGCCAAAGACGCTTCGGCCGGGATCGGGTCCGAGGGTTGTCCGTGGGCAACAATGACGGCATGTGGCATGTGCTTGCTCCGATTGCAGGTGGTGAGAAAGATGTCGTGGCGGCGGGCAGAGTCAATCCGTGGCGTCCATACTCAACTAGCCCAGAAGTGTGAGCCACATC
This sequence comes from uncultured Ruegeria sp., assembly GCA_963422555.2. Classification (GTDB taxonomy): domain Bacteria; phylum Pseudomonadota; class Alphaproteobacteria; order Rhodobacterales; family Rhodobacteraceae; genus Ruegeria. The sequence goes on from CAXXPZ010000092.1 coordinate 343, forward strand.
CAGACGGTCAAGATCGACACCGCCGTTCCGACCAGAACGGATGAGGCCGCAACACGTTTTGCGCGGCCATACATGCTGGCAAAGATATAGGCGTTGAACCCTGGCGCCATTGCGGCGTTCAGAACGCCCGAGCGGAACAGATCCTGCGGCAGTGATAGGGTCGTGCCGAACAGCCAGACTAGGCTGGGATGCAACAGCAGCGAAACACAGCAGACAAAGGCAATCGCACGCAGGTCGCCTTCCGGCCGGTACATGACCAATACGCCGCCCAGCGCGAACAGGGCGCCCGGCAGGGCGGCGCGGGTGACCAGGTTCAGGGCCTCGTCCACGGCGGCGGGTATTGCGATGCCGGACAGATTCACGACAAAGCCGAGGCCTATGCCCAGTATCAGCGCGTTTTTGAACATGGCGGACAACACCGACCTTGCCATTCTCACGCTGCCATGTCCGCGATTGCGGATAATCTCCATCACGGTGATGCCGACGCCGTAACAAAACGGAGAATGAAAGGCGATAATCGCGTAGTTTCCGGTCAGGTTGTCGGGGCCATAGGCACGTTCCGTGATTGGCAGGCCCAACAAGACCGAGTTCGAGAACAGGCAGCAAAAGCCGATGGCCACGCAATCTTCCCACTCACGACGAAAGAGAAAGCGCGCACCGATCATCCCGGTGGTGAAACACAGGCCTGCGGCAGTGTAAAAGCTGGCCAGTAGCCTGGGGTCAAAGCTGGCGCCAAGGTCCAGACTCGAGATGGCCAGAAACAACAGGCAGGGGATGGCGAACCCCTGCGTGAATTGCATCAGGCCGTTGATATGGGCGTCTTTGAAATACCCTAGCCGCGTCGCGGTGTATCCGGTGCCGATCACCAAAAAGACCGGCAGGATGACATCAATCAGACTTTGGAACATCGCGGCGTCCTGGCCGTGTGGGCCGGTTGGGCTGGCAAGGACATTTTCGGGGCCTAGACCGGTTGCCGGATCACCATCCCATCAAAGGCGGGCGTAATGTGATCGGGGGTTTCCGCATCGACAGTCGCGTAGTCGAGGTCGATATGCATATTGGTCAGGACGGCCCGTTTGGGTTGCAGGTCTTTGATCCAGCCCAGAGTCTTTTCCAGATGGGCATGAGTGGGGTGCGGCGACCGGCGCAGGGCGTCGATGATCAGATATTCCAACCCGGCAAGCTGCGATTGTGTGTCTTCATGGAATTCGGCCACATCCGGCAAATAGGCCAGATCGTTGATCCGAAACCCAAGCGCATCGATTGAGCCGTGATTGACACGGAACGGATGAAACGGAATGCGGCCGCCGGGGCCGTCGATTTCAAAAGGCCCGTCAATCGTCTTGAGGTCAAGAATCGGGGGATAGGGCGATCCTTCGGGTTGAACAAAGGCATAACCAAAGCGCCCCAACAGGTCATTCTGTGTGTCACCATCCGCCCAGACCGGCACGCGCGATTTCATGTTGAACACGATCATACGCAGATCGTCGATCCCGTTCACGTGATCTGCATGGTTATGCGTATAGACGACGCCATCCAGCTGGCCCGTACCGGTGTCCAGCAACTGGCTTCGCATGTCTGGCGAAGTGTCGATCAAGACCGTGGTTGTGCCCTCTGGCCCGTCCCGTTCGACCAGCAGCGAACAGCGGCGGCGGATGTTTTTTGGGTTCTCGGGGTCGCAATTACCCCAATGACCACCCAGACGCGGCACGCCACCGGATGATCCGCAGCCGAGAATTGTAAATCGCAGCCCGCTCATGCGGCGGCCTTGTATTGGGCGGCCTTGGTGAACAGCCGGTCGAAATTTGCTTGTGTTTGGGCCGCGAATTCTTCGTAGGCCAGACCAAAAACCTCGGCCCCCTTGCGCGCAGTGTGTGCGGTATAGGCCGGTTCGATGCGCTTGCCGCGATATGGCGGTGGCGCCAGATAGGGCGCGTCGGTTTCCACAAGAATGCGGTCGACCGGCGCGGCAGCGAATATGTCACGCAGTTCCTGACTTTTGGGAAAGGCCGCGATGCCGGACATGGACAGGTAGAACCCGAGGTCCAGCGCCGCCTTGGCCAGTTCTGCCGAGGAGGAAAAGCAATGCATCACGCACGAATAGGGCGCGTTGCGGTATTCTTCTGACAGGATGCGCGCCATGTCATCATCGGCGGCGCGGGCGTGGATGATGAGCGGCAAACCAGTTCTCTGTGCTGCCTCGATATGAATGCGCAGCGACTGTTTCTGAACTGCTGCCGAGTCTGCAGTATAGTGATAGTCCAGCCCGCTTTCGCCGATGCCTACGAATTTGGGATGCCTCGCCAATGTGATCAACTCGTCTACGGTGACCATCGGCTCATCCGCCGCGCTCATGGGGTGCGTGCCCGCGGCATAGAACACTGGTGCGTGGGCTTCGGCGATGGCCCGCACCACAGGTTCGCTGCGCAGCCGGGTGCAGATCGTCACCATACGTGAAACGCCCGCGTCGGCGGCACGGGCGACGATATCGTCCAGTTGCCCCTCGAAATCGGGGAAGTCCAGATGGCAATGGCTGTCGGTAATCTGGGGGGTATCGCTCATCTGCTCTGACCGGCGGTTTCCTGTATCTTGAACACCGTATCTAGGACCACAGCGGCAGGGTCAAGGTTCACCGCTTGCCCATGACGCGCGCGGGCCGTAACGGTCGCTGCGACCTCGGCCCATTTTCGCGCCTGTTGCGGTGTCGCCGATAGGCGGACCAGCGTCTGCGCCTCATTCGGTGCGGCCTCGGGCGTGGGTGGAGTGCCGGTGGCTCCGGTCAGGGCCAGACGCGACAGGGCCACGTCAATCAGCGTCAACAGCAGTTCGAACCTTTCTGCTGCGCCGCGTTGGGCCGCAGCCTCGGCCAGGGCAAGGGCGCGTTGGCGATCCAGACGGGGAAGGGTGCCCAGAATGCCGGTTAGTTCGGCGTAGATGTCCAGCCCGCCCAGATTGATCAGGCGCACCGCATCCCCAACCGACCCTGCAGCAAGTGCGGCCAGATGATCGGCCTGCGCGGGCACCTCGGCACCGGTCTGCGCCAAAGCGGATTGCATATCACCGGGTCCAAGCTGCGCCAGCCGCAAGGTACGACACCGCGACTTGATGGTCGGCAGCAATCGCGACGGCTGATGGGATATCAGCAGCAGCGTGGTGCGCGCGGGCGGCTCTTCGAGCATTTTGAGCAGAGCGTTGGCGGCGCTGACATTCATCTCATCCGCCGAATCCACAATCAAGACCCGCCGCCCGCCATCCGCGGCGGTCATGCCGAAAAAGCGGCCCAACTTGCGGACGTCATCCACGACGATTTCGCCGCGCAACCGGCCCTGATCATTCACGGATCGGGTGATGGCCGCCAAGCCGGGCTCGGCCCCGGAAAGAATACGATGCGAGATCGGATGATCCGGATCGATGTCCAGCGATTCAAGCGGTGGCGGTGCCCCGAACAACCCGCCGTCATCCTGCGGCGGTGTCGCCAGCAAAAATCGGGCAATGCGCCAGGCAAGTGTCGCCTTGCCGGTGCCGCGTGGGCCGGTCAGCAGCCAGCCATGATGCAGACGTTCCGAGTTATAAGCCGTCAGAAACGCCTGTTCAGCCGCGTCCTGACCAAACAGCCGCGTTGTTTCGCGTGGATGTGGCGCGCCGGGCGCCTGATCTGGGGCTGGGATGTCGTCGCTCATCGCTTTTGTGTCACAGGACTTTCGAAACGATATCTGTCACATCAGCAGCGACGCTGTCTATGTCTCGATTGCCGTCGACAACTCTGAACCGATCCGAAAACTCATCTGACAGCGCCAGAAACCCGGCCCGCATGCGTCTTTGCAACTCGGGGCCGAAATCTTCGAACCGTTCTTCGGCGCCCTGACGGCCTTTGGCACGCGATAGGCCGGTGTCCGGGTCCATGTCGATCAGCAGCGTCAGATCCGGTTCGCGTTCGATCATCAGGTTGTGCAACTGATCCACCAGACCGCGCAGATCGCCGCGCGACAGGCCCTGATACATCCGCGTGCTGTCGGCAAAGCGGTCGCAAATCACCACCTGACCGGCGGCAAGCGCAGGTTCGATCGTCCGCTCAAGATGGTCGCGTCGCGCAGCGGTGAACAGCAGAATCTCGGTTTCCGCAGACCAGCGATCGGGCTCGCCCTGCAAAACCAGATTGCGAATTTCCTCGGCCCCGTCCGAACCGCCGGGTTCGCGCGTCAGAACGACCTGATGGCCTGCGTCGCGCAATTGATCCGCCAACATACGCGCTTGCGTGGATTTGCCTGATCCATCAATGCCTTCGAAGGTCAGAAACACGCCTCGTCGCGTCACAACTGCCCCAGCGGCATATTGATGAAGTCCTTGAAAACGATACCGCCGACAGTCAGCATGCGGACCACAAACCCGCCTTGTGCCACATCATTGGCCGCGTACAGAGGACGGCGAATTTCCGGCAGGCCTTCGGGTTTGATTACCAGTTCAGCCAGTTGCTGTCCCTTGGCCACGGGTGCGTTGATAGGGCCGTCATAGACGATTTCGGCCTCGACATTCGCGTCACCCAGCACAGGGAACAACAGTGTCAGATCCTCTTGCGGGACCAGACCCACCGTGTTTTCGGCGCCCATCCACAGGTTTGCCTGGGCTATCGGTTCTTCTGCGCTGGCAACTGACCTCTCGACAAAATTTCGAAACGACCAGTTAACCACGGCCTCAGCCTCCTCTGCGCGGCGGGCGGTGCTGTCGAGGCCTGACAAAACAAAGACGACCCGGCGGTCGCCCTGTTTGGCAGACCCGACCAGACCATAACCGGCCTCTTGAGTGTGGCCGGTTTTCAGGCCGTCTGCGCCGATATCGAGCTTTAGCAGCGGGTTGCGGTTGCGCTTGTTTGACGGCGCGCGGCCATCGAATTCAAATTCTTCTTCGGCAAACAGGGGGTAATATTCGGGAAAGTCCGAAATCAGCCGATCCGCCAGAACGGCCAGATCATGAACCGACATCATGTGTCCGGCAGCGGGCCAGCCATTGGAATTGGCAAAGTTCGAATTGTCCATGCCCATCTGCTTGGAGCGTTGGGTCATGAACCGGGCAAATCCCGCCTCGGTCCCATCCGGGCTCAGCGCCTCGGCGATGACAACGCAGGCGTCATTGCCGGACAGAACGATGATACCGCGCAGCAAGTCCTCGACCCGGACCCTGTCCTGCGTATTCAGAAACATTGTTGAGCCGCCATAGCTCATGGCGTGCTCTGATACGGGCAGGGTTTCATCCAATGTCAATCGCCCGTCGCGCAGGGCCTCAAACGCCACATAAAGCGTCATGAGCTTCGACATCGATGCAGGTGGCAGTGGTTGGTCCGCCTCTTTAGACAGCAACACGGTGCCTGTCTTTTGATCTATCACATAGGCCGCGCGGGCGGTGGTATCAAAGGCATGGGCGGGCAGGGCCAGCAGGGCCATCCCAAGGGCCAAAGTGGTTGATCGTATCGTGGACAACATCCCGGACCTCCTGTTCTCAGTTACTTGCGGTAAAGGCGTCGGTAAAGCCTAGGTCTTTTACATCTGACAATATCGCCCTGCGCTGGGCGCGGGTATCGGCGGGGCCAACCAGTACACGCCAAACGGTCTTGTCCTCGGTCTTCAATTCGCGAACCTGAGCACCCATCCCATTACGGCGGATTTTTTCAGCCGCGCTGTTGGCGTTGGCCTCGACCCCAAAGGTGCCGACCTGAACGAAAGGCTTGGCGAGCGAATTCGACGCTGCGGCAGGTGTTGCTGCCACTGCCGCGGTTGCAGCAGCCGGTGCCTCGGCAGCCGTAGGCTCGCTGGCCTCAATCGCTGCTGCGGCAACTGCGATCGGGTCCAGGGTTGTCTCGGTGATTTGGTTGGGGTCTTTCTTTTGCCACCACTTCCGCTTTTTGGGTTTTTCGGTCGGTGGCGTGACCTCGGGGTCCACCAGTGCCGCGGATTCGCTGGCGGTCTCTGCCGCCTCATCTACTGCGGCAGCGCTCGCGCCTGCAGCAGCGGCGCCTGAGGCAGCGGTGGCCGCAGCGGTTTCTTCAACGGGTTTTTTCTGCCACCATTTCCGCTTGGCCGGTTTTTCAGCGGGCGGCGTCACCTCAGGATCGGCCGCCACAGCAGCCTGTTCCGTTGCCGGTTCGGCATCGCTGTCCGCCTGGTCTGAACTGGTTACAGCCGCGCCAGCGGCAGCTCCGGCCGCCACAGCAGCCGCACCGGATTCCTCGGCTGGCTTTTTCTGCCACCATTTCCGCTTGGCAGGTTTGGCCTCTGCATCATCTGTCGTTGCGGTATCGGTTTCCGCGACTTCTGGGTCGGTGCCCTCATTTGCTGCAGGGGCCTCTTCAGCCGGAGCAACCTCGATCTGTTCCCGGCGCAAGGCCACAACCTGCAGACGGCTCGGCGCGCCGGCCAGCATGCCAAGCTGGGTTGCCGCAGTTGACGAAACCTGAAGCGAGGGCCCGGGAAGGTTCCGCTCTCTGCGGAACAGCGCCCCGGTGACCGTTTTGTTATTGGCGGTATTCTTGATCAACACCCGCTCGGGTTGATCAACATCGGGATGCGCGACCCAGATGCCACCCAGCGAGGGGCGCCCATCCCAAAGACCGGCTTCGGTCAATTGAAAGACATCGGGGGCTTCAACATCGCGGCGTTCACCAGAGGTGGCTTGCGGAAACAGTTCCACGGACTCGCCATTTGCCGAGGAGTCCGGGTCGTCGCCCTGCGCGGGTGTGCCTTGCAGGTTCAGCCCTTCTTCGCAACCGGCCAGTGCCATCATGGCCACCGCCAGCACCGCCAGCCGTTGTGGCCCAAAGCGTGTACCCTTCGCTCGCTTCATTTTTTCATCCCTTGCCTGACAAGGCCCCATCAGCCGCGCCTCACCGCAGGTTGGCTGGTTCTGTTGCCAGTCTCAATGCGGTCTTCGCCCGGATCATAACGCGGCTAGGTTGTCATGGAAAGACACCTGCTTTGCCTTCGGCAAGATTTCCCGCATTATGGCTTGCCTCTGATCGCAACTGGCCTTAGACCCGGCCACCAAGCGGGGAGGTGGCAGAGTGGTCGAATGCGGCGGTCTTGAAAACCGTTGAACGTGAGAGCGTTCCCAGGGTTCGAATCCCTGTCTCCCCGCCACTCATACTAGGCTCATTTCCCGTTTGTTTTCTGATCCGGAATTGTGCCACAATTCAAGCGACTTGGCGCGTGCGCTTTCAATCAGAGACGGAACAAACCGAACACTCAGAGCAGAATTCAGGCCCCAGTCTGGCACTGTCAGAGGAAATCGACCTGAGGCGGGCAGGGCCTTCCGTGGCATTCTGACATGACCAAACCTGACCCATTTCGGTATTTCAAAACGAGCCGCGAGGTTATTCGCTTGAGGTGCTCGAAAGCTATGTCACCAAGAGGCGTGACAAGAAGGCGGCGTTGAATTTTCTCAAGTAAGCGATGAAACACTACGGCAAGCCTGAGGTCGTGTTACTGATAAATTGCGGTCTTATGGAGCTGCAATGAAAGTAATCGGCAACGCAGAGAAGCAAGAAACCGGCTGTTGGAAGAACAATAGAGCGGAGAATTCACACATGCCGTTCCGACGACGAGAACGAGCCATGCTCCGCTTCCGGCGCATGCGGAGTTTGCAGAAATTCATCGCCGTCCACGCCTCTGCCTACAACCACTTTAACTCGGAGCGCAGCCTCTGCTCCAGATCCGATTTCAAGCTGAACCGGATCGCCGCTCTCGCCGAGTGGCGTGGTCTATGCACCGAATAAGGGACAGCTATCCTGCCCTTTTAGAGGTCGGTTCGCATTCGTCTGGCAGCACCCGCTAAATGCATATTTCTACGTCTCGTTCTTGTTCTTCGACATGATGAAACTGTATCAGCCGCACCAAGTCGTTGGCCAGGTTCAGAGGGGCGGAGGTGGAAGCACCTTCTTCGACTGGAGTACCTGAAGGATGTCGATTATCGCCTCTGAACCGCCCCGGGTTTACCGGAGACTTTTTTGCTCAAGACTCAGGCGACTTTATCAAGGGTGTTCAGGTTTGCATAGAATGCGTCCTCCAGTTCTTGTGGCGGCCGGTGCCCGATCGCGCCGTGCAGCCGCTTGTTGTTGTACCAGCTGACCCAGTCCAGGGTTTCCCACTCAACCTGGCCAACCGTTTTCCATGTGCCGAAGAACTCAATGACTTCGGTCTTGAACAGGCCGATGATGCTTTCTGCCAGGGCGTTGTCATAGCTGTCTCCGACGCTGCCGACCGATGCGTCGATCCCGGCCTGGGCCAACCGCTCTGTGTACCGAACCGCCAGGTATTGCGACCCCCTGTCCGAATGGTGAATGAGCCCGTCTGCCTGTGATGGTATTCGTTGGCAGATCGCCTGGTTCAGCGCGTCCAGCACGAAGCTGGTGGTCATGGACGTGGACACGCGCCAGCCCACGATCTTGCGCGCAAAGACATCAATGACAAAGGCCACGTAGACCATTCCCGCCCAGGTCGACACATAGGTGAAGTCGGAGACCCAGAGCTGGTTTGGTGCGGTGGCCGTGAACGCGCGATTGACCTTGTCTTCCGGGCAGGCCTGTGCAGGGTCCGGGATCGTGGTCTTCTTCTTGCCGCGTGTAACACCCTGCAACCCCATGACTTTCATCAGGCGTTCCACCGTGCAGCGTGCGATGTCATAGCCTTCCCGGCGCAGTTGATGCCATACCTTGCGCGCGCCATAGCGTCCCCGGCTGGCATCAAAGACGCGCTGGATTTCCCGCGCATCCTTATCGTCCTTCCTGGCCCGATCCGAGGCTTTGTCCGGGCTGCGCCGGATAGACAGATGTGCATAATAGGACGATGGCGCGATCGGCAGCACCCTGCAGATCGACCCGACACCGAACTCGTCCCGATGATTATCGATGAATGCGATCATTTCCGGAACGGGCGGTCGAGCTCCGCCTGAGCGAAATACGCGCTCGCCTTCTTCAGGATCTCATTGGCCGTGCGCAATTCCTTGTTCTCACGCTCCAAGGCTTTCAGACGTGCCTTCTGCTCGCTGGTCAGCCCATCGCGTTCGCCGGCATCGCGCTCAGCCTGCTGACACCAGACTCTGAGGCTGTCCGGCGAGCAGCCGAGCTTTGGCGCGATCGCGTGGTAGGCCGCGTTGTCACTGGCGTAATCCGCGCGATGGTCTTTATAAAGCCGAACGCCGCGGGCGCGAAACTCAGCCGTGTACTTCGGGGGTGATTTTTTCTTCTCCATAGGGTTCATCCTTTGAGAGTTTTACTCTCCGGTAAACCCGGGGCGGTTCAGTTTTGCGCAGGCACAAAGCTCGGCACCGATCAAGATCGGGTTCCAAAAGCACGCCACTGGCATCGGAGCGGCATACGGCCGGTGGTATGACGTGGCGACCAACGCTGCTGCTGCGCGGATCAACGAAATGGGCGGCATCAATGGACGTCCGGTCGAGATCATTACCGAAGATGACGCGACTGACCCCGGACGCGGTGCCGAAGTGCTGGAGAAATTTGCCAACCAACACGAGGTTGACGTCGCGTTCGGTACCTTGTTCAGCCACGTGGTGATCGGCTCGGCGCCCCGCGCGGGCGAATTGAAACTGCCTTATTTTGTTGTCTCCGAAGGTCACCATGTCGCCAGCGGCATGCTGAACCGTTACACGCTGCAACCCGGTATCACCGATGTGAAAAGCCAGATCATTTCGATGGCGCCCTTCGTGGCTGATAATCTGGGCAAGAAAGTCACGATGATCTATCCTGACTTTGCCTTTGGCCATGATCACCGCGACTTCTTCTCGGAAGCGATCGAGGCGCAGGGCGGCGAAGTTGTCGCGAAGATTGCAATCCCGCCCACCGAGACGACCTTCACCCGCTATTTCCCAAGCATCCCGCGCGAGACCGAAGTGATTTATCACGTGATGGTGGGCCCAGCGGTACTGACCTTCGTCAAGGAAATGGGTGAGTTCTTCGGCCCCAGCCGACCCGAGATTTTTGGTTTCATCGACAGTCTGGAAGCGGTTGATATTCAAAGCCCGGGGCTGGATTTCCTCGAAGGCACGTATTTCTGGGAGGGCATGCCGCGCTACAAGCAGGCCAACGAATCAGAGGCGGCTTCGGCCTACCGTGCCGCTGTTGGTGTGAATGACAGCGGTGCTGCGATCGATGACCCCACCAATGTTGCCACCTACGCCCATATGTTCGGGTGCTGGGAGACGCTGCATATCATCAAAGCCGGCATGGAAGCGGCGGACTACCAGGGTCCCGCAGATCGCGCCAAACTGATCGAAGCAGTCGAGGCGATGAGCGACATGCCTGAATCCATTGAACATCCGCAGGGCGGCAAGGTCTTCAACGGCAAGACGCATCAGGCTTTTGGCAAACAGTATATCTCAAAGGTCGGTGATGGCCGCCTTGATGTAGTGCATACCGCGTCGATTGAAGATGGGCTGTACGAGGATGAGGTGGATTACACCACGCAATCCTTCTGATCCCGACATCAGGCAAAAGAGAGACTAGGCATGGATTTCGGGCCTCATCTGATGCTCGCCTCCATCGAGGGGGCGGTCATCTCGGCTATTCTTGTGCTGACGGCAATGGGGCTGAGCATCGTATTCGGGGTCATGCGTGTCGTGAACGTGGCCCATGGCGAGTTTTTCATGCTCGGTGCGGTTTTCGCATGGGCGGTGAGTTCGATGATCGGTGGCCATGCTGGTTTCGGCATCGTGGCGGCCCTGCTTGTCGTGCCGGTATTGGTCGGCTGCATTGCAGTGGGGGTCGATCAGTTGATCCTCAAGCGGATCGACTATGAAGTGGACCGGACCATCGTTGCCACGATTGGTGTGCTTTACATAGTGCAGCAATCCACGCTGATGCTGTACGGACCCGAAGCACGGCCCGTTGCGCCACCTTTCAACACCCGCTTGGCGCTGCCCTGGTTCGAGTTTGGCGCGGATGGGTTCCAAATGATCTGGCCCTGGGGGCTGAGCGTTACGACCTACAAGCTGTTCGTGATTTTTGCGGCAATTTCCGTGTTGGGGGTGCTCTGGTTTGTACTGACCCGCACAAAGATTGGACTGATTATGCGCGCAACGCAACAGGATCGCGAAATGGCTCAGGCTTTTGGGGTGCCTGTTAACCGTGTTTACTCTTGGGTCTTTGGGCTGGGTGCAGGGCTTGCCGCGTTGGGTGCCGTTTTGGTGGTTCCAATTCAGCAGGCCCATTACCTGATGGGCGGAGACCCGTTATTGCTGGCCTTTATCGTAGTGATCATTGGCGGTCTCGGCAGCTTGCCAGGCACGGTGATTGCGGCGGTGCTCATCGGAATGAGCGACGGCATCATCTCGGTGTTTTTCTCACCGACTTTGGCCAAAATCATCGCGACCTTCCTTGTGGCGATGGTGCTTGTATTCAGGCCGCAAGGCCTGATGGGGCGGGTTGCGGCCTGATGTTGGTGTCCAGATCAATAGCTCTGCATGTCGGCACTTTGCTTGTGCTGGTGGCGCTGTTCTTCGTGCTGCCCGCCTATCACGTTGGTGCCTTCTCGCGGATCATGGTGCTTGCGATTTATGCCATAGGGTTCAATCTGCTGTTTGGGTATACCGGACTTCTGAGCCTCGGGCACGCCATGTTCTTTGCCGCCGGAATGTACGGGTTTGGGTTGAGTATGAATTTTGGCGGTCTGACCGTACCGCTGGCGCTTGGTGTCGGTGTCATCGCCGCAGGGTTGTTGGCGCTAGCTGTTGGCTTACTGGCGTTGCGCACCATCGGTGTGGCGTTCATGATCGTGACGCTGATGTTTGCTCAAACCTTCTATCTCGTGATCCTTTATTTTGGGGAGTACACACGCGGTGACGAAGGTTTCATCATCCAACAGGCACAACGCAACCTGGCCGGATTTGACCTGACAACAGAAACGGCCCGCTATTTTGCTGCATTTACCCTCTTCGCCATCTGCTTTCTCGCCATGGCGCGATTGGTGCAAAGCCCATTTGGCAAGCGTCTGGTTGCTATCCGGGAAAATGAGGAGCGCGCCCGGATGTTGGGCTATGACGTGGGTCGGCTAAAGCTTGCAGCGCTGGTTGTATCAGGCCTGTTTTCAGGTGTGGCAGGCGCCGCCTATGCGATGCTATTTGGCTATGTCGGCGCCAGCTTTGCCGCGGTACATTATTCGATCTTCCCGCTGCTGTGGGTCTTGCTGGGTGGGGCCGGAACCACTATCGGCCCTCTCATCGGCGTGATTTTCATGTTCTATCTGATCGACATTTCCAGCAGTTTCACCAACGCGTATATGCTCGTTGCCGGCGTTGCTCTGGTTTTGCTGACCCTGTTCGCCCCCCAAGGCATTGCGGGTACAATACGCAAGAGAACTTTGTCATGGCTGCCGTGAATATCCTTGAAACCAAAGGCCTGACCAAGATCTATGGCGGGCTTCGGGCCAACACTGATATCGATTTTTCCCTGCGCCGGAACGCAATTACGGCGTTGATTGGGCCCAATGGCGCTGGCAAATCGACCTTTGTCGGAATGGTCAGCGGGCGGACACCGCCGACCAACGGCAGCGTCTGTTTCGAGGGCCGGGACATCAGCCATTTGCCCACACATAAACGCATGCAGCTCGGCATGGCCTATACGTTCCAGATCACTTCGATCTTTCCCGGACTGACGGTTGAAGACAACGTCGCCCTTGCTGCAGGTCGCAGGCTTGCGCATGACAAATTGGCCCATGCCGAAAAGACAGGTGCCGTGCTGCGTAAAATCGGATTGGAGGACCGCGCTGGTCAGGTTGCCTCGGACCTCAGTTATGGTCACCAAAGGGTGCTTGAGATTGCCATGGGCCTGACGCAAGATCCCAAGCTATTCATCCTTGACGAGCCTACCCAAGGTTTGGCCGAAGGCGAAGTGGATGCGTTCGTGACGCTCATGCGGTCGATGGCCGAAGAGACAACGATCCTGCTGATCGAACATAATATGCGAGTGGTCGCTGAAACCGCCGATCATGTCGCGGTGCTGGATCAGGGCCGCCTTCTGGCCTCGGGTACATTTGACGAGATCCACGCGAATGCCGCTGTCCAAGCCGCTTATTTGGGAACACCCGCCAATGTTTGAAGTTAAAAATGTCCACACCGGTTACGGCAAGGTGAAAGTGCTGTTTGGGGTGTCGCTGGCCGTTAATGCCGGGGAAATCCACTGCCTGATGGGCCGCAACGGGGCGGGCAAAACGACGTTGCTCAAAGCAATCATGGGGCAGCTACCGCTGAGTCAAGGCGAGGTCATCTTGGATGGGGAATGCCTGAGCGGCCTGCCTTCCCACCTCGTGCCCAAACGCGGGATTGGCTACATCCCGCAGGGGCGGCGACTTTTTCCGGAGCTTACAGTTTCAGAGAACATCGAAATGGGCCTCATGGCGCGGGGTGAAGGCACCGATACGCGAGATTGGGTGCTTGAACTTTTCCCCCGGCTCAAGGAACGTTTGAGTCAAGTCGCCGGCACACTTTCAGGGGGCGAACAGCAGATGTTGGCAACAGCCCGCGCGCTGTGCCTGCGCCCCAAAGTCTTGCTTTTGGACGAACCGACCGAGGGGTTGCAACCTTCGATGATCGAACAGATCCGGCAAGTCGTGATCAAAATGAAAGCAGAGGGCTACGCCATCGTCCTCGTGGAACAACGCATTGATGCGGTATTGTCGATTGCTGACCGCATCACTTTTATCGAAAACGGCCGAAATCGCGAAACTGTCGTACCTGCAGATGTCGCAGGAGATCAGACGATCCTTACAAATTACCTTGGTGTCTGAAGGGTTTTGCCAAAAGAACTTGGGTTGAGGCGGGCAGGGTGCTCTCGTAGCCTTCGCGCATGATAAGGCAATCGCCATTCAAGTCAGATTTGCGCGAGTATGCACAACTTGTGATACGATGTTGGTGCCGTGTTTCGATCCGAGGCTGTGTCGACTTTGTTTAGGTGGGATCGAATTTCAAAAGTCATTGCACCAGCGGTCAAAGTGGGCAAAAGAGATTATGAACGACTTTCTTTATCAGGCCACAATCTACCTGATGGCCGTGGTGTTGGCTGTTCCGGTTTTAAATCGGCTCGGCCTTGGCTCTGTTTTGGGCTATTTTCTCGCGGGTATCATCATCGGACCGATACTTGGCTTAGTCGGTGCTGAGACCGAATCGTTACAACAATTCGCTGAATTCGGCATTGTAATGATGTTGTTCCTTATTGGCCTGAGTCTTGCTCCGAAAGAGTTCTGGAGTATGCGGTACTCACTTTTAGGTTTGGGCGGAATTCAGATAGCCGCGACCACACTTGCCATTATGGCCGCAATGGTAATTGCAGGCTTTCCCTGGAACGTCTCTCTTGCGATCGGCTTGACGCTTTGCCTCTCTTCTACGGCGATTGTTTTACAAACGCTTTCCGAGACCGGTCAGATGCAAACAATCGGTGGTCGCGCTTCGTTCTCTGTATTGTTGATGCAGGATATTGCTGTGATCCCGATGCTCGCCTTCCTGCCCTTGCTTGCCACTACCTCTTTCGCACCTCTCGGTGGCGATGGGTAGATAAATCGAAACTTTGACGCCACGCACTCTGAGGACTTTAATAATTCTCTTTCATTGGTTGATGGACTACCTGGATGGGGTGTGACGCTGATCACAATCGGTGCGGTGGCTGCGATCATTTTGATTGGAACATACTGTGTTAACCCACTGTTTCGCTTTGTTTCTGAGGGTAACAAGCGAGAAATGCAAACCGCGCTGACCCTCGCCATTGTTGTCGGGTTGTCGTTTCTTATGAACCTTGGCGGACTTTCACCTGCACTTGGCGCGTTCATTGCCGGGTTGGTTCTGGCGAACTCAGAATACCGTGATCTCATAGAAGGCGTTATTCAGCCTTTTAAGGGGCTTTTGCTCGGTCTGTTCTTTATTACTATCGGCGCGGGTGTGGACTTTGGATTTATGTTCAGTGATCCCCTGAGTTTGGTTGGACTGGCTCTGTTGTTGGTGCTGATTAAGGGGGCCATTCTGTTTGTCATTGGTACTATTTACAAACTTCCGACCCGCGATCTTTGGCTTTTCGTACTCGGTTTGGCTCAGGCAGGAGAATTTGGGTTTGTTCTCCTGGCGTTTTCGATGCAGCAGGGTGTCATCCAGCGTGACCTGTCACAAGGACTTTTAGCGGTAATAGCTTTGACAATGTTGATTTCGCCCATTTTTTTCGGGCTATTTCAGAAGTTGACGGGGCGAGGCGCGGAACAAAATAAGGTTGGTCAATATGGCAAGGTTAAAGTGTTCATTAGTTATTCAAGAAACAACATTGAGGAAATGAAGTCCTTAAAGGGGTTTTTGGAAAATCAGGGCTTTGAAGTCAATTATGACACCCGAGATATACCTTACGGAGAGAAATGGAAAAGAGAGATGAGATACCTCATCGAGCAGGCGGATGTAGTAATTTGGCTCATTAGCCCTTCGTCAGTGAAATCATACTGGTGCAATTGGGAACTTGATGAAATAGAGGCGTTAAAAAGGAAAGCTCTATTCGCACATCGTATTGATGTGTTATATTTTGTCTGAAATACAGGAGGATGCGCATTATGGACCGGAAAGCCTTTCTTGCCTGGTTGTCGGAGGTCGACACGTTGAGCGAGGCGCAGAAAGTAGAGGTCGGTGAGGTTCTGGCCGGTCGCCCAGCGGGTGAAGCCTCGGTTGCGGCAGTTGAGATGGGTGTTGGAGAAGACCGGACCTGCCCGCATTGCGGCGCACACGGTGCAGTGGCCAATGGCAAGTCGCGGGGAATGCAACGCTATCTTTGCCGATCCTGCAATCAAACCTTTGGAGCGGTGACGGGTACACCACTGAGCGGCCTGCACCGCAAGGATCTTTGGCTGACGTTCAGCGAATGCCTCGCCAATGGCGATACGGTGGCAGTTTCGGCAAAGCGCTGTGGCATAGCCGGGAGCACCGCCTTTCGCTGGCGACACCGCTTCCTTGCCGGGATCAATTCCACCGCCGAAAAACTGAAGGGCATTGTCGAGGCCGACGAAACCTATTTTCTTGAAAGCCGCAAAGGGGATCGTGTTTGGACACGGGCCACGGAAGGCAAATCCTCTGCAAAAAAGCCGGACCGAAAGGCCCGAAAGCGCGGGGGCAAGGCAACAAAGCGGGGCTTGTCCGATGAGCAGGTGCCGGTTCTGGTCGCGACAGATCGCTCCGGCACGACCGTTAGTGCCGTCCTGCCTGCGGTCAATGCTGCCGCTCTGCGGGAGGTTCTCGCGCCGGTCATGGACAAGGATGCACTGCTGGTGACCGATGGGGGCACCAGCTATCCGCCGTGTGCTGCCGCCCTGTGTGTCAGCCACGAAGCGCTCAACCAGTCTTCCGGTGAACGCGTTCGCGGCGAACTCCATATCCAAAACGTCAACAACCGTCACTCCCGCCTCAAGGGGTTTATTGGTAACCGCCGGGGGATCGCCACAAAATATCTTGCCAGCTATCTGCGCTGGTTCCATCTCATAGTCCTGCAGAAGAACCCAACCCCGAGGCACTGCCTCGCCAGCGCCCTCGCTGGAATGAGCATCAATACGATGTACGAATAGAGCCATAAAGAAACTAGTACCAATCTCGATTGAGGATGTCCCATTGAGCGTGCTTCCGAACAATATAACGGAAAGGCAGCTCATGCCGGGTATCGGGAGTTTCAATATTGATAGCCGCAATCACAGAAACTCATTGGTCAATTTGCTGATGTCGGATTATGCGTGGATAAAGCTTCATACGCGGCTCAGTGACCGCGCGATGGCGTGGGATGCCGGTGATCGTAGCCCTGATAGATTGTTAACCGAAACAGAATTTCTGGAGGCGGAAGAGTGGCTTGCACAACGTCCGCCCTCCGCGCCAGATCCGACCCCTGTTGTAGATGACTTCATCCAAAGTAGCCGGAGCTATGTCAAAGGTAACCTGTCTGCATTGCTAAACCGCGAAGTTTGAGTTTACTGCAGGAAAGGTAGACGGGCGGTCAACGAGGCATGCTCTGTCATTCTGGCAGCATGTCGCAAAGTTGCAGGAGAGACCGAAAACGGCACAAGCGCGCTGCAGGTCGGTCTGAAGTTAACTGACGATATCATTGCATCGAACTTGCAATATCTTTCGAACCACCGCAGATTAAGGTTTTCACGTTAGGTCATATTTTGGACTTTATTGCATTTGCCGTCACGCTTTTAGCGACTTTGCCGATTTTGGCTTGGATGAAGGCGGTAATGTCCCGTCGTATTCAGAAATTAATGCTGACAGAGTCTGAGGATATCGGTGTGCCACCGGCGCTCCTTGAAGAACGAGAGGAAGTTTCGGCTTCAACGCAACCGAAGATCAATGTGGTCAGTTTTGAGGCCACCGGCCTTGATGTTCGACCGCAAGAGATAACCGGTGCCCGCCAAGCTATTGTCACAGAGACCATAAAATCTACTAATGGCTTTTTCGCGGGACTATGGCGGAACGAGATGTTGGCCGGCCTGGGATACTTCGTATTTCCAATGACTATATGGCTGATCGTAGATCGGGGAGCGACGAACTTATTTGTTCTGATCGCCGTTGGCCTACCGACCGTTGTATTATGGTTGATTTCGACGACGCGATTGTTGGTAAAGTTTTTGTTGGGTCGCAGCCGCAAAACGTCCTATCGAAATCCGCGGGGTGTCCGTCGATTTGACCGTGTTCGCAGGTCCTTATGGCTCATACTTTTCGGCTGGTTCGAGCTTGTCTTGCATCCGGTATATGGTTTCGTGGCATTTAGCGTCGCCGCTTTGCTGTGGTTCTTTGCATTGTACGTCGACTTGTTAATCAGCGGGTTGCAAATCTGTGCTCTATTGCTAGCGATTTGCTGTCATGGATTTCTAATCAAAAGAGCCTATCGTCAACCAGATACTGTCAAAAACAGGCGTTTGCTGATCTTGCGAGTTTTCGACATTGATCGTAGCGCCTTCCTGACATTTGATTTCCTGCTGAGTTACTGGCGCCATTTCGGGAGCAGTTTTACCGTTATCGATCCGGCTTATCTGCGGTATCAATACCGAGGTGTTTCCAGCCGAAACGTAGCCGTCACATTTTGGACGCTTTATGGCATTCGGGCTTTTTTGGACCTGTCATGGTTGATGTTTGGCGGCTTACTTTATTACTACGTCAGCAGTGACACATACATATTCCTGACCCAAGTGTTTGATTTGATCGACCGCGTGCCGAACATGGGATTCATTGTGGCGATGCCCTTTGCAGTTGTCGGTGTGATTGTCGGCTATCTGATTGCATTTGCCGTTGTCTATCGACGTGCCCCCGCCAGCTTCGCCAAAAGCAGCGACCAAATTGCGGGTCGCATCAATACGTTGATGTCAAATCCTCGAAAACCAAGTCGACTGTTCAAAGACTTACATATGTATTGTTTTGACAATACCTGGAGTATCGCCGTTGCAGAATTTGTAACGAAGGCAGATGCCGTTCTGATGGACTTGCGTGGATTCTCCCCGGACAGAAAAGGGTGCGAATATGAGGTCGATTTCCTGTTCGATTCAATTGCAATTGACCGGATCGTCTTTGTTGTGGATGCCGCTGGCGGAAGCAAGGCAATCAACGATGTCAGGGACTTGATTTTCCAGCGGTGGGAACATCTGCGACAGGACTCGCCGAACCTTGAACTCGCCGATCCAAAAGCAAAAATCAAGGCTCTATTCGTACATCGTATTGATGCTCATTCCAGCGAGGGCGCTGGCGAGGCAGTGCCTCGGGGTTGGGTTCTTCTGCAGGACTATGAGATGGAACCAGCGCAGATAGCTGGCAAGATATTTTGTGGCGATCCCCCGGCGGTTACCAATAAACCCCTTGAGGCGGGAGTGACGGTTGTTGACGTTTTGGATATGGAGTTCGCCGCGAACGCGTTCACCGGAAGACTGGTTGAGCGCTTCGTGGCTGACACACAGGGCGGCAGCACACGGCGGATAGCTGGTGCCCCCATCGGTCACCAGCAGTGCATCCTTGTCCATGACCGGCGCGAGAACCTCCCGCAGAGCGGCAGCATTGACCGCAGGCAGGACGGCACTAACGGTCGTGCCGGAGCGATCTGTCGCGACCAGAACCGGCACCTGCTCATCGGACAGGCCCCGCTTTGTTGCCTTGCCCCCGCGCTTTCGGGCCTTTCGGTCCGGCTTTTTTGCAGAGGATTTGCCTTCCGTGGCCCGTGTCCAAACACGATCCCCTTTGCGGCTTTCAAGAAAATAGGTTTCGTCGGCCTCGACAATGCCCTTCAGTTTTTCGGCGGTGGAATTGATCCCGGCAAGGAAGCGGTGTCGCCAGCGAAAGGCGGTGCTCCCGGCTATGCCACAGCGCTTTGCCGAAACTGCCACCGTATCGCCATTGGCGAGGCATTCGCTGAACGTCAGCCAAAGATCCTTGCGGTGCAGGCCGCTCAGTGGTGTACCCGTCACCGCTCCAAAGGTTCGATTGCAGGATCGGCAAAGATAGCGTTGCATTCCCCGCGACTTGCCATTGGCCACTGCACCGTGTGCGCCGCAATGCGGGCAGGTCCGGTCTTCTCCAACACCCAGCTCAACTGCCGCAACCGAGGCTTCACCCGCTGGGCGACCGGCCAGAACCTCACCGACCTCTACTTTCTGCGCCTCGCTCAACGTGTCGACCTCCGACAATCAGGCAAGAAAGGCTTTCCGGTCCATAATGCGCATCCTCCTGTATTTCAGACAAAATATAACACATCAATACGATGTGCGAATAGAGCTAAAATCTTTATCGTGAGCAATCAAAGCAGTGAAGATGTTCAGTCGCTTGCAGATCAATTATTGGCCGCAAGTTCGACTTTGAACGAGTGAAATTTGACGAAGCCCGACAGAAAACACGAACTGACTGGATGCAATGGGTGAAGCCTCGTCAAATATGCGAGGATGGGACCGTTCACCGAGCGGTAAGGGATCAGACTATCTGTTTGTTCAGCTATTGCGGCAATACCTCGGACTGTTATTGGGATTGATGATCAACCAAGCCTGATTTCCAAATTTGGTTCGGTCTCGCGCCAAAGTCGTTTAAGCGGCGCGGTCTGTAGGGTTCGGGAAATGGCGCGAACTTGGGGCCATATAGGAGATAATCAAAAACGCGCCACAAAAACTGGTTCAAATTCGTCTGATGGCATAAGCGTGGTAATGCTGTTTTGTCGGCGTCGCCAAATATGTTGGTTACGAATTTCTTTACTTTGTTCGCGCCTCGATTGTATGCTTATTGCATTTACTGAATATAGTGTATGTTTGCAAAAGCTTGCCGGGAAAATTCACAGCCAGACGAAGGCCTTATTTAATAGAAAGCTGTTCGACACAGGGGCTGTGTCGCTTTGGATACTGAAGGTTTTTTAGCCGAGAAAGGGATAGCATATGTCATCAGGTAACGACCGCCTCAGCACAGCACTGAAATTCACTTTGCGCTGGGAAGGAGGGTACGTGAACCACCCTGCTGATCCTGGTGGCGCCACAAACAAAGGGGTCACGAAAAAGGTCTATGACAGCTATCGGCGCGAAAAGGGCCTTGCTGTGAACGATGTCCGAAATATTACCGATAAAGAGGTCCATGACATCTATGAAAATGGGTACTGGGTGCGGGCTAAATGCCCGATCTTTGCTGTTGATCTGGATACGGTTCAGTTTGACACTGCTGTGAACATGGGTGTCGGACGAGCGGTAAAATTCATGCAGAAGTCGACCGGATGTGTTGCCGACGGTGCATGGGGTCCGAACACCGCCGCAGCGGTGGCCAATTGTGATCCGGGCAGAACCCTTAAAGCCTATTGTGATACGCGAGAGGCCTTTTACGAGGGGCTGGTACGTCGCCGTCCGAAGATGAAGGTATTCATGAAGGGATGGATGAACCGGCTGAACGACCTGCGCGGATTTGTGGGGCTGCCCGGATATGAAACTATTGGTGGTGATATCGACCTGGGTGAGGGCGGCTTCATGATGCGATTGTCCGATGAGCCATTTGAGGACGAAGACAATTTTTTTAGAAGTGGCGAAATGGCGCATCTCGTTGCAATCCATGGTGTCGCAAACAATCCTGTGCTGCGAAATTCTGATGACGTCAACTCTTCTGGCAAACCAGATATTGGTTCGCACACTTCATCTGAAATTTAGACCATCGAGTTCAGTAAGGTCCCGGACTTTGGCGCGCCTTCATGACCGAATACCAGGCTGGAAATACCGCTAGCTGTGTTGTCAGATTAAATTTTGGAAAGGTGAAGGAACCAGTGTAAATGCCAACGCTCCATACACTTTGCGACGCGATACACGCTGCTGCTTCTGATGCTGATCGGGACGCCGTAAGCTTGGCGGTGACTGACCTTGTCGAGTGGCTGCACATTCACCCAGAACGTGCCGCACACGTCGATATCGATGTTTTACGTGCTGTGCGATCCTGTCGGGACTTCGATTCCCTCAAAAAGCTCGCGGATACGCTGAACGGGTTGGGCCATCCTGATCCTCATGTCAGAGTGATGCTGGCTCAGGGGCTGATTGACACCGGTGCTGCGTCAACTGCAATCGATATTCTGGGGCGGATCAAGGCTGCTGAATTCGGTAATGAAGTTGAGGTTGAAACAAACGGGCTAACCGGTCGTGCATTCAAGGACCTATATCTTCGCCTGCGCAACAAGAGTGACCGCCGCGGTAGTACATTGATAAATTTGGCGATCCGTAATTACGGCGCGGCCTTCGACAAAAGCGATGAAACGGATATCTGGTCAGGCGAAAATCTGCTGGCCCTTTTGCGCCGCGCGCAAGAGGATGGTGTTGATGTCGATGACAGCTCGAAAATTGATATCATTGCGGCGAAAATCTCTGCGGCGATCGAACAAACGCCACCTCAGAAACGCGACTATTGGCAATGGGCCACGTCCGCCATTGTGGCCGTCAGCATGGGCAATTGGGATGAGGCGCGGACCGCGCTTGGACACGCTCTGAACAGCAAAGAAGGCGTTGACGTATTTGCCCTTGGTGGGACGCTTCGGCAACTACAGGAATGGTGGGACATCAAGGGCCAGAGACATGAAGGGGCCGACTTGATTGCAGCGCTTCAGGCACGCCTGCTTCAGATGCCTGGCGGTGACGTTCGCCTGACAGGTACTCAAATGCAAGCGGTCAGAGAGGTGCCAAAAGACAGTTTCGAAAGGATATTTGGTGCCAATGGGCCAGCCACCCGCGCATGGATGTTGCAATTTTTGGGTGCGGGGGCGTCGGTCGGACAAATTACCAAGAAACTGGGCAGCGGTGTCGGGACTTGTTTTGTCGTGGATGGCGGTGAATTCCACGATAGCCTTGCGGGTGAACGACTTATTCTGACCAATGATCATGTCGTCTCGCCAAACCCGGAACGCTATACATCAAACCCGCCTTTGCGGGTGAACAAGGCGCAGGCCAAGTTTGAAGTGTTTTCTGAAGAAAACGGGCCATGCGAGATCGCGGCGAAAGAGATCATCTGGTCGTCAGGTCCGCAAGATCATGATGCCTGCTTGATCCGGCTGGCGGCACCATTGCCAGATGCGCTACCTGCGTTGCCAATTGTGCGTTATGTGCCAGTTGTCGATCCGGTGAACAATGAAAGCATCTATATTATTGGGCATCCCGGCGGGAGGTCCCTGTCATACTCCATGCAAAACAACGAATTGCTTGACCACAATTGCCACCTAACTTCTGGCGACGTGATGCCGTGTTATATTCACTATGTGACCCCGACCGAGCCGGGAAGTTCTGGCAGCCCCGCATTGAATGTGGATTTGGATGTCATCGGACTGCACCACGCGGGGGGTAAGTATATGCGCAAACTCGATGGTTCTGAAGATACATACCCTGCAAACGAGGCAATATGGATTGAGTCAATCTGCCGTGCCGCAAGAAGGGATTTAGAGGCTGGGCGCAACCGATACGAGGGCTGACTTGCTCCGTCGCGCAGTCATTTAGATGATTTGAGGCACTTATTTGGATCGGCGATGCAGAGGTTTTCTTGTGCACGCGGTTCTCGTGCCTGCGCCGAGTATTTCCCGATTGCGGCTTCGCTCAGGATGAGAACTGCCCGATGTAGCACTGTCAGGTCGACACATTCCGTTGCGCTGCCGAGTGACGCGGTCTTTGTTTCGAATGGTAACCTAAGGTTTCAAAAAGCCCTTTAGTTTCTCACGATCCACCTTGGAGCGATGTCTGCTGTCCATCGGAATTTTCGTGACATGAACCACTTTTGGAACGCCAAAACCTCGCGCCAGACTGCTCCAGGCCGCCAGATTTTCCGCGTTTCCTTGTACACATAACACTGGCGAATTCCGGTGACTGACAAGCGCGCTGCAGATCGCACCTGGCCACTGTCTTGCGGCGACTTCGATTGCAAAAGGGAAAACGCGGTCGGTTGTCGTCGCAACGTCAGAATTCAGTCGCCCCCACAACCACAAACGCCCGTCACCATCCAGTGTTCCGGCATCACCGGTTCGATGCCAGATCGTTGCCCCATCGCGGAGTTTGTTTTCGGCAGAGTGGGCCGGATCAAGATATCCATCATTTACATGATCCCCTGCCACCTGAATCTCGTCATTTCGAATTCGAAGTTTGATTTGCGGAACAGGGCGCCCGACAAGCAAGCCCTTACCATTGGTCATATCGCTTTGGTCATTGCTTGTGATGTCACGCGCATCGAGATGGGCAATTGGTTCAGCTTCGGTCGAGCCGTAAACGCAGAATACATCCAGCCCGGCATCGTCTTGCAGCCTATTGACAAGATCAGGGAAAACCGGGCCGCCACCGGTGAATACGGTATGCAAACTGCCCGTATCTTTGCTCAAGGCGAGTATTTCGCACAGAGAAGGGGGGATCAACAGTCGCGTGATCTGCTGACCCAATATCCAGCCCGATAATTGCTGCGGTGACAGGCGATCCAGTTTGCTCAATTTCCAGTTCGGAAGAACGGTTGTGCGTCCAGCGGCCAGATTGATCAAGGTGAACACGGGAAATGCAACCAAGTCCCGTTCGTCATTGTTGCTGCTAAGTAGTGGCGCAATGGCATCATGTTGCGCCATCAAAAATGCGTGGCTGCGCGGAATGGCTTTGGGCTGACCCGTCGTTCCGGACGTAAAAGAAATAAGGGCGTTGTCGTTGCCTTGAACGGCCGGCGCGGGCAAATCCCCTCCGCCTTTCCCCGGCATCAAAAGACGCTGCCCCCACAGTTCCGGAACAATGATTTTAAGCAAGGAAAAACTGCCTGCTGTGCAGAACGCTTTTGGTTGGGTGACGCGCGCGGCGTGCCGTAATCCTGCAAGGCCCATTGCCGGTTCTGGCAAAACCACGGTTGCACCCAGAGACCACAGGGCGGCCAAGCTGGCATAAAGATCAGAGTTGACGGGCATGGCCAGCAAAACCCGATCATTGTGACCAATCCCTTTTTGATGCCAGTTTCTGGCCAGTTGCCGCGCGCGACGTTGCAACTGGCGAAAGCTGATCTGATGACCGATGCCATCGATGATGGCCGTTCTGTCCGGGTGTTGATCAACCGCCGCAGCGAAATGGTCCAACAGGTTAGCCATCAAGCCGCAATCCCAGCAGGCTGTAACGTCGGAAAACGGTTGCACCTTCGGCGCTGCTGCGGTCAGCGGACTGATTGTCATCGTGGATTAAAGCGTGAATCGCGTCTTTGTAGCCCCGTTTCAGCGCTGATTTGTGAAAACCGCTGGCCAGGTGACGCCCCGCGCCCCGTTCCAGGCTTGCGTATGTCTTGAGAATTGCGGCCTGTGGGCTGTGGCCTTCTGCATAGTTTGGAATGCCAAACAGGAAGCCTGCCAAAGTACCGTCCGGGCGACGGGCGAATAAGATCAGCTCGCGCTTAAGCATCGGAACCACGGGCAAGTACATGGCAAGGAATTCTGCCTCGGAAATTGGTTTGTAAAAGGCATTCCCCGAAAAGGCTGCAGCCGACAGCTCGTAGACTTGTCGAAACAGACCTTCGGGATCGGTCCCATCCCAGGTTTCGACCTCAAAGGCATCAGTTGCGATCAGAGAGGTTTTCGCCGCGTGTTCCAACGGCACCCGCGCCGAGAAATAGCGGCTGATCTCCTCAAAGCCTGCCGCACTGAAAACTGCGGGATCATGTGGTTTGTTCGTTGGTTCCATCAGAAAGGGCGGGGACCCGTCGCTTTGCGATACGAACCGATAACTGTGCCAAGTATCCCCGGACATCGGCCCTATAATCTGATTTATCCCGGCTTGTCTGACCCGATCGATTGCCGCGCGCAGGGCTGCCGACCCAGCCTCGGGCGTCTTGCAGGAAAAGTCACCGATGGTCGCTGTGGGGCGACCCGCCCAGTGTGGACCATTCAGGTAAACACTCAGTTTGGCGTCGTCGGTATTAATGACTTCTTTAGTCATGATGCTATCCCGATAGCAAAGCCTTCACCAATAGATCCCGATACGGACCAAAGGTAGTAGAGCAAAGGCGGGGTCAGCGCCAATACCGTCAATCTTAGCACCCGATCCTTTTGGAACAATCGCGACAGCAATAGCGGAACAACTGCCATCAGTGCCAATGAAACAAGCGTCAGGGCAGTTGTCGGTTCAGCCCAATTCGACGTTTCGGGATTTATTGTTACGACCCAGTATCGGGTCGCAAACAGTGCGGTTGCGACCAGTGGGATCGCAAGTGGCCTGGCCTGCAAAGCGACAGCGCTTAGCCCCATTGCCAGTCCCATCGCACTGAGGCCGAAAAAGGAAACCGCATTCCATCCGGTTGCATTCCCCAGTGCCAACCAACCAAAGCTGAACAAACCCAATGAGGCGACGACATCCAGATCGGGATACTTACTGTCGCAAGGATTTGCGGTTCGCGCCCAAACATGTGCTGCAAGAACCAAAATCGGCAGAATAGCATTCTGAAATTCGGTCACCGCAAGAAGCAGAAAAACCGTAATCACATAGACGCGGGTCGCGTGGATTGTCAGGCCCAGCTTTGCGCCAATCATGCTGAAACTGGTGAGCGCGGCAAAGAAGATAGCAGTCAGAACCGCCAATTCGGACAGCGAGCTTTCGTAATGCACAGCAAGGAATATCAATAGTCCCAGCGGCAGGAACAGGTTGTCAAATCCGCGCCAGCTTTGGGATTCGACCAAAGTGCCAAACGCCGCAATCATCACGCAGAGCATGAGCGTGTTGGCAGGAGGCAGCTTCGACAGGAACAAAAAGCAGATGATCGCGACCAGCAGCGTTATTACAAAAAACACCACTGATCCTTCGATGCTTTTCTCACCGTCTTCGATCACATAGCGCTTAGTTCCATAAGTCGTCCCGGCAAGGGCAGCGGCGGCATCGGCCAGGGTCAAAACAGCTATTGGCAGCACGTAGTATAGCGTGCTTTCCCCCGCCAGCAGAAAGCAAAGACCGACCGACAACGCCAACAGGAAGTCCCCGTACGAGGTGCGATCAACACTGTGCAGGTCTGCGCCCAGGCCCTTGGAAAAGTGGGGAATGCGCAGAATCAGCATTACTAGCATTGTGGCCCCGATCAGCATGTAAACCGGCCAGCGATCGGGAAACAGCCAGGGCAAGAGCAGGGCAAATAGCCCAGTGCCCACATGCATCAACTTGCGTTGCACCTCAGCATTCAAGCCCACGTGTTTGGCCAGTCGTCGGACAATCATCATCAATCCCAACAGCGCCAGAACCGAGGCGAAGGCCAGACCGATTTGCAGTGGAACGCTCACTCCAACACTTCCTCGACCACAAAATCCGAATAGAAAAACGCCATGTCACGCGCTTTCAGCCGGTCTTCCAAACTGGTTTGGGTTTTGATGGCTGCGCTGTACTGGGCAGGAACGCGGCGGGGTGCCATCATGTTCCAGTAGACAAGCCTGGCCCGTGGGGCCGCAGCTGACAAGATTGATCCGTACACCTGAGCAAACATCTGGGGCGACATGTATTCGAAAATGTCGGACAGGTTGAAACCAGTGGCTTTCTCGCCCGTCGATACAAATGCCTCCAGCGACCCCGGCCGGATGTCTAGGCGATCCAGGCGCGACCGGATTGTATCATAATGCTCGGGTCGCCAAGCCATGGGCAGTGCATCCCCATGGCCCCCTTTCAAAATCCAATGCAGATAGGGGTTTTGCGCGGGGTCGGTGTCAACACCTGCATGGCGGATGCGACGGGCCACGTGTTGGGCCGGGCTGCCCTCGACGTGATCAAAAAACGCTTTGTCACGACCCATGCGACCCATTACGAATCGAGAGAAAAAGATATTCAGCAACAGGCGCCATCTGAACGTGTCGAAACGCGTGTCAAAAAAGGTTTCGCGGTCTTCGGGTGCGCGCGGGATGAAAACTTCGTCGATCGTGCGCCGCGAATGCACCAGCGGTAAAAGTCTGGTGCGAAAAACCCTGAAATATCGTTCGAACTTACCAACGCCACCAACCCCGTAGCGATGCACATCCGAGGCGCGGTTGTTCCAAAATGCGCGGGTTTCTGGGTCCGTATTCTGCAATACCCGCTCCAGCAACACGTGGCGCCTGTCATTGGGGCGGGACCCGGTGATCTCAATGAACTCAGGCTGCGTCAGCGTTTTGTATGCGCTGATCCTTAGCTTGAGACAGGCAATCTGCGCCGGTGACAGATCGACGACCACAACCTTTGCCGGATCAAGCGTCAGCATGGCCAGCGCATTGTCACCGGCAGAACAGATCGAGACCAGCGTGCCCCCGGCGCAGTCGCCCAGAGCGCTGGTCAGGACATCCGCATCTTCCCACAGTTGGGCGTACCGAATGTGATCGAAATCGGCCTTTTCTTCGATTTCGCTATTGCGCATCACATTTTTCCACTGTGCCGCATGCCCCGTCGACCAGCAGCGTTTCACCGTTTTCGATCCATTGTGTGGCGCCTTTGAGGCCCACGACGCACGGAATGCCCAACTCCCGGGCCACAATTGCCGAATGCGACAACAACGAACCACGTTCCACAACAATGGCTGACGCGTTCGAAAACACTGCGATCCAGCCCGGATCAGTGTGGCGCGCCACAAGTATGTCGCCGGGCGACAGCGCCTCGGTGCGCGGGTCGCGGATCACGTGGGCCTTTGCGGTGACACTGCCTGCGGAACAGCCGGTTCCGGTTTTCAGACGGGCGTTGTCATTTTGCGCCTCTGTGGGCTCGGACCAGATCGGGGCAATAGCAGGCCCTCGGATTTCGATGCGTTCCGGCGGGTCAGGGCGCTGGGCCGAAGAGACGTCTTCATTTTTGCGGTGGGCAACAATCGCTTTCAGGTTCGGCGACAGGCTGAAGCCTTCGACCGCACCCAATACCTCATGCGTCGTCAGGTGAAACACGTCACGTGGCTCATTCAATAGCCCCAGCGCTGCAAGTTCACGCCCGATACCCAGAAAGACGCGCCGGGCATGACCAAAGATGCGGGTTCGTTCAAACCGCAGGTTTTCACGGTCACGCACACGTGCCTTGGCCCAGCCCACGATCCATTTTGACAGATGTCGCCTGATCGGGTTGGAAGGGAACAAAGCTGTCCAATCCGGCTCCTCACCTTTGTGCCGATCCTTATCCGGTTGTGTGGCGCTGGCGGCAATAGCCATCAGCAGGCTGGTTGGATCATCGCGTAACGGGATGCTTTCAAGTTTAAGCTCCTCGGTGCACCGGTCGCCGAATTTATCCAGATAGGATTGAACCTCGGCTTCGATTTCGGGATGTGACGTGAGTGCCGACATCCGCCCATCAGAACTCAGTTGCTCAGCAAGACCGGCAGCTCGCACCATTTGACCTATTCGGGCGATGCGCTGGGCCGGTTCGGCTGAGATAATGTCCCCCTGACCAATCATTACGTCGTTATGCAGCAGCAATCCATCGTCACCCAGCCACTTCTTCAACAAGTTGCGTGACGCGCCAAACGCGATCATGCACAGGAAGTCATTGATCAGCGGTGCGTCCCAGCGGTCTAGCAGAGTGCTTTCAATGTGGCGGTATTCTGCGGCAAGCTCGGTTGCATTCGCGGCCTCGACGTCAAATTTTCGATCCAGCACATCGGTCAACCTGGTATAGAAATTTCGCCGAGTGGGTGGCAAACGCACAGCCTGCCAAATCAAACCGCCCGCCACTTTGACCAGTCTTGCATATTCCAACAGTTTTCGAGCGCCCTTGGCTGGCGGCGGGCCGATGGTATCCGTAATCTCGCGAGGCATGGGCTCGGACACGCCCATCATGGTTTCCATGTAATCGCGATTCAGCGAAAATCCCGGCAGCAGCGCCAGAGCCCAGTACCAGTTGACCAGATTGTAATAAACACGCCCGTCAATGCGCCCCAGCAGATTGTCGAAGATGGCCGAATTCTGCGCAACTGTGCTGTCAGAAACACCCAAAAGCTGAACGAATGCGCGGTAGACGCGGGAATAGACATGCAGCGCGAATGAGTAGGTGAGCGGGCTGACCATGCCCGGATAACTTTCGACGATGTTCGAATTGTCAAAGATGGTCAGTGCATCGTCACGCAGCGCTGCCGGTCGCAGTCCCGTTGTTATCGGCCGCGCTTGCAGGATATGCAGACTCTCGGTGTCGAAGGCCCATTCGATGTCTTGTGGGGGACCAAAAGCGTCTTCTGCCTTGCGTGCAAGCGCGGCGACTTTCCGAGCTTGGTCATGCGTTAGTACTTTAGGCGCGTCAGGCGCGCTTTGCGCGGTGTCGGTCTGATCAATCGTCCAATCCTCGCCGTCAACCTCACCCGATACCAGGGCGTCTCCCAACCCATTTACAGCCGAAATAACGACCAGATTTCGTTGCCCTGTGACCGGATCTGCCGAGAATGCGATACCTGCCGCTTTCGCATTGATCATTTGCTGTACGATGATCGACGGCGCTTCGGCCTCGCCGCCCGATTTGACCGACCGATAGGTTGCGACCGTGTCCGAGAAACCGGAATGCCAAACCTGCTTGGCGGCCTGTAACACATTCTTGGCGGCTACATTCAAAACCGTATCGAACTGACCCGCATGGCTGTGTTCGGCACCGTCTTCAGCGCGACCGGAACTGCGCACAGCGTAAGGCCCCGGACCAAGCGCCGCCAAGGCATCTGTCACCGCCGGTTTCAAACCCGTGGTCGCGACGGGTCCGGATTTGCCCATCCGGAACGCCGCTGGCGTGATGACAAAAAAGGCAGGCGGTTCGAACCCGCGTCTGGCAAGTTGTGACAGCGCAGCAGCTTTGCCGCCGACCACGGCGGGGTCGGTCGCGTCAGGTTGGGCAACGATCAGCGTCATGTGACGGCTCCGATCAGAAATGGAAGAAAGCCTGCAGCGGCATAACAGAAAAACACCCACAATCCTGCGATTGTGTCCATCTTTTCCTGAGCTTTAGGCGTCGGAGCACGCATGTAGCTGTGTGCTGCAACCCCGCAAGGAACAAGCGCTGTGGCCGCAACCAGAACCGAGGTCCAACCGATGCCGGTTGCGAAACCGGTGCCCGCCAGCAGCACAAAGGATAGCAGAACACAAACGATCCAGACCTGTGCAGCCCTGCGGTGCCCCCAAAGCGCTGAATAGGTGTCCACGCCTTCGATTTCATTCTCGGGCGCCCATAGCTTGCGACCGATTTCCAGAACGCAACCATTGACGAAGGACAGCGCCAGAAACAACCAGAGTTGTGGGGCCGCGCCGCCTGCCGGAAGCC
Organism: uncultured Ruegeria sp.; assembly: GCA_963422555.2. GTDB lineage: Bacteria > Pseudomonadota > Alphaproteobacteria > Rhodobacterales > Rhodobacteraceae > Ruegeria. The sequence goes on from CAXXPZ010000092.1 coordinate 31,050, forward strand.
ACTCGATGCTGGTCAGCAGAAGATCGATCAGCGGCATGATTGCCATATGGCTGATCAGATAAAGGAACGGCCGCGCCTTTAGCCATGTCGGCGTACCAAATTCAGCGGTCATCGCCGCAAGCCAAACCCAAACCCCGACAAGACACCAAAGAATGGGCGCATACCATAGCCAGGCGGCGGCAGCAAGGGGCAGTGTCGCCAGACCCAGCCTAAAAACCTCAGCCAGTGATACCAACCCGCGCGGAATAGGCCGCTGGGGCCGGTATCTGATATCATCTTCGGCATCCTTGAACTCGTCACAAACTCGCATCTGAAAAAACAGTGCCATTGCAAGGACAAAGCCCACTAAGAATGCTGGCCATTCAGGCAGCGGTCGATCCGCGAGGCGAGCCGAAACACAAATACTTGCCGCTGAAAAGACCAGCAGCAGCGGAACGGTTTTCTTCAAAGGAAAGCGTTCGGATTGATAAATCCAGAAACGGTTCAATACAGTCATCGTTGGCGGGCCAGGCTTTCATGGGCACGCGTGAAGTGACCCGCAGCGATCGCCGCAACGATCGATAATTCCCCACACAAACAAATCGCCGCCGCCACCTCGGCAAGGGCCGTTCCATGGCCGGTGCCCTTCAGGCCAAGAATATTCAGCGCCGCAGTCTGGCTGGGCAGGCCCGTGCCCCCGCCAACTGAACCAACCAGGATATTGGGAAGGGTGACCGAACAGAACAGATCATCCCCTCTGGGCTCCATTCGCGTGACGCCCATCGCGCTTTCGGCGACGCAGGCGGCGTCCTGACCGGTTGCTATGTAAAACGCCGCCAGTCCATTTGCATAATGGGCCTGCGCGCCCAGTTGGCCCGACAGGTGCGACCCAAGGTTGGCGACACGACCATAGGTCAACATGGCATCCACCGTGGTCCCAAGCGTCTTTTCCACGACTTCAGAGGGCAAAGTGACCGAGGCACTTACCTTGCGTCCGCGCCCGGTCACCAACCCCAGCGCCGAGGCCTTCTTATCTCCTGAAAAATTGCCCTCGATGTACCAATTCTCGATTGGAACGGAGCAATCTGCTGCGATTGCCCGGCATAACGCATCCGTGGCGATGGTCACCATGTTCTGCCCGGCTGCGTCACCAGTGGTGTATCGGCAGATCAGGAAAACAACGTTCGTGTCGATAAACGGTTCCAGCGAAACAAGGTTGCCATGGCGGGTCGTAGCCTCGGCGGCTGCCTTGAGCATGTCGATATTGCTGACCACCCAATCCACGAATTGCCCCGCCTGCAACAGGCTTTCGAACACAAAAGCTGGCGTACGCAAAACACCTTCGTAAAGAACCGCAGTACTGACGCCACCGGATCGGCTGGCAGCATGCGCGCCGCGCGCGTAAGACGCAACGAGGGCGGCCTCGGTCGTGGCCAGAGGTACAAAAAATTCTCCGTTCGCGTTCATGCCGTTCAGGCGCAGAGGTCCTACAACGCCCATCGGCACTTTCACGGTGCCGATAAAGTTTTCAATGTTGGCGCTGTAACGCGCGGCTGTTTCGACGGTTGCGGGATCTGCGATCAGGGCCTGATCAGCGTCGCTTGCCGTGGGTTTCAAGCGATCCCAATACCGGGCGATAGTCTTGGGGTTGGAATTTCGGGATGGGCGCAATGACGAATATTGTCCGTCGGTGGGGGCCATCCTTTTGGGTGTATTGTCAATATCATAACGCGACTTGATGCGGCGCAGCATTTCCCGGACGTGAAATGGAATGATCAAAAGACGCCTCCGTTTACTGCTCGGCGAAACGCAGCGCAGTTCGTGTTCAATGCCGTCGACACTAGCAAAAGGGCGAGTGATTTCCAGTGAATACATCCAGTTGAAGAATTTGAATCTATCGAGTTCGTGTTTGCTAATAGGAGGGCCAAGTCCGGCAATCCTAACCTCTGGCATGTCCGCGCGACGATGGAGTGAGCCCTGAGGTGCCATGCTTTCTGTCGGTTGAATAAGAACCTGCAGGCACATCTGGACACCTGAAAGAAGCGGCTCCGGCAATGTTTGCTGTTTTCAAAAAAAAGAGGCTCTCGTGCGGTCAAGCCGATCTAGTATGAACGCAAAAATATTCGTTCAAAAGCATTCGATGAAATAATACTTGCAACCGGTTGCACGGATGATCATGCTTGCGCCAACAATGAATGTGGGAGGTATCAATGCTCAGAATCGGACTGCTGGGGGCCGGTCGGATCGGCAGGGTCCACGCCAGCGCAATTTCAGATCACGCGCAAAGCAGATTGTTTTCGGTATCAGATGCTTATCCCGAAAACGCGCAGTCCCTAGCGGCGGAATTTGGTGCCAATGTGCAGAGTTCCGAGGAAATCATCGGCGATCCATCAATTGACGCGGTTCTGATCGCCACGCCGACCGACACGCATTCGGACTTGATCGAGGCGGCAACAGCGGCTGGGAAAGCCGTTTTATGTGAAAAGCCGGTCGATCTGGATCTGGTGCGCGCTCAACAATGTCAGGCCGTGGCGGCGCGAAACGCAATGCCTGTAATGATTGGGTTTAATCGCCGGTTCGATCCAAATTTTGTGACTTTGAAAGCGGCCGCAGACGCTGGTGAGATTGGATCGTCCGAGATGCTGTCGATCACATCCTTCGATCCTGCACCGCCGCCGGTCAGCTATATCAAGGTTTCTGGCGGGTTGTTCCGGGACATGATGATTCATGATTTCGATATGGCCAACTATCTGATGGGCGCATTGCCGCTGTCGATTTCTGCCGTTGCGTCCTCCGTCGTGGATGCGGAAATCGCCGCTGCCGGAGATGTCGACACCGCAGTTGTTACAATGACTTACGCTGACGGTCGGATCGCAGTGATCAAAAACTCCCGCAGGGCGGCTTACGGCTATGACCAGCGGGTCGAGCTTTTGGGGGCCAAAGGCCTTTTGCAGGCGGAAAACATGCTGGAAAATACGGTGGTTAAGTCCACAGCAGATGGCGTGACCGGTGCCAAGCCAACCTACTTTTTTCTGGAACGCTACATGCAGGCCTACACCGCGGAATGGGCCGCATTTGTCGAAGCGATCTTGTCCGGAACAGCGGTGCCGGTGACCTTGCAGGATGGGGTGGCCGCGCTTGCCATGGCAGAGGCTGCGACCCTGTCAAATGACAAAAGAATGCCGGTAGTTTTGACTGATTTTTTGAAACCGGTTGCAAAATAGCTCGAATTACGGAAACTGATGGCGTCCCGGCGTGTGTCGGCGACAGAGATTCGGCCTATCCGAATGAACTGGGGCTGACACCCCGACACGACGTCAGATTGTTCTAATGGGAGGAATGGAAATGAAAATGTTCGTAAAAGGGGTTCTGATGGCCAGCGCGGTTGCACTTGCCGGTGCAACCGGTGCTGCTGCTGAGGGTGAAAAATACATTCTGGTCAGCCACGCCCCTGACAGTGACAGCTGGTGGAACACGATCAAGAACGGCATCGCTCTGGCGGGCGAACAGATGGGTGTCGAGGTTGAATACCGCAACCCGCCCACCGGTGACCTGGCCGACATGGCGCGGATCATCGATCAGGCGGCGGCCTCCGGGCCTAACGGCATCATCACAACACTGGCCGATCCTGACATTCTGGAAGGGCCGATCAAGGCGGCGGTCGATTCCGGTATCGATGTGATCATCATGAACACCGGCACGCCCGAAAAGGCGCGCGAAGTCGGTGCGCTGATGTATGTGGGTCAGCCGGAATATGATGCAGGGCTTGCAGCTGGCCAGCGCGCCAAGGGCGACGGCATCTCGTCTTTCCTGTGCGTGAACCACTATATCGTGCAACCTTCCAGCCAGGAACGGTGCCAGGGTTTTGCTGATGGTCTGGGCGTGGAACTGGGTGAGCAGATGATTGACGCCGGTCAGGACCCGGCTGAAATCAAGAACCGCGTTTTGGCCTATCTGTCGGCCAACCCGGAAACCGAGGCTGTTCTGACGCTTGGCCCGACCTCGGCTGACCCGACCATTCTGGCGCTGCAGGAGAACGGCATGGCCGGAGACATCTATTTCGGCACCTTCGATCTGGGTGGTGAAATCGTCAAAGGCATCAAGGATGGCACCATTCAGTGGGGTATCGACCAGCAGCCCTTCCTGCAGGCTTACCTGCCGGTTGTCGTCATGACCAACTACCACCGTTATGGCGTTCTGCCCGGCAACAACATCAACTCCGGTCCCGGATTTGTAACGGCTGACGGGCTGACCAAGATCGAAGAGTTCGCGGGCGAATACCGCTGATCTTCACACCAGGGGCGGGCGCTTGAGGAGGGCGCCCACCCCACACCAATTCCAGAATTTTGGAAGACGCGCGAGGAGTGACAAGAATGGCTGAGTCAGCGCAATCCACTGCGAATGGCGACGAACGGATCAAAGAGATCTCACCACTGCGTCGGGCCCTGATCCGCCCCGAACTGGGCGGCATGGTGGGGACCGTCGCCGTATTTACTTTTTTTCTGCTTTTTGCCTTTGACAGCGGGATGTTCAACAGCCAGGGCGTGATGAACTGGTCGGTTGTGTCTGCCCAATTCATGATCATCGCCGTGGGCGCGTGTCTTTTGATGATCGCAGGCGAATTTGACCTGTCGGTTGGTTCGATGATTGGCTTCGCTGGCATGATGATCGCGATTTTTTCGGTCACGATGAGCTGGCCGGTCTGGATGGCGATTGCGGTGACATTTGTCCTATGCGTGTCGATCGGCGCCCTGAACGGATTTATCGTCGTGCGAACGGGCTTGCCCAGCTTTATCGTGACGCTGGCGTTTCTGTTCATTCTGCGCGGATTTACTATTTTCCTGCCGCAAACCATCGAACGCAAGACCATCATTGGCGGCATCAAGGATGTGGCCGAGGGCGACTGGCTGGCGTCTATCTTTGGCGGCAAGGTGTTTCAGGGTCTGTTCGTCTGGCTGGGTGATAACGGTCTTATTGCCACGTTCGAACGCGGTACACGCGAAGGTCAGCCGGTCGTGGACGGCATTCCAATGCTGATCATCTGGGCCATCGTGCTTGTCATTTTTGGCCATATTCTGTTGACCAAAACAAAATTCGGCAACTGGATTTTTGCCGCCGGTGGCGACGCCGAAGCGGCCCGAAACTCGGGCGTTCCGGTGAACAAGGTCAAGGTTTTGATGTTCATGTTCACGGCCTTCTGCGCCACAGTCTTTGCCACCTGTCAGGTGATGGAGTTCGGCTCGGCCGGTGCGGATCGCGGCCTGCTGAAGGAGTTTGAAGCGATCATCGCGGTGGTCATCGGCGGCGCGTTGCTGACCGGTGGGTATGGATCGGTCCTTGGGGCTGCACTTGGGGCGCTGATCTTTGGTGTCGTGCAGCAGGGCCTGTTCTTTGCCGGGGTCGAGATCTCTCTATTTAGGGTGTTCCTGGGCGTTATCCTGCTGGGAGCGGTTATCCTGAACACCTATATCCGTCGTATCATTACCGGGGAGCGCTGAGATGACTGAAAACAGCAAATTCCATCACGGCGACACACAGGCCAAAGAACCGATCATCCGGATGGTTGGCATCGAAAAGCACTTTGGTTCGGTGATTGCCCTTGCCGGGGTCAGCTTTGATCTGAAACCGGGCGAATGTCACTGTCTGCTGGGCGACAACGGTGCGGGCAAATCAACCTTTATCAAGACCATGTCCGGCGTGCACAAACCAACCGCTGGCGAGATTTTCTTTGAAAACAGGCCGATGCATTTCGAAGACCCGCGCGATGCAATCACTGCCGGGATTGCGATCGTGCACCAGCATCTGGCGATGATCCCGCTGATGAGCGTCAGCCGCAACTTTTTCATGGGTAACGAGCCAACGAAAAAGATCGCAGGGATCAACTTTTTCGACCGGAAACTTGCTGACGAAATCACCATGGATGAAATGCGCAAGATGGGCATCAACCTGCGGGGGCCTGACCAGGCGGTCGGGACGTTGTCGGGGGGTGAACGCCAGACCGTTGCCATCGCCCGTGCGGTTCATTTTGGGGCCAAGATCCTGATCCTGGACGAGCCGACATCGGCGCTGGGTGTGCGCCAGACCTCGAACGTGCTGGCCACCATCGACAAGGTGCGCAGTCAGGGGGTCGGCGTGGTCTTCATCAGCCACAACGTACGTCATGCGCTTGCGGTGGGGGACCGGTTCACGGTGCTGAATCGCGGCAAGACCCTAGGGACGGCCGTGCGCGGCGAAATTTCGCCGGAAGAGTTACAGGACCTGATGGCAGGCGGTCAGGAACTGGCCCAGCTGGAAGGGTCACTGGGCGGCACGGTCTGAGTTTGAAAATTCCGGGTGCTCCGTGCGGTATTGCGGGGCATCCGACCAAAGGTGGCTCGACCGGGCCACGCGACAAAGACCGCCCTGCGGGGCAAGCTGAAACTTTCAAAAATGTGAGTCACAACGGATCGCCCGCGGCGGCCTCCTGTTGAAAGGGATCATGATGAGCAAGACAATCCGATTGACCGCGGCACAAGCTCTGGTGCGTTATCTGAGTGCGCAAATGAACGACGCGAACGAGCCGTTCATTGCAGGTGTCTGGGCGATTTTCGGTCATGGTAACGTGGCTGGGCTGGGTGAGGCGCTGCACGGCGTCAAGGACAGCTTGCCGACCTATCGCGGTCACAATGAACAGACCATGGCGCATTCAGCCATCGCCTATGCCAAGCAGAAAGGGCGAACACGGGCGATGGCCGTAACCTCTTCGATCGGTCCGGGTGCGACCAATATGGTAACCGCTGCCGCGCTGGCGCATGTGAACCGTCTGCCGGTTCTGTTGCTGCCCGGTGATGTGTTCGCTACCCGTGGCCCGGACCCGGTGTTGCAGCAGGTTGAGAATTTCACCGATGGCACGGTCAGTGCAAATGACTGTTTCCGACCGGTCAGCCGCTATTTTGACCGGATCAGCCGCCCCGAACATCTGCTGACCGCCTTGCCGCGCGCCTTCCGCACAATGACGGATCCTGCAGATTGCGGGCCGGTGACGCTGGCCTTTTGTCAGGATGTGCAGGCCGAAGCCTATGACTATCCCGTCAGCTTTTTCGAGCCGCGCGTCTGGTATCAGCGCCGTATCCGCCCGGACGAGGGCGAACTGGCCCGGGCCGTCGCCGCGATCAAGGCCGCGACCCGTCCGGTTATCGTGGCAGGGGGTGGCGTGCATTATTCGGACGCAACCGCGACACTGCTTCGCTTTGCCGAGACACACAACGTACCTGTCGCGGAAACTCAGGCAGGTAAGTCGGCGCTGGCCTGGGATCACCCGCTGAATCTGGGCCCCGTCGGTGTCACCGGAGGAGAGCCCGCCAATGCCACATGCGCCGAGGCTGATCTGGTGCTGGGTGTCGGCACGCGGCTACAGGACTTTACAACCGGGTCATGGGGTCTGTTCTCGAACCCTGAACGCAAGATGGTGTGTCTGAACACCGCCGCTTATGACGCTGAAAAACATGGCGCGATGCCATTGCAAGCCGACGCGCGTGTTGGGCTGGACGAATTGGGCGCAGCCTTGGGCGGCTATTCTGCGCCTTCCGTTTCCGACACGCTCAAATCGGATTGGTTTGAAAAGGTTGATGCACTGACAGACGCGCCAACCGACAGCAATGCGTTGCCGACGGACATGCAGGTCGTTGGTGCGGTTCAGCGCGCCTCGCATAACGATACGGTCGTGATGTGCGCCGCCGGAACCATGCCGGGCGAGTTGCACAAGCTGTGGAAAGCGCCGCGTCCGGGTGCCTATCACATGGAATACGGCTTTAGCTGTATGGGCTATGAGATTGCCGGGGCTATTGGCATCAAGATGGCCCAGCCAGAGCGGGACGTAATCTGCTTTACCGGGGACGGCACCTATATGATGGCCAACTCGGAAATGGCGACAGCCGCCATGATGGGCGTGTCTTTTACCGTTGTCATCACCGACAATCGCGGGTTCGGATGCATCAACCGCCTGCAGATGGGAACCGGCGGTGCCGAGTTCAACAATCTGCTGGATCATGCGGTGCACGAGACACCGTCGGCCATTGATTTCACAGCCCACGCGGCGTCGATGGGGGCAACGTCGGTCAAAGTCGGCTCGATTGCGGAACTTGACGACGCGCTGGGGGAACGTGCGGACGTCAAGGGACCCTATGTGGTCGTGATTGATACCGATCCGTACCCGTCGACCGAATACGGCGGAACCTGGTGGGAGGTTGCCGTGCCCGAAGTCAGCATCCGCCCCTCCGTCAACGAAAAACGCGCGGCGTATGAAACCGCGATCAAGGAAAGAAACACGAAATGAGCGTGCAAATCGGGATCTCTCCGATCGCCTGGCAAAATGACGACCTGCCTGATCTGACGACGGCGTTCACGATGGAACAGGCGCTGAAAGAGGCGCGCGAGATTGGGTATACCGGCGTTGAACGTGGCCAGCGTATGCCCGGCGACACCGAAAGCCTGCGTGCCTATCTTGACGGGAATGACATTGCGCTGTGTGGCGGGTGGTGTTCCGGCGCGTCGCTGGTCAATGACCTTGCGACCGAACGTGAGGCGGTGCGCGATCAGGTTGCCCAGTTTGTGGCGCTGAACAGCCCCTGCATCGTGTATGCCGAATGCTCCAATACCGTTCAGGGCCAGATCGGCACGCCGGTTAACTCCCGGCCCAAACTGACCCGGGACGAGGTGATGGCCTATGGCGCAAAGATCACCGAACTGGCCAAGTGGATGGCCGATCAGGGCATGACCATGGCCTACCACCATCACATGGGTACCATCATCGAATCCGAGGATGAGGTGGACTGGTTGATGGAAGGGTCGGGACCTGAGGTTAAACTGTGCTTTGACACCGGCCATCTGCTGTTTGGCGGCGGTGATGTCATGGCAACGCTCAAGCGTTGGGGCGACCGGGTCCATCACGTGCATTTCAAGGATATCCGCCCATCCGTGGTGCAGGGCACGCGCGAAAACAACCGCAGTTTTCTTGATGCCGTTATCGCAGGCGCGTTCACCGTGCCCGGGGACGGTTGCATTGACTTTCAGTCGGTCGCCCATGCGTTGGGGTCCATGGATTATGACGGTTGGATCGTGGTCGAAGCGGAACAGGACCCCGCCAAGGCACCGCCCTATGAATATTCCAAAAAAGGTTACGGCCATATTGTCGAGGTCTGCGGTCAGGCAGGATTGGAGATACGTGGTTAACACCCGCCCGTGAGGGCAACACCGAAGCCATGAAAAAAGGAGATTATCATGGTAGATCAGAAGCTTGGTTTTGTCGGTTATTTCGACCGGGAATCCTGTGATCTGGATGAATTCAAGGTGTTGACCTCGCAAAACCTGACAGCGGCAGGGGCCCCTCGTGCCACAGTGATCGAGAAAAACGTTCCGATCTATGACATGAACACCCTGCGTCCTGCACTGGAAAACGCGGATCAGCGGCGTGGGTTGCTGGCGGAATGGGGCGACGTGCTGCAGAACTCGGCAGGGGTAATTGCGTTGAAAGGGGCCTTTGCGGATACATCCGTAATCGACCGCGCAACGGACGTGTTTCAGCAGATCATCGACGAGGAACGCCAGGGCGGCGCGGGCGAGGGCGATCACTTTGCCGCCTCGGGCGCCAATGACCGGATATGGAACGCGTTGCAGAAACAATGCCTGCGCGATCCCGAGGGGTTCGCGCTTTATTTCGGCAATACTTGGATTGCCGCCGCGTGCGAGGCCTGGTTGGGACCAAATTATCAGGTCACCGCGCAGATCAATCAGGTGCGTCCGGGCGGCAAGGCGCAGCAGGCGCATCGGGATTATCATCTTGGGTTCCAAAGCGCCGACAACGCCGCCCGTTATCCGGTACATGCCCATATGGTTACGGCATCGCTGACATTGCAGGGCGCGGTTGCCCATTGTGACATGCCCGTGGAAAGCGGCCCGACCAAGCTGTTGCCATTCTCGCATCTCTATCCACCGGGCTATCTGGCGTTTCACGACGATGCACATCGCGCCCATTTCGAGGAAAGCTATATCCAGTTGCCGCTGGAAAAGGGCGACGCTGTGTTTTTCAACCCGGCGCTGTTTCACGCCGCGGGGGAAAACAGCAGCGCGGATATTCACAGGATGGCGAACCTGTTGCAAATCTCGTCAGCCTTTGGCCGTGCGATGGAGGCGATTGACCGGCGATCCATGGCGCAGGCGGTGTTTCCCGCGCTCGTCGCCCTGAAACAACGGGGTGATCTGAGCGCGGCGGAACTGGAGGCCGCAATCGCTGCGACGGCCGAAGGATACCCGTTTCCGACCAATCTGGACACGGACCCGCCGATTGGCGGCAACGCTCCGGAGAGCCAGGCAGATATCCTGCGCCGGGCTGTGGCCGAAGGCTGGACCGCGGCACAATTGGCCGAAACGTTCCTGGCGCTGCAAACACGGCAAGCTGCGTAAAGCAATACGGGCGGGCACCCCATGCCCGTCCAAAAAGGAGAGATCAACATGGCGGACCTGCTCAAAAAGCCTTTTGGCACCCGAGGCAAAGTGCATGATATCACCCCGGCCAGCGCCGCGTGGCGATATGTCGGGTTTGGTCTTTAGCACCTGCGGGCAGGGGACACGGCAGCCGAGGCAACCGGCGACTGCGAGGTCATTCTGGTCATGGTCGAGGGTAAGGCAAAGATCACTGGTGCCGGGCAGGATTGGGGTGTTCTGGGGGATCGGATGAATGTGTTCGAAAAGACGCCGCCGCATTGTCTGTATCTGCCGAGTGGCACCGATTGGGCGGCCGAGGCCGAAACGGATTGCGTCATTGCCGTATGCTCAGCCCCCGGTCAGGGCGGCCATGCGGCGCGCCGGATCGGTCCGGATGGCATAAGCCTGACCGAACGGGGCAAGGGCGTGAACACCCGCTATATCAACAACATAGCCATGGAAGCCGAGGATTACGCCGACAGCCTTTTGGTGACCGAAGTTTTTACGCCAAATGGCCATTGGTCGTCATACCCAAGCCATCGCCACGACGAAGACGACTATCCCCGCATTACGTATCTGGAGGAGACCTATTACCACCGGCTGAATCCCGCCAATGGGTTCGGCATTCAGCGGGTGTATACGGATGACGGGCAGTTGGATGAAACCATGGCGGTCTCGGATGGTGATGTCGTAACCGTTCCCCGCGGCCATCACCCTACTCGATTCACACATTTCCAGCGATCCCATATCCGAGTTGGATTGACCTAAATTGATAGAGACCGCGCAACATAACCACGGGGCCCGGTTTCCCATAATATCCGGTCCAGCCACCGAGACGGGCGCGCACCCAGGCTGCAAAGGCGAGCGACCCCTTTGGATGCGGGTTTTTCTGCTTTTCGGTCTTACCTTCAAGCGAAGCGGATACGGCCTCAAGGACCGGTTGATCCTGCGCCTCGAATACATCCTCCAGCGGGCGTTTGCCTGCGCCATCCCGGTCCTGCACGAGCTGCATGCAGGATATCCCCGCGATAAGCGTCATTGCGCAAAGAGTTTTGAAGGGTGCGGGCTCCATAGACACGTTTTCGATGTCGAAACCTTTGGTCTTAATGGTCCGGAAAACCTGCTCAATGACCCAGCGCCGACGGTAGAGTTGAGTGATCCATCGTGCCTGTTCGAATGTTTCGACCCGATGGCTGGTCAGCAGGCGCCAACGTGCAGGCTGCACACCTACTGGCGGGTCGATTTCTCGCGCCTCAACGATGTAGACGGACGTGCTGGCGGGAACGCCTTGTTCAATCGGTCTGTTTTTGGGGTGCGGCAGGGTAACGCAAGCGAAACGAACGCCAATCCGGGCCGTGCGCTTCTTCTGCCCGGGTCGCGCGGGCAACTCGACCGTATGTTCTTGCTGCGGCGTGCCCTCAAGGCTGAAAAAGAGCTTGCCTGTATCATCGGAAAGATTGCGATCATGGGACGCTCGGACCAGGACGTCCACGCCTTTTGGGCGGCATGCAAACATCTCGAAGATGTCCCCTTCACGGTCGGCTATAACCGTGACATTCGCAGCCGCGTTCAGAACGGCGGCACTTGTTTGCATGCTTTCAAGCCAGCGATAGCTCTCTTTTTCACGAAGAGGTCGATTTTTGGGCGGCTTCTTGCGGCCGCCAGAGCGTTCAATGAGTTGCATGTCAACCGCTCCGAGCAACGTGCCCTGTTCGGCCTCCACCGCGATCGTAGCATGGCCGACAATGCAGTTTCCCGACCCATCATCACGAAAGCTCGTTGTGTCTTGAATCGCCAGAACATGCAGACCGTCAACGCGCCCGGACGTGACCTTCCCGGCCTTTTCAACAATCTTTTTCACTGTCACCTTCTCGTTCCTCAAAAACCGACCAAAGCGAACCTCACCTGCGCGATTGCCGCCGACGCTACGCACCGAAATACCACGAGGACCGACCTCGACAAGACGACCATGCAAAAAGCGTTCAGCCTGATCCAAACGACAATCACCAAAATGCGAACTCGAGTTTTGCATCTCTACCCCCTTGAAACAGCAAGACAGGAGATAGAACCGATATGACAAAACGGCAAGGTTCAGAACCTAATTCCGCGTGCGGGAAAAGATGTGTGCATACAGTAGGGCCATCACCCCTGCGGTGCACCCTATGGGTTTGAGATGTATTATCTGAACGTCATGGCGGGGCCTTTGCGGAAATGGCGCTTTGTTGCGGCCCCCGAGGTCGAGTGGATCATGGAACGCGACGCATAGCCCGGCGCTTTGGGCGCCGGTTTGGGCCTCATCTTTGCGGCGGCGCTCCGAATGCCCTGATCACGATGCGCGCGGCGGCTTCGACGGGGTCGTGCGTTTCCTTCAGGATGGTGACACGGTCAAAGCGTTCGGGATCACGGTTAACCGCTTCGCGTAAGGCTTGCCCAAACGCCATGCGCAACTCGGTCCCGATATTGAATTTGCAGATCGAGGTTTCGCGCGCCAGGCGGCGGCGCTGTTCCACCGGCACGCCCGAGCCGCCGTGGATGACCAGCGGCACGTCGGTGATTGCGTCGATCCGGGCAATGCGGTCTTCGTCCAGACCGCCCTCTTTGTTTTCCTGCAAATGGACATTGCCAACTGATATGGCCATGGCATCCACGCCGCTTTCGCGGGCAAACTGCGCTGCTTCATCCGGGTCGGTGCCGTTTGATCCCTCGCCTCCGGAATAGCCGACAAACCCGATCTCGCCCTCGCATGAGATTCCGGCGGCATGGGCCATTTCGGCAATTTCTGCGGTCTCGTCGATATTCTGCTGCAGAGGCTTGCGCGACCCGTCGAACATCAGCGACGTAAACCCGCTGTCCAGCGCGATCTTGCAGTCTTCGAACGTGTAGCCGTGATCCAGATGGGCCACGACCGGGACCGAGGCGTTTTCAGCCAGATGCCGGAACATCTTGCCCAGGATCGGCAAAGGCGTGTGCTCGCGGCAGCTAGGACCGGCCTGAAGGATGACCGGTGCGTTCTCGGCTTCGGCCGCGGCCACATAGGCGCGCATGTCTTCCCACCCCAGTGTGACAAGGCCGCCAACGGCATAGCCCTGCTGATACGCGGGGGTCAGGACATCTTTGAGTGTGACGAGGGTCATTTGAACTTGGCAATCATGTCTTTGATGCCCGGAATCGTTTCGATCTGATAGGCATGCGTGGGTTGGAAATACTGAACCAATGAACGCTGGCTCAATCCGCCGAGGATGGTGAAATAATACATCTCGTACCCCGGCAGGACGCAGCAGGGGTGATATCCGTTGTCGATGCAGATCGTTGACCCATCGACGATGTGATAGGCATCGCCGGGCTCATTATCTTCTCGCTGCAGCATCTGCAGGCCCGAACCCCAGTTGGGTTTGAAGCGAAAGTTGTATGTTTCGTCGTGGCGGGATTCATCCGGCAAACGGTTGGTGTCGTGTTTGTGGCTGGGAAAACCGGACCAGCCGCCTTGACCAACGGTGAACAGCTCGCTCACCAGTAGCCGACCGACCTTGTCATGTTGCTTCTGGCCAAGTATGTGCTTGATTTTACGGTGCGTTTTGGTGTCGTCGCTGCCATATTGCACCAGATCGTGTTGCCGCACATCGAACGGGTCCAGCACCTTGTCGTATTTCGCGCCAGCAATGAACACCTCGGTTTCATCCGATACGCAGACCATCTGCGCCTTGGCGCCGACGGGGACATACGCGCCTTCGGGCTCGCCGTCCCAGACATCCTCGCCCCGGTCACCAAGACCGGGGAATTTGACGCCTTCGACATCCACATCGACGCTGCCGGTCGCGGGCACGATGCAGGTTTCATAACCCGGCACCTGATATTCGAAAGCCTCACCCTTCTTCAGTTTGACGATGTTGAAGTAATTCAACGGCACCGTTGGATCGTCGGTATCGACGATGGGTTTGTTCTGGTTTTCATAGGGGGCGATGTGCATGGGGTTCTCCTATGTCGTCGGTCCGGGGTGCGAGGCCAGAAACGCGTCGAGTTGTTGAGTTGTTGGCATGGCAGGCGCGCAGCCGGGTTGCGAGACCACGATCGAGGCGCAGGCCGAGCCGCGCAAAACAGCGTCTTTCAGCGGATGACCGGCCCCGATTGATGCCAGCAACCCCGCCATGAAACTGTCACCGGCCCCAACAGGTTTGATGGCGTCAACCGGGTAAATCCCGGTGTGAATTTCCTGACCGTCGGCCAATGTGACGGCCCCTTTTTCACCCATCTTGTAGATCACGACCCGCCCGGGTTTCGCGGCCAGTTCCTTTGCCTTGTCGAAACCTTTTTCAATACCGCTGGCCATAAAGCCGAATTCTTCGTCATTCCCGACGATCAGATCACTGACCTCTCCGGCGCGCGAAAGGACGTCTGCCGCGACTTGTGGTGAGGGCCAGCTATAGGGGCGATAGTCTACGTCAAAGATGATCGGCAGCCCCACTTTGCGCGCGTTGTCGATGGCTCTGAACGTCGCGCTGCGCGACGGTTCAGCGGCAAAGACGGTGCCTGCCGAGATCAGCGCGGTAAATGCCGTGAAATCAACTTGATCCATGTCGTCTTCGGTCACCTGAAAATCGACCGCGCCATTGCGGTAAATGACGTTCTGGAAACCCTCCAACCGGCTTTCGTAGATCGCCAGGGATGTGCGATGCTCGCCACCGACAACACGGATATTTGAGGTGTCGATGCCATAATGGCGCAGGCGGTTCACGCAAAACCGACCGATGGCGTCATCCGATATCGACGTGATCAAGGCAGACTGGCTGCCAAGTTTGATCAGCCCCGCGCAGATATTGGCGGATGAGCCGCCCAGATCGGCCCGAAACATATCGGCATCTTCGCTTTTGACGCCAATGGGGTCCGCGAAAAGATCCATGCCTGCGCGTCCCAATACGGCGAACCGGTTTCCCTTGATACCGTCTATCAAAGTGCTCACGTTGTTTCCTCCGGTAAAAAGGGGTTGGTGAAAAGGGTTGGACCTTGCGTTGAAGCGATTCACACGATACTGATTTTGCAACCGGTTGCAAATAGTATGTTCGGAGCCGTGACAGATGTCTGAAATTGGAATTGGAATCGTCGGTGGCGGTTACATGGGCAAGGCGCATTCCGTGGCCATGTCCGCCGTGGGCGCTGTGTTCAACACTGCGCTGCGTCCGCGTCTGGAAATGATCTGCGCCTCCAGCCCGGACAGTGCCGAACGCTATCGTCTGGCCTATGGGTTTCAGCGTGCGACGGATGACTGGTGCGTGCTGGCCAACGATCCGGCGGTCGGGGCGGTGGTGATTGCTTCGCCCCAGTCGACCCACCGCCAGATCGCCGAGGCTGCGCTTGCGCTGGGCAAGCCGGGTACTGTGCGAAAAACCGCTGGGTGCGTCGATGGAGGACGGACAGGCGATGGTAACAGCGGCCAAAGCTTCGGGTGCGATTAACATGGTTGGTTTCAACTATGTCCGCACCCCGGCCACTCAATATGCGCGCCAGCTTATCGCCGATGGTGAAATCGGCGATGTCACATGGTTTCGCGGCGAACATACCGAAGATTCTTACGCCGATCTGCGGGCCCCGGCCACGTGGCGCACAACAGGAATGTCAAACGGCACCATGGGCGATCTGGCCCCGCATATGATCAACGGCGCGCTTGCCCTGATCGGGCCCATTACCAAAGTCATGGCCGAGGTGGAAACTGTTCATCACACCCGTCCGGGCGGTACAGTCACCAATGATGATCAGGCTCAGATCATGTGCCGTTTCGCGAATGGGGCGATGGGCAACATCTTTGTCAGCCGCATCGCAACCGGACGCAAGATGGGATACGCCTATGAAATATCCGGCACCAAAGGCGCGATCCGGTTCGATCAGGAAGATCAAAATGCCCTGTGGCTGTACCGCCATGACGGGCCCGAGGCGACGCGTGGTTTCACCAAAATCCTGACCGGCCCGGCGCATCCCGATTACGAACCGTTTTGCCAGGGGCCCGGGCACGGCACAGGGTATCAGGACCAGATCATTATCGAGGCCAAGGATTTCCTGCAGGCCATTCACACCGGGCAGGCGATCTGGCCGACCTTCCAAGACGGGCACGAGGTCAACCGCGTGCTTGCGGCGGCGCTGGCATCGTCCGAACGGCGCCAATGGCAAGAAACAAGCGATTTCTGATCGCACAACAGCAACAAGACTTCTGAAGAAAGACTAGGACCATGGCAAAGCTGAAATGGGGCATGATCGGTGGTGGCGAAGGCAGTCAGATCGGGCCCGCCCATCGTCTGGGCGCACTGGCCGACGGAATGTTCGAATTCGCCGCAGGCGCGCTGGACCATCGCCCTGACGTGGGGCGCGAATACGCCCAGAGGCTGGGTATCGCGACTGATCGCGCCTATGGCAACTGGCAAGAAATGCTGGCCGGTGAAATAGACCGCCCCGACCGGATCGATCTGGTGACAATTGCAACGCCGAACGCCACGCATTTTCAAATCGCCAAGGCGTTTCTAGAAGCCGGGTTCAACGTGCTATGCGAAAAACCGATGACCATGACCGTGGAAGAAGGCGAAGAGATTGTCCGCGTGGCCGAAGCTTCGGGCAAAGTCTGCGCGGTGAATTACTGCTATTCCGCCTATCCCATGGTGCGTCAGGCCCGCGCGATGGTGCGGGCAGGTGACATCGGCAAGGTGCGTGTGGTGGTGACTAATTTCAGCCACGGGCACCACGGCGACGCAACGGATGCCGACAACCCGCGTGTCCGCTGGCGGTATGATCCGGCGAAGGCGGGCGTGTCCGGTCAGTTTGCCGATTGTGGTATTCACGCCCTGCATATGGCCAGCTTCATCTGCGATGATCAGGTCAAAACCCTGTCGGCGGATTTCGCCTCGACCATCCCCAGCCGGGCGTTGGAAGATGATGCGATGGTCAATTTCCGGATGGAGGGCGGAGCCGTCGGGCGGCTATGGACATCCTCGGTCGCCATCGGGCGGCAACACGGGTTCGACATTCAGATCTTTGGCGAAACCGGCGGACTGCGCTGGGCGTCCGAACAGCCCAACCAGCTTGTTTATACCCCGGTTGGCGGACGCACACAGATCATCGAAAAAGGCGAGGGCGGACTGCATGACGAGGTGCAGCGCCTGTCCCGCGTCGCCATCGCCCATCCCGAAGGATTCCCGTTGGCCGTGGCCAATATCTATTGCGATCTTGCTGATGCAATTTGCGGCGAGACCCGCGACGGGTTGCCCGGCGCGTCGGACGGCGTGCGGTCGATCGCAGCGGTGCATGCCGCCGTTTCATCCGGGAAAGAAGAGGGCGCATGGAAAGACGCGCGCCCACCGATGTTCCGGTAATCAGGGGCGGGGCCGCAATGTGCCCCGCTCGATCACGCGACACGGAAAAATCCGCGCCTCGGGATATCGCTGCGGTTCTTTCAGCATTTCTTCGACCAGATCCACGGACGAGGTGATGATCTGTTTGATCGGCTGGTGGATTGTCGTCAGATCGACGCTTTCCCAGCGCGACATCTCCATGTCGTTCAGGCCGATGATGCCGATATCCTTGCCGGGGGTCAGGCCGTGATCCGACAGTGCCGACAGTGCCCCGATGGACAGGATGTCGTCACCGCAAAAATAGGCCTCGGCCGGTGATCCCTTTAACAGGTCCAGCAT
Organism: uncultured Ruegeria sp.; assembly: GCA_963422555.2. GTDB lineage: Bacteria > Pseudomonadota > Alphaproteobacteria > Rhodobacterales > Rhodobacteraceae > Ruegeria. The sequence goes on from CAXXPZ010000092.1 coordinate 49,160, forward strand.
TTTCGCGCGCCCGGCTTCAAACGAATAGGCCTCGGAAAAACAATGCGCGACGGCGATATCGGTGTGTTGCCCAAGTTCTTCGGTGAAACCGCGATACCGATCCTGCGCCGAGGTGGCGTTTTGCGGTCCGCCCAGATACCCGACACTGCGATAGCCGCGCGACAGCAACTCCCGAGCCGCCATGCGCCCGCATTCCACGTTGTCAATTCCCACAACATGCACTTCGGGTGACGTGGCCGAGCGTCCGAACGTGTGCACAACCGGTACACCCGCATCGTGAAACGCCTTGGCGAAACTGGGGGGCAGGGTGGATGAGGCGACAATCACGGCATCCACGGAATATTGCCGCAGCATCCTGACCGAGTTTGACGGTTCGGTTTCGTCCGTCAGATTAACGATCAACGGGCGCAGGCCGCGTTCCTGCAGGGCGCGGGTGAACTGGTCGAAAACCTCAAGGAAAATGGGGTTGTGAAAGTTGTTCGAAATCAGCCCGATCAGCTTTGTGCGCCCGGTGGTCAAGGATGAGGCCAGCGCATTCGGACTGTACCCCAGCTCCAGCGCCGCCTTTTCGACCTTTCTGCGGGTCTTGGCCGAAACCGAGGCGCCTTCGGTGAAGGTGCGCGACACAGCGGACCGCGAAACACCAGCAAGCGCCGCAACTTCTTTAAGAGTGACACTCACCTATTTTGCCTCCTGTCGCGAATTTCGGGTCTGCTTGTCATAAAACTACGGGGAAAGAAAAGATTTGCAATCGGTTGCAATCGAAAAAAGGTGCAGGATTTTGCTACCTAGGCCCGCGCAAGCGCAGGCAGGCGGACGCCCCGCAGATCAGGCAATGCTTTGTTAGCCTACAGAGAGGTCGGAAATCTTGGTGGAACAAGCCCGGCCTGAAACCAGTTCACGAATGTCACGATGGAAAACACCGGCAAGCCGGTGGCCTGCTGGATATCTGCTGCATAGGGGCACATGTTCGTGCACTCCAACACAATCGCGCCCAGATCAGGGTGGTCGGCCTGCAAGGCCAACGCGGCCTCGACATTGTCCGAACGGGATTTGGCCACATCCAACGTCAATTCATTGCCAAGGATCGCGCGGGTGAACTCCTGCCCGCCTTCGGTCGTGCCAATCGGGGTGCCTTCGGGCACCTGCGCCTTGGTCAGGTGGTCATTGGACAGGGCAGATGCCGAGATGGTCAGGATGCCCGCCCTTTTTTCCGGCTGGCAGGACGCGATTCGCCATGCCGACCTGCATCAGCGAGGATGTTGCGACTGGCACCGGCACGGCCTTTGCCAGTTCTGTCTGGAACAGGGAAAGGAAGCCGCAATTGGTGGTGATTCCGTCCACACCGTCTTTGACCAGATCCTTTGCGGCGTCGATAAAGGCGTCCAACAGGCCTTCGGCCCGGTGCCGGACCACCTGATCGGGCGAGGCATCCCGGACAATCCGATATTGCACCGGAAAGGGCCAAGTCGTTGCGTTTCCCATGTCGCCGGGGATGCGTGGAAACTGTGCATCCAGCATCAGAATGCCGACTGACGCGCCGTAAACGGATTTTCCGCCATGTGCGATCATCCCCTATGCCTCCTCTATGATCCGGGACGAGATATCTTCGACCCCGTCCATGTAAATACTTGATATTCCGTGGCGCACGGCGTCTTGCACCTGATCCATGCGTTTGGCGATATGGGCGCCCAAAACCGCCGCCGCCGCGTCCGCGTCACGGTTCAGCAATGCCTGCATGACCTGTTTGTGTTCGCCCTTTGACCGCTGAACTCGGTCCAGACTCATCGAGATCCAGCGTATATAGCGGATGCGCTCGTTGATCCGTGTCAGGGTTTGCAGCAGCTCCCTGTTGCCAGACAGGCGCGCGATACCAAGATGGAATGCCTCATCCCGACTGGTAGCTTCCTCCACGGTCAGGCCGGTGATGTCGAGGCCGGTTGTGTAAAGCTCATCCTTAAGCGTTTGCAATTCCTGATCCGTGGCCTTGGTGCAGGCTGCGCGGACGGCGGCGACCTCAATGATCTGGCGCAGTTCGAACAGGTCGAACACGCTTTGGGCATCCAGCGGGCGACAGAAAAACCCCTGACCGGGGCGGAAATCGAACATTCGTTCGGCCACCAGCCGGTTCAACGCCTCGCGCAGCGGCGTGCGGCTGACCCCAAGCTCTTTTGACAGCGCTACTTCGTTCAGCCGGTCACCGGGGCGCAGACGGAACGAAACGGTCATCGCCTTTACCTGATCATAGATGTCGTCAACGCGCGGACCCGCCATGGTTTCAGCCTTTCTGCCAGTATTTCAGAGGTGCCACAGGTCGCGCTTGAATTCAATATACAAAACTGTATACAGTTCTGTGTGCAATATTCAGCAAGAGGAGATGCAAGCAATGACCGGGACAAATCACCTGACCGGAGCCGAAGCGATGGTGCGCATGTTGCAGGCACACGGTGTCAAACACATGTTTGGCCTGTGCGGCGATACCACCTTGCCCTTCTATGATGCGCTGTCACGGATGGATCACGGTATTCAGCACATTCTGACCCGGGATGAGAGGCACGCGGCCTACATGGCGGACGGCTATGCCCGCGTCACCGGCAAGCCGGGCGTGTGCGAAGGGCCGTCAGGCGGCGGGGCGACCTATATCCTGCCGGGCGTGGTCGAGGCCAACGAAAGCTCGGTGCCGATTTTGGCGATCACCTCGGATGTGGCAACGACCAGTCGGGGAAAATACCCGCTGACTGAATTGGACCAGCCCGCGCTGTTCAGGCCGCTTGCGAAATGGAACGCCTCGCTGGACGATGCGGCGCGATTGCCCGCCATGGTGCGGGCCGCGTTTCGGGCAATGACCACCGGAACGCCGGGTGCTACGCATCTGGCCCTGCCGTTTGACACGCAAAAAGGTCCGGTAGATGAGGCTGAAATCTGGGCAGATGAACGGCATCGCAGCTATCCTGCGGAACGGGCAGCGCCTGATCCAGACGCGGTTGAGGCAGCGGCAGAGGTGTTGGCGCGGGCCAGATCTGCGGTGGCGGTTTGCGGCGGTGGCCCGGTTCTGTCCGGGGCGGTTGACGCTTTGCGGCGGCTGGCCAGCCTTTTGGACATGCCCGTTGCCACCACTGTTTCAGGGCAGGGGGCCATCGCAGAAACCGACCCGCTGGCTTTGGGCGTCGTTGGCTCGAACGGCGGTGTTCCGGCGACCCGGGCCGTGGTGGATCAGGCCGATGTCGTGCTGTTCATCGGATGCCGTGCAGGCTCGGTCACGACCGAACGTTGGCGCAGCCCGGGAAAAGACGCCAAGATCATCCATATCGACAGCGACCCGATGGTCATTGGTGCAAATTACCAGACCGAAGTCGCGATTTGCGCCGATGCCCGATTGGCGCTGGACACGCTGGCCGATGCGCTGGAGGCGCGCGGTGACCTGCCCAGCCTTGGCGGTGCCGCCAAGGCCAAAATGGCGTGGCAGGCCAAGTTGGCGGCATTTGCGCCCCTTGCTGCAAGCCGCGAAACGCCCATCCGGCCCGAGGCGGTCATGGCCTCGCTGATGGATATTCTTGATGACGACGCGATTGTCGTCGCCGATCCCGGCACGCCTTGCCCCTATTTCAGCGCGCATTATCGGTGGAGGACGGCAGGGCGCAACTTTATCACCAACCGGGCGCACGGTGCTCTGGGCTATTCGCTTGGCGCCGCAATGGGTGCGCATGTGGGGCGACCATCGGTCAAGACGCTGGCGGTGATGGGCGACGGGTCCTTTGGCTTCACCTGCGGCGAATTTGAAACCATGGTGCGGCACAACATGCCGATCACTTCGATCGTGTTTTCAAACGCGGTCTTTGGCTGGATCAAGGCGGGGCAGGAAGCCGGGTTTGGCCAACGCTATTACAACGTGGATTTCAATCGCACCGACCACGCCGCAGTTGCCGCCGCCTTTGGGGTCAAATCATGGACGGTGAAAGACCCGGACGATCTGCGCAAGGTTCTGAAACAGGCAGTGGAACATGACGGCCCGACGCTGGTCGATATTCATTCGCAACCGCTTCACGAGGCTGCGGCACCGGTTTCGGAATGGGTGGCATAAGACGCGATTGATGGGGTCAGCTGGGCCAGAAACTCTTGCGCGATGGTCGATAGCGGCCGTCCTTTGACGGTGATAATCGCAAGGTCCAGCGTTACGGCAGGTTGGAAAGGGCGGGTCAGATACCCGCTTTCGCCATCGAAGGTGACGGTGAAGGGGTCGATCATCGCGACCCCCATGCCCTGTTTGACGAAGCTCAGCAGGTTTTCGGACAGATGTGTGTGGATCTGGGTCCGCCACGTACGCCCGGCGTTTTGGAAAATATCGCGTGTCTTGCGATGGGTCTGATGCTCGGGCCCCATCACGATAAAGGGTTCATTTTCCAGAATCTCAGGCGTCAGAACATCGTTTTCGGCCAAAGGGCTGCCCTCGGGGAACGTGGCCAGCGTTTCGAACTGAAACACCTGATGGTTCAGGGTGTCATGCAGGATCGGCATTTCGACAATTCCGATTTCGAACAGGCCGGAAATGACCCATTCCTGAATTTTGGACGAGTATTGCGATTGAAAGCTGACAGACAGGTTGGGTCGGGATTTAGCAAATCGGGCGATCTCTTGCGGCATGAAACCGAAAGACAGCAAATGAGGTGCCGCGACCTGAAGCTGACCCGGGTGTTTGTTTTGCAAATCCGAAACCGCCTGCGCCACGTGATCCAGCCCGCGCACGACGGTGTCGACCTCGCGATACAACAATTCGGCCTCGGGGGTTGGCAGCAGACGGCCCTTGTTCCGTTCAAACAGGGGCAATCGCGCCTCACGCTCAAGCTGTGCTAGCAGGTTGCTGATGCCGGGTTGCGAGATTCCAAGCACCGAGGCCGCCCCCGTCACGGTTCCGGTTTCCATGATCGCGTGAAAGGCCTGTAACTGACGAAACCGCAGCGACATCGCTTACCTCATCATTTTTTCTGATGGAATTGCGAAAACATAGTATTTGAAATGATACATGCGTCAAGGCAGGGTTGCTCTCAAGTAGGGGAGAGAGAATGGGCGACCTGACGCAGAAGATCATCGGGTACGACCTTTGGCATCTGGAATTACCGGTCACATCGCGCCGCGATCATGGTATCGGGTCGGTCGAAGGTGTCTGTGAAGTCGTCATTTTGCGCCTGACATCCGAGGATGGCAGCCAGGGTTTTGGCGAAGCCTCGCCCTGGTCCGTGTTCACCGGCACGCCCGAGGCAACCTATGCCGCGCTGGATCGTTATCTGCGCCCTCTGGTGATTGGGTCGCAGATAGGGGACCGCGGGGCAATAATGGCGCGCGCGGCCTATGCGGTTGCGCATTGCACCGAGGCCAAGGCCGCACTGGACAGTGCCTTGCTGGACCTGACCGGGCGGATCAGCGCGGTACCTGTCTGGTCTCTGCTTGGGGGCAAATGTCGCGATACCATCCCGCTGAGCTGTTCGATTGCCAATCCCGACTTTGCGCAGGATATCGACCTGCTTGCACGTTTGCAGGATGATGGCGTGCGGATCGTCAAGCTCAAGACAGGGTTCCGCGATCACGCGTTTGACATCATGCGGCTGGAGCATCTGTCGCAGAATTTCCCCGAGTTCTCGGTCCGGGTAGATTACAATCAGGGGCTGGATATCGATGACGCCCCCGCGCAAGTGCGCGATGTTGCACAGTTCAATCCGGATTTCATCGAACAGCCCGTGCGGGCGCATCATTTCGGGATGATGGCCAGGCTGAGGCAGATGATTGACGTGCCGCTTTTGGCGGATGAAAGCGTTTTTGGCCCCGAAGACATGGAACGTGCAGCCCGCGAGGGCATCTGCGACGGCGTGTCTGTGAAAATCATGAAATCCGGCGGATTGACGCGCGGCCAGACAGTGGCCCGCATCGCCGCAGCCCATGGGCTGAGCGCTTATGGCGGCGATATGTTCGAGGCCGGGCTGGCGCATCTGGCAGGCACGCAGATGATCGCAGCAACGCCGGAAATCACCTTGGGCTGTGAATTCTATCAGGCCTCGTATTTTCTGGCCGAAGACATCCTCGAATCCCCATTTGTTATTAAAAACGGGCAAGTCATCGTTCCCAATGGCCCGGGGCTGGGCGGCCGACCGGACCTGTCCAAGCTGGATCACTACGCGGTGGCCAAGGCGGTCGCGGCATGAGCACGCAAAAGACCATAGCCATCATCGGGGCCGGTATCGTCGGCGTGTCGACGGCGGTCTGGCTGCAACGGGATGGTCACGACGTGATCCTGATCGACAAGGCCGGACCGGGTGAGGGCACGTCACACGGAAACGGTGGGGTTTTGGCCTCCTGTTCGGTCGTGCCGGTGACTGTTCCGGGATTACTGCGTAAAGCGCCAAAGATGCTGCTGAGCCCATCGCAGCCGTTGTTTGTGAAATGGGGATATCTGCCTCGTCTTTTCCCTTGGCTGATGCGCTATCTGAAACATGCAAACGCCGCTGACGTAGACCGCATCGCTGCTGCGCTGACGCCGATCATCGGCGACAGCCTGAATGATCACAAAGCACTGGCCGACGGCACCGGGGCTGAAAAGTGGGTCGTGCCGTCGGACTATCTGTTTCTGTATGAAAACCGGGCCCATTTCGACGGCGACGCTTTTGGTTGGAACGTTCGGCGCAAAAATGGCTTTGCATGGGACGAGTTGGAGGGACCAGCCTTTCACGCTTACGATCCGGTGTTCAGCAAGGATATCGGATTTGCCGTGAGGCTGGCAGAGCACGGCCACATCACCGACCCGGGCCGCTATGTGAAAGACCTTGCCGCATATGTCGCGGCCAACGGTGGTAAAATCACCCGCGCCAATGTCGAGGATGTTGTCCGCGAAAACGGTCAGGTCACAGGTGTCCGCGCCGGTGGCGAGACAATTGCGTGCGACGCGGCTATCGTGACGGCCGGGGTCTGGTCAGGTCCGTTGGCCAAACGATTGGGGGTTTCTGTTCCTCTGGAAAGCGAACGTGGCTATCATCTTGAATTGGTGGACCCCTCTGCCATGCCGCGCAGCCCGGTTATGGTGGTCTCGGGCAAATTTGTTGCCACACCAATGGATGGGCGTATCCGGCTGGCGGGGATCGTGGAGTTCGGCGGGCTGGATGCCCCGCCATCGCGCGAACCGTTTGAACTGATGCGCAAGAATGCCCGGGCGGCCTTTCCCGGCGTGACATGGAAGGAGGAAGTGGAATGGATGGGGCACAGGCCCGCACCGGCTGACTCGATTCCGATCATCGGCCAGGTGCCGGGAATCGACGGGGCCTATATGGGCTTTGGGCACCATCACATCGGCCTGACAGGTGGGCCGAAAACAGGACGCCTTTTGGCGCAATTGATTGCGGGCAGAACCCCGAACACGGATTTGAGCGTCTACGCGCCATCACGTTTCGTAACATAAAAAGCCGGTCAAAAAACAACGGCATATCAATATTCAATAGGGAGAGAATGATGAAAAGATTAACAAGCCTACTCGCGGCAACCGCGTTGACAGCTGCTGCCACCGTTCCGGCCATGGCCGAAAAGTGGGATATGCCGATGGCCTATTCGGCGTCGAATTTCCACTCGGCCACCGGCGCTGAGTTCGCCAAATGCGTGACGACCGGAACCGGGGGGCGAGATCGAGATTGTCACGCACCCATCCGGTTCGCTGTTCAAGGGTGCAGACATCAAACGCGCGATCCAGACCGGGCAGGCCCCGATTGGTGAGCGTCTGCTATCCGGTCACCAGAACGAAAACGCGCTGTTCGGGTTCGATTCAATCCCGTTCCTTGCCACCTCGTTCGATGACAGTGCCAAGCTGTGGGATGCGGCAAGGCCGTCCATTGAAAACCTGCTGGCTGAACAGAATCTGACGCTGCTTTATGCCGTGCCATGGCCGCCGCAGGGGCTGTATTTCAAGGACGAGGTAACCTCGGTCGCGGATATGGAGGGCATCAAGTTCCGGTCCTACAACAACGCCACATCGCGATTGGCCGAACTGACCGGAATGTTGCCTGTGACCATCGAGGCCGCTGAAATCAGTCAGGCATTTGCGACGGGTGTGGCGGATTCCATGGTGTCGTCAGGCTCCACCGGATACGACCGAAAGGTCTGGGAAAGCCTGAACTATTTTCTACGAGGTCGACGCCTGGCTGCCGCGCAACTACGTGATGGTCAATTCAGACATCTGGTCAGGTGTGTC